>JAHDOV010000008.1 GCA_018434685.1 Deltaproteobacteria bacterium
CCGCACGGGCTGCAGCAACCGATACGCCGGTTGTGGCATTGGCCCCGATCTTTGATTTGTTGGCGGTATCGTCGAGTTCCAGAAGGAGATTGTCGATACCGACCTGGTCGAGCACGTCCATGCCCACGAGCCGAGGGGCGATCTTCTTGTTGATGTTTTCAACCGCTTTGAGCGTGCCTTTGCCCCTGTATCTTTTTTCATCGCCGTCACGCAACTCTACGGCTTCGTTCTGGCCGGTGGATGCGCCCGAAGGCACCGATGCCCTGCCCACATCGCCGGTGGACAGATAAATATCTACCTCGACCGTGGGATTGCCCCGTGAATCCAGAATTTCTCTTCCAAATACGTCAATGATCTCACTCATATCTATCTCCCTCCTAGTAATCTATGGTTTAGCTCTTGTCCTGGTGTCACTGGCCGATGACCGCACAGGGTATGTCTTTGCTGCGAAATGTCATGGCGAGCCCTTGGGCCTTCTCAAGGGATTGAAAACCACCCAGTCGGACCCTGTGAAGTTGTTTCCCCTGTATCGATGCCTCTTCAATGCTGGGCGAATAACCGATAGTCCTGAGCCTGTCTGCCATCTTCTCGGCATTGTGCCTTTCTGTGTATGCGCCAAACTGCAAGATGTAACGGCTTGTATAGTTACTGGGAATTTGTAACACTTCGATGTGGACCTTGGCAAGCCCTTCTTTCACCATGCCAAGCTGCCTGGCCGCTCCGTAGGACATATCGATGATACGGTCGCCGACAAACGGCCCCCGGTCGTTTATGGGCACCACGACCTTGCGGTTGTTCGCCAGGTTGGTAACCCGTACCCGGGTACCCAGGGGCAGTGTTTTGTGAGCGGCACTGCACCCGTACATGTTGTACGTCTCGCCCGATGCCGTGGGCCTGCCGTGAAAATCCGACCCGTACCACGAGGCGGTGCCCACCTGCTGCCACCCGGATTTCGATGCGGGCACATGAGAACACCCTGTCAGGAGCAGCAGGGTGATGAGCAGCCAGAGGCTCAGACGGTCAATTCTCAAGATATGCCTCAATCTCCCTGATCAGGTCCTCCAGTGCCTTTACATCGGCGAGAGAATTCTGGCTGTCCAGGAGGTTCTTCTTCCTGAAGGTGTTGAGTGCCCCCTTGTACACAGGCAGGCACAGGGCCTCATATCGTTTGATCTCGCCTTTCTTGTACATCCTGGAGGCATAGCGGTTTATCGCCTTGAGCGGGTCTTTCTTGCCCATGTCCTTGACCTTCCTGACATACCTGGCGACACTGAGGTACGATTCGAGGTAATTCTCAATGAGCCCGTCGAACATCACGGCGATGTCACGGTTGTCCCCGTTTATGGCATACATGCCCTTTGTGTGCGTCACTATCCTGTTGTCCAGCATATACTGTCGAGCCTTCTTGAAGCTATCCATGTCCAGGATGAACTCGTTTCCCAGCAGGGATGAAAGACGTGCCACCTGCTCTTTATAGGTCTTCTCGTCAATGCCCGACTCGTACTTGAGGAGCACATTGCATATGAGTGAGGCGGGCACAAAGAAGTTCAGTACCGTGTTCTTGTAGTACTCGAGGTGTATCCTGTTCTCGGCCTCGGAACCGACCAGGTTGGGGTCTTCCTCGTTTTCGCCCTCGTCGATAGTGACGAGTTTCTTCTCCTTGAGCAGCGCATAGGAATCGTTGAAGGCCTCCTCCTCATTGGAGAGCGACGAGGCGAGGTTGCACCCGAGGTGTTTGAGATAGTCCACGAAGAGGTGGAATCCCCTGCGCAGGGCCTGTTCCTCGATGGCCGATGTCTGGCTCGTCACCACGCACGACAGGATGGAAAAGGGCGTTGCAACGGTCTGCTGATAAATGGACCCGATGATCTGCTGTGCAAAGACATCGTAGAGATCGTCCTTTTCAGTGCTGTCCATCTGTGAATAGAGCGTTTTCCCCTTCATGAAGGCGTTGAGCGAGATGGGCTCGGCGAAGCGGATATAGACCTTGCCGTACCGGTTTTTCAGGATCTTGCCGGCCTTCAAGAGCTGCCAGAAGTTCTCCTTTTCCTTTGTCTCGCCTTTCATCTCCCGGATGTATGAGTTCTCCTCCACCACCGTATCATATCCCACGTACACGGGTACGAATATGACATCACGGCTCACCCCTGATTCCCAACCCTGGATGATCATGGACAACAGACCCTTCTTGGGGAGCATGAGCTTTCCAGACCGGCTCCGGGTGCCCTCGATGAAGAACTCCATGGGGATTCTCTCCTGGAGAATCGTACGGATGTAGGCGGAAAAGGTCTGGGAATAGAGGGGATTGTCCTTGAACGTGCGCTTCATGAAGAAGGCACCGCCGCGGCGCAGGAGGGATCCGATGGGGAAGAAGGCCAGGTTGATGCCGGCAGCGATGACCGGGACACTCATCCAGTACTGGAAGAGGCAGTAGGACAGAATGAGGTAATCGATATGGCTCTTGTGGCAGGGAACATAGACCAGGGATCCTTTTCTGGCCATCTCCTTGACCGCCTGCACACCATCCTCGTTCACGTCGACGCCGTCGTAGATATTGTTGAAGATCCATGAGAGGGTTCTGTTGAGGATATTGATTACGGCAGGGCTGAGGTCCGAGGCAATCTGGTCGAGGTGCCGGTAAACCGTATGTTCGAGATCTTCCACATTTTTCTTGTTGTCTTGCGAAAAGGACCGGAGAAAGGACTGCAGCAGCGGGTCCTTGATGGTCTTCCTGATGAGGAAGGACCGTTCCCTGATGGGGGCGCCGGAGATGTTTCTGCCGAGTACCGAGAGCCTGTGTATGAGCTCGCTCCTGACCTCGGCAGCGGTCTCTTCCAGGAACTTTCTCCCGTCGAGGGCCTGGCGGATAACCTCCTGGAGGTTTATGGGTTCGCCGTGTTCGATGAACCCGTGCTCCCGGCCCCATATGAGCGTAATCAGCTTCCTGATTCCGCGGATGCCGGTCGTCTCCTCCTTTGTCGAGTCTTTCACCTTCAGCGGCGACCGCTTGTAGATGAGCCGCTGGGGTACTATATAGATAGGAGTGTCGATATCACGCTGGGTCTTCAGCAGTTCCAGGATGGGGTCAAATCGGGATCGTCGCGGTTTCTTGTCGAGGAACAGGAGCGATGCGTTGTGTTCGCCCCGGGAGTATTCCCCGTAGAAGTCGTGTTCGAACACCGAAGGCATCCTGGAACAGCAGGACCGGAGGACCGCCCCGAGTTCCCTCACCGGCTGAAGCAGGAGAAACTTCTTGCCGAACAGTATGCGGGGCACCGGGAGCTGCTCTTTCCTGAAGCGGTAGTTTACGAGCAGGGCGTCGATCGTGCTTGTGGTGGTGTGAGCATAGACGATATGCCCCTTTCCGGACAGGGATGATATGGATTTCTTGTACAGCTCGGGAATATTCATCTGGGAGAAGAGCCTGTTCATGATCGGTCGCAGGAGAGGGCCGTACTCGCCTTCCATCAGGTATATGTAGTCTCGTTTCTTGTCTGTCATAGGACCGGGATTATAGACCAAGGTGCAGGTATTGGGAAGATCATTCTTGTGCCCGCCACGGGGACGCCGCAGCTGCCCGCAGAACAGGGATCAGGAGCGGGAGTCGTGCAGGAATTCCACGATCTCCCGGATATTCACAGCGCTCAGCCCGGGACACCCGGCGAGATCCTCCGGGGTGATCTTCGAGAGGTCCTCGAGGTGGGAGGTGTGCATGAGCACGGCCCTGGCCTTCTTCGGCCCGATTCCGGGGATGTCTTCCAGTATGGATGATGAGGATTGTGAGCGCAGGTGCTTGTGATATTTCACGGCAAACCGGTGTGCCTCATCCCGTATCCGCTGCAGTGCCCGCAGGGCACCGCTCCGCTCAGGCAGCCTGAGGGGGTCCTTTCTGCCGGGAACGAAGAACCTGTCGGTCTTGAGTCCCCGCGCCTTTGCAATGGCCACCACCGGGAGCGTACGCATGTCGAGCTTTTCGAGGACCCGCAGGCAGATACCCAGCTGTCCCTTGCCGCCGTCTATAACGATGAGGTCGGGTTTCACCTCGTCTGCGGTCAGCCTCCTGGTGAGAACCTGTTCCATCATGGCGAAGTCGTCCTGGCCGTCGATATCCCTGATCCGGTAGTGGCGGTAGAGGGTCTTGTCCGGTTCGCCCGCGATGAAAACCGCCCTGGATGCCGTGGCATGTGTTCCCTGCAGGTTCGAGATGTCGTAGCACTCCATGCGGTAGGGTATGGTCGTGAGGTGCAGGCCGCGGGCAATCTCGTCGATGACCGGGGAGGACTCGGTTCCCTTGTAGTAGTTCCGGGCATTGTCCTGGGCCATGGAGATCCACTGTTTCGGCCGGCCCCTGAGTGCCTTCCTTATGCTGACCGCACTGCCGCGCAGGTCGGACAGGACCTGTTCGAGCCTGTCTTTTTCCGCAGGGGAGATGTCGGTATAGATTGTCGGCGGGATGAGGGGGTTGCGGAGGTAGAACTGGAGGATACAGCCGGTCATGAAATCATCCGGATCGATATCTTTCAGGGTAAAGTTGTTGCTGTCTGTGAGCGTGCCCTTTTCTATATGAAGGACAGCGATCTGAATGTCGCGGTGGTGCGAGTAGGTGCCGAATATATCGGTGTCGGCAGCGGCATTGCCCACAACGACCTGGGGAACGAGGGTATTCTTTATCGCATGGATCTGGTCGCGTATCCTGGCCGCCATCTCGTAGTTCTGCCTGGCCGATTCACTCTTCATCCGTGCCTGGAGGTTCTGTTCGAGCTGCCTGTTCTTCCCCTCCAGGAAGGCGATGAGGTCGTGTACGAGCTGGTCGTAGTGCTCTTTTGATGCCCTGTGGACACAGGGTGCGGTGCACACGCCGATCTGGTGGTAGATGCAGGGACGGGTCCTGTTCTTGAATACCGTATCCTTGCACCTGCGGATGGGGAAGATCCTGCCGAGGGCACTGAGTGTCTTCCTGGTCGCCTGCGCTGAAGAGTAGGGGCCGAAGTAATGCGCGCCGTCATGAAGTACTTTTCTCGTTATGTATATGCCCGGCCATTGGCTGTTCGTCGTGATCTTGATGCGGACATAGGTCTTGTCATCCTTGAGGTCGATGTTGAACCTCGGCTTGTGTGCCTTGATCAACTGGTTTTCCAGCAGCAGTGCCTCTGTTTCGTTTCTCGTGATGATGAAATCGATGGTGTGCGTATTGCTGACGATGTGCTGTGCGTAGGGGCGGGTGTCTCGGCCAAGGTAGGACTGAAGCCTGGATCTGATATCGTTTGCCTTGCCGACATAGATGATCTGTCCCTGATCGTTTCTCAGGATGTATACCCCGGTGGAGCGGGGCAGTCTTTCTATGGCTTCGGCAGTCAGACTCATGGATGAACCATAGCAAATATGCACCAGGCGGTAAAGACTTGCCGGGAGTGAACCGGGCGGGACGGGCAGGGCAGATCTCGGGAAGAGCTCCGGGTGTCGGGCATTCAGAGTGGGGCACAGCCTGGGATATCTGCACTGTTGATTCTTGCGTTTATGCAGGAAAGTTCTCTTGACACCCCGTGGCGATAAGGTATATACAATCCAATGATGAATGAGTATTCATTTTTTAGGTGTTTTGATGAAGGTGATTTATGGGTTGGGGAATCCCGGAAGACGCTACGAACTGACCCGCCACAATATCGGATTCATGGTGGCGGACGTTCTGTCTCGTAAGTGGAGCATACCCATACACGACGTTGGGCCGGACATAGCCTGTGGTGAGGGACATATCAACAAGGTTGCTGCGATGATTATCAAACCCAAGACATACATGAACCTGAGCGGCCTTCCCCTGGGAGTTCTCAATATCGATGCCGAAGATCTCATCGTGATACACGACGACCTGGATATAGAAAGTGCCGCGGTCAGGGTGAAGGCACGGGGAGGAACGGGTGGTCACAAAGGCCTGGACTCGATTATCCAGGCCCTCGGGCGAGATGATTTTGTCAGGATACGCTGTGGAATCGGGAGACCAGCAAATGGTTGCGACCCGAGTGATTATGTGCTAGGGCAGTTCACCAATGAAGAAATGCCCCGGGTCAGAGAACAGATCGAGGCTGCTGCAGGCGCTGCCGAGCTCTGTCTGTCAGAAGGGGTAATGAGGGCAATGAACGCCTACAACAGGCGTGACAGAAATACTTAAAGTACGTGAAGGGAGGTTAACGTCATATGGAACAATGGGCAAATGGGGCAGCAATTTTGGGTATCATCGGGTTTATCATCGCCTTTGCGATGTATCTTTCTCTCAAGAAGAAGGATGCGGGCACTGAAGCGATGCAGGAACTGGCGCATCAGATTCATGAGGGCGCCATGGTATTCCTCAAAAGGGAATATTCCATTCTTTCAGTTTTCATCATAGTAGTATTTCTTCTGCTCTGGTTGGCGCCGGGTTTGGGCCTGTACACAGCAATTGCCTACCTCGGTGGTGCTCTCTGCTCGATCGTGGCAGGTTTCACCGGCATGAATTCCGCCACCATGGCAAATGTGCGGACCAGCCAGGCTGCAAAAGAGCATGGGCTTGAGGCGGCACTGAACATCTCCTACTTCGGCGGCGGTGCGGTCATGGGTATCGCGGTTGCCTCCCTTGGACTCATCGGCCTTGGCGTGTTCTACTGGTGGTTTAACGGTGCCGGGATGCTGCAGTACCTGAGCGGTTTCGGTATGGGTGCCTCTTCGGTCGCACTGTTCGCTCGTGTGGGCGGCGGTATCTATACGAAGACCGCAGACGTTGGCGCAGACCTCGTGGGTAAGGTCGAAGCAGGTATCCCGGAAGACGATCCGAGAAACCCCGGTGTTATAGCCGACAACGTGGGCGACAATGTCGGTGATATCGCCGGCATGGGCGCCGATATCTTTGAATCGTATGTCAACTCCATAATCGCCTCCATAGCCATTGCCGCCACCATGAGCCTCAGTACGCTGGGATGGCAGGGAGCACAGCAGTCGTACATCGCACTGCCCCTGCTTCTGGCAATGGTCGGATTCATCTGCTCCCTGGTGGGCGTCTGGTCCGTCAAGGTGTGGGGAAAGATGGGCCCTGCAGAAGCCCTGCGCTATTCAACCATCACCGCAGCCATCCTCTTCCTGATCGTCTCCTATGTGCTCGTACGGAGCCTTGGGGTTCAGATGGGCGTGTTCTGGGCGGTGTTCTGGGGCATGATCGCTGGAACCCTCATCGGTCTCGTAACCGAGTGGTACTGCTCTGGTAAGCCCATCAGGGTCATTGCCGAGGCATCACAGACCGGACCGGCCACCAACATCATCACCGGCCTTGCAATCGGTCTGGAATCCACCGCTATTCCGCTCTTCATCATCGTGGTTGCCATCGGCTTTGCATCCTATTTCGCCGGCCTCTACGGCATCGGTCTGTCCGCAGTCGGTATGCTTGCCACTGTTGGAGCTACCATGAGTGTTGATGCATACGGCCCGGTTGCCGATAATGCAGGCGGCATCTCCGAGATGAGCGGCCTCGGACCGGAAGTCAGGAAGATCACGGACGAGCTCGACTCCCTCGGCAACACCACCGCTGCCATCGGGAAGGGCTTTGCCATCGGTTCTGCTGCACTGACAGCCCTGGCGCTGTTCTCGGCATTCGGCCAGGCAGTAGGCCTCCAGTTCATCGACCTGACCAAACCTATGGTCGTTATGGGCCTGTTTATCGGCGGTATTATCCCGTTCATGGTAGCTGCCATGACCATGACCTCGGTTGGTAAGGCTGCATACAAGATGGTCGAGGAGATCAGGCGTCAGTTCAGAGAGATCCCCGGCATCATGGAAGGCACAGGGAAGCCGGATTCAGCCAAGTGCGTTGACATCGCGACCAAGGGTGCCCTGTTCGAGATGCTCAAACCCGGCCTTCTGGCTGTCGTCGCCCCGGTCGCCTGCGGATTCATACTCGGTGCAGAGGCGCTTGGCGGAATGCTGGCCGGTGCCACGCTGACCGGTGCCCTCATGGCGCTGTTCATGGCCAATGCGGGCGGCGCATGGGACAACGCGAAGAAATTCATCGAAGAAGGCCACTACGGCGGCAAACACAGCGATGCACACAAGGCAGCAGTCGTGGGTGACACAGTCGGCGATCCGTTCAAAGACACATCAGGTCCGTCTATGAACATCCTGATCAAGCTCATGAGCGTTATCGCACTGGTTATCGCTCCTCTGCTTATCTGATACAGATCACCAACGGGGGGAGGGCTCAAGCAGCCTTCTCCCCGCAATTCCCTCCTTTCGAACGATCCTTCCTCCCTCTTTTATTTTCATCAGACAGTATTCCCCCGTGCTGCAGGCGTTATTTCCGGCCGGATGTCCCACCGATGACTTCAGGCAGAAAATTGGTGCGTCTGCCTGGGAGTTGTGCGTATTCATTCTTCTTCAGATGTGGTTATTGTGTTATAGGGGAAAACCATGATTGAGAAGATACCGTTTCTCCACCGGAAGAATATGTACAATATCATCGTCGAGGATGATATCACGTTCTCAGCACTGCACTACATCCTCGATGTGCTCATCGAGAACGATGCATTCGTTCCCTATGAGGGCGGTGAAGCCGAACTGTATACCATTACCTTCGAAGAGACCTGCTATACGGTCGGTGTGGACGGTACCGATGTCATGGTAGTCGTCAAATAAGATGGTGCTGCACTATGGTGAACATACATCTCTGTCAGCCCGATAGCACCAAATCCTGTGCTGCCTGCTGCGGGATCTACAATTATGCCGACAACACCCGCGCCTCGCTGCTGAAGCGTTTCGACTACCGGACCCGGCTCTTTTCAAAGGTACGCAGGACCGAGATCACCCTTGATGTCTACCGGGACGCCATCAGGCACCGGGAGGACGCCAAGCGGATATACAAGACCATCTATACCTGCGAGTTTGTCGGTTTCGTCAATGCCGACAGATCGCGGGTGGGTTGCATGCTCCATCCCCTGGCCAATAACGGCAACGATCAGCGCCACGAGAGCTTTTACGGGAAAGAGATCTGTGAAGGTCATTTCTGCCCGAGCTACCAGAAGCTCACCACGAACGAGGCCCTGACCGTGCTCGCATGCCTCGATGACTGGTATCTCTACGGGAGCGTGATCACCGATATCGACTTTGTCAAGACGTTCTTCCGGATCGTTCAGGACAACCTCGGGGCAGAGATCTTACCGCGTCAGGTGGAATCGAACACGACGCTCATCGCTATGCTGCGGAGCTATTTCTCCCTCAAGGTGCGGTGGCCCTACCGGGACACGACGAGGCCGCGATTCGGGAAGTATTATTTCGTGGGTGAGGAGTACGATATCGACAGGATAGACTATGACCGCCTCGGTTGCGAACCCCCGGCGTACGATCCCATATTCCTGAGCCTCTCGTCGTCTTTTGCTGCCAGAAAGGATCTCGAGCAGGCCATAACAAACCTGGATAACCTCATAGAAGGATTTTGCCATGAATACACGCGAACTGATAGAATCCATAATTGATCTTGCCCTGCTGGAAGACGGCGAGGATATCACCTCGTCGGCCATATTCTCCCGTGATGAGCAGCTGCATGCAGTCTTCAAGGCCAAGGAAGAGGGCATACTCGCAGGAATCGACGTCGCACGCCAGGTGTTTCATAGGGTCAATCCCGCCATCAGCTGCGATTTTACGATCACGGACGGAACCCTGGTGAAGAAAGGCCAGGCCATAGGAGCTGTCCGGGGCCCTGCCACGGACATCCTCAAGGCAGAGCGGGTGGCCCTGAATTTCATGCAGCGAATGAGCGGCATCGCGACCTCGACTGCACGGTACGTGAGCCGAGTCCAGGGAACCCGGGCCCGCATACTCGATACGAGGAAGACCGCACCGGGCCACCGTGTTCTGGATAAGATGGCGGTGAAGACCGGCGGCGGTATGAATCACCGCATGGGTCTGTGGGACATGGCGCTCATCAAGGACAACCACATCGACCGGGTCGGTTCCCTTCAAGAGGCGGTGAGAAAGGTGCGGCAGTCCTGTGCGGGGATTCCCGTCGAGGTGGAGGCGCGGAGCCTCGATGATGTTAGACAACTCATGAAAATCGGTGTAGACAGGATCATGCTCGACAATTTTTCCCTCGAGAACATGAGACGGGCCGTGGAGATGGTGCAGGGAGAGGTACCGCTGGAGGCCTCGGGAGGCATTACACTCGAGACGGTCAGGGACGTTGCCCTGACCGGTGTAGACTACATATCCGTGGGAGATATCACTCACTCGATGAAATCTTTGGATATCTCCCTTATCATAGAGGGAGCATCATGAAAGACAGTGCAGCACGGGCAACCATAACCCGGATAAAGCAGGAAATGGGTGATCGTCTGGTCATCCTCGGACACCATTACCAGAGCGATGAGGTGCTGGAGTTTGCAGACTATGTCGGTGACTCACTCGAACTGGCGAAAAAGGCCGCCACCATTGACAAGGCCGATACCCTGGTCTTCTGCGGGGTGTACTTCATGGCCGAAACCGCTGCTGTCCTCGCACCGGACAAGTCCGTATATATACCGGACCTCCATGCCGGATGCCCGCTCGCAGACATGGCAAAGGAAGACGACGTAGCCAGGGCGTGGGAACGGATCAGAAGCATCTCCTCCTCAATAACCCCGGTTACCTACGTGAACTCATCGGTTGAGATAAAGGCCTTCTGCGGAAGGAATAACGGGATCGTCTGCACGTCCGGTAATGCCGGGAAGGTTTTCGCCTGGGCGTTCGAGCAGGCCCAAAAGGTGTTCTTCATGCCGGACAGGAACCTCGGGAGGAACACCGCCCATGGCATGCATATCCCCGATCATGAGATCGTCGAGTGGAATCCTGAAAAGCCTCAGGGCGGCCTCGCCGATGATGAGATCGAAAACGCCCGGGTGATCCTCTGGAAAGGGTGGTGTCCCGTACACTGGCCCGGCTTCACCCGCGAGAATGTGCAGGACCTGCGCCGGCACTATCCGGGCATCAAGGTGATCGTACACCCCGAGTCCGACCCGGACACGGTCCAGGCAAGTGATGTCTCCGGTTCCACTGCCAAGATCATCGAATATGTCCAGGGGCTCAAACACGGCGACAAGGTAGCCATCGGCACCGAATACAACCTGGTTGCCCGTGTGGCCAAGAGGTATCTGCCGCTGATGGAAGTAATGCCGTTGAGCAGGCAGCTGTGCGACGACATGGCAAAGATCACCCTGGATAAGCTCGCCCTTACCCTGACCAGTCTCGAGGGCGATACTTTCCGGGTAGTCGTGGAGGAAGACATTGCCAGGGATGCATTCAAAGCCCTCACGAACATGCTGGGGATACAGCGATGAACCCGACAGTCAAAGAAACCGAATGTCTTATCATCGGAACCGGCATAGCCGGTGCAACCTGTGCGTACATCGCTGCCAAGTGCGGGCTCAAGGTGTGTCTGCTCACCAAGAGGTCGAACCCGGTATTGACCAATACGAACCGTGCTCAGGGTGGAATCGTGTACGCGGGCCATGGAGACAGTCCCGAACTCCTCAAACAGGATATCCTCAAGGCAGGGAGAAACATCAACAGCATTGAGACAGTCGATTTCCTCGCCAAGAACGGCCCGGGTATCGTGAAAGAGGTGCTCATCGATGCGCTCAATGTCGAGTTCACCCATCTCAAGGGACCTGAGGACGAGAACTATGATCTGACCCGCGAGGGCGCTCACTCAGTAAAACGCATCCTCTACTCGGCCGACCATACCGGCCACGAGATCGAAGAGGCTTTGATCAACGCGCTGAAAATCAACGAGAACGTGGAGATCATCACCAATGCCACCGCTGTGGATCTCATCACGCTGCACCACCATTCCTCTGATGTCCAGACCCAGTACGTGCTGGATGACCGGTGCATCGGCGCCTACGTCTTTATGGACGAAACCAAGGAGGTCAAAACCTTCCTGGCTCAGTACACCGTACTTGCCACGGGCGGCCTGGGAGACATCTACATCCACTCCACCAATGAGAAGGGCACAGTTGGCGACGGGATCGTCATGGCGAAACGTGCCGGCGCCCGGGTGCTCAATATGGAATTCATGCAGTTCCATCCCACGACGCTCTATATTCCGGGTGCCAGGAGATTTCTCATCTCCGAGGCCGTACGGGGTGAGGGCGCACGGCTGAAGAATCTCCGGGGGGAATTCTTCATGGAGAAATACAACCCGGAACTCAAGGACCTTGCGCCCCGGGATGAGGTGTCCGTGGCCATATGGCAGGAACTGATCGAGAATGCCGAAGACCATGTCATGCTCGACATTGCCAACTTTGTCGACGAAGATATCCCCACGAGGTTTCCGAACATCTATGCCACCTGCAAGGAATCCGGGATCGACATTACCAGGGAACCGGTGCCGGTCGTGCCGGCAGCGCACTATTTCTGCGGGGGCGTCCATGTGAACACGGCAGGGAGGACCACCTTGAAGGGGCTCTATGCCATTGGCGAGGTCTCGTGCACCGGACTCCACGGCGCAAACCGCCTTGCATCGACGTCGCTGCTCGAGGGCCTTACCTGGGGATACCATGCCGCGCAGGATATTGCCGCCCGTATCAATTCCGGGTGTACGGTGAGTTCCAAGGTCTTAAAGACTGCCCGCGACTGGATTCCCCTTGGTGCTGAAGAGAACGAGGACCCTGCACTGATTGCCCAGGACTGGGTATCCATCAAGAGCACCATGTGGAACTATGTGGGAATCGTGCGGACCAGTGCCCGGCTGAAGATTGCCCTTGACGGACTGAGGCACATGTACCTCAGGATCGAAGACTTCTACAAGGAAACGCCGGTATCAAAAGACATTATCAGCCTCTTCCATGGCGCACAGTCTGCGATCATGGTTGCAGAGGCTGCGCTGAGAAACAAGCATTCCATCGGCTGCCACCTCATCAGGGATTCGAAGGCCTCCAGCAGATCATACCCGACAATGCGGAGGAACTACTTTCCCTAGAAACCACGCCGATCCTTCAGGCACCTGTTGTTCTCCCGTGCTCAGTTCTTCTGCCTGTCACCGGAAAGGGTATGGGGGGTGATGGTCCCGAAGCTGCGCCGCTTATGGTGTTCTCGCCATATTATGGTTTCGGCACCACTTCGAAAACAGGAGTTTCATACCAAGGGGTTCAACCGGGTTAACTGATAAATTACCTGATATCGGATTGTTAGCATCTTGATTGCCGGTGGCACGCCATTCGCAATATGGGAAGGTGGATTTGCTGGGTCCTCTATGAAAGAGAATATGAGATCAGGGAAAATTCGTGACAGTCTCTGCGATCAGTGTGGAAAAGGCATTGCTGTGGAGGTGTGTGACGGTTGTGAAAAATCCCTCTGCAAGAAATGCCGCTCACTGGAGATCTACAGGACGGATGACGGAGAGATAACCCTCAAGTGTTTCTGCGCTGCATGCTTGTCCGACCCGCACCTCAACCCCCAGGGAGGGCATGAAAAGGTCTTCGGCCTCGAGGATGTAACCGATATGGTCAACCAGGGCAGGGACAGGAATAATCGCTTCAAGATCAAGCTCAAGATATGCTAGCGCATCTCATCAGATGTTCTTATGGTTTGCAACCCCTAACCACATAATCCCCTTAGGGTATAGCCACCATAAACCATGGAGGGGAATTAAAATAAGGTAGTTAATTCAATATTATATGAAATCAGATCCCGTGGCATGCCTTTAGCATTATAGAGAGATGAAAACAGGGGTTTTCGGCTCAATACATGCTCTTTTACAACATATAACTATTGTATCTTACGTACGTTCGGCATGTGCGCAGGGCGCATAAGTCCTGCACGGGTATCACCGGTGTCATTGCCGCTTCAGTACTCAGATAACAGTTCTTAACTGAAACCTCCTTTTGATGCCAGAAGACGGGACAAGAAAATACTCCGCTAACCGTCCCCACACCTTATCTTCTGGCATTTTTTTTGTCCATTTCCTTCCCGGGCAAGAAAGATGGCTACGAGCGGGAAAATCCCTTGACAATCATGGCAAGTTTCATTAATAGCTCAACAACCTTTCGTATAAACGTGCTATAGGAGCTAAAAATGTATGCTGTTATAAAGACAGGCGGAAAACAGTACAAGGTTGAAACAGGTGACACGATTCAGATCGAAAAGATCAATGCTGAAAAGGGCGACTCGGTAACATTCGACGAGGTTCTCTTTGTCGGCGGCGAAGAATACCGGCTCGGATCACCAAGGGTCGAGGGTGTCACGGTAAGCGGCAAGATCGTGCGGCAGATGAGAGCGAAAAAGATAATCGTTTTCAAGATGAAGAAGAGAAAGGGATATAGAAAGAAACAAGGTCACAGACAGAACCTTACTGAAGTCTATATCACCCAGATCGATTCAGCCAAGGAGGCCTAAGCCATGGCACATAAGAAATCAGGCGGGACATCGCGAAACGGCCGTGACACAGCAGGGAAGCGCCTCGGCGTGAAACGCTTCGATGGCCAGGAAGTCAAGGCCGGGAGTATCATTGTCCGTCAGCGCGGTACAAGGATTCATCCAGGTGAAAACGTCGGCTGCGGCAGGGATTATACCCTTTTTGCTCTTACTGATGGGGTCGTAAAGTTCGAAACCCTTTTCAATAATAAAAAGAGGGTGAATATCAAATCCAGTGCTGCTTAGCATATGGACTTCATTGATGAGTCGAAGATCTACCTAAAAGCGGGCAACGGCGGGAACGGCTGTTGCTCGTTCAGGCGTGAAAAATACGTACCCAGGGGCGGACCTAACGGAGGAGATGGCGGCAAGGGCGGAGATATCATAATCGAAGCGAGCCCCCATTTCCATACCCTCCTCGATCAGCGCTACCATCCACACTACAAATCCGAAAAGGGCCAGCATGGTCAGGGCAAGAATTGCGCTGGCCATTCCGGCCGGGATCTCGTCATTCATGTCCCGCTGGGCACCCTGGTGAAGGATGCCCATACCGGTGAGGTCTGCGCCGATCTGACGGAAGCAGGGCAGTCCTTTGTTGCGGCACGGGGCGGGAAAGGCGGCAGGGGCAATGCCCAGTTCGCCACCTCCACCATGCAGGCGCCGCGCTACTGTGAGCCGGGTGTCCCGGGCGAAGAGAGAGACTATCTCCTTGTCCTGAAACTCCTGGCAGATGTCGGCCTGGTGGGATTTCCCAACGCGGGAAAATCAACCTTGATCTCGAAGGTTTCCAGTGCACGACCCAAGATCGCCGATTATCCCTTCACCACCCTGGTGCCGAATCTCGGCATGGTCAGGTGGAAGGGTTCCGATTTCGTGATGGCCGACATTCCCGGGATCATCGAGGGTGCCCACAAGGGTGTGGGGCTCGGTCTGCGGTTTCTCAAGCACATCGAACGTACCAGGATCATCGTCTATGTGGTGGACCTGTCTCCTGAGAATACCAGGAACCCACAGGAGGAATTTGCCGTACTCAGGGAGGAGCTCAAGGCTTACTCGGAGCAACTCCTGGATCTGAAGCAGTTCGTGGTCCTGAACAAGGCGGATCTCCTGCCGAAAAAAGATCAGGCAAAAGAAGCAGTTGCGTTTATCCGGGGCACGGGTTATCCTTGTTTTATTGCCTCGGCCCTGACGGGTGAGGGTTTGGACACAGTTCTCGATGAAATAATTAAGGAATTATAAGGCATATGAAAGGCAGTTCGAGATCGTCTCTGAAATCATGCAAACGTATCCTGGTAAAGATCGGTTCACGGGTATTGAATACCGGTGACGGTTTGAACAACCGGGTCATAGACCGCCTCTGCGATGACCTTTCCCTCCTGCGTGACCAGGGCAGGGAGTTTGCGCTCGTTTCATCGGGTGCCATTGCCGAGGGCAACGCCATCATGAAGATCCCCGCATCGCACATGACCCTGTCGAAGAAGCAGGCCCTTGCAGCAATAGGGCAGGGCAGCCTGATACGGGCCTATACCGATGCATTCAGGAGATACGGATATACGACGGCCCAGATCCTCATCACGCGGGAAGACCTGGATGACCGGCATCGCTACATCAATATCCGCAACACCTTCACCAGCCTGTTCGAACTCGGTGCAATCCCCATCATCAACGAGAACGATACGGTCTCCGTTGACGAGATCAAGTTCACCGACAACGACATGCTCTCGGCCATGATCGTTCCCCTGGTCGAGGCACAGGCAATGATTATCCTCACGGATACGCCGGCTGTCTACCGGGACGACCCGCGCACCAATCCCGACGCCGAGGTGCTCTCCGAGGTAAAGGATATCAAGGCCAGGGACATCGAAGCCTTCAGCAGCGATTCCGGGGCCATGGGAAGGGGCGGAATCAAGTCCAAGCTCCAGGCAGCCTACCATGCATCCCTGCTCGGGATTCCCACGGTCATCACCTCTGCATACATCCCGCAGGCGGTCAGCTCGGTGCTGGGCGGCGAGGAGATCGGCACCTTTGTCCACCCGAGAAAGAAGGGGAGGCTTACCCAGAAGAATCACTGGATCAGCTTTGTCACGCGGCCCAAGGGAAGGGTCATCATCGATGAAGGCGCCGCGCTCATGCTCATCAACAATGGAAAGAGCCTGCTGCCCTGCGGAGTCGTCGGCGTGGAGGGGAGTTTCTCTGCGGGAGATCCCGTTGAGATCAAGGAGAGAAGTGGCGAGGTCATTGCCTTGGGACTGAGCAACTTTACCGCCGAAGAGATCAACAAGGTCAAGGGTGCCAACACCAGGGATGTCTGCACCATACTCGCCCATGAGTGTGACGAGGAGGTCGTTCACCGCAACAACCTGATCTTGAAAAAGGAGTCCGGACAGTGAGCAGGGAACTGATCGTATCGATTGCACAAAAGGCACGACGTTCTTCGAGGACGCTCATGAATCTCTCGTCCACGCAGAAGAACGACGCCCTGATCAATATGGCCCGGGCCTTGAGGAACAGTGCCGACTACCTCCAGGCAGAGAATACAAAGGATCTGAAGATGGCTGAGCGGAACAACCTGAGCGCTGCGATGATCGACCGGTTGACGCTGAGTGAGGGCGTCATAGAATCCATGGCCAGGGCCCTGGAGGAGATCGCCGATCTGCCCGATCCCGTGGGTAAGATCACCGGCATGATCAAGAGACCCAACGGGCTCCTGGTGGGCAGGATGCGTATCCCGATCGGGGTGGTGGGGATCATATACGAGTCCAGGCCCAACGTCACGGCCGACACGGCAGGGTTGTGCCTGAAATCCGGCAATGCCGTCATGCTCCGCGGAGGATCCGAAGCCATCAGTTCCAACACGGCCATTGTCGAGGTCCTGAAGCAGGCGCTCGAGCAATCCGGCATCGACCCGGACGTGATCGGCTTCATCCCGGTTACCGACAGGCAGGCCGTGCTCGACATGCTCACCCTCGAGGACTACATCGATCTCATCATACCCCGCGGCGGGGAGAGCCTCATCCGGACCGTGGTGAAAAACTCGATGATTCCCGTTTTGAAACACTATAAAGGGGTCTGCCACATCTTTGTGGACAAAGACGCGGACCTCGAAAAGGCATACCCCATCTGCATGAACTCGAAGGTGCAGCGGCCCGGCGTGTGCAACGCACTGGAAACGCTCCTGGTGGATGCGCCCGTGGCAGCGGCATTTCTCCCGGAGATGATCCGGATGTTCCAGGACAGCGGGGTGGAGATCCGGGGATGTGAAAGGACGCGCTCCATCGTAGGCGGCATCAAGGCGGCAACAAAGGACGACTGGTATGAGGAGTTCCTCGACCTGATCCTCGCCGTCAGGGTCGTCGATGGATTGCACGAGGCGATCGACCACATCGAAACGTACGGATCGAATCATACGGAATCCATCATCACGGAGAACTATACCCGTGCGATGGAGTTCCTGCGTCTGGTCGATTCGTCGACGGTGCTCGTCAATGCCTCTACCCGGTTTTCAGACGGAGGCCAGTTCGGTTTGGGAGCAGAGGTGGGTATCTCCACATCGAAGATTCATGCCTACGGGCCCATGGGTATCGAAGATCTCACCATACAAAAGTTCATCTGCTTTGGAGACGGCCAGATCAGGCAATGATGCTCGGTATTTTCGGCGGAACATTCAATCCGATCCATATCGGACATCTCAGGGTGGCTGAAGAGGTACTCCAGTACCTGGAACTGGACAAGGTCGTCTTTGTCCCGTCGTATCTTCCACCGCACAAGGACCTTGCCGATAATGTCCGGGGCGACAAACGTCTCGAGATCGTCAGGCTCGCCATAGCAGAAAATCCCCGCTTCGAGGTCTCGCCGTTCGAGGTGGACAGCAGGGGGAACTCGTATTCCATCCGCACCATCGAACATATCCGCGAGGCCTGCCAGACCACGCCCTACTTCATCCTCGGGCAGGACGCCTTCAACGATATCCTGACCTGGTTCGAGAAGGACAGGCTCTTCGATCTCACGCACTTTGCCGTGATGTCGAGGCCGCATTCCTTAAGGCCTTCCCTGAAAGACGTCATAGGCCCTCATGCCTCCCGCTACCGGGCAGCCGGCAGGGGCTATGTCAACGAGTGCGGCAACGAGATCGTGTTCGTGGATGTGACCCCCCTCGACATCTCCTCCTCGCGGATACGTGAGCTGTGCAGAGAGGGAAAATCCATACAATACCTTGTGCCGACAGCGGTTGAACACTATATCAAGAATGAAAGGATGTACGAATAGATGGAATCCCTGTGGAGCAAAGCGGTACAGGCCCTGGAGGAAAAGAAGGCAACGAATGTCGTGGTGCTGGATGTCAGCGGTGTGTGCTCCTTTTCCGACTACATCGTAATCTGTACCGGGATGTCAGACAGGCAGATAAAGGCCATGGCCGAACATGTCATCGAACAGGTGGGCAAGCCGTTCGGATCGGAAGGGATCGAGCAGGGACGATGGGTGCTCCTGGATTATTTGGACGTGGTCATCCATATCTTCCAGGATGATATCCGCAGCTACTATGACATGGAAGGGATGTGGCTCGATGCAAAAAGGCTCGTGGGGTGAAACTGGTTTTCTGCTTTTCCGGGAAGACCGCCAAGGGCCCTGTTCGTGAGATCATCTCAGACTACGTCAAACGGATCTCCAGGTATGTTCCCCTGGAGATCATCGAGTCGAAAAATCTGAAGCTGCAGACCCGTGAGGGCATGCACATCGTCCTGAGCCCTGACGGTCGCGCCATGACCTCCGAGGAGTTTGCCCGTTTTATCGGGGAGTCCATGGGCAGCGCCAGAAAGCACCTGTTTTTCTATACCGGGGGGCCCACCGGTTTTGACAGCGCCATTATAGAAGCGGCCGATCTGAAACTGTCGCTCTCTGACATGACCTTCAACCACCAGCTGATCAGGGCGCTCCTGTTCGAACAGGTCTACCGGGCCTTTACCATCCTGAATAACGAACCGTACCACAAATAGGCACGGCCGCTGCCGCTCGAGCCCGGGATCAGGCGATACACACGGATCTCAGTTCATGGGCGGTCTCTTCCCCGAAATTATCCAGCCATCCTGCTTTCGCATCGATCTTTCTGCTGAAGAACCTTCCCATGTTCTTGGGATTACGCGCCTGGTGGAACTTGAAAAACATCTCGTCGCCGTTTCTGCCCACGATCTCGATCTTGCCCTTGCGGTGAGACATGATGAATTTGAACCGCTTGGAGTGGCCGTTGAGCATTGTCCTGGCCTGCTCCACGATCTCGAATGAACGGTGAAGCGGGAGCTCGAAGTGGTGCATCACCCGCTTGACCGGCCTGCACTGGAACACGTAGTAGGGGTTCACCCCGATACCCACCAGGGCATTCTGCAGTTCTGCGAGACACGCCGGTGCATCGTTCACCCCCTTCAAGAGCACGGTCTGGTTGTTTACGAGCACCCCTGCACGCAGGAGCCGGTCGATGGCCAGAGTGGATTTCTCCGTGATCTCCCGGGGGTGGTTGAACTGAGAGACCAGGTAGATGCGCCGGTCCTTGCGCGAGTGCCTGGCAAACAGGTTCATGAGCTCGTCGTCTTCGATGATCCGGTCCGGCAGCGTTACCGGAATGCGTGAGCCGATCCGGATGAAGGCGAGGTGGTCGATGTCCGAGAGCATCTCCAGGAACTGCGCGATGATCTTCGTGGGCAGCACCAGGGGATCTCCCCCGGAGATGAGGACATTGTTGATCTCAGAGTGTTTCTTCACGTATTCGGCGGCGTCGTCGAACCGCTGGAGCAGTTCATGGTTCGAAAGACCGACAAGCCTTTTTCTGAAACAATGCCTGCAGTACATGGCACACCGGTTCGTCGAGAGGATGAGCGCGGTCTGCGAATACTTGTGCTGGAGCCCGGGCATCTTGGTGTTGTCTTTCTCGCCGCTCGTGTCGTACGAGCCGAGGAGGTTCAGCTCGTCGAGGCTCGGCACGGCCATGGCCCGGATAGGGTCGTTCGGGTCATTCTTGTCGATGAGAGACAGGTAATAGGAGGGGATACATACCGGATGCCTCTCCACGACGCTGTCGAGTTTCCTCCGCTCCGAGGGGGTAAATGGCAAGTGTGGCTTTAAGTCTTTGATACTCCTGAAACTTTCCTCTAGTTGTCTTTCCCATGTCATAATTATCACCTCACAGAAACAGATTTTTCATTCAAAAGAATTCTCGGTACGCAGTTATGCTGTACTAGTAAACTATCTGGATGGATTGGTTTTCAGTCAAGAACCAGCAGGGTATAGATATACCATGCGCTGCTGGATGTCGTATTCCTTTTGTTCTTCTTCATCGCCATAGACTATACCACAACAGGGTCATTTTTGCAAATTGATGCAAACAATAACATAATCACAATGAGTTATATGACGGGGCATGGCCAGGGACCGTCTTCTTCAGAGGAGCACCTCGTAGCCGGCCACGATGTCGAGCAGCTCTTCGGTGATGTTCATCTGGCGCTGCCGGTGAAACTGGATATGGATCTCCTCAAGGCGCTCGGTGATATTTTTTTCAGCGTTCTGCATTGCAGCGAGTCTGCTGGCATTCTCGCTGGCGAGCGACTCGGCAAAGGCCTGAAAGAGCGAGGAGAAGAGGTATTCGCGGATGAGCGAGAGGAAGAGGTCGTCCCAGTTCATGGTAAACTGCGGCAGGGTCCTCGATTCCCATTTCCTGCCCTTGAGGTTGTCGAGCCATGCCCGGTCAACGGGCAGGAGGTGCAGGGACGTGGGTTTGTAGTTCGAGCCCGAGATGTACTCGTTGTAGTACAGGAAGATGTGGGTGATCTGCTGAACGAAATGCCACTCCTCCAGGATCATGACGATCTCCTGAACCATGGGCGTGATGCCTGCGATGGATCCCGGGTTGGCGAGGCATTCGCAGTGACCCTGGCCGGCATCTTCGATATGGTCCCTGATCCGTTCGCCCACGATGAGCACGGTCCGGTCTTCCTTTGACACCTTAAGCCTGTCCATCTCCTCCAGCGCGTATGCGGCCATCTGGGCGTTGAGCTGCCCGCACAGTCCCTGGTCCGATCCGAATATGATCGCACCGATGCGGGTTATGGGTGCTGGTCTGGCAAACACCGCTTCGTCCGCCTTCTTGTTCAGTACGACCTGGAGCCCCATTTCCACGGTTCTGCTGTAATCCACGAGCGACTCCACTGCCCGCTGGTACTGGCGGATGCTCACCGCTGCCAGTGCCTTCATGGTCTTCACCACGGACAGGAGGTCCTGCGTGCTCTTGATCCTTTTCTTCAGGGACTCAATAGTCTGCATCTTCCGCTACCTTGCGGGCACCGATGGCTGCCCCGGCAATCTTGATGATGGTATTGTGGTCGTCCATGGTGAGCTTGCCGCCCGACTCTATCCTTGCGCAGAGGTCGGCGAGGTGTTTCGTAACGTTGGTGCGGATCTTCAGTTCCTCCTTACCGATCTCGGCTATGGGGACATGGTCCATGACACCAGTGATGACGGCCAGCAGGGAGGCGATCTGTTCGGCTGCGGGAATAGGCTTGTACTGGGGCTGTTTCAGGATCTCGCGCACGCGCCACCCGCGTTCGAGTCTCGCGCGGGTATGCTCGTCGAGTCTGGTGCCGAACCGGGAAAAGCTCTCGAGCTCTTCGAACTGTGAATAGGAGATGCGCAGATCACCGGCCACGGCCCGGTATGCCGGCAGCTGTGCCTTGCCGCCAACCCGGGAGACCGATTTGCCCACATCCACCGGCGGCAGGATCCCCTTCTGGAACAATCCCGGAGAGAGGTAGATCTGACCGTCGGTTATGGAGATGAGGTTCGTGGGGATGTACGACGAGATGTCCTGTGCCTCGGTCTCGATAATGGGCAGTGCGGTGAGAGAGCCGCCCCCGTATTCCTTGCGCAGGTGCGTGGAACGCTCGAGGAGGCGCGAATGGATGTAGAAGATATCACCGGGAAAGGCCTCTCTCCCCGGCGGACGGCGGAGCAGGAGGGACAGCTCCCGGTAGGCCCTGGCATGCCTGGTCAGGTCGTCGTAGACAACGAGCACATCACGGCCCTGGGCCATGAAATACTCACCTATGGAGGTAGCCGTGTACGGGGCAACGAACTGGAGGCCCGGCGGTTCTTCCCCTGCGGCCACGATAACGATGGTGTAGTCCATGGCATGGTGCTCTTTCAGGGCCGCGATGGTCTTTGCCACGTCCGAGCTCTGCTTGCTGATGGCGCAGTAGATGCAGATGACGTCCTTGTCGTGCTGGTTTACGATCGTGTCCATGGCTATGGCGGTCTTTCCGGTCTGGCGGTCTCCCAGGATGAGCTCGCGCTGTCCCCGGCCTATGGGGATGAGGGCGTCTATGGCCTTTATCCCGGTCTGGAGCGGCACCGTGACCGGGTCGCGGTGCATGATGGGCGGTGCCTCGCGTTCCACCGGCAGGCGATGCACCGTGCTGATCTCTCCAAGGTTGTCCAGGGGCCGGCCGATGGCATCCACGACCCGCCCGAGGAGGGCCTCTCCCACCGGGATATCCAGGACCCTCCCGGTGCGGTGCACCTCCGCTCCTGCATTGATCAGTTCGCTCGCGTCGAGCATGATAATCCCGGTTTCATCCGGGTCCACGTTAAAGACCATCCCCATGAGGTCGCCGGGGAAACTGACGAGTTCTTCAGACCTGACATTGGACAGACCGCTCACCCTGGCGATACCCCTGCCCACATAGTCCACGATGCCCACCTCCTCGGGCTTGAGCTCCTGTTTATGGCCTGAAAGAGCTGCATCCAGCTTCTCGAAGGTGTCTTCTAGCGAGGTGTTCAGTGCCCCTT
This sequence comes from Deltaproteobacteria bacterium, assembly GCA_018434685.1. GTDB lineage: Bacteria > Desulfobacterota > Desulfomonilia > UBA1062 > UBA1062 > DSAD01. The sequence continues at coordinate 23,230 of JAHDOV010000008.1, forward strand.
CATCTTTGTCAGTGGTCTTCATCCAATGACCCCCTTCATCGTAATTCCTCAGTCCGTCTCAGGGGAGATCCTACCCGTCGCAGGGCTCATGTGCCCGGAAGCGACGGGATCTCCTCCTTGAGCATATGGGAGAATCTCTCCTGAAGCGAATCGATATAGTCATTGATGCTCCAGGAAAATTTATGGCCATGGACCATCATCTCGATACCTGCCACGAGCACCGGTGAAACCTCGTAGGTGATGGGAATGCCGTCCGCGGTGTACGGAGCGAGCACCTCCTCTAAAAGGGTACGCTGGGCAGGCGAGAGCTCGAAGGAACTCCTGATGACGATCCCGGTCTCGATGGCGGCGGATTCGCGCAGCAGGCTGACCTGGCCCTCATCTGCCTGGCGGATACGCTCCATGAAGACAGTCACTATCCTCTGCTCGAGCCCACCATCGGCCAGGTCAATGAGTATGCGCCGCACAGCGTCATACACATACGCACCGGAACGCCTGCGGAGGTTCTCCAGGAAGCTTTTCTTTTCCAGGTTCAGCGTCTCGTACCAGCGCTGCTGTACCAGATCCACCTCCTGGCGGGCCTGTGCCTCGAGTTCACGGCGTGTCTGCTCGGCAGCCTCCCTGGCCTTGTTCAGCATGTCTTCGACCATGTTCTCGAGCGACTGGTTCTTCTTGTCATAGGCGATGGCCGCATCTTCAGCCTCTTTCCTGAGCCGCTGCGCCTCGTCGAACTGCGAGGCGAGCTTTGTCTGGCGGTCGTCCATGGCCTTGATGATCCTGCCGTACAGGAGATACTTGAGCAGGAATACGAGGATCAGGAAGTTGACGATCTGGGCGAAGAATACAAACCAGTCAATATGCATTCATTATCACCCCTTCGTGATCACATGATCCCAGAACGGGTTTGCAAAGATCAGGATCATGGAGATGACAAAACAGTAGATGGCAATGGACTCGATCATGGCCAGGGACACAAACAGGGTCCTCGTGATGGAGCCCCTCTCATCGGGCTGCTGGGCAATGGCGCTCAAGGCCTGCTGGGTAGCCCTGCCTTCGCCGAGCGCCGGCCCGATCGAGCCTATGGCCATGGTCAGTCCTGCCGTGATGATCGAAGCCATTGCAATGAAGGTTAAACTGTCCATATATCCTCCTCTTTCTCTTTGATTTTATCATTACCTGTCTTTGTGTTCACTTCTCAGTCTTCTCCTCGTGGGCCTGGGTGGCCGAGGCGATATACACCATGGCAAGGATTGCAAAGATGTAGGCCTGGACGAGCCCGATCAGCAGCCCCAGGGCATGCATGACAATGGGGAAGAACAACGGGGTGACGGCCAGGAGAATGGCGATGACCTTGTCATGGCTCATCATGTTTCCGAACAGCCTGACTGCAAGGGCCAGCGTGCGGGTCACTTCGCCCATCACGTGGAAGGGAAAGAAGATGAACGTCGGCTGAAAGTATTCCTTGAAATACGAGAGGATGCCCTGTTTCGTGATGCCGTACAGGGGCACGGCGATGAACACGCATACGGCCAGGGCAGCGGTCGTGGTCAGGGAAGAGGTGGGCGCCACGTAGCCGGGCACGATGAGGAGCACGTTGGAAAGCCCCACAAAGAGGAACAGGCTGCCGATAAAGGCGAGGTAGTGCCCCGGGTCCTCCGGGTTGATTTCTTTGATCTGGTTCCGGATGGTGGAAACCACCACCTCCAGGACGCCCTGCCAGCGGGTCGTGCGGACATCCGAAGAAAGCCGCCTGGTGACGAGCCACGAGCCCATGACCAGGAGCGCCATGATGAACCAGGTATACATCAGGGTTGCCGTGATCCGGATGATTCCCCACTGCCAGAGGATGACCTGATCCGGGCTGATCTGATTCAGACTCAGGATCTCCATGCCTGCACCTTTTGGGGAGCCGCGGGTTGTCTGCCCAGTCGTCGGGTGAGTATCACCCGCATGAGCACAAACCCGAGCAGCGCGATAACGCAGTGTTCCCATTGTCCGCCCATGACGAGATAAAAGCCCGCCAGCACAACGCACATCCTGACGGCGAGGTTTCTCACCAGGAAAAGAGACGGGCGGGGTACGTCCGGCAACCTCTGAAGCGTCCGGTAGAGGTTGAGGAAATAAAAGGCACCCAGCGCCATGCCGGCGGGAAATGATAGAATCAGGCCCAGTGTTTCTCCCATGCCTTCTGTCCTTACCAGTCCATCCGTCTTCGCGTGACGGAATATGCCCTCATTTCTGTATTCCCCCCTTGCGTACCCAGTACCAGGCATTGAGGCAACCCAGCATGAGCCCGCCGATCAGGAGCATGAGGGTCCAGGAAAACTGGCTCGGCCACGACCGGTCTATCCACACCCCCACGGCAACTCCGATGAGCGTGGGGATGGCCACCGACCATCCCACCACACCGAACATGCCCAGGCCGAACCAGACCGTTTCGTCTCTTTCCTTTCTGCCTCGTATCTTGAGTGACTCCTTCTTTTCCGCCAGTACGCCGAACTTCCTGGCGGCCTCGCGACGCTTATCCTTGGGCGGAATCCTGCATTCGTTCATGTTCTGCTCAACTCCATAAGGCGCCGTACGAGATCGGCCTCAAGCCGTGCCGCTGCTGTACGGGCAGCCTTTTCCTTGTCATCCAGGACCTTGAACTTCTCCTCCACAACCCCCCTGAGCTGCCCCAGGTCGGGGATACGGATCACATTCCTGGTGGATACGAACACCTCCTGGCCTTTCTTCACGAGGATGCCCTCATCCACCGCCAGGAACACCTCCTGGCCTTTTTCGTCCGCATAGGTCAGGAGTCCGGGGACGAGCGCGGCGACGAAATCGATGTGGCGGGGCAGGAGACAGAACGACCCGTTTCCGGCCTCGGCAACGATCTTTTCCACCTCTTCGTCGAGGAATACCTCTGAGGGTAGCAGCACCTTAAACTTCATCCCGGATGACCTCGTACCCTGTCGTGATCACAGTATATGGGCCTCGTCTATGGAGCCGATCATGTAGAGCTTCGACTCCGGATAATTGGCAAACTCGTCGTTCAAAATCCGCTCGCAGCCGCTGAGGGCATCCTCGAGGGTGACCATCCTCCCCTGGAGACCGGTGAACTGCTCGGTGGTGAAGAACGGCTGGGTGAAGAACCGCTCGAGCCGGCGGGCCCGGTAGACGATGCGCTGATCCTCGCGTGAGAGCTCTGCAATGCCGAGCATGGCGATGATGTCCTTGAGGTCCTCATAGATGTTCAGGGTGCGGCGTATCTCCTGGGCGATGCGGTAGTGTCTCTCACCGGCTATGGTGGGCATGAGCATCTTCGAAACGGACTGGAGGAGGTCTACGGCCGGGTAGAGCCCTTCGCTCGCCCGCTTGCGGGACAGGACGATGGTGGCGGAGAGGTGGCCGAAGGTGTGCACTGCCGAGGGGTCGGTGAAGTCATCGGCCGGCACATACACGGCCTGGATTGAGGTGATGGCGCCCATGGTGGTGTTGCAGATCCGCTCCTCGAGTTCGGCGAGTTCGGTGCCCATGGTGGGCTGGTATCCCAGCCGCGACGGCAGCTGGCCCATGAGCCCCGACACCTCGGACCCTGCCTGGATGAACCGGAAGATGTTATCCATCATGAGCAGCACATCCTGCCTTGCGTCATCACGGAAATATTCCGCCATAGTCAGTGCGGCATGGCCCACCCGGAACCGTGCCCCGGGAGATTCGTTCATCTGGCCGAAGACCATGACCGTATTGTTCAGGACGCCTGCCGAGAGCATGTCGCGGTAAAGCTCCTCGCCCTCGCGGCATCGCTCGCCGATGCCGCAGAAGATGCTCACGCCCTGGTGTCCCTTGACGGTATTGTTGATCATCTCCGTGATGAGCACGGTCTTGCCCACGCCCGCCCCGCCGAAGAGCCCTGCCTTGCCGCCGCGTTCGAGCGGGGCCAGCACGTCGATGGCCTTTATCCCGGTCTGAAAGATCTCAGAGACCGTGGACTGCTGGGAGAGCGGAACAGGCGGCTGGTGGATGGAACGCAGTTCCCCCTGCACGGCACCCTTGTAGTCGATGGGTTCACCGAAGACATTGAATATTCTTCCCAGGAGCTCTTTTCCCACCGGGACCCTGAGCGGGTTGCCGGTATCGGTAATCTCGGCATTCCGTGCGAGACCCTGTGTTGGGGTAAGGGCTATGCCGCGGATGGTCTTTGCATCGAGATGGGTGCTCACCTCGATGACGATCTCCTGCCTGTCGCCGCACCGGAGGATATTGTATATGTGAGGAAGCCTCCTGGTAAAACGTGCATCGACAACACTGCCCCGAACAGAAACAACGGTACCCGTGTTAGCCTGATCGTTCATATCTGGTACCCCCTACACCACTTCGTGCAGCAGTAACCCCTGGTGTCAGACTACGTCATTCCATATTCATAATAAAATAAGGGGAATAAAAGCAGTGTCAAGCACCGGGAGATTTTGTGCCGGGAGATTTTGGGCTATCACCTGCAGGAAATCTTCTGCAGTGCAGGCGTCATCTCGTGACCGTGCCGGGCGTGAGCATGAAAAGAAGAGTTCATTCGAATAGGGGTATTGTACTCATAGCTGATTTTATTATATATATTAGTAAGAGCTTGATATGTTTTTTCTTATACAGACCGAAAAGTCACAGAGGGAGGGCTGATGATCTATTCTAAACTGATACAACTCATCGAGGACAATGCACAGGAGTTGACAAAACGGCTTTGCAACGATCTGCTCAGCAGGGAGGAAACGGCCGGCTACCGGACACTCCGGGAGGATACGGTCTGTGACCGGGTCTATGATGTGTACAGCAAGCTCGGTTCCTGGCTCAGCAAGGGAAAGGATTCCGTCGAGGTGAAGAAATACTATACCGAACTCGGCAGGAAACGCTGCAGGGAGGGCATCCCCCTTCACGAGGTGGTCATGGCGTTCATGCTCATCAAGAGACACCTCTGGCTCTACGTGAGGGAAAAGCAGTTCTTCGATTCCACCTATGAATGCTACCAGGCCCTGGAGATGAACAACAAGGTGGTCCTGTTCTTTGACCGGGCCATCTACTTCACCACCATCGGCTATGAACAGGAACTGCTCCAGGCCGGTGACAGGGGTGGCGGCCTCTTTTCGAAGGTGTTGAGCAAGAAGTAATCACCGGCATAAAGTTTTATCCGCGCGGCGAAGAAGCGAGTTGAATCTCGTTGTCTTAGCCTTAATATATAGGGCAGTGATTTTTATTTCACGGGTACACACAATGGAGGGCCCTACATGATATCCGAAAAGATGGTTACCTTGATCAAGGAGAATGCAGACGAACTCGCGAAACGGCTCTGTAAGGACCTGCTCAGCAGGGAGGAAACCAAGAGTTACAGAAAGCTGAACGAGGACATCGTGTATGAGCGGGTCTTCGACGTGTACAACAGGCTCGATTCATGGCTGCAGAAGGACAAATCCAAGGGCGAGATCCGTGATCACTACATCGCGCTCGGCAAGAAGCGCTTCAGCGAGGGTATACCGCTGACCGAGGTGGTCATGGCGCTCATGCTCATCAAGAGACATTTATGGCTCTACGTGCTCGAAAAGCATTTCTTCGATTCGTCGTACGAATTTCAGCAGGCCCTGGAGTTCAACAACCGGGTGGTTTTGTTCTTCGACCGGGCCATCTACTTTGCCACCATGGGGTACGAGAAAGAGCTGCGAAAGGCGGCTGAAAAGGCTGAAGGCGGGTTTTTCTCGAGGCTGCTCAAGAAGGACTAGTGGTTCGTCACTCGATATCGAAGGCCACCCGGATCTTGAACACCCTGCTGGTGGGCAGATCCAGGACCTCCACCTCGAGCCTGTGTTCTATCTCAGAGATGATCTCCCTGCTCCTGTCCCTGTCCGGGGCGATGAGGGTGAACCAGCAGTTGGGGCTGCCCGAGCGGACATAGTTGTGGGTGACCTCCGGGTACGAGTTCACGCACGCGGCATATTCCTCTATCCTCTCTTCGGGGATCTCTGCAGCGCACAGCGTGGAATGCCACCCGATGCGCCGCGGATCGATGACCGCACCGATCCTGCGGATGATGCCGTCTTTGTGCATCCTCCTGACACGCTCGACAACCTCCTGGCCGGTAATGCCGAGTGATCCGGCGATCTTCTCGTAGGGCCTCTCCTCGAGCGGCAGTGACCGGTTCACGAGCGTGAGGATCTTCTTGTCGATCGTATCCATGATTACCCTATAACCCTATCCCTCTGACCTTGAAACGCTTGACGTACCTCAACATCATCAGCCCAGGTCCCCCCTAGTTCTTGTACCAGCATATGGGATCGACCCCCATGATGTTGTCGAGAATCTCGTAGGCCCGGGCCCTGCACCCGCCGCAGACCAGGTTGTACGTGCACGTCCCGCACTTGCCCTCGAGTGCGTGCACGTCCCTGAGCACCTTGAGGGTGGGCGACCCTGCCCATATCTCGGTGAACGGCTGTTCCTTCACGTTTCCGCAGGGGATCTGGAGGAAGCCGCAGGGCTGCACGTCTCCTGTGGATGACACGAAACCGAAACCGTCCCCGGCGAGACACCCCTTGGTTCTGACCTCGTCGTCTTTTTCCGCGAGGAGCCGGTAGAACTGCGGGGCACACGTTGCCTTGCACTCGATTTCGGCCTTGGTGTACACCTCGTAGAAGCTGTCGAGCATGGCGCGGTATTCCTGGATCCTGGCCGGCTCGAGCGTCTCCCCCCTGCCGGTGGGCACGAGGAAGAAGACATGCCAGGCAACCGCACCGAGCGACTGTACGAAGGCAGGAAACGCATCCATCTGGGACACGTTCATGGCTGCCACCGTTGTGTTGACCTGGAAGGGAATGTGGTTTTCCACAAGGATCTCTATGCCGTGCAGGGCCATCTCAAACGCCCCTGCCACACCCCTGAAGGTATCGTGTATCTCCGGGGTAACCCCGTCGAGACTTATCGATACGCGGCAGATCCCGGAATCCTTCATCGCTTTGGCCACCTGATGTGTCACGAGCGAGCCGTTGACCGCCATGGTCATGCGCAGTCCCAGCGACGTGCCGTAGCGTGCGATCTCGAAGGCGTCTTCACGGAGCAGGGGCTCGCCGCCGGAGAGGATGACCATCTTCGTGCCGGCCCTGCTCACCTCATCGAGGAGGTTAAGGCCCTCCCTGGTGGTGAGTTCTCCGGGCAGCACCGTGTTCGTTGCCGATGCCCTGCAGTGAAGGCAGTTCAGGTTGCACGACTTGGTGAGTTCCCACGCAAGGATGAACGGTGCATTCATGAGAGTACCCGTGAGAGTTCCCTGGCGAAGTAGGTGATGATCATATCGGCACCGGCGCGCTTGATGGAGGTGATGCTCTCGAGCATGCAGGCCTCCTCTAAGATCCATCCCTGTGCCGCTGCCGCCTTTATCATGGCGTATTCTCCCGATACCTGGTAGGCGCACAGGGGCTCGTCGAATTCGTCCGCGACCACCCTGATCACATCCAGGTAGGGCAGTGCGGGCTTCACCATGATGATGTCCGCTCCTTCCTCCACGTCGGCTCTCGCCTCGCGCAGGGCCTCCCGCACGTTTGCCGGGTCCATCTGGTAGGATTTCCTGTCACCGAAGGCAGGCGTCGATCCTGCCGCCTCTCTAAACGGACCGTAGAACGCGGATGCATACTTTACCGCATAGCTCATGATGGGCAGATGTTCGAAACCGCCCTCATCCAGGGCGTCGCGGATTATGCCCACCCTCCCGTCCATCATGTCCGAGGGAGCCACCATGTCGCAGCCTGCCTTTGCATGGGACAGGGCCACCTGGGCCAGGACCTCCAGGGTATCGTCGTTCATGACCTCGTTCTTTTCGTCCAGGATGCCGCAGTGGCCGTGGTCGGTGTACTCGCACAGGCACACGTCGGTGATGACCATGAGGTCCGGGGCTACATCCTTGATCCTCCTGATGCCCTGTTGGACAACGCCGTCCTTTTTGTGGGCACCGGTGCCATAGCTGTCCTTCCTGGACGGGATGCCGAAGAGCAGCACGGCGGGTATCCCGAGGGATACGATATCTTTGGCCAGTGCCGGGAGCCTGTCCGGGGAATACCGGTTCTGCCCCGGCATGGCAATGATGGGTTCGGTCAGGGAGTTCCCCTCTTTGATGAAGATGGGGTAAATGAGGTCATTGGCCCGGACATGGGTCTCCCGGATCATTCTCCTCATGGTTTCGTTTGCCCGTAACCGGCGTGGCCTGTTCTCAGGAAACATGGTCAACCTCCTTAAACTGTTGTGCTGTTTCTGCTCACTTATCCTATACAATCAGCGGTGGAGCAATGCAAGTTTATGGGACGGTGAAGAGTATCGGCACGATTCCGGATTCATGGAGCCGATCGATGACCAGGAGAATCATGAAGATCAGGGGGAACCAGATCACGCTGAAAAAGGCCCTGCGGAACAGCCGGGCATTGACGGTGTAGTTCTCCTGCTCGCGGAAACCGGAAAACTTCGGAACAAACATCGGGGTGCTGCGCCGGTACTCCTCGAAGTCCTCTTTGTGCACCTCGCGCAGGTGTTCCTCTTCCGCCCTGATGACAAAGGGGTAGTAGATGCCGAACATGAGGACAATGAGTCCGAAGATGAGGACATTCTTGGTAATCAGACCGACCCCGACCGCACCGATCAGGCTGAACAGGTAGAGCGGGTTCCTGACCAGTGAATAGGGCCCGTCCGAGATGAGATCTTTCGTCTTGTGGCCGCTGATATAGGAGAGCGCCCAGAGCCTGCCGAAGGTGCAGATGAGAATGAGCAGGAATGCGACAAAATCCACGGCCAGGTTCACCAGAAGGTTCGGCTCCCAGGAATAGCTGGAGAACAGGATGAGAAAGAGAATGAGCGCGCCAAAGACCCGCGAGATGGCTATCCGGTATTCTTTTGATATCAGGAGAATCTTTTCCATGTGTGGCCATAGTCTGTAAGACACCTCATCCATTATGTCAATGTCTTTTCAGCGATTGCATCGTGCCTGAGGCGGTCCCCGATAACATTTATTGACCAACAGGGCCTGCTTATATTACATAAGGGAAATAAGCGTGGAACATATTGAAATAATTTGGAGAAGATATGGCCTTGCACGTCGTTATCATGGCAGGAGGTAAGGGTGAGCGCCTGTGGCCCCTCTCACGGGAGGGCATGCCCAAACAGCTGCTCTCATTCGGAATGGAAAAGAGCCTGCTGCGCGCCACAATCGAGAGGACCGCAGCGCTGACAGCAAAAGAACGCATCTACATCGTCACGAACACCCGGATCGCATCTTCGGTGTGCGAACAGCTCCCCGATGTCCCTCCTGCAAACATCCTCGCCGAGCCGGTAGGCCGCAATACCGCCCCCTGTATCGCCTATGCCGCCGCGGTGATCTCGCTGAAGGACCCGGATGCCACCATGGCAGTGTTTCCCTCCGATCATATCATCAAGGACCCCGGGCGTTTCATCGATGCGGTGAACTTCGGGGTGAGCACCCTGAAAAACCACCCCGAACTCCTCATCACCCTCGGCATGATCCCGGACCATCCCGAGACAGGCTATGGATACATCTCCCCCGGTGAGGCCCTTCAGCAGGACCGCGGCCTCGTCCTGCACAAGGTGAACTCCTTCCACGAGAAACCCGACAGAGATGCAGCCCGGCGATACATCGAGGGCGGGTACCTGTGGAATGCCGGGATGTTCCTCTGGCGCGTGGATGCCATCCTGCGAGAGTTCAGGAAGCACACGCCCGGAATGTACGACGACCTTATGAGCCTGAGATCGTCGATGTCTGCCGGGGCAAACGAGATAGCCTCCTTCTACGAGCGGGTTACCCCGGTCTCCATTGATTATGCGGTGATGGAGAAGACTTCCAGTGCCGCGGTGATCCCTGCAGAGTTCGGCTGGAACGATATCGGCTCCTGGGATGCCCTGGGGAACATCCTCCCCGGTGACAACCGGGGTAACGTCCTCAGCGGCGACGTGTTCGTGGAAGAATCCTCCAACAGCGTGGTCTTCTCCACGAGCAAGAAGATCGTGGTCATGGGGGTGGAAAACCTGGTCGTGGTGGAGGGCGACGATGCCATCCTGGTCTGCCCGAGAGATGCCTCCCAGGGGATCGGAGCGATCGTCAGGAAGGTCGTCCCCTGAGCATGGACCGGCCCGCCGCAATTGAACGGAAGGACCATCGGCGGCCCCGGCCGGACGGTGCATCCGTGATCGTTAATTCATTACAGTTTGAATCCTGGTTTACCGATGAGATAGGGTAATCTAAGGGTCGTAAGGATTAACCACCACAGGACGATTGAAAGGTTTGAGATGAAGATAGAGATTCTCGGATGCTCGGGTTCGGTCACGAGAGGGTTCAACACCACGAGCATCCTGATCAACGGCAGCCTGCTCATCGATGCCGGGTCTGCAGCATCTGTTCTGACCGAAGACGCCATCGAACAGATTCGCGACATCATCGTCACTCATACCCATATCGACCATATCAAGGAGCTCCCCTTTCTCGTGGATACCCTGTTCTCGAACAAATCGAGAGGAATGAGGATCTGGGGGAGCGCACCGACCATCGAAGCACTGAAGACTCATATCTTCAACGGCCATATCTGGCCGGATATCAGTGAATTGAACGCCACAGAGGATTTTCTCCTTCTCCACCCGATTCCACAAGAAGGCTTCCGGACCGGTACACTCCAGGTACGCGCATACCCCGTGGATCATATCGACGGCTCGGTATGCTGTGTGATCACGGAAAAAGGCAGGCATGTTCTCTTCAGCGGAGACACCGGTTACGACCAGGGTCTGTTCCGGCTGGTCCGATCACTGGGGAACGACCTGCTCGCCTTGTTTGTGGAAGTATCGTTCCCGAACCGCATGGCAGAGATTGCCAGGCTCTCCCGACACCTCACGCCGGAACTTGTTGCAAAGGGCCTTGATGGTATTGTATCATCGTCAACAAAGATGATAGCCTATCATATCAAGCCCAAGCATCTCGACGAGGTGGTGGAGCAGCTGCCGCCGGGGTTCGGTTACATAACGGGTGGGGAGGTTTTCGAGCTTTGAGCGAAGTTCTCGACGTAGCAAAGAAAGACGGGAGATGGACCGAGTGCCCCTCCTGTTCAGAGATCATCATAACCAAGAAACTTCAGGAAAACATGTGGGTGTGCCCCCACTGCGAGTTCCATTTCAGGATAGGTGCAAAGCAGCGGATCGATCTCGTGTGCGACGAGGGGAGCTTTACTGCCATACACCTGGAAGAACACGATGCCGATGACCTCGGCGCAGAAGCGGAGGAAGTGCTCTGGGGCGGTACTGCGACCATAGGTGGCAGCCAGTGTGTTCTCGGCGTGATGGAGTTCTCCTACAAGGGCGGCTCCATGGGAGTTCTCCTCGGTCAGTACATCATACTGCTCATGAAGAAGGCCCAGCAGAGCGCATGCCCGCTCATCGTCATCTGTGCCTCGGGCGGTGTGCGGATACAGGAAGGGATCTGGGGGCTGCTCCAGATGCTCAGGACCTCGAATGCACGCAATGCCACCCGGGACGTGCCCATGATCACCGTGTTCACCGACCCGACCACCGGCGGGGTAAGTGCGAGTTTCGCATCGCTGGCCGACATCCTGCTCGCCGAACCCGGCGCCCGCATCGGGTTCGCCGGTCCCCGGGTCATCGAGTCGACCATGAAGTGTACGCTGCCGCCTGATTTTCAGGATTCCGAGAAGCTCCTCGCAAACGGGTTCCTCGACAGAATCGTCCACCGTCATGACCTGAAGAACAGCCTCTCGTTATTCCTGAGATGGTTCTAGGGGATATCGATCAGAACAAGTGGTCGCTGGGCCTCGACCGCGTTCGCAATGCCCTGGATCGTCTCGGCCACCCGGAGAAATCCTACCGGCACGTACTAGTCGGCGGCACCAACGGCAAGGGTTCCACCTGCGTGTACCTGGAACGGATCCTCATGGCAGCCGGATACCGGGTGGGCACCACTATCTCGCCCCATGTTCAATCGTTTTCCGAACGGTTCAGGATCAACGGCTGCAATGCGGACGAGGCTGAACTGGACAGGATCCGCACGGAAATCGAGCCGCTCGTCCACGATATCGGCCTTACGTACTTTGAATGGTGCGTTATCCTCGCTGTCATGATCTTCGCCAGGCACAGGGTGGATCTGGGTATCTTCGAGATAGGCCTGGGTGGACGATTCGATGCATCCAACGTCATGGACCCCGAGGTATCCATCATCACCGAGATATCCATCGACCACACCGATTACCTGGGCGACAGCACCAGCAAGATTGCAGCGGAAAAGGCAGCCATTGCCCGCCCGGGCAGGCCGCTCTTCACCGCGGCGACCGGCGACGCCCTGGGGGTGATCCGGGACCATGCCCGAGCGATCGGTGCGCACCTGTGTGTGATCGATGAGCCGAGCCCCCATGTAACGGGCATGAAGGGGCCTGCGCAGGGCATGAATGCCTCGCTGGCGGTTCATGCCGCCCGTGCGCTCGGTGTGGAGACGAGCGAGCAGGAGCTGGCCGCTGCCCTGGGCTCGGCATTCCTGCCGGGACGGCTCGAGCATATCGGCGAGAGGGTGATTCTCGATGTGGCGCACAATCCCTCTGCCATGCTCGTTCTTATAAAATACCTTGAAGAAATCGGCTTTCATGGGGTAGGTGTGTTTGGGGTGCTTGCCGACAAGGATTATATGACCCTGATCGGGATGCTCGCCCGGGTATGCAAGGCTGTCTATATCGCGCCGGTCGCATCACCGCGGTCCTGGGGCAGGGCGGAGATGCAGCGGTGTCTCGGCCCGGAGGGCATCGTCGAGTGCACGAGCATAACTTCGGCATTTGGGCAGGCCCTCGAAACAGGGGAGCGCATCGTTGTGACCGGGTCGTTCTACACCGTGGGAGAGGTGAGGGGTTCGCTGATATGCACAGGCTGATTGTTCTGATTGCCATCATCTTCGCCAGTGCCGGACCGCTGCACGCGGCCACGCTCGATGTCGAGGCCGACACCATCAAGAAGACCGAGGAACGGATCGAGGCCTCGGGCAATGTGGTGGTTACGGGCGAGGACATGAGCCTGAAGGCCAATTACGTGGTGTACGACACGCTGAGTGAAGACCTCTGGGCAACCGGAGACTGCCGCCTGAAAGAAGAGGGTGGGGAGCTCGAGGCGCAGACCCTGTACTTCAATGCGCGCAGAAAGGATATCCAGCTCGAGAACGGCAAAGTGCTCATCTACAAGGAGCCCATGATCATCACGGGCGACTCGATCTCCCGGTACGGCCAGGATTTCTACGTGGGAGAGAATGTCGAGTTCACCCCGTGCCTCACAGAGCCGCCGAACTGGTCCGTGGCGTCATCATCCCTGGAGGTGCCGCTGGAGGGATACGCCCGGGCATGGCATTCGCGTTTCATGATCAGGCAGGTGCCGGCCCTGTATTTTCCCTATCTGCTCTACCCCGCGAAGCTCAAGCGGCAGTCCGGGCTGCTCTTTCCCGAGATCAGCCAGTCCTCGGATTACGGGTACCGCTTCGGCATCCCTTTGTACCTCACGCTCGGACGCTCTGCCGACATGACCCTCACCCCGACCCAGCTCACCAGCAGGGGGCTCCTCCTGACCTCTGAACTCCGCTACCGCCCGGACTATGAACAGAGCGGGGAAATCTACGTGGAGAGCCTCTTCGACCGGAAAGGCGGCGAGGAAATGGAGGGCGGGGTGCTCGAGAGGATACCGGACCACCGGTGGTATCTCAAGGCGAACCAGGTGGGAGGCCCGCTGTCGTGGGATATCAACCTGGTCAGCAACGAGGACTACTTCCGGGATATCGGGTCGTTCTACGGCAATGAACAGTACTGGAAAGACACCGCCACCGAAGAGGCAGATAAAGACCGCGAGGAACTGATCTCCCGCATGCAGTGGCAGAGCTATGCAGACGGGTTCAGCCTCAACCTCTCGGGGCAGTGGAAGCAGGACCTGACCGTCAAGGGGGATGACCGCACCCTGCAGGAGCTCCCCAAGCTGAGCGCGAGGATGAGCCAGCGCGATCTCTGGAAATCGCCGCTGAAGATCTCCTCGGAGCTGACCTCCACGAGGGTGTATTCTGAAGACTGGATCGAGGCGATGAAAGACTATGGTGCTGCCACCGTGTCGCTGCCGCTGTCATTCAGCCCGTATCTCACGCTCAGGCCCTATGTGAAGGAGAGCTACCGCGACACCTTCATAACCGACCGCAGGGACGTGTACGATGAGGCCACCTACCGGGAGCACTGGCAGGAACGGGGCGTGTCGCTCACCACGGCACTGTACAGCTCGCGTTTTGCCGGGGGGTGGTACCACCAGATGGTGCCGAATCTGACCTGGACCTACCTGTCACGCCTCGGCGGCAACTATGATCCGAGCGATCCCACCGACATCTTCCCGTACCTCCTGACCGGCGACGACTGGGAGAAGCAGTTCGACATGAAGCTGTCGGTCGAGAATTACATCCGTGACCGGTCCGGAAGATCGATCCTCGACTTCAGCATCGGCCGCATCTACAGCTATATTACCGACGAGTGGGAAAACTTCTTTACCACCCTCAGGTTCCAGCCGTGCCCCTGGCTCATGGTGAAGCACACGAACGAGTTCGGCAGGGAGCCCGGCCGGTCCTATGCAACCTCTGTTCATTCGAGCGAGATAAGGCTCAAGGATCCGCGGGGCGATGAGATCTACGTGTCAGAGGAATACAACCGGATCGATACCAAGTCCGTTGTACTGGGGACCCGGCTTGTCCTGGTCAAGGGCTTTTCCGCCCGGTTCGAGGCGGAGCACGACTATCTCAGGCGCCGCTACGAGTATTCCCGCCAGGGCCTCACCTACAAATCCCAGTGCTGGAGCATCGACGTGTATCGGCAGGTCGAACCTGCAGACGAGGACTCTCCGCGTGAAACCACCATCTATCTCAGCGTGAACCTGCTGGGGTTCGGAGATGTGATCCACACGAGCCAGTCGGTGGAAGGGGACTGAGCCTGTGGTGCCGACGAGAGCCTGGGCGTTTTCCCTCATGAGTCGCAAGGCTATGCCCCGTCATATCGTATGCCACAGCATGATGGTCAGGCGGGTTGCCGTGGTCATTGCCTCCTCGCTGAAGGAACTGGGCCATGCCATCGATATGCGCATGGTGGACCGGGCGGCCATGCTCCACGACATCTGCAAGAGCGACTCCATCAGGGCAGGCGGAGATCATGCCCTCATGGGAGAACAGCTGCTTGCCGCATACGGCTATCCGCTCCTGGGCGATGTTATAGGGCAGCATGTACGGCTGAAATCAATGGAGCTGAACGAGGCCATGATCGTCAACTATGCCGATAAACGTGTGAAGCACGATACGATCGTATCCGTCTCAACCAGGTTTGTGGATCTGATGGACCGCTATGGCACCGATGAAGCCAGGCAGGACCGCATAATGGGCCATTATCACAACACACTGCGCATCGAGAATATCGTGTTCGAGGGTGTGCCGATCGATCCGGAATGGCTCAATGCCCTAAATCTGGTACCGGGAGATTACCCGCTCTATGGAGGAGATGGTATCCTGGGAGAGCACGGCCCGGTTGAACAGCAGAACCAGGACATGGATCTTGAACGGGTATATGAGGACCAGCCGGTTCTGGTCGATGAACGAGACCTTCTTCGGGGTTGAGGGCAACAGCTGGCCGAGATTCTCCGAGAGGTCGAGGAAGAACTTCGTCACGTAGGGCATGTCGATGTCGCCGGCGATGGTGCCGGTCTGGTAGAGTACCTCGTTGTCGGCACTGATGACGGCAATTCCGGTGCATTCGTTGAGCGAGGAGATATTCTTCACCACGATGCGGGTGGACTCGTCGATGGGGGCGAGGTCTCTCTCGTCGATCTCTCCCTTTTCGAGTGCCATGCTCATTTCATCTGCCTTGCGCATTCCCTCTATGAGAAGGTATTCCCAGTTGGTGTTGATCGTTACTGCAGGGGCCTTTATCCCGCCGACGAACCGGAAGCTGCCGCTCGACCATGACAGGATGGTGAAGAGTGCTTCTTCGCCCTCTATGGCACCGATCTGGGCATGGGTTATCTGTCCGTCTTCGAAAAAGATGCACCCCTCTCTCTGGTCCTTGCGCACGTAGAGCGCCGTGGTGACCTGGGACAGGCAGTTCATCTGGATAAGATCCGGCAGCTGGAGCCCGGTAATGCTGCCATTGAATCCCTTGACCGTGTCTTCGCGCAGTGCCTTGAGGATGAGCTCACGCAACTGGTTTATCTCGAAGGGTTTCTCGAGGTAATACAGAGATCCGCGCGCCTTTGCCTTTGCCTTGATATCCGACGAGCCGTACGCGGTCATGATGATGACCTTGGTGGCGGGTTTTTCTTCCTTGATCTTCATGAGGACGTCCAGGCCGCTGATTCCGGGCAGGCGGATATCGAGCACGACGAGGTCGAAGCTGTCTTTCCGCACAAGAGACAGCGCGGTCTCTCCGTCGTTGGCAGTGGTCAGCTCATAGACCTCCCGGTCCTGGGTGAGCGATTTTGCCAGGGACCAGGTGAGGGTTTCTTCGTCATCGACCAGTAAAACGTGCTTGGGCATCCTATTTTCCCCCGAGTCTTTCCAGTGCCATGACCAGCGAGGTCCTGAGCCGGAAAAATGAGTCGGCAATCCTGTTATAGGCCTTCCCTCTGGCTCTCGGGATTTCAGCGTCGAAGTTTCCGAGACTCAGCTGTTCGAAGGCTGAAATAATCATCTTCGTTGGTTTGGTGACAATGGAAGAGACAACAAGGGCAATGACGAAAGAGAGTGCCAGTCCTGCAGCGAGGTAAATGAGCAGCAGGGTTGTCGTGGAGGCGATCTTGGTGCTCAGCTGTGAGTTCTGCTCGCCGATGAGGCCCTTTTCCCATGATCGCGGCTTGAATCCCAGCAGGGATCTCTTGCCGTCGAGCGGCATGACAGCGACCATGTAGGTCTCGGTCTGCACAGTCGCGGGCTTCTTGTTCTTTATTGCATCGATTATCCCGGACGCCTGGTCCAGAAGTTCCGGCACCTTGTACATCATGAGCCCGGTGTGGGCTTTGCTGGTGGACGAGCCGATAACCAGTGACTCGTTGTCCACCACCATGATCTCGGCCCATGAAGCGGGAAGGGGGGCCTTGTCGAGTGCATCGACATCGATGCTCCTGAGCGACCAGGACAGGATGGTCGTGTTTTCTGTGTAGAGCTTGTTCTCCAGTGCCTGCAGGTTGATGCCGTGCAGGGTCTGGAGCTGGGTATACAGCAGAAAAGCCGAACCAATGACCACCATGATGAGTGCGGTGAATACGACGGTAAATATCTTGAGTTTCATGTCCTGATCACTCCTCTCCGTGCAGCCATTCTGTCATGGTATCCAGGAACTTCAGCGACATCCCCTCGTCGGGTATCTTGCTGGAGAGCGTCTCGATCAGCGCCGAACGCTGTCCGACATCCTCGGAGAGGAGATCGACATTCAATTCCTGTGCGGTCTCGACGATGATGAACGGAGCGACAGGTCCTATGGCCCTGGTGAGGTCCTCTTTCAGGGCATCGATAAACGCTGTCTCCGGCAGTTCGATTCCCAGGGGTGTGATCTCTGTTTCCACCGAAAATTCAGCATCCCGCAGGAGCCCGAGCTTCAAGAGGGTGTAGAAGACCTTCATGGCATCGGAGACCCCCAGGCCGATGTTCTGGGCGATTGCGGCAATGGAGCGTTTTCCGTTGATATTGGCCAGCACCTTCCACTGGATGGATTTGAGGTTGATTTCCTTTTCCCTGATGTCGGGGTCCAGGGAATAGATGACCGAGCTCGACGGGATGAGCGTAGTGATCCGGTCCATCTGGCGGATGCGGTTGGCGGATTCCGCCAGGATATCTTCCATGGAGATATCCACGCTGATAACGTCGGGGGTTTCGTCCACGAAAAACCGGTAGTCTCCCGAGGACCATACGGTCAGTTCGTACACCGCCTTGGTGCCCTGGAGCTGCCCGCACTGTGCGTGGATGATCTGGCCGTCTCTGAAAAAGATATTGCCGGTCTCGGAACCATTATTCAGGAGCAGCCTCCCCGAGCGTTTGCCCAGGGAGAGAATCTTGATTATTTCCGGACAGCGAGTGTTTTCCAACCCCCCACTGATATCCTGATTCATCTATCTTGTCTCCTTCGCAATATTCGCTAAAACGAGTTTGCCGGTCATCCGCAGCAGGGCAAGGTTGACCCGTGTGCTCGACATGACCATCATCATGGTCAACCCGCTTATGAATATCGTTAATACCATGTCTTCCAGGAATATCTCAACAACATTGCCCGGTCTGTTCCTGGCGGATACAAGACTGTCGTAGAGCATCTTGATGTTGTTCTTAGCGCCTGAAAACTTATGTTTCGAGGGAAGTTTGATCTGAACATTCTTCTCTCGCACGATAGCATACCCATGGACGCCTGAAACCTTGAGAAGATCTTTAATCGTGCCCTTCATATCTATTGAACTATCGGCACATGGGCCCGGCATCTTTACTGATTATGGGCAGGTATATTCGATTAAGTTTTCATATTATCAAGGCCGATAAGGTGAGTATCGATACACGGGGCCCAGTAATGATTAAATATTTCAAACATCTGATTTCTACCGTGGTGGAAAAGATCTTTGGCAGAGAGAGTATGAGCAAAAAAGGAATGAACCCAACAGATTTGACGGAGCTACTCAGCAATCATCACGACTTTATGACCGATCAGGAAATCCCACCTGATGATTTCAGGAGCTATTCATCGGTGGATGAGTATAACAAGGACTTCCTGAACATCTTTCAGGCGTGCAGAAGAGAATTCATCCTGGACTATTCGCAGAAGGACGGCCACTTCAAGGTATAACACCCCTCCGGTGTGGAGCACACAACCAGCCCGCGTGAGGAATTCGACAAGGAACGAACACTTGGTCCTTGTATTGACTGGAAATCTTTCCTATATGGAAAAGCATTACAGTTCATTCCTATGGACGGGGGAGACCATGCAAGAGCATATCAGGGGCGCCATCGAGCAGAGCATCCGCCTTCACGAGGGTATGTACGGCATCACGGCCCAGATCGAGGCTGCCGCACGGATGATGACGCAGTGTATAGCACAGGGAAACAAGATTATGTTTGCCGGCAACGGGGGCTCGGCTGCCGATGCCCAGCACCTGGCCGCAGAACTCGCCAACAGGTTTCTCAAGGATCGCAGGCCCCTGCCTGGCCTTGCCCTCACCACCGACACATCGGTCATCACGGCCATCGGCAACGACGCCTCCTTTGACGAGATCTTCTCAAAGCAGATCCAGGCACTGGGAAGAACCGGTGATGTCTTCTTCGGCATCTCCACCAGCGGAAACTCCCAGAATATCATCAGGGCGTTTGCCGCTGCCCATGAGCAGGGCATCCTCACCATTGCGCTGACCGGCGACAAGGGCGGAGCGATGCACGACATGGCCGACTGCACCATAGCAGTTCCCTCGCGCTTCACCCCGCGCGTCCAGGAGATGCACATCCTCGTAGGCCATATCCTCTGCGGGCTGATCGAAGATGCCTGCTGTTAATCAATTGACTTCGGAGAGAAGAGATACTATAAAATAGCTATAACTCGTCGGGGGCGTAATGGGTTCGACGGGGGTAGTTGAGGTTCAAGGAGCATGCCGAGGTCTGCTACCTCGTTAAACAGGCAGAGACACTATAAGTGCCGACGATTATAATTACGCATTAGCCGCCTAATAACCGGCTACGTCTTGCATATACCCGCCTACCGGTTTATGTAACGACGTCAAATGAGGGTAGGAAGACCCTTCAGTCAGGCCTCTGGGCTGCAGGGGAACTCAAGAGGGGCTGGGACTTGTAAAGCCTGTCCGCGGGCAGAACAGGTCCGAGACCTAAATACACGGAATAAGCATGTAGCAGCCTTGGGCCAAAGGCCTTCGGACGGGGGTTCGATTCCCCCCGCCTCCACCATTTAAAAAAGACAAACCCGTCTCTCTGGGGTCATTCTCCGGGGTGACGGGTTTTCTTTTTCTCCTTGTTTATAAAGGGTTTGCGCCCGTTTCACATCTTTCCAAAGCACCTCTTCGCACCATCGATTCTCCCCATCCTCCCGCCTTTTTTTCTCTGTTTGGCCCCTGATTCTCTGTTTTCTCCGGACCAAGTCCGAAGCTCGTCCGGAAAGCTACATCCTTGATTGATA
>JAHDOV010000025.1 GCA_018434685.1 Deltaproteobacteria bacterium
ATGAGGGTATCGGCGGTTTTCCTCGTGGTAAAGTCCATATGCCTCCTCCTTGTCTTCGTAGCTGTATGTATATGGCTCTTGTTCTTCATGCTAATGATCGGAACATCACATTCAGATCTTTATATCGATGCATATTATACCGGGCGATTTTCCCGCGTAACATCGTGGGTATGACCATGGCCACGATCGAGCCGTCGATCGTGGGAAGACCGATGCGGCAGGTGGTTTCGCTCCGGTTTCACTTCTGAGATCACCCAGGGAAAGGCACTGAGCCAGGACGGCAATGTCCTGCCGGAGGCTAGAAGAAGGTCATGTTTCCGCATGGGTTCCCGGTCTTCTCCGTCCAGAGAAGACTGCTGTGCGGGTGTTCCAACCGAACGAGCAGCTCCTGCAGGTCCCTGGTCTTGACCATGTTCCGGTCGATGGACCGACCCAGGGGGACTGCTTCGCGTACGGATCTCACTGCAGAAGAGAACCCGAGCACTTCATCAGCAATATGCCGGCTTGCCTCAAGCGAATCGAAAAGGTTTGCCGTATCATTCCTGATCAGCAGGATAAAATCCCTGCACCTGCCTGAATACCGGTCGATTTCCTCTATGGTTTCATGGAACAGGATCTTCATGAAGGTAAGATTCTCGCTGAGGATTCCCAGTTCATCTTTGAATGTCACGGTGACTGGCCCGGGCTCGAGGAAGGGATCCTCACCTGCCGGCGCGCAATGAAGTGTCCTCATGGCCGCACTCGCCCGGAGGATGGTCCGGCTGAGGGGAGAGGGCAGGGACGCCCCTGTCTCGTGCTGCAGTCGCAGCCACTCTTCCAGGGCCCCGCCCGAATGCGTGAGGCGTGTCAGGGCAGTCGTTACAGCCCCTCGCATGGAGGTGAACTCCTCGAGCCTTGACTCAAAAGATTCCAGCGCAGAGGACATCTCTCTCAGGAGCGGATCAGTCGTTGATTTCCCCGGATCATCCAGCACTACGATTTGTGCCAGGGCTTCTCTGCACGCTTCCCCCTGCGAGACCGCCTCCTCCATACGATCGATTTCGTGTTCCAGGCGATGCACCTGTTCGCGGACAGTCAGGATCAGCTGGGTTATCAGGCTGCCGGACAGCAGGGATGCGTATTCCTGGAATGAGATGGCTTCCCTGATCTCATCGGGATCCTCAGCATGATCGACCAGAGAGAGCATCCGGGAGAGTCCGCAGGTTATGGTGTCGAAATCCTGGTTGATGATATCGTGAGCCTGGAGCTCTGTCATGATGTTGTCGATGTATCCTTTTGTGGAATCAGAGCACTCTCTGAGGTCCTTCACCACAGCCCTCACCGCACCTGATGCGTCCTCAAACGATTCGATGGTGCCGCAGAGACGGGTCTCGATATCGGCAAGCAGCCTCTTGCCCTGAGCCTGCTGCCGGTCAAGGGCAATCATGAGTTCGGTTCTCTGTGAGAGCATCTCTTGTGATCGCCGGCCCAGTTCCACGATCAGACCGGGGGTATGGCTGTTCGGGGACATTCCTTCCAGGCTGCTCAATGTCTCGAGGTGCGGAGCGAGACATTGCAGTGTCTCGTACATCCTTGCATTCAGGCTCATGTCCTGGAGCACCTCCTGAGTGACTGCTTCCAGGAGCCTCTTCAGGGAGATCACAACGGAATCGATCCCAGGGGTTGACGCTAGTGACATGAAGGCTCCCATGCCTTCCAGTGCCTTCGCGAAGGGCCTGAACACACCCTGGTTGACGTCGGGCAGGACTGTTGACAGGTGTATGAATGCCCGGTCTATGATATCCTGGATGTCCTCGAGAGAGGACCTGCTCCCGGTCAGTCTTTCCCGATCTCCCCGTAGCGAGCTCATGGCAGCGGCAAGGTTCTCAATGGTGTTGTTGTCGTTTATGGCTTAACCTTTCTCAGACAAGTGCGTATTCTGTTCCTCTCTAGTGCCTTATTGAGACCTGTCGGAGCAAACCGGATAATTCTTTAGGCATATACTCTTCACGAAAGTTAAGGGGATAAGAGGCTATAAAACAAGCACATTGACAGACATAGAAATGAGTTATATCCTTCGTTGTCAAAGGCACAGAATGATACTGTTGATTGAAAATGACAGATCATCAGGGATTAATATGCCTGGATTTACTTGAACTGCTGGTCTATAACCGGGTAAGACAGCGAGAGCCGGCACGTTGGTGAGTCCGGGTCAACATGTAGGAGAATACATGAATCACCCTCTTATAGTCGTTGTAACCGGCCTTTCGGGCTCGGGAAAATCCACGGCACTCAAGGCGATTGAGGACGAGGGGTTTTTCTGCATGGACAACATTCCCATTGATCTCGTCATGAAATTCATCGAGATAAACGACGCCGCATCCTTTGATATTCCCAAGGTGTGTCTCGGCATGGATGTGAGGGCAGGGGCCGTATCCTTTACCAAGAAGGCCCCGTGGATGCTTTCCCTGCTGAGGAACATATCCGAGGATGTAAACCTCATCTTTCTCGAGGCACAGAAGGAAGATCTCCTGAACCGCTACAAGGAAACCAGGAGACGGCACCCGCTTTCCGACCTGTACCCGAATCTCCTCGATGCAGTGGATGCAGAGATCGAAATGATGTCCCCCATCAAGGAAATGGCAGACTATATCATCAACACCTCGAAGATGAATGTGCATGAACTGCAGGCCAAGATCAAAGACATCATCGCCCGTAAGGACAAGGCCAGAGACATATACATCGAGATACGATCGTTCGGTTTCAAGAAGGGAATCCCCATTGATGCGGATATTGTCATGGATGTGAGGTTCCTGCCGAATCCGTACTTCGTGGAAGAGCTCAAGGAAAAGACCGGCTCGGATATCGAGGTGAAGGAGTTTCTCAACGAGCATGTCAGCTACGTCGACTTCATAAAAAAGTTCAAGGACCTCATCGAATACATACTCCCCCTGTACAAGAAGGAAGGCCGGTCCTACCTGAATATCGCCATCGGCTGTACCGGCGGCAAACATCGGTCCGTGGCTGTTGCCGAGGAAATCATGCACGTCGTGGAAAAATCGGGGTATAACAGCACACTGATACATAGAGATATTGCCTGAGGAGGTCATCAATATGGTTGGCATCATAGTGGTTGCACACGGAAGGCTTGCACAAGCGCTTGCTGAGACAGCAGAGATGATAGTGGGGCATATAGACGGTTTCAGGGCATGTTCCTTCTGTCAGGGAAGCGACGTAGACAAGCTCAGAAAGATGCTCAAGACCTCCATCAAGGAAGTGAATAAAGGATCTGGCGTCATCCTCCTTACCGACATGTTCGGCGGAACCCCTTCGAACATTTCGCTCTCCTTCCTGGAGGATGGCAAGGTCGAGGTGATTACCGGCGTCAATCTGCCCATGGTGATAACCGCGCTGACGAAGAGAGAGGGCAAGGATATGAAGGAGCTGGCTCAGATCCTGAAGGAGCACGGATCCAACAACATCAATATTGCATCCGAGATCCTTGCGACAAATCTGGGAAAAAAATGAACATCCTCTTGGTGAGAATAGATGACCGGTTCATTCACGGTCAGATATTGGAGGCATGGATTCCCTTCCTGAAGGCGCAGAGCGTGATTGTTGCCAATGATGCTCTCGCACAGGATGATTTCCAGATAACCATCATGTCCATGGCCATACCCGAGCGGATCAAGTTCAGGATCGTGACTCTCGATGGCATGGTCGCATTGTACGATGACCCGGAACTCAATGGGAAGAGGACCCTGGTCATAGTTTCATCCATCAAGGATGCCTACCGGCTCAGCACCCTTGGTGTGGTCTTTACCGATCTCAATATCGGCAACAACAAGGGGACGGACACGTCCAAACAGATCTCGTATTCCGTATGGGTCGACAAGGAAGACCTCAAGATGCTCGGCACACTCATGGAAAAAGGGATTTATGTGAGTCTCCAGTCTGTCCCGCGGGAACGCAATATTGACATGAAATCCATAATTGATATGGTAACCCTATGATCTTCTCCGTCATCATCAGTATCCTGGTGGGCTCGCTCATCTGGCTTGACCGGGTGTTCATGTTCCAGTTCATGATCAGCCGCCCGATCGTACTCGCTCCCATCCTCGGCCTCCTCATGGGGAATCTTCATATCGGCCTTCTCGTGGGCGCCTCTCTTGAACTCCTCTGGCTCAATGCACCACCGGTGGGCGCCTACCTACCCAATGACGACTCGTTCTGTGCTGCGGTTGCCACCCCTGTTGCCGCCTTTGCCGCGGCATCCATGCCCGAAACGTCTGCAGCGGGCCTTGCCCTTGTCCTGTGTATCCCCTTTTCCCTCATGGGCAGGGCTCTCGACATGCATATCCGTACGGCTAACCAGGAACTCCTCCCGGATACGACAGAGAACCTGGAGCCCAGGATTCATCATGCCATGAGAAAGGCCCTCCTGAGAAGCTATGTCTGTGCCCTCTCGGCTATCGGTCTCAGCACTGCACTGCTGTGTGGAGCAGTCTTCCTGACCAGGGATATCCTTCCGGGATTCCTGGTCTCCGCGCTTTCGTACATGCCCTTTGCCAGTATCATCATAGGCCTGGCAGCACTGATCTCGAAGGATATGCCCAGGTTCTCCCAGGCAGGCTTCTTCGCCCTCGGCATGGCAGCGGTAATTATGATGACATGGATCTTCTAACCCTTCATCCAGCCACAGAGAATGATCTTCCGAAGATCATGGAGATCGAGAAGGCATCGTTTCCCTCTCCCTGGAGCATCAATACCTTTATCACTACCCTGTATGATGATCGCTGCAAGTGCCTCATCGCCCGCTATGAAGGAGCCATTGTCGGGTACTGTTTCGCCCTCGACATGAAGGTAATGATCCATCTGCTCAATCTTGCCGTACATCCTGATTACCGGAAAAAAGGTATCGCCAAGAGGCTGATGAATGAGATACTATCCCATGCGAGGGCATGCAATAAATCATACGTGTTCCTGGAAGTAAGGAAATCGAACCAGCAGGCGCGGTGCCTCTATGAATCCATGGGGTTCTGCCATGTGAGTACCTGGCGCCAGTACTATACCGATACGAGAGAGGATGCGGATGTCATGGTGAAGCGACTAGACGGGGAGATGAGATGAGAGACGTTTCAGGTACTGTTCTCACCAACCAGGAGGTGGCCCGGGATACCTTCCTGCTCTGCCTCGAATGTGACCTGCCGCCGTCTGTGCCCGGCCAGTTTGTCATGGTCAGGGTATACAGCGGACAGGAACCCTTTCTGCGCAGACCCTTCGCGATCCTGAAGAACCAGAATCACACCCTCGAACTCCTCTACAAGATCAAGGGCAAGGGGACAGCGCTCCTCTCGCAAAAACGCGCCGGGGAGACCGTAGCTGTTCTCGGCCCCCTGGGCAGCGGATTCAGTGCGCCGGCGGAACATGAAACCGCCCTGTACATTGCCGGTGGCACCGGCCTGCCGCCGGTCCTGTCTCTGGCAGAAGATCTTGGAGAAGGAATCATGATCCTGGGGGCACAGACGAGGGACGACATCCCTCTCCTGACCAGGATCG
>JAHDOV010000036.1 GCA_018434685.1 Deltaproteobacteria bacterium
AGCTCCTGTCCGGCCTGTTCGGCAGCAATCTGCAAACGCTCATGGGCGGTGATAGAGTCATCCTGCCCGAGGGTGGCTTGCACCTCGGCTTCCGCTGTCTGCAGCGCATCCCAGATATGCCGGGCCGTGGGCAGAAACAGTTTGCCTTCTTCGCTCAAAAACACGCTGACATAGCCACGCCGCACCATGGGGATGCGCAGGAGTTGTGTCTTCTGGTGCATTCCGGCCTGAAGACGGATCTCAAAGAGCCCCCAGAGTCCGGAGATGCTGGCTGGCAGCCCACTTACGGTTACGCACGGCAATGGCTGACCTGCAGCGACCTGGGGCAGGTTCAGGGCAAGACCACGGACACGGCTGTTTTCGAGATTGAGCAGGGTTGCGTCGGTTAGACGATCCGCATCCCGAGCGCTGAATACGGCTTTGCGGTGTTCCTGGCCATCCGGCCAATTCAGATCCCACCATGAGCGCTTGCGACTGGCTGCGCCGCCGTGTGAATTGAGGTAGCCCACCGTCATCCGTTCCACCCAGTGGGGCAGCGGATGCGAGCGCAGACGCTCAGCGGTTTGCACATCCGGCTCTTCGGATATGCCGTAGATGGCGGAGGCCTCGCGCACCTGCTGAATCTCATCCCGAATCCTGGCCACCGTGTGATCGACGGAGGTTTCGATGCCGTCAGGATTAAGGATGGCCGAGGCGAACACATCCTCGAACAACTCACCGGCCTGCGCCGAGTCGAGCACGTCGCCGGTCTTGTCGATGCCGAACTCGTCGAAGATCACCGAGAGCTTCTGCTCCAGCACTTCGCGGACCCGGAACTCGACCGAGTCCTCAAACACGAAGTTGATTGCCCGCACCTTCTTGGGCTGGCCGATACGGTCCACGCGGCCGATACGCTGCTCCAGCCGCATGGGGTTCCAGGGGATGTCGTAGTTGATGATGACATGGGCGAACTGCAGGTTCAGACCCTCACCGCCCGCATCGGTGGAGACCAATACGCGGTGCGATTTGCGGAAGGCATCCTGGGCTGCCCCACGTTCCTCCATGGCCATGGAGCCGTTCAGGGTGACCACCGAGATTCCCCGGGCTTCCAGAAACTCCTTCAGCATCTGCTGGGTCGGCACGAACTCGGTGAAGATCAGCACCTTCAGATCCGGTTCGTTTTCCTCGGCTTGCAGCTTGTAGATCCACTCGATCAGAGCCTCGGCCTTGGCATCCGGACCCGCCTGCTCACAACGGACCGCCGCTTCGAGCAGGGTCTCAACATGGCTTCCTTCGCTCTGCAGAGCCGACACGTGGGATTTCAGCAGCTCATCGAGCAGCTCCTGGCCGTCCATGTCATATAGCTCGGCTATTTCATCGTCTGGGCTTTCCGATCCCTCCGCGCCGTTTTCCAGTTCCGCCAGGCGCAGGCTGGCTTGTTGCTCACCATCCTTGAGTGCCGCAAGCCGACGCTCCAGCGTGGTGCGGATCGCCCGGGTGCTGGAAACCACCAGGCGCTGCATCAGGATCATCAGAAAGCCGATGTGGCGCTTCTTCTCGCGCAGGGCCTGGTTGTAGCCCTCGCGCACATAGTCGGTCACCGCCTCGTAGAGAAGCTGCTGCAGTTGGTGACGGCTCTCCCAGGCCACCGGGGCCATCTGCGTCCGCCGGGGTTTGAAGAGCGGCTTGCCGTCGGCATCGATGGCCTTGCGCTTCTCGGTACGGATGACATACGGAGCCACCCGGTCGCGGGAGACGCTGTCCATATCCGGAAAGGCATCGTCATCCAGCAGGTTCATCAGCCGATGGAAGGCATCGGTCTTCCCCTGGTGGGGTGTAGCCGAAAGGAGCAGCACATAGGGCGCGGCTTCCGCCAGCCCCTTGCCGAGCTTGTAGCGGGCGACCTGGTCGGTACTGCCGCCCAGCCGATGCGCTTCGTCCACGATCACCAGATCCCAACCGGCGGTAATCAGATCCTCGAACCGGCTGTGGTTGTATTCGGCGACGCGCTCGGCGGTCCAGCCGCGCCGCTTGTCCATGGGTTTGACCGAATCCAGGGAGACGATGACCTGATCAAACATCGACCAGGCTGAGCTCCGGTGATCCGCCCCTGGAGCCAGGCGTTGCAATGTGCCGATGTCGTCGCCCAGCACGAGCTGGAACTGCTCGTTGAAGTGGGTCTGCATTTCCGCCACCCACTGGGTAGCGATTCCCTTCGGCGAGACGACCAATGTCCGACGCACCAGTCCGCGCAGTTTGAGCTCGCGCATGACCAGCCCGGCCTCGATGGTCTTGCCGAGACCCACCTCGTCGGCCAGCAGGTAGCGCACGCGGTCACCGGAGATGGCCCGGGACAAGGCGTGTATCTGGTGCGGCAGCGGAATGACATTGGACTCCATAGGAGCCAGCAGCACATGGCCCTCGGTGGCGCTGGTGGAGCCTTCGAGCACCTCGGCCACCTTGGCTGCGGCGGCCACATAGGCAATGCGCCCGGCCTCGATCTCCGGCTGCAGGTCGGCACTCAGCGGCCGCAAGGCGGAGCGGGGAACGCGCACCACCGCGTCCTGGTTCGGCAACCAGACACGGCACACCGTCTGCCCCCACAAGGTCTGTTCTTCAATAATCTTGCAGGCGCTGTTATGAACGGTGCTGTATTGCCAAAGCGACTCCATCCGCTAATTACCCTCTACCTTGATCTGTTGCCTGCTGAATCTGAATCGCAGGTGCAATGCGAGTTCTGATTTCGTTGTAAACAGCGATATCGAGGCCCTCGGCTACCTCCAACGACACGGCCAATCCATACGCGACAGGGTTATGAATTTTCCCTGCGTCTTCCCGGCAGTTCACCTTGATTTCGATGACATCCCCGTCGATGAACGGCTCCGCTCTCTGGCCTTCAAACACTTCGTGTTGTACTGTTCCCCGCCTTACTGCACGCCAGCCGTCGGTCCCGCTGCAGCTTTCTTTTCTATCTTTAGCAGGCACAACTCCGCCGACCTCGAACCATAGACTTGCTGTTCTATACTTTTGTGTCCCTGCGGATATTGGCGAAAGCCATGCCATGGTAACGGTCAGCCGTCGCCATTCAGGCCGAGCGCCTAAAGAAGGCGGCAACGGCAATCTGAACACATGGGCCTCGCCATCAGAAAGCTGCCCAAAGCCCAATAAGGTGGCTCGCTGCTCAGTACAATCCAGTACGCGGTCTACTTGAGGAACGCCATAGCCCATCCACCTGCTCACAAGTCCGCTTAACTGTCGATTGTTCTCTGGCGTGCGCAGCAGGTCCCCGACTTGAGCGCCAACATCTCCCCATGCACAGCCATGAACGAGCATGGCTTTCAGTAAAGGGGCCTCGTGAATACGAGCATCAACTTCCGCAGCTTGTTCTTCAAAGATTTGTTGAAGTGAGTCGTAACAAATACCAGCGGCACGACTCATCAAAGCAGCGGCATTGCTGGTTCCACAAGAATAGGCAATACCTTCAAGGCTTCCAGATTGCCGAGCAGGGATAGCGGCTTTGTTGCCTGGCGGAGTATTCCGGATCGAGGGTTCGACCGGCTTTATGACGTAGTTATCTCGCCGTGAAGACCTGAGATCTTCCTGGTACAGGACCCTGCCTCCCGGGAAGACAATATCCGGCTTGATCGCTCTGCGATAACCACTGCCGAACGCTGAAACCGGGCTCGGCAAAAACTGCAAAAACGGGTTGAATCTGTTATTGACCGCCCCGAAGTGAGACGAATCGTATTGGACTGAACCAACCGTCAGCCCGTTGATACTCTCAGCTGGTGAGAGAAGCTTGCGATTCCGGGCATCTGAAAAAAGCGCTTTAACAACAGCAGTTTCTTGCTCCTGGGGATCTGAAGATTCGAATTCGGTCCGTGAAATCCCAAGTTGTATAGCGTCTGACTGATTCCCAGCACTTACAATAAAAAGCACACCATAGGTGAGACTGAGCCAATCCAGTAGCCTTGCTACAGGGCTCATGGACTGCAGGAACTGTCTATATGGATCACCAATCGATAAATTGATCACCCTTACAGAAGGGGCCACCGGGCCTTCTGAACCATCGCCTTCAAATAGCCTTTTCACGGATCGGTGAATGAGGTCCACAAGCAGGACGTCATCCGGAATATGTTCACGGCGAGGTGCCCGAAAATCATTTGGAATCGGCTGCATAATCGGACGAACATACACTGGTCGTCCTAATGGCCGCAGCCCATCGTTAAGGTCACCGTGGACGATCAGAGACGCCATCGATGTGCCATGCACGCGCTCATTGGCGTTATAGGTGCTTTCTACATTGTCAGGGTCATCGACGATTAGCCTTCCATTCAAGAGTCGATGATTTGCCAATGGAAGCCCATCAAAAACAGCAATTACCGGCTCTCCATCCGGCAGTGAATGTTCTTCAAGATCAGAATAGACTGCTTCGTCTTCGAGAAGTCCCTCCCCGGCAAGCATCTGTCCGACAGGCCGAAAGAACATGACGCTGTCACATTTCACCAGTTCTGTATTCGGATTATCGACAACGGCCTGGATGGCATTGGCTGGCAACTCGGCCAATATGCCATGATAGGCAATGCCCTCATGCAGTGACTCAGCTAAGACATGCCCGCCGAGTTGCTGGATCAGACTCGCGACAATTGCTGAGCTT
Source organism: Deltaproteobacteria bacterium (assembly GCA_018434685.1). Classification (GTDB taxonomy): domain Bacteria; phylum Desulfobacterota; class Desulfomonilia; order UBA1062; family UBA1062; genus DSAD01. The sequence goes on from JAHDOV010000036.1 coordinate 4,637, forward strand.
TGGCTTCTCTTCTCTTCGCTGTTTCGAAACCAAAGTTCGACTTCAAACCGTATAAGCCTGCCGCCGTCATGCTCCAGATCTTCTTTCCAGGCGTCAATCACCCCTGTCTCCAGAAGCCTGTCTTTGACGTCCCACCGGCGAATATCTTTCAAGCGCAGAAATACATCACGAAACTTCGTGAGCCCACCGTCGAATTTCTGTTTTGGGTCCTCCTGGTCCGTATATCGACGCCACATAGAGAGCATCTCATCCAGAGCTCTCTGATTGGTCATAACCATGTATAAGCGGCCACTCAGCTCCTTCTCCGGATGTTTTTCATCGAAGAAGTCCTGATCAGGACCTATTTCGTCGATCTCAAATTCTCCCATCCACTCAAAGCCATCAATGCGCTTCACAGCGTTGGCGAAATCTTCGACGCTGCCGATGGTTTCCATCACAAGAACTTGCTCAGGGTCTATGCCTGTCACAGCTTGCTGGATCTCGATGTTTCGGGCGCGAACAGCTTCTTGTAGCTGAGTAAATTTTGGAGCCAGCCTTTCCCCTTGCCGATAATGTGTCGGCAGATGCGGACGACCACCTCCGCCGCCAAGATTCGACTTGGAAGTAACCTCAGGCGTCGGGAAAAGGAGTAGTGGGCGTTCAGGCATCCTTCACCTCCGGTCCGTCCTGTTGAGCTACTGTGACTGATCTGGCGGACCAGTGCTGGAGGGTTTTGGACACGATTTCCTTCATGTCGGCGTTCGGTTGTTCGAGCACATACTGGCGGAAAACGGTCGTGCCGAACTCTTCGACTTCAGCGAAATTCGATCCTTGGAGACGTTTGGCCAAAGTGCCCGGCGCGTATCCCAGAGGGATATTGATTCGGCGCTCGAATTTTTCGAACCACTCTGTCAGGCGAGCCCGGGTCGAGCCGGGTAGCGTCATGCGGACCTGGAAGCGCCGCCATACCGCACGGTCCAGCAGTTCCGCATGATTGGTTGCCCCGATGACCATGACGTGGCTCGGCAGGTTGTCGATCTGCATGAGCAGCGAACTCACTACGCGCTTGATTTCACCTGTCTCGTGTAGATCACCCCGCTCCTTGCCGAGGGTCTCAAACTCGTCGAAAAAGAGAACGCATTTCCGAGTGGAGGCATACTCAAACAGTTTTTTCAGGCGGACAGCAGTCTCCCCCAGGTATGTCCCGACGACGCTTTCATAGCGAACCACAAGCAGTGGGACCACCAATGCTTCTGCAATGGCTTCGGCCAACGTCGTCTTGCCATTGCCCGGCGGTCCGATGAGAAGCACGCGGTTACGGGGCTCCAGGTTGTATGACCGGAGCAGGTCGGTCCGGTGCTGTTCCTGAATCAGGCTCTGGCAAATCTGCTGCACTTCATCTGGAAGAATGAGATCGGACAGCTTTCGCTGGGGCATAACCTCATGAAACAGGTTGCCCATCCGCTGATCCAGCATAGGGCCGCCGCCATTGGTAACGGGCCGCTCAACCGGCGCGGCATTGAGCATCTCCTCGAGCTTCTCGGCCAGTACCTTGTGCTGCTTGGTTCGCTCTTCGGCGATAATCGCCTCGACGACCTTTCTAAATGTGGCCTTGTCACCCCGTATGCCGGATTGGACAAGGCGAATGAGTAAATCCGCTCTTGCCATTATTCGCCTCCCATTCTTGTTACTGCCTGGTCGTACCACATGAGCAGTTTGGGATCTTCTTCCAGGACGTTGTTGGGAATCTTGTCGGCCACGGCGACGATGACGGCGTAGTCGCGCTCCTGCCAGGCTTTCTTGAATCCGGCGCGAACAGCCTCCAGGCGGAAGACCTTGAGCTTCTTCTTGACCTTTTTGTACTCCTCGAACTCCTTGAGCAACGCCTTCTCGCGCAGTTTCTCCAGGTCGCCCGCTTTGTTGGGATCAGGCACGTACCAGCGGTCGCGGGCCTTGGCGACCAGGGTCGGATCGTCCTTGGGCAGGTTGCGCAGCTCTTTCCAGTTGGTGGAGAGATAGGCGTGAATTTGCTCGGGCACAGGGCCTTTGCCGTCGTAACGTAAGAAATTTTGCTCCAGCAAGGTTGAAAGCTCTAACGACGATTCGTTTTTGTTCCAGGCTCGCTGAGTCTCCTTAATAAATAACGGGTGTACATCTTGAAACGTCTGAGGCTTTTCTTTAATTACCTGTCTTAACCATTGAATGGCAGACGCTTCATCTGAAACAAATAGCGATGCCTGGACAAGTTGCTGCGACGTCATCTTCTTGCGGTCATATTCTGCGACTTGCTCAGAAAGGAAATACATGCCATCCCTGTCAATGAAACGCTGTGACAAGCCAACTTGGAACTCTTGGCTGGAGATGGGTACCGGGTATCCTTTTCGGACGTAGTAAGCCACCATCTGGTCAAATAGAATGCGGGGGTCTCTTTCATGAATCATTTGTAGCATACCCCCATGCTGCTTAATCACCGGGAGATAATTGAGGTGGGTACGAACAAAATCCCAAACACCTTCCTCAGTTCCCGCTTCTCGTTCAAATCTCTCTTCAAGACCACCATTGGGCTTATATGCCGTAATAATGAGGTCTTGTTTTACTGCAGTCGGCGTCATTACTGCCTTGAATGAATGTTGCTTTTTGTCAAGGCTGGCAACATTGGCAACAACGAACCCACAGCGCTCAAGAGCGGATTGGATAGCATTCCACACCGATGCTTTAGTGTTGGAGAACTCCACCGTAATCCAATGCCCGGGTTTCAACACTCTGTAATATTCTCGAAAACACGCCTCCATCAGATGGCGATAGTCTTCGACACCTTTCTTCTGCGATGTGCTGACAATCGCTTCTGGCGTCTGATTTGTAAAAACGCCTAAAAAGGCTTCCCAGAAAAAATTCAGCTCAGAATAATCAAAGTTATGTCCAAATGGAGGGTCTGTGAAAATGTAGTCGATTGAGTTGTCTGGCATATTACGCAAACAATCAGCGCTTTGAGTGGAGACAACCTGGCCACGTGATTTCGAAATGGGATTGGATAGGGTCCCTCCGATAGTCTTTGCATTACGCTCAAAGGTTCTTAACACATGTGGCGGTGTTATTAATGAGCTGACATACAATGTGCCTGAAAGTGGACCCCCACCTTTTCTATCAGCGCGGAACCGGCGCATGCGCGATGCATATGGAAGAGATGATGTCAGAGCAAACATAAGGAGCAATCTTATGTTTGAATCTTTAAGAGCTCTTATTTTCTGTATGAGCAGCGCCACAAAAAGATGCTCACGGGTAGTAAAAAAATGATGGATATGAGTAAATCCTATGCCTGAATTTCGTTGTGTCTCCTTTCCAGGCATCATTTTCACGGAAGGCAGGCTAATCGTTTCTAGTAGTTTTTCAGCCTCGTGGATTGAAGCCAAATCATCACTGTCAACCAATTTTTCATGTCTCGTTTTGCCAACGGTGTAATTGATAATTACGGGGACAATTTTAGAAATTCTTATGGGCTCCCTAAGAACCGGATCATATGTGTTTGTGAAGACGGTCTCCCATTTTCCTTCAGGTACAACTGAATCACATTCTGGGCATCGGATCTCGCTATACAAAGCATCATTTGCCTCGTCCACAGCCACTTCGTAATAAGTCGTTTCGTGGCTACATTCGGGGCACCGTATGGCATCAGAATAAATTGTGAACTCGACTTGTCCCTTTTGATCTCCTCTACGGGAATATGCCTTGCGCTCATGCGCCTTCCGGTCTCGAACTTTCCATCCATTGTGATTTGTTGCGTAAAGGTGGCCGTAATCCCTCTCGATCTCACTGCAAATACGCTTCACTTCTTTCGTAAAAGATGAGCTCAAAACTGGCCTTAAAAGGCTACTGGAGATGAAAGATGCAATTGGTGAAAGGTCCGAAATAATGACCTTTCGCTCGCCAACGGAAGCGTCTTTTACAGGCGGAGTCCGCGCACTTCCGAGCTCGCCACACAATGCACCAGCCACGCCTGTCATTCCAGTTCCGCAGAAGCCATCAAACACGATGTCCCCCGGCTGCGTGTAGTGGAGGATGTACCTCATAATGGCCTTGTGCGGCACCTTTGTGTGGTAGGAATGCGCGTTGTAAATGGGGTCGTTCTTGCCCTCGCTCACGTCGGCCGCAAATGGTTCACGGTGATAGTAGTAGCCTTCAGGCTGTTCTGGCTTCTGCGCCTCCCATTCGGCGATGAAGTCGGCGATCCACGGGTTCGGGCAGGCGGTGTAGTACGGCGGATCGCTCAGGTTCAGAATGTCCTCGTCGCTGCCGATGGGAAAGCCTTCGATCTTGCGGAACTCCGAGTCCAGCAGCTTCTTACGCAGCGCCTCGGTAAAGTGGGCGCGGCGTGCCTCGTCGTTCTCGAACGTCATGCCGAGACAAGTCACCGGGCCGGAGGGCTTCTGCGGCTCTTCAAGCAGCGAGTCGAACAAACTGGTTTCTTTCATCTTCATAATCCTTGCTGGCGTCTTGTTTCTCAGCTTGGTCACTTCGTGGGTGACCAAGCTCGGCGGAGTTGGTCACTCGCTTAGTCACTCTTATTCCATGACGATCCGCACCTTGGCCGGGTCCTTGCCCTTGGTGAGCTGATCGATGTACTCCTCAAAGCGTTTCTTCATCTCCGCCGGGGTGGCCGGGCCGTTGGTGACCTGCAGGGCCTGTTGCAGCTCCTGCGCCTTGACGGTGACCTTGACCAGGCCGGAGAGCACCTCTTTCAAGGCATGCACAAAGTTGCTGTCCAGCGGTACCGGCAGTTCCTTCGATTTGATGAAGGCCTCCAGCGGCTCGCGGTCATCGATCTTCAGCAGATCCATGTTGGTCTGGGTAATCGGGTCCTCCAGGTTGCTGAGGATGGTGGAGGTCCAGGCGACCACCATAGCGTCGAGCTGGGCGTCCATCTGGTCGATCATCTGCGAGCCTGCCGCCGCGCCGGTTTCCACCGAAGGCCGGTACCCGCAATGCGGGCAGATGGGCGAGGCGTCGAGGTTTTGCTCGGTCAGGGCAAAGCAGCTTTTCAGTCCGGCCAGGCGATTCTGGTAATCGGTGAGCTGCTGCCGGGGCATCAGATCGATACCCGCCAGTTTGAGCAGGGTTTGCAGGCGCTGGTCGTTGAGCAGGCCTGCCTTGCGCTTGTCGTCGTTCACCCCCAGCCGGGCTTTGGTGTGCAGGCCGATGTAGGCGACGGTGTAATCCTTCTTCAGCTTTTGCAGCTTGGCCCCGATGGACTGGGACTGGCTGGCCAGCTCGGTCAGGTCGGCCTGCTTGAGGGCATCCAGCACGTCCTGCCGGGTGGTCTTCATACGATCCACCCAGTCGTGCTCGGCGGGCAGCACCGCCTCGGCGGTGGAGAGCCAGGACGCCGTCGGGCTGTGGTCCATGATGAACTCGCGCAGGGCGTCCAGCTCATCCAGGGCCTTCAAGGCCTTTTCGTGGGCCAGCACTTCGGGAGCGCTGTAGCGGAAGTTTTTCAGCTTACCCGGCGAGGAGTAGGCCTGGAGCGATTCAAAGAAGCCCTTGGCCTCGTCCAGCCCGCTGGCCTGGCTGGATAGGTCGGTTCCCGCGAGCAGATCCAGCCCC
>JAHDOV010000057.1 GCA_018434685.1 Deltaproteobacteria bacterium
AAGATCCCAGGCAGAAGGCAGAACGAGATTGTGGGTTCCAGATCTCTGGCAGAAGGAAAGAAACCAAACATCTACAAGCGTGAATGGCAAAACAAGCCCCTGTAGGAGCGGGTTCAGCCGCGACTTTTCGAGCGTTAGTGCCGGACTCCGTCGGCGGGATGTCAAGCAGCTCTCCGCCGCGGCGGATCGCAGCATGACCTACAGCTTGTTTTCTGTGCATGGGGAGCGAGATCTCAGGCAGGACAAGACATCGGGTTCATGATCCCAGGCAGAAGGCAGTTGGTCAAGACTGATCGTGACCCTAGGCAGAAGGCAGAAGTTAAAGAACAAATCTGACACTTAAAGAACTGATACTATATCACCGCCGAGACGCTGCTGAAATAATGGGCTCGGACCAAGATAACCATTTGGAATACCTATATGATTGATCAAAAACAGCCCCTTTTTCAGACTTAGAAGGCCCTTTTTGCCCCTGAAAAGATGCTTCTAAGAATATTATTTATTCGAGTAAGATCAGTCATTCTTTCTACAGAAAAGGGGACATCCGTTTTCCCGGGAATCCATGGGTGTTTGAGTAACCTATTTTTGAATACGCTCAACTGGAAGAAGAACTTCGTTTCGCCTGAGAAACCAGGGCATAAATGGTGAATTGTATCGTGCGAAAATATATTCGCCCGCAGGTTTCAGGGCTTTTTCTGCAAGCATATTTTCCAGAAAGACTCTGTTTTTTTCATAGCGCGATCTGCTCCATGTTCCTGAGTATGTTACGGCGGCAACCAGACGGGCTGGTATCATTCTCAATAAAACTCTCTCATCATTGGGTTGGGGTATATTGTCCATGGTGTACTGCGCCGGCATCAAAAAGCTGATGTGCCACTTTCCCTCAATCTTTTCCTGGTTAACCGGGGCGGTCATGGGTATCTTCTCTGAAAGCGATTCCTGGGATACCGGTGCAGTCATGGATATCTTCTCTCTCATTGTGTTGTTGCCGGAGATATAATCAAAAAGAACTCTGAAGGCCTTATTGCCCGCCTCATCGAAATCACCCTCTAAGATAGTTTCTGCGACGATCTGAGGTGCATACTGCCTGAGCTGGAATTTTCCATCCTCTTCTACTACCGTATATGGTGCTTCTTCAATTGCCATTGCTTTTACCTGAAACAGCGCCATGAACAAAACGATTGAGACAATAAACAACGTTTTGTTTCTATACTGCGGCTTCATAAACACCTCATCTTTTTGTATCTGCAGTTTAATAATTTGCTCCTCAAAAATGAATAGTCAACCCCAGGGTGAGGGGGTCATCTTTAAATTGAAATTGCGGGTCGGACCAAAAAGCGAGGGTTATCAAGTCGATTGAAAAGGGGGCGTTTCTATTTTCCGCAGAATCGAGGGGAAAAGGCTGAAGGCTATTAGACTGTTAGGTAACAATTCTGGGTCTGAATATCATGGGAGGTAAGGGATTTAATGGGTGGTCGCAACCGTGCCCCGTGCCTTTGACCCCAGCCGTGCCCAATCCCCTTCTTTTCGTAAGCGCCAATGTAGCCCCATCTTGACATAAGGCTCCTCAATTGTTACATTTTATATATTCAAACTCGTCTTCATGTGGGCCGCATCTGCTCTTCCCGAGAAACGTTCTTGAGATAAAGTGTTAGTTCAATACTGTAAGAGGGGGGTATTATGGGAAAGAGATTATTTGTCTTCTTGCTTCTGGTTTCTGGCTGGAATTTTCTGTGGGCCGATAGCCTGCTGGCTGTAGACGTCGGCTGGATGCAGAAGGGAGTCCGTGTATGGTATCTGGGCGCTACCGGATCTTCTGATGCAGAAGAGGCCTATGTGTTCGACGCCATAGACGGGAACAACGCACAGGTCACTCACCACTCTGCTGTCGATCATTGGAAATTCCCGAATCCGCCAGACACACAGACGTATTCTATTCCTGACAAAGGACCCTGCTGGATACATCCGCAGACATTGCAGAACATCCAGGGTGGAGATTTCTGGCAGGGCCAGGAGATCGTCACCATAATGCCCGGATCCTACACGTACGACACACTGATTGATGAGTTCCCCTCGATTCCTTACCTCCTGCTTCCGATAAAAGCGCTGTTCGACCTCCAACCCCAACGGAATCTGGTCAAGATCGTGTATATGATCGATGATTTCAGTACCGGGATCGCATACTTCGATGCCGATACCGGTATTCTTGTGCTTTATGAAACGTCAAGCGGCTATGTCACAATATTCTTCATACTGAGCGAGATCAATTATGATTTTGCAACCCAGACCGCTTTTGCAGAGGATAACGGTCCCCATACAGGATTCAAATCAAATGTCCTCAAAACAACCGGTTGGCCAACACAGTTTCTTACGATACAGTCATCGGTCGAAACCCGTTATGGCGGTACCGTGCAGATGTGGACATCAACCTCGGCAGGCGGGACAGGCGGAGGTTCTTACTCCCCGCCATTTGAAAGCTATTGTTTTTTCGGCAATGAGCCGGCACTGAGATACATAAACTTTGGCGATGCATCATATCCTCCCGAAAACTGGAATGCATACGGCGAATATCTCTGGTGGTGGGTACCACAGCAGGCCCTGCAGAGTTCAACGATTGATGTCTTTGATGTCTCAATGACAAGGACTTCCACAGCGCCATATACCTTTACGGCTGCAGGGGCAGGAGCAGGCTTATACTTCTCTCAGATAATCTTTGATAATGACGGGTACATGACAGATTTCTCCGCCAGATACCCCGCCATAGGTCTTGACCTTGATGCGGTTACTGCTATTGACCAGAGCACAGTAGTCGACGGTCTGGATTACTATAAGAATACCATGGGGCAGGCAAGTCCCGATCCCGTTTCAGGTCCACTTGTAACAACACAGGCAGCCACATCTGTCACCTCATCGAACGCGATTCTCAATGGAACAATTAATCCTAACGGAGCCGACACGACCGCCCACTTTGAATATGGTACTACCACCGCTTATGGAACTACTGCGACGGCAACACTCTATTCCAGCAATGGTTCCTATGCCCAGGACGTCACCGCAACAGTGAACAACTTACAGCCCGAAATGACCTACCATTACCGTCTTGTCGCCACCAACAGTGAGGGGACAATGAATGGCGGGGATGCCAGTTTTAATACACCGGCAGGCGGCGACACCGGTGAAGGCGACGGAGGGGGCGGAGGTGGAGGCGGCGGAGGCTGCTTCATCTCATCGATAATCCATTAGGAGATCGTGATGCCAGGCAGAAGGGATTTCTTTCGAGACGAAGGTTCGAGATGAAAGGCAGAAGGCAGTTGGTCAAGAGTGCTCGTGACCTCAGGCAGGCAAACAGGGAAGATCGAGATCCCAGGCAGAAGGCAGAGCGAGCTGGATAGCTCTAGAACCTAGGCAGTACAAGACATCGGGTTCAAGATCCCAGGCAGAAGGCAGAGCGAGCTGGTTGGCTCAGGAACCTAGGCAGAAGGCAGAGCGAGCCGGATAGATCGAGAACCTAGGCAGGGCAGGAAATCGGGCTCACGATCCCAGGCAGAAGGCAGTTGGTCAAGATAGATTGAG
>JAHDOV010000042.1 GCA_018434685.1 Deltaproteobacteria bacterium
AGGTCATGCTGCGAGCAAGGCGAGCTGCTTGACACACAGCACACGGTGCAAGGCCCAATCACATCTTCAGCGACAGGCCTCAATAATATCATGACACTCTGTAGGAGTGCCTTCAGACGTGACATAACGTTTGCCAGGGAGCCGTCTCCCGACAAATAACAAGTCTTTTCCTCTGCGCCCCTGCGGTGAACTCTTCTTTTGTTTCTTCCCCTTCCTTGTCAGGCGTAGCTCAAAGCGAAGACGGATGCCTTAGGTCTGGGACTGTCTGGCTCGATCTGCCTTCTGCCTAGGTTCTCGAGCAAGCCTGCCCGCCCTGCCTAGGGTCATGTTCACCAAGTCCTGCCCTACAACTTAAGTCCGGTCGCGGCTCAAGCCGCTCCTACAGTGTTATCAGCTGAACATCGCTGTATGAGCCGGTTCAACCCGACCATGTTCGGTCCAGCAACTATGACATTGACAGACCGCTTCTAGGGAAGATTCTGTTATTTGTCGCCGTCTCCCGACAAATAACAAGTCTTTTCCTCTGCGTCCTCTGCGTCACTGCGGTGAATATCTTTTTCTGTTTTTTCCCTTCTGCCTGAGGTCTGGAACTGTCTGGTTCGTTCTGCCTTCTGCCTAGGTTCTCGAGCAAGCCTGCCCGCCCTGCCTAGGGTCATGTTCACCAAGTCCTGCCCTACAACTTAAGCCCGGTCGCGGATCAAGCCGCTCCTACAGTGTTATCAGCTGAACATCGCTGATAGGGGTAGGAACGGTGACCATGTTCGGTCCAGCAACTGTGACATCGACAGACCGCTTCTCAGGAAGATTCTGTTATTTGTCGCCGTCTCCCGACAAATAACAAGTCTTTTCCTCTGCGTCACTGCGGTGAATATCTTCTTTTGTTCCTTCCCCCTTCTGCCTAGGATCTCGAGCTAACCTGCCCGATCTGCCTTCTGCCTGACATCTCGAGCATTCTTGCTCGTCCTGCCTAGAATCATGTTCCCCAAGTCCCGCCCTGCCTGCTTGACAACAATTCAATAACGGTGTTAGGGTAACATCGTTACTTAAAGAGAATATATGCCGAAGAAAAAGAGTACCCCGGAACAGGTTGAGGCGGAGAGAGACAGGATCTGCGATATTGCCCTCGATATCATCTGCGAGGAAGGCTACGACTGCTTCAGCATGCGCAGGCTTGCCGCCAGGCTCGGGATCGCAGCAAAGACGATCTATAACTACTTCACCAACAAGGACGAGCTCTACCTGAAGATCCTCGCCAAGGGTTTTGATGAGCTCGCCAGACGCTACGATGCCATCTTCAAAACCTGCGACAATCCCATTGAGAGACTCTCGCAGATGAACAGGGCATACGTGGACTTCGGCATCTCAAACCCCAACTACTACAACATCATGTTCAACTGGAATGTGCCGAAGTTCATCGACTACGTCGGCACGGAACAGGGCATTGCTGCACAAGCGGGCAGGCACATCGCCCGCAGGGTGATCGACCTCACCATCCAGTCCATTGCCGATGTTGCAGCACTCACCGGCTGTTTCCCGCCCAAGCAGGCGCCCTATCGAACCCTGCAGCACTGGAGCGCCCTGCACGGCATCGTATCGCTCTACAACAGCAGGATCATCCCGGTGGTGGTGAGCGGCAACCTCGACAAGGTGGTGGCGCGCATGGTGGACGACCTCATGCACCCCTTTGCGGACACAGATTCTCTCATGCAGAAATAACATGAACCATACCAAGGAGGCGACAGAGCATATGGATTTCTTCTTCAACCCAGACGGCGTTGCAATCATCGGTGCATCCGACGAACCCTCGCGGGTCGGCTACAATATCCTGAAGAATGCCCTCGAAGGCTATACCGGCAGGATCTTCCCGGTCAATCCGAAGTACGATACCATTCAGAATGTCCCCTGTTACCCTGATGTCGATTCCATCCCCGAAGCTTTCGACCTCGCCGTCTACTTCATCCCCGCTCAGTTTCTCCCGGAGACCATCCGGGCATGCGCCAGAAAAAAGGTGAAGGGCATCATCATCGAGTCTGCCGGGTTTGCCGAGGTGGGTGAAAAGGGGAGACGCCTTCAGGAAGAATCGATCAGGCTCGCCAGAGAACACAACATCAGGCTCTGGGGCCCGAACTGCATGGGCCTAATCGACGGCCACACCCGGAATGTGTTCTCGTTCCTCGGCGAAAAAAGGCTGTGGGACATTCTGCGACCGGGTAATGTTTCCCTGATCGTGCAGAGCGGCATGCTCTCGGCCGGATTCCTCATGATGATCCTCGACCGTGGCGGCATGGGCATTGCCAAGATGTGCTCTATCGGCAACAAGTGCGATGTTCACGAGGGAGAGCTACTGGAATATCTGCTGAACGATCCTGAAACCGATGTCATCGGGCTCTACGTGGAATCACTTATCGATGCGCCACGCTTCATGGACCTGTGCCGATCCACACATAAGCCTATTGTGATCCTCAAGGGCGGGCAGAGCCCGGCAGGTGCACAGGCTGCGGCAAGCCACACGGCAAGCATGGCAGGCAACTATACCATCACAAGCCATGCGTTCAGACAGTGCGGCATTGTCGAGGCGTATGACGTAAACGAGCTTGCAGACGTGCTCAGGGGGTTCTCAAAGACCCGCTCGTTCAACACCACCGGCGGAACCGCCATCATCTCGTTCTCAGGTGCCGGCGGCATCATCACCTCTGATCTCCTCTACAAGCACAACCTCCCCATCGCGCAGCTTTGCGCCGAGACCTATACCTCTCTCCAGGAGGTCTTCCCGGCATGGATGCCCCCATCCCACCCCGTGGATATCTGGCCGGCCATCGAGAAGAACGGGTATGAAAGGGTGTACACCCACGTCATCAGTGCGCTCATGCACGATGAGAACGTCGACTCCCTCATCATTCACCTGCTCGCAAACCGGATGGACATCGGCTACCTGCAGGAACTGTGCACCCTGAAAGACACTTTGGGAAAACCCGTGACCGCCTGGCTGACAGGAAATGGCGACCGCCTCGTCGAATTCAGAAAACAGCTCGAGGACATGGGCATCCCTGTCTTTGAAGAGATGAGCCGCGGCGTGCAGTTTCTACAGGCTGCCAGAACGCATTTTAAAGATAAGGGCCAAAACACCAGCCCCCGCTCTTTACCTGAAGCCACCGCACCTAGGAAGGCAACCGCAAAGTAGGTCATGCTGCGAATCCGCCTCGGCGGAGAGCTGCTTGACACACAACTCTTGATGCAGGGCCCAACGGCATCAAGAGCGACATGCCTCAATAATGTCACGATACACTGTAGGAGCGACTTCAGGCGCGACAAAGCATTTCGCCAGGAAGCCTACTCCGTCACCACCTCGACCTACAATCTGGCAAGGACAGTGTTCATATTCTTAACGGAGCTTCTATTATTTGTCGCCGTCTCCCGACAAATAATAAGATTCTTTCTGTGGGTGAATATCTTCTATGTTTTTGAATGGTCGAGTCTATTTCTAATCTTGAGCTTCCTTGCTATTCACACTTCTGCCTGACATCATGTTCCCAAAGTCCTGATCTCCCTTCTGCCTAGGGTCCTGAACCCAATGTCTTGGCCTGCCCTAGATCTCGATCCCGCTGTTCGATTTAAACCTCTGCGTTCTCTGCGACACTGCGGTGAATATCTTTTTCTGTTTTTTCCTTCTGCCTAGGATCTCGAGATAACCTGCCCGTTCTGCCTTCTGCCTGGGATCTAGAACTCGATGTCTTGCCCTGCCTAGAATCATGTTCCCCAAGTCTCGCCCTGCCTTCTGCCTGGCTTCTCAGACCCACCTGAATATTCTCATTCCCCTTCCCAGGGATTATAGAGCCTTGCTCCGCTGTGCTGCATATCTTGAATATTTCTTGTGACCACTATCAAACCATGACAAATAGCAGTAGCTGCAATGAGTGCATCAATGGCAGGCATCACCAGCCCCTGCCTTTCTGCACTTCCTTGTATTTCTCCCCATTTTTGCGCCACTTCCAAATCAATATCCAACAACCTGCCAGCAAAACGATCCTTTAAATCGATAGCTATCCACGACTGAAGCTTCTCTTTCCTTTTTGAGTCAGCCAACTTTGATATTCCCTTTTGGATTTCACCAATCGTTAGCACACTCAAATAGAAGTTTTCCTCACTCTCAGATGATACCCATTCAACCACTTTCTTACTGGGTTTAGCCTTAATCAGCTCTGAAATGATACAGGTATCTATCAGATATTTCATAGATCCACCTTTCTTGATGGATCTTTGCTTCTTTCCACATCGAGGTCTGCTCCATGCAGAGGGGATTGTTTAAAAAACTCGATCAGATCAGATGTTGGTTTTATCAGCTTTCTATAGTCTTCGATTGACATAATCACCACTGATTCAACCCCTCTTCTCGTAACAATCTGCGGCCCGCCTTTATGAGCCTTATCTACGACCTGACTGAACTTATTTTTTGCATCCTGCAGACTCCACGTTCCCTTCATGCTAATCACCTCTCTTTCAGGCTAGACAGTCTAGTCATTATATAAAATACAACGCAAGTGTCAATGCATTTGTCCTTCCGAGAAATAAAGCTCCTCCACACAAGACCTTCAAGTTATAAGGCATCATATCGCTGCAGAGAACAGATCAGAACCGAGCTTCTATTATTTGTCGCCGTCTCCCGACAAATAATAAGATCTTTTCCTCTGCGATCTCTGCGTCACTGCGGTGAATATTTTCTTTTAAGTGCATGATCATAGTACCCACTAACGGTAGTCAGTTCGATTCCCTCGCTGCCTGCCCTACAACTATGTGGATCAAGAGGTTATGTCTAATAGAGCTTCAATTGTTTGTCGCCGTCTCCCGACAAACAATAAGTCTTTTCCTCTGCGCTCTCTGCGTCACTGCGGTGAATATGTTCTTTTACGTCTTTCCCTTCTGCCTAGGGTCCTGAACCCCAAGTCCTGCTCTGCCTTCTGCCTGAGATCCTGAGCCCACAGGTTTACCTGCCTGAGTTCTCGAGCTAACCTGCCCTACCCGTCTTCTTGCTAATCCTGTTGACATTGCCCATCCCATGCCGTACGATATACCGTACGCTTAGGAGGCTCATACAATGACAACCCTCACTGCAACAGAAGCAAGAAAACGCTTATATAGCCTTGTCGATGAAGTAAAAGAATCCCATGAACCGATTCAGATCGTGGGTAAAAGGAGTTCCGCAGTCCTGATTTCCGAGGATGACTGGAGAGCAATCCAGGAAACCCTATATCTCACATCAATACCTGGTATGCGCGAATCTATCCGGGAAGGACTGGAGACTCCTGCGGAGGAGTGCGATGAGGATATCGACTGGTGACCTGGCGACTGGTGTTTACCCCGCAGGCAAAGAAAGACGCCAGAAAGATCGCACATTCCGGTTTAAAACATCAGGCAGCGGGCCTTCTCGAAATCCTCAAAGAAGATCCCTATCAGACTCCCCCGCCATATGAGAAGCTTCTGGGAGATCTGTCCGGAGCATGCCCCAGAAGAATAAACATCCAGCACCGGTTGGTTTACCAAATACTTGATGACATCAAAACAGTGAAAGTCATCCGCATGTGGACACATTACGAATAGCCCGAGAGAGGATCCATCTTTACGCCAGGAACCCGACTCCGTCACTCACTGGCTATCTATTTGTTTTTTTGATAGCGATTCTATTATTTGTCGCCGTCTCCCGACAAATAATAAGTTCTTTCCTCTGCGATCTCTGCGTCACTGCGGTGAAAGTTTTTCAAAGGGTTATCAGTTTAGTTTTTTAATTCGCAATTCGAAATTCGAAATCACTTCCGCCTTCCTTGTCCGGCGTCGTGTCCGGCGTAGCTTGTGCGAAGACGGATGCCTGGCTTCTCCAACTAACCTGCCCACCCAACCTGGGTTCTCGTTCTATCCTGACGTCTATTGTCAGGTAGCTCGCTACGCTCACAACCTGACCTACAACTTTGAGAACACAAGACCGTTTCCAACTGAGCTTCTATTATTTGTCGCAGTCTCCCGACAAATAATAAATCTTTTCCTCTGCGATCTCTGCGTCACTGCGGTGAAGTTTTTCAAAGGGTTATCAGTTTAGTTTTTTAATTCGCAATTCGCAATTCGCAATTCGAAATCACTTCCGCCTTCCCTGTCCGGCGTCTTGTCGGGCATAGCTCTAGCGACGCCTGAAGCTGATAGCGTAGCCGGATGCCTAAGGTCTTGAACCCGATGTCTTGAACTGCTAATACACACTTACCATGCTCTGGCTACCCCTATCATTGCTTGCAGCGCTCAGCCTTGCCACGGCCGATGCCCTGACCAAGAAATACTTCGGCAAACAAAGCCCCTATGAGATGGGCCTGATCAGGCTGCTGTACACCCTGCCCTGGCTGATCATGGCGCTGTTCTTCATCCCCTGGCCTCATCTCGACAGGATTTTCTTCCTCTGCCTGGCCTGCGGACTGCCGCTCGAGGTCCTGGCATTTTACAGCTACATGAGCGCCATCAAACGCTCCCCACTCTCGCTCACCCTGCCCTTCCTCGCCTTCACCCCCATCTTCATCATCCTGACCGGATGGCTCATCCTGGGCGAGACCATGACATCCCCGGGAATCGCGGGAATCATCCTGATTGTGGTGGGCTCCTACTGTCTGAACCTTTCACACATAAAAAAGGGCATATTTGAACCCATCAAGGCTATCTTCAGAGAACCCGGCTCCCGGCTCATGCTGCTGGTCGCATTCATCTACTCGCTCACCTCCACCATTGGCAAACTCGCCATCCTCCATTCAAACCCCTATTTCTTCGGGGTGACCTATTTCATCCTCCTGACCCTGCTCATGCTCTCGTTTCTCCCCTTCGTCTCAAAAGCACGAACAGAAAACCTGATCTTGAGGCCGATCCCCGGCATGATCATCGGTGCCACGGTTGCAATCATGATCTTCAGCCACATGCTGGCCATTTCCATGGTCCAGGCCGCCTACATGATCTCCATCAAACGCACGAGCCTCATCTTCGGCGTACTCTACGGAGCCTGGCTGTTCAGGGAGGATAAAATAACCGAACGCCTCACCGGCGCCATCATCATGATACTGGGAGTATTCCTCATCGGCTGGTTCGGAAAATAAGCAGCAGCAACGCAGAGTAATTTCTCAATCTAAATGCAAAACCACCAAACCTATTGAATGTGCTGTCGATATTTTTAACAATTCAACCAATTGAATTATTGTGTATAATTTATTAACAGATAAATTTGGTGTCGAAATATTTAACGATATAATTTATTATTCGAATATTTGATAATTTGGTGAAGCTATAACTAGCCGAAACTCATCAACTATCCTCAATAAACAGAATATGGTATAATAATTGCTAAATTATTAGTCCGCATCTTGGTTTATTCTACATTGTTTTTAAATAAATATTGAGGAGGTAAATTTATTATGAAGAAAAGAATTATTGCTCTTACTGTTGCCTTGGGCTTGCTTTTCATTGCAGGTAGTGCTTCAGCATCCCTTTTGGATCTGGAATTAATCAACCAGGGCTATGATAGTGATGCAGCAGGAACACTCTCCTGGGATGCAGTTGCTTCAAGTTTTTCCGGTCAGGTTGTTGTCAGCGGATTGGATGCTATAGCTCAGCCCTACCAGTTAAAGATCGAACAGGCATGGGATCAGTTGGGGGGACAATACCTAAGCCAGGTTGGGAGAACCTGGGATAACACCATGTACGCACAAACAGGCGATGTACACCTGTCAAATGTAGGTGACTACATGAGTTATGAAGAAATACTGGCTCTCGCTGCTGATGGTCACGATCTGGTGGGATATTTGATGTTCGGGTACTTTACAATATCGGATAATGCAGCCGTTCTGACCTTAAACAACCCGAGCCCCCCTACCACCATTACTGCGGCAAATGGCTCGTTCACCTTGCCATTCTTTGCAGATTTTAGCTGGCATACTGCCGGAGTTGTTCAAGAGGGCGACATTCTTATGCCCGTAGGTTCATATGATGCGACATTCCTTATCACACGTGAGAGTGATTGGAACAATCCTCTTCTGGCAAACAATATCCAGTTTACAGTTGATTCGTCGGCTGCGCCAGTTCCTGAGCCAGCAACGCTGCTGCTTCTGGGATCGGGACTATTAGGCCTTTCAGGGTTAAGGAGAAGAAAGATCAGCTAAGTATACAATTCCAGATCATCGATGAAGCAATCTAAGGGCAGAGCTTCAATGCTCTGCCCTTTTGTTAATGGAATAGACAAGGCCTATGGTCTTAGAGAGACTGACTTTTTAAAACTGAAAACATCCGCCCTTCATGAAACAATGTGTTCACTAGCTGGGTGACCCATATATTTCCAGTTGCTTAGTTCTTCTACCCGATGAGGTCGCACAGCTAACAACATTTACCATCAACTTTATACCTATGAAGTCAGCAGTCCACTCCTAAGGAAGATCCTATTATTTGTCGCCCTCTCCCGACAAATAACAAGTCTTCCCCTCTGCGCCCCCTTCGTCTCTGCGGTTATATCTATTTTATGTCTTCTTCTGCCTGGGGTCGTAAGCTTCTATGTTTGACTGTCTGAGGTCATGAGCCAACAGGCTTGTTCTGCCTAGGGTTTTATGCCCCAAGTCTTGTCCTGCCTAGTCTCTCGGTCCCAAATCTCTTTTCTTCCCCTTCTGCCTTAGATCAAGAGCTTACCTGTCCGTTCTGCATAGGATCCTGTTATCCAAGTCTTGTAAAGGAAAACTTCTGCCTGAGATCCTGAGCCCACAGATTTCCCTGCCTAGGTTCTTGACCCCCAAGTCCTGCCCTGCCTTCTGCCTCAGATCATGAGCCACCTTGCTCGCTCTGCCTCGGTTCTCGAGCTAACCTGCCCACCCAAAATCGTTTCTCATTCTATCCTGACATCTATTGTCAGGTAGCTCGCTACGCTCCCAACCTGACCTACAACTACAACTTTGAGAACTCAAGACCGTTTCCAACGGAGCTTCTATTATTTGTCGCCGTCTCCCGACAAATAATTAGTCTTTTTCCTCTGCGATCTCTGCGTCACTGCGGTGAATATGTTTCACTTTTCTCTCATCCTCATGCCTAACATCTCTCCCCCAAACATTCTCTCAGAGAAGAGAATCAGGTTTCCCCAAGTAATTCTCAACAGATATTTTTCATCTAATCGCCGTCTCCCGATTAGATAAAAGGTTGATATACTCTGGGACCTCTGCGCCTCAGCGGTGAATATCTTTTCAGTTTCCCTTATCCTTCCACGTGGCATCTCGAAACCCTCGCTCGATATATAACCAACAAAAGAACTTGATTCCTCCAATCCATACATATAAGTATAACTCGATATTATTTTTATAAGCGGGGGTTTTCATGAAAATCTGCATGATCGGATCAGGCTATGTCGGTCTCGTAACAGGCGCATGCTTTGCAGAGATGGGCAACGATGTCATCTGCGTCGACGAAAACAAAGAGAAGATCGATGTATTGAATAACGGCGGCGTTCCGATCTATGAACCGGGCCTCAAAGAGGTCATCGAGAGAAATGTCCAGGGCAACCGCCTCCGCTTCACCACGGATTTCAACGAAGCAGTTTCCCACTGCCAGCTCTGTTTCATCGCCGTAGGCACCCCTCAGGACAAAGATGGCACAGCTGATCTGAAATATGTGCTCCAGGTCGCCAGGCAGATCGGACAGGTAATGGAGGACTACAAGGTAATCATAGACAAATCCACTGTCCCCGTAGGCACAGCAGATAAGGTGAGAGGTGTTGTTACTGAAGAATTAAAAAAACGTGGCCGAGAACATATAGAATTCGATGTTGTTTCAAACCCTGAATTCCTCAAAGAGGGCAATGCCCTGCAGGACTTTATGAGACCTGAACGGGTCATTATCGGCACCGACAATGTTCGCACAGCAGCCCTATTCAAGGAGCTCTACGATCCATTTATCAGAACCACCAACAACCCTATCCTCATCATGGACATTAAGAGCGCAGAACTCGCAAAATATGCATCAAATGCGTTTCTTGCAACAAAAGTCACTTTCATAAACGAACTCGCCATCCTCTGTGACAAAGTGGGTGCAGACATCTCCCAGGTGCGTGAAGGAATGGGAACAGATTCCAGGATCGGCCCTCGCTTCCTGCTGGCTGGCCCGGGATATGGCGGATCCTGTTTCCCCAAAGACGTTCAGGCATTAATACAGACAGCAAAAACCATGGGCCATTCTCTTGAGATCTGCCAGGCAACCCACAAAGCAAACCAGAGGCAAAAGGCCTATTTTGCAGAGAAGATAATAAACTATTATAAAGAGCAAAACGCTGATTTATCAGAAATCACCATAGCCATCTGGGGCCTCACGTTCAAACCAAAAACAGACGATATCAGGGAAGCGCCTGCACTTGATGTAATAGAAAAGCTGCTTGCCAACGGTATAAACGTGCGGGTCTTTGACCCCATCGGTATGGACAACGCTCGTAAAATCCTCGGTGACAAAATCACCTATGTAGATGACAACTATGAAGTCCTTGATGGCGCTGATGGCCTCGCGATTATAACCGAATGGAATATGTTCAAGAGTCCTGACCTACCGAGGATAAAAGATTTAATGAAAATCCCGGTCATATTCGATGGTCGGAACATCCTGAACCCCTCAGAAATAAAATCGCTTGGATTCAACTATTTCGGAATAGGAAGAGGCTGATAAGAAAACATAACAATACCAAAGGGAAATAGATTCTTTTTCTGGTTCGTATCTAATATTTTTTCCTCCTTATGCCTTCAGCCAAGGGTCCTGATCTTACAGGCTCGTCCTGCCTTCCGTGTCCGGCATAGCTGAAAACAAAGCCTGAAGATGGGAGTTGTAAAGGATGCCTGAAGTTGGAAATCCAGACATTTGCAAGTCTCGCTTGCATGATATTTTTCATCCAATCGTCGTCTCCCGATTGGATGAAATGTCAATAATCTCTGCGATCTCGGCGTCTCGGCGGTGAATATTCATTTCTTGCTTTATCCCTCATTGTCAGGCGTCTTGTGATTCGGCACATCACTATGCCTCACTCTGCGAGCGGGTCCTTCGCCGCTTCCAATTCTGCTGTCCATGGAGAATTTTCCGGCGTAGTCAAAGACGAAGAGGGAAGCTGAAAACGAAGCCGGATGCCTTCATTCAAGAGCCCACGGCTCGAAAAGAATTTCTTCTACCTAGGTTCTTGAACGAACCTGCCGGTTTAACTGCCTGGAATCATGCCCCCCAAGTCTTGCCCTGCCTTAAATCTGGAACCCTCGTCTCGAAAAAATATCCTTATGCAATATTTCGGGAATGCACTTCTTTATTTATGCAAGATCCTAGCTTTAGCTGGGCAATCTTTAAGTCATAAGTTGTTTGCAGATTAAGCCAAAATTCGGGGGTTGTACTGAAATAACGGGCAAGACGTAATGCAGTATCCGGGGTAACAGCACGGCGCTCACGCACAATATCATTTATACGAGGAGCCGGCACTTTTAGTTCAAGAGACAAGGCATGTGCACTCATGCCAAGAGGGATCAGATACTCCTCTCGCAGTATTTCTCCTGGATGAATGGGCCGCATCTTATTCATAATATCCATATCTCTCTCCTTAATGGTAATCTACTATCTCCACATCAAATACCTCTCCTTCCTCAAACCTGAAGCATACCCGCCACTGGTCGTTTATTCTTATGCTCCATTGTCCTCGGCGGTTTCCTTTAAGCACTTCCAGTCGATTCCCAGGCGGACTTTTCAAATCCTCTATGGATTTTGCAGAGTCAAGCATTTGTAATTTTCGCTCGGCTATTACCGAGAAAGCCTTAAATTGACGCTGCACACGACCTTCGAAAAGGTCCTGAGTTTTTTTGCAGCGAAAACTTTTTATCATTTAGATGATGTATATCGTTTCGCGTTAAACGTCAAGAGTTATATCAATTCATCAAGATGCAACGTTATAGTCGCGATACATTACTTGGAAGATATTTTTTCTCCAATCCGATTGGAGAAAAGGTTTATAATCTTTGATCTCTGCGATCCCTGTGCCTCTGCGGTGGACATCCTATTTTTATTTATTTAAGCTCTTATCAGTTTAGGTTTTAAAATTCGCAATTCTATATTCGTTATTCGAAATATCATTAGTCCTGCCTTCTGCCTGATTTCCCGATCCCAAATCTCGTTCATAGATGACAACTATGAGGTCCTTGATGGCGCTGATGGCCTCGCGATTATAACAGAATGGAATATGTTCAAGAGCCCTGACCTGCCAAGGATAAAGTATTTAATGAAAAATCCTGCGATATTCGATGGCCGAAACATCCCGAATCCTTCCGAAATAAAATCACTTGGTTTCACTTATTTTGGGATTGGGAGAGGTTGAATCCCAGACAGAGACTTCAGACCAACCACAAAACAAATGCTATGTCGAATTTTCTTACACACAGAAAAAATTCCTGTTCTTTTGATAATATCGTTCAACTATCTGATTTGTTTATTCATTATCTCTTTCCGAAAACCATGTAACAAGGTCAAAATATCACTTTCTCAAATATCACTAATATTATTGTCGATTCATTTAACGTTCTACTAGTTAAATCGTCTTTCGCCTCACTTTATTTATTGTATTTATTGGTTTTTTTTACTTGGCACATCGTTTGCTTTCAAATTCAATAAATACAATACATTTAATACAGCCAAGGAGAAATGAAATGAGAACCAGGTCCTTCACCATTGTATTTGTTGCCACTATGATTCTATTCCTGTCTGGAATCGCTCATGCTCTGCCAGCTAATCTGTATGACATTCTGGGTGGCGACACCAATCTTCAAAATTACACCGACTCCTTTGCTCCTGCTGCCACATTAACTGATACAGATGGCACAGGAGATGATTCCACCTTTTTTCTTTTCTTGGAAAGCGCCGGTTTTGCTCCAGAGAATACCTTCGGTATTTACGGATTCACCTATAACCAGGATGGTTCTGTTGTATTGGGTGATTCTCTCGAGGTTTTCAATGGTTCAGCTTCAGCTGTGACCAGTGCAACAGTTTCCTTCAATGTAGAAACCGGGTTTGCAACCTTTAATGGGACCTCAGCAAACATCGGAACGACCTTCGGTTTCTACCTTACAACCCCAGAAGCCAATGGTTATACATATTATTCACATGCTTCATTGAACGAAGATGAATATGATCACTTCATGCTCTTCGACACCACTAGCAACACCATTGGTTCACTTCTTGGTGCAGATCTGGTGGTGGCCATGGAAGACCTTTATGGCGGAGGAGATCAGGATTACAACGACATGGTCGTAGGCATAAGTGATGTGGCACCTGCCCCTGTTCCAGAGCCAACCACACTCTTACTCATAGGCAGCGGATTGCTCGGCATGGGGTTCTTCAGGAAGAGAACAAAAAAAGATAACTGTTAATCACTTACTGTTGCTACCATAGAAAAAAGCCCGGCACTTTTATCTGCCGGGCTTTTTATGTTATCCCAGATTTTGTTTTTAACCCATGTTTCAAACCCTTTTGTTGGTGAATTATCAAGAATCGGCGATAACTATAATCTTATTGACAGAGCCTTTTAATGGGTGACCCCTCTTCCAAGTATATAATAATATGATGTCATTTATTTCTTGGCAACAATAATAAAACTATGAAGAAATGTTTTTGAAAGACCTAATGTTATTAAAATCTTCTTAATCATCTTAAAATATATATTCTTACTCTTTTCCATCTCTCTCAGATAAAATTCATTTATTGTTGATCCTTCAACTATTTGTATGGGAGTAACATAGTTTGGAAGAGCTCCATAAATATTGACCGAGCGAAACCCTGCGCTCTTCATCAATCTTTCATACCCCCGCCATGAATAGATATATGTCCTGTATGGTTTTTTCCTCAAAAGATGTGACATCATATTTGCCAGAAATCTGGGTATTATTGTTACAAAATGAAGCTTTCGTTCATGAGGATCAGGATAACCAAGAAAATAATTAATCCAAAAACGGTTCTCTATACCAACAAAAAGCTCTCCTCCAGGTTTAAGCATATCAAAACACCTGCTCAATACTTTCTTCTGGGCTGATTTAGGATTCAAATTAGTGAATTCAAGAGGAACCCATTCCAGAAAACCATTCATAATTATCTTAGTAAATGTTTCAGACTTATATGGCAGACATCTGCAATCAGCTTTTATGCACTTAAGGTTGTTAATTCCTCTCTGCTTAGCAATAGACCTAACAAAGTGGCTTTTTTCTTCTACCCATTCAACTGCATGAACCTGCTTACATTTTTCTGCTAAATATAATGATAACCCCCCGAATCCTGAGCCAAGATCAAGAACCAAGTCCTCCCAGTTAAGATCTAGAACATTCAATCCATTACATCGATTCTCCCTAAGCAGATACTCTAATAACTCTGCAGTATTTGTAGATATATTCTCAAGACAATTCTCATATGTTCTATTTCTCAGTTGAAAAATTATATCATCAAGTTCATCCTTCGGAATTTCTCCATAGTATGCTTTATTCTTCGAGAATATTGGAACCCCCTCATTGATATTATATTTATTATTACAGCTATTGCAGATAAGGTATTTTGAGTCTGTCTCAAGATCGCTTAGACATTCAGGACAAGCGAATTGTACTATCCCACTTTTTTCTGTTTCTGATTGAACATTCACGCTTCCTTGCATATCAATATATACATATCATTACAACCATATTTAGGCCACCTCTAATGAACTACCCCGCAGCAAGCTACGGGGTATCTGGTGCCTAGAACAATCGCAACTGCTCACTATGAAGCTTTTTATATTCTTCCTTTTTGCCCTGCCCTTCTACATATTGGCGGACAACATCCTCATTCCCATGCCGGCTAACCGTGTTGATATAATATCCGTCTGTCCAAAACTCACCACCCCACAGTATCTTCTTCACCACGGGCACCCTTTGAAATATCTCCCTCGCAGTTATGCTCTTGATTACTCTGACAACCTTCGTGGGGCTATACGTCGGTATCGACTGTACTAAAAAATGCACATGATCCTTGTCTGTCCCTATCTCTACAAAGTGTATCTCGTACCTCTTCCCAATCTCTAAACAGATCTCCTTCAATGCATTGTCTACTTCTTCAAAAAACATTACCCTACGATATTTCGCAGGACATACTATATGGTACAGTAATACCGATACATTGTGACTCTTGTGCAGATATATGCTCACTCATTCCTTCTACCACTCTCTCCCTCTCGCAGCAAGCTGCGGGGTATTCAACCCTAAGAGAGAATAATGCACTTTCTCAGGAGTCATGATTTCGAAGTTGATTTTTCCACGCACTGCCCTTGGAATATGAATCCTCAGGAGCTCTTTTAGCCGATATTTATGGACTATTCTGTGCCCTATGATCTCCCTGGGACATGATTTCAACCACATGGACGCACCTCACCCAACAGTTACCAGCGACTGGAAGCGGAACATGTTGTAGGCCAAGTTCCTCAGCCCGATCTTGACCCATGCCCGAGCAATACCTATCGTTCGCAACAACAGATCTCCCGCAATCATGGCCTGTACTCCAAACACATGCTCAATGCGGGATCGTATCTTCGACCGGGTATGGTTCCCTCGCTTCTCCCAGTTCGTCAG
Organism: Deltaproteobacteria bacterium; assembly: GCA_018434685.1. GTDB lineage: Bacteria > Desulfobacterota > Desulfomonilia > UBA1062 > UBA1062 > DSAD01. Next base: position 15,648 of record JAHDOV010000042.1, read on the forward strand.
CTTCCGGTGCCGACATCCCTTGCGCTGCAGGTGTTCACGATATCCTTGCTCACGCAGCATCTCCAGACTTTCCTCAGATCGATACGCAGAGTCGGCATATACATCCTTGCTCCGATTATCCTCGTGCAGGAGTTCACCAAACACCTGAGAATCATGCACGCTCGCGTCTGTCACTGCATAATCCCGTATCAGCTTGTGCTTCACATCCACATTGACATGGTTCTTATACCCATAATAGCTCTTGCCGTTCTTCCTCAGCCACCTGGCATCCGCATCCTTCTGCCGACGCTTGGGTTCATTCCAGTCCTGTGGCTTGCCGCCCTCCTTGATCAGTGCGTTCTCCTCCCGGGTATTGCGCTGCTTCGGTACCGATACAATGCTGGCATCCACGATCTGACCCTTGCGGGCCACAAACCCGCTCGCCTGAAGATGCCGATCAAACATCGCAAACAGCTCAGCCACCAACCCCGTCTCCTTCAGCTGCTCTCTGAACAGCCAGATCGTCTTCGCATCCGGTACCCGATCCCCAGGACCAAGTCCCAAAAACCGCATGAACGTCAGCCTGTCCAATATCTGGTACTCCAGCTCATCGTCAGAAAGATTGTACAGCGATTGGATAATGAGCGCCTTGAACATCAGCACCACATCGTACGGCTTCGCTCCCGCATTGCTCTTGCGCTCCTTCTCCCTCACCTTCATGAGCAGCTCCCGGAATACCTCCCAGTCAACAGCCCTGTTCAGCTTTACCAGGGGATCTCCTCCCCTGTCGATCCTGTCATATCTCTTCTCCCAGTCGAACAATCCCAACTGCTTCATGACCCCCTCCAAAACGCCTTAAAGTTGACAATTATATAACATATTCAATAGCTTATTTCAATTTATACGGGCGCTTTATCAGATGGATTTTTAGAGGTACCCTTTATTTTAAACTGCAAAGAATCCCGGTTGAATAGACAATTTGCATCGACATATTTTACAGGTTGATTTCAATTAACAATTTCAAATGTCTCTGGGAATGATAAAGGGTACCAAAAATGGGAAAGTGAAAGTATACCACCCAGAGGGATGTTAGGTTTTTCTTTTTAAGGGGATTAAAGAAGTTTTTCAAAGGGGCCGGGGGGAATTTGTCCCCCAGGAAGTAGTCAGCCGCCCCGACATGGTTTCCGAGGAGCACTTGATGGAGTGCAGAAACGGGACCATGAGGGGGCTTGGGTGAAGAGACTGGGAGATGTGATGGACATCGGGGCGCTCAAGAGGCAGGGATTATCCGAGAGGCAGATTGCCAAGCGGCTTGGGATGTCCCGGAAGACAGTGCACAAGTATCTTGAAGACCCCGAGATCTGTGAGCGTGAACGGCGAGTGGTTGTGAGGGAGAGCAAGCTTGACCCTTATATGGGGAACATCAAGGTCTGGCTTGAAGAAGATTCCGAATACAAGGCGACCTGGATTTATGATCACCTTAAACCGCTTGGATATACCTGCAGCTATGACCTGGTGAAACTGAAGGTTCATGAGCTCAAGGAGGAATCACAGCGCATAGCCTATATGCGGTTCGAGAGCGAGCCCGGATTTCAAGCGCAGGTGGATTTCGGCGAGTTTCAGGTGGAGCATGAGGATGGCTCGATTGAGAAGTACTATCTGTTCTGCATGATTCTGGGATACTCGAGGAAGATCTATGCCGAGTTCATCGAGCACTGTGATCTGCCGGCCTTTCTGGATTGCCATATCCGGGCATTTGCCTTCTTTGGAGGAGTTCCCGGAGAGATCCTCTATGACAGGTTGCGCAACGTCTACATCGGGAAGCTTGCGGGCAAGACCAGGTTCAATACGACGCTTGAAGGGTTTGCCATACATTACGGGTTCAACCTCAGGGTAGCGCCTGCCTATGCCGCATGGGTAAAGGGCAAGGTGGAGAGGCCGTATTCGTTCATCCGGGAAGGATTCTGGAGAGGATATGGATTCACAGATCGGAAGAGC
>JAHDOV010000016.1 GCA_018434685.1 Deltaproteobacteria bacterium
ATACGCCGGTGAGTGCGAGCATCAGGAACATCGTGCCGATCATGGTTGTTAATCCTTTTTTCATCTTGAGCCTCCTGTTTTGGGACTGATTAACCAGTTCCCTTTATTTTCTTTTGTTGCCCTTGTATAAGCATCAGGTGTGCCAAGTGCGTGAATGTTAAATTAACGACCTGTAATCAATATGTTGGATCATTGATGGGTTCTGGTGCCCCGGGCGTGCCGGCATTATCTAGCAAATTATCGAACCCTGTTTTGAGAATTCTCGATTCATCCGGATCAAGGGGCAGGTGAATCCGTGAGGGTGACCGGTGAGAGAGAAAGCTGTGGGACCGAAGAGATGCCGGGGCAGCGATGTATCACGCCTGGATCCTGGCAGTCCTTACGACAGGTGTATAAAAAAAGAGCCGGCGGCATGGATCATGCCACCGGCCTGCGCAGTTCGTGGTGCGTGTTTCGAAGATGTTTGCGCAAGGGCTTAATAGAGATGAACCCCTTTCATGACGTCTTCATACTCCATGGTCTTGACCTGGTGGAGGGTCGTGGTGCCGTCGAGGGTGAGGTAGCCGCGGATGGCATCGATCTGCTTGTAGGTCATGCCCTTGACCTTGATCAGTTCCTCGGGAGAGGAGAATGCGCCGTTGCTGTCGCGGTATGCAATGATGTTCTGAGCCACATCCTGATTCATGCCCGGGAGCATGGTGAGCTGGGCGGTTGTTGCAGCATTGAGGTTGAGGGTACCCTCGCAGTGGGTCTGTGCCGCAAATGATACGCCGGCGAGTGCGAGCATCAGGAACATCGTGCCGATCATGGTTGTTAATCCTTTTTTCATCTTGAGCCTCCTGTTTTGGGACTGATTAACCAGTTCCCTTTATTTTCTTTTGTTGCCCTTGTATAAGCATCAGGTGTGCCAAGTGTCGCAACGTTAAATTAACGACCTGTAATCAATATGATGGATCTTTAATGGGTTCTGGTGCCCCCGGGCGTGCCTGCATTATCTAGCAAATTATCGAACCCTGTTTTGAGAATTATCGATTCCTCGAGATCCGTGGAGGAAAAGGGTGTGTTGTCAATATATGCGTCCTATTTTCCTGCCATGCCCGCGAGGAGCAACAGCCCTTGACTTTCCGGTGTGTTCAGCAGAATATTGGTGCAATGAAGAGGCTTCTGAGAGTCTGCACCGCCTTGTTCCTCCTGCTGTGTGTGCTGTCTGTTTCCGGTGCGGCACAGGACAGGGAGGAATACCTCTCCTATGCGGAACGAATAGGCGTCGACCCGGCCGGTTACCTGGCCGAAAAGGCGCTGCAGAAGAGACTTGTCCTGATCGGTTCACGACACAGGAATCCCACCATACACCACCTCATGATCAGGTTCCTGCCGGATATCGTCGCTAAAGGCGGCATCAATACCGTTTTCGTGGAGATCCCGTCGGACCAGCAGGAGACCATCGATCACTTCCTCAAGGGCAGTGCGCCGGTCGATGAGATCTCCATCAGCGAGGTCATTGCCTCGAGTACCTACCATGAGGTCCTGCTCAAGGTGCGCGAACTGGGTCTGGCCATCATCGCCATAGACAAACCGCAGGGTATACCCGGGTCTCGTGATGCCTGGATGGCCCGGCACATCGAGGATTATTTCCAGACGCATCCGGCGTCCAGGGCCATGGCGGTAGCCGGGGCCATGCATGTGCTCAAGGGGATCCAGTGGACGTGCCTGGGTGAGCCGTCGCTTGCGGACCTCCTGGACAAGGACGATATCTTCACGGTCATCATCATGCACGATGCCATCGACGTGTCCCACCCCATGGCGCTCGATATCAACCCTGCGGCCTTCAAGGACGTGAAGGACCCGTCTCTGAAGGCCATCAAGACCCATTCTCAGGTATCGCTGGCCACAGCTGCGGACGGCATCATCATCGTGCCGCTGATCCGGTAGTGACGCCAGGTTCGGTTGTCCCTGTGTAAAGGACCCAGCAGGGTAGACGATTGAGGAAACTGAAGGCCCTGGTCTCGGGCAGTTCCTGTTCAAAAATCGTGAGAGTTTCCGCGGGCACTGGATGAAGCCGGCCGGACAGGGCCTGCACCCGGAAGGATGCAGGCCGCGAGTCTGGTGATGAAGTTCATTGATGGTTCATTTCTCGAAAGGCAGACCTGACGGGGGTCTTGATTATCCCGGGAACAACACCGCAATGCGTGCGGCGACCATCATTGCCAGGGGAGCAAACGGACCGGTGAGGACCGTCAGTACCGTGCCGACGCCGACCATGGTTCCGATTTCCCACCCGGACAGGCCGGCACCGTCTTCATCGACCGCGTCCACTGCTGTACCGGCTTCTGAGGCCTGCCGGGCAGATGCCTGCGCAGCTGTCTTCTCCAGTGAAATCTCGTACGTCCCCTCGTTATCCAGGCCCTGATCCCTGATCGCGACAATATAGGTGCCGGTGGCTTCGAGCTCATGGTCGAGGACCAGGTGGTCCCCCTCGATGCCGGTGGCGGATGCCACGGGGGTATTGTCGCCGGCGGACATGAGGTAGATCTCGGGCACGATCGTGTCTGAAAGCGGCGAAGTCGTGATCACCAGGCGGTCTCCCTGTGTTCCCTGGAGCGACCATTCCTGGGTGTATGTGGGGGCTGCAAGCCATCCTCGCTGTGTTGTGCGCGGTCCGGGCGCTGAGGCCACTGCGTTTTTGGCAGCCGTATCATTGCCAAAGAGCGGGCATGAGCTGAAGATCACCAGGAGAGCCAGTACCATGATTGCCAATGGGTTGTGTGTGTTGCGTGTCATGTCTTTCATCGTTGCACCTCGTTATCTGTAACTGACGGATCAGTTCTATTCTGGGGGTGGTTAAAGCATCAGGTGTGCCATGTTGTGATAGAAATAAAAAACATATATAAAACAATATGATGCGAAATATATTACACGGACTGGGTAATCTCCGGGGGGTGAATGTAGATAGATTGCGAAGGCCGATTGTTAATTTTTTCGAATCAGGGATGGCAGGTTCGCCGCCGTATGGAGACCCGGTGTCTGACCCTGTGCCTGCGAGGTTGGCTATTTCGCTGTCCACAAGGTGGGTATGGGATTATAATAGTCACAATAAACAGTTTGAATGCCGGGCAGACGTGCCCTGTTGCTATCGATTCAGTATTTCAACAACCCGAAAAAGGAGGGAGTCTCATGTATGATTTCTTGCTGACCCCGGAGGAGAGGACCCTGCGGGATGACGTGCGAAGGTTTGTGCGGGAGGAGGTCTCCAGCGAGTTCCTGCGCAAGATGGACCGTGACGAGATCATCTACCCGCGGGAGTTTGTGGAACGGCTCGCAGAATACAATCTCCGCGGCATACGGTTTCCCCGGAAGTACGGCGGCAGGGAGATGAGCTGGGTTGCCGAGGTTGCGGCAACCCAGGAGATCGGCTGCCTCGGCATGGCACTCGGGTGCGCCTTCGTCATGCCGTCCATCGTGGGGGAGGCCCTGAACACGTTCGGCACGGATCAGCAGAAGGAGCGGTACCTGAAACCCTACCTGGAGGGCAGGCTCGTGGCTGCAGAGGCCCTCACCGAGCCTCGCGGCGGGTCCGACTTCTTCGGTGCCACGACCAGGGCCGTGCTCGACGGCGACCACTTCGTCCTCAACGGCCAGAAGCGGTTTGTGGTGGGTGCGGACGGGGCCGATTTCTTCCTGGTCTACTGTCGGACAAATTTCGAGCCCGATGCCCACAAGTACGAGCGGATCAGCCTGCTCCTCGTTGAAAAGGGCCCCGGCGTGGAGACCGAATACCACTACGGGCTCCTGGGCTGCAGGGGCGGTGGCACCGGCCGGCTCGTCTTCCGGGACGTGAAGGTGCCCAGGGAGAACCTTATCGGCGAACTCCACGGCGGTGCCTTGTGCTTTCACCAGATGATGATCCCCGAGCGGCTCACCTCCGCGGCGGGGTGTCTGGGCGTGTGGGGTGCCCTTGACCTGGCGGTGCGGTATTCGAACAGGCGGTCTGCCTTCGGCAGGCTCGTGCGGAAATTCCAGGCGGTGAATTTTCTCGTGGCTGACTCCATCACCCAGCTGGATGCCGCCCGGGGGCTCACCTACATGGCCGCCCGCGCAGTGGATGAGGGCTACCCGAACATGCGGCGCATCGTGAGCGAGGCAAAGAGGTTTGCCACGGAAGGGGCGTGGAATGTGGTGAACAATGCCATGCAGGTCATGGGGGGTATCGGGTATACCGAGGTGTACCCGGTGGAACGGGCCCTGCGGGATGTCCGCCTGGCGCTGATATGGACCGGGACGAGCCAGATCATGAACCTCATGATCCAGCACGAGTACTATGATGAGATCCTCAACCAGCCCTATGACCGCCGCCATATGGAAAAGGACGCCATGAGCCCTGACGAAAGCGAGCGCTGTTTCACCGATGAAGACATGTGGAAGGTGCACGAGTCAAAGGCCGGGCAGTGAGTTCCGGCCGTGCCTGAAGGAATATGTGGTCCGTATGGGATAGTGCCCTTGTTCCTGTGCCGGAGGGGCAGCTAATTCCTCGGTGAGAAGCGTACGTAATTCTCTTTGGGTACCTTGTAGAGGGTGACCGAGATCCCCTGCTCCGGGCTCACTGCCATGGAGATGAAGCTGTTTGCGAGCTTTTTCCTGAGCTGGACAATTTTTTTATGGAGGTACCAGGTCTGGTAATAGCCGGGGATACCGAGCAACCGTTTTACCTCCGAAGGGGGAAGGATGAACCCCTGGCACTCGTGTCGGATTAAATCCTGGATAACCGTTGCCGCGTGATCACATCGGCCGTCTTCCTGGATACTCACCTTGTGTCCCATCACCAGGCACCCCCTTTGGATTCTCTCTGTATTGAGAGCGATCATGTTAATCACCTGCATTATTCAGGGATTAAGAGAGCAAGGTCTGTGCCAAGCAATACCTTAGTAGTTTCAATCAGTTAGGAATAACAATGCTATAAAAAAGAATATAAAAAGAACTATATTACCTAGATAGTGGGTAATCTATTTCCACCCTGTCCTGTGGCAAGGCCATAACCCGGGGCCGGGACATCCGGCCGCTCCCCTCTAGGGACATGTTCGCCCCATGCTTCAGAATGCTGTCTGTTCCAAAGGAATACCCTGTTTCGTTCCTGAACTTGAAAACTGCTGTGCTGAATCTATTCTTCTCCAGTACAGCCAGCCCCAGTGGATTCACAGTCTTGCTCGAACAAGAGGTTTTTTCGATGCCCTGCAGGAAGATGTTCATAATTCTGATAAGTTGCATGCTGGGCCTTGTGCCGGCGAGTTATGCCCGGGAGAACAGGTTCAGCGATGAGGCAGAGCTGTCTTATGTCGATACCGGCGGAAACACGAGTATCACCAATCTCTCGGCCAGGAACACCATGAGCTTTGCATTCAGTGAGAACCTGGTGGAAATCTGGAAGATCGGGGCGCTGTACGGCAAGAGCAGTGCCGACACGTATGAGGAGAGCTACTACACCGAGTTGCGCACGGATTATCTCCTTGGCGAGCGGCTGTTTGCCACTCTGATCACGGGATGGTCACGGGACGAGTTTGTTGGCATTGAATCGAGGTATTACGTGGGCCCGGCCCTGGGGTATCGATTCCTGGACGGGCCGGCTCAGTATCTCTCGGCAGAAATCGGCATGAACTATGCGACCGAGGATTATATAGAGGGTGACTCAAACAGATTCATGGAGGGGCGTGCGTATGGCCTCTATCGGTATTCCATCACCGAACGCAGCAGGTTCACCCAGTCTGTCGAGGTCCTCTATGACTTCGAGCAGGGTACCGACTACAATATAATAGGGGAGACAGCCCTGATCAACTACCTGAACGATGCCCTCTCGTTCAAGGCCGGTTATGTCGTGAAATACGATAACAAGCCGGTCCCGGATACCCTGAAGAAAACAGACACGAGGCTCTCTCTTGCCATTGTTGTCGGGTATCGAGCCTGGTGAGGCCCCTGTCCGCTCGCGGCGGTTGACATTTCAGCTCAAAAAAGAGATCTTGTAACACGCGCGCTGTGAGCGCCGCGACCCCGAACCACTGGGTTGCCGGATTGGATCGAGAACGGCAGCCGGGAAGCATGCAGGATCCTGGCGGGTTGAACCGGGATGGACAGACAGGGGCCACGTCCCTGACGAAGAGGACAGAAATTTTGCTCGGAACCCATACGGAGTTCTTTTCATACGGCGCAAGGGAAACATGAGAGATTCCCTTGCAAGAATGCTCGCAGATGCAGTCGATGACCTTTTCCTGGCATGGAAACAGGGTGTTGAGAACCAGGGCATTGTCGGAGACGGAATAGGAGACCGTGCCTGCTTCCAAAGGGTCATGGACGGTATCCTCGCACTTGTGGGCCATGGTGACGGAGTCATGCACCCGGTGAACATGCCCCGGATAATCCTGGATGAGCCTTCGAGCGTGGCATTCATCGTCGAACAGGCACGGCTTGGGCAGGCCCAGGGGGTTCCCTTCCCCAGGTTCCTCCAGTCGTTCAAGGTCCTCGAGAGGGTCGCTGAAGAGTACCTTGTCGGCCGTGCCGTACCCGGGCAAGAGATGCTTGCGGCCCTGCTCTCCCTGCGAAGGGCCACTGACCTGCTGGAGTATGCACTCATTCAGGATTGGGAGCGTTCGAACAGGGAAGATACGCCAGCCCCGCAGGAACAGCTGCATCCCGGCATCGTGCTCGATCAGATCAGGAACGAGATCTTCTACAAGGGCATAGCCAGTCTCATCATGAAGATAGATGCCCAAGGGCTGATTACCGAGGCGAGCCCTCAAACCACCAGATTCTTCTCCGACAGGAGGATCATTGGCCGGTTCTGCGGCGAACTCCTCGATATCGGCGTGACGTCCATGGGGGAGATCCTCGAGGTGTTCCCGCCTGATGAAGTGCGCGAGATCATCCTGAACAGGGATACTGTCCGGTATGTGTTTGAGGTGCACCTCCTGCCCCTGAACCTTGAGGGATCAGATGCCGGGGGATCCATTCTCCTGCTCAATGACATCACCCGCATTGCCGATGATCGTCTGAGATTCGAGATGCAGGCCGGGGATCCTGGCCATGAGCAGTTCAACTCGGAGAAGATGCGCAGTGCCATCTTTCAGTCGGTGGGCGAAGGCATTCTCCTGGTGGATCAAGACCTGGAGGTCGTCAAGGCGAATCATCGGGCCTGCGAGATATACGGGCTGTCCCGGCAGAATCTTATCGGGACAGATCTCCTGGCCCTTACCGACCAGGCAGGGGCGGAAAAGCTCTCTGAATTCTTCGGCAGGTTGATTGAAGGCCAGAGACTCAGTGAGGAAATGACCGGTCTGTACGTGGATGGACGAACCTTCCCTACGAGAACGACCGTGACGAGGATCGATTATGCCGGGAAGCGTTTCTGGACCATCATCGTGCTCGATACCACCGAGGAAAAGGCCCTGGAAAACAGGCTCAGGCAGGAGAAGCAGCAGACCGAGGAGATGAATTTGACCCTGAAGAATGTCCTCAGGAGCATCGAGGGAGACCGCAGGGATTTTGAGAACAGGATCTCATCGAAGATAGGAACCGCCATTATGCCTATGCTCGAGAAAATCTGCAAGGAAGCACAACCCTCGGTGCGCCGCAGTTATCTGAATCTTCTCGGCGATCAGCTCATTGCCCTGACATCGGGGTTTGATACCGAGCTGGACGCAGGACTGCTGAAGCTCAGCAGGACCGAGATCGAGGTGTGCCGTCTCATCCAGGGCGGGTTTTCGAGCAAGGAAATCGGCGATGCCATGAATCTCTCGTTTGAGACGGTCCAGACACATCGCAAGAACATCCGCAAGAAGCTGAACCTGAACGGGAAGAATATCAATCTCCATGCATATCTGGCAAGCAGAGCGTGTGAGAACGGCGCTCTACAGGAGGTCAGAAGGGAACGAGGGATGTCCGGGGGGGACAGCCGAAAAGAGTAGCTCCAGGGGTCGTGACCAGAACTCGGAAGAGCAGGTATCGACTGTTTGTTTACAGATGGAAGACAGGGGTGTATATGATACGACTCGAATTTTCTCACGGCCCCCCTGTGATGCCACCTTGCCGAGAACAGTCGTGCATCAGGGGCAGGAGAGAACGGCATATGTTTTCTGGAGAACAACATGTGGGACGAAGAATATGATATCGTGATAATCGGATCGGGATTCGCAGGGCTTGCAGCAGCGCTGGAGGCCCGCAAGACCTGCTCATCCGTCGTGGTGCTCGAAAAGATGCAGGTTCCGGGCGGAAACTCTGCCATCAGCGGCGGGCTTGTGGCAGCGGCAGGTTCGCCGCTCCAGGCCGAAGAAGGGATCCTCGACTCTCCGGAGCTGATGCTCGATGACATGCTCAGGGCGGGTCTCGATTACAACGATCCAGAGCTCGCACGGATCGTTGCCGAGAAATCCACCGAAACGCTCCTGTGGACCATCGAGGAACTCGGTGTCCAGTTTAAGCAGACCTTGAGCCACCTGGGAGGTCATTCTGTGCCCCGGACCTACAACACCACGAACACCTCGGGGTCGGGGATCACGAGACCCATGCTGGTGAAATGCCGGGAGAAGGGCATACCCATAGATCTCAAGACCCTCCTGCAGCGGTTCATCACCGATGAGCAGGGCGCTGTACTGGGGGTGGAGGTCCGCCGAGGGTATGTGTTCCCTCATGCCGGCAGCGGTGAATCACGGCGCATACGGGCGCGCAAGGCCGTGATACTCGCCACCGGAGGATTCAGCCAGGACAAGGCATTCCGCAGGATCCAGAATCCCATACTGAGCGAGAATATCGAGAGCACCAACCACCCCGGGGCGACAGCTGAGAGCCTCGTGGCAGCCATCAGGGCAGGGGCGACGCCGGTACAGCTCTCCCTGATCCAGCTCGGGCCCTGGGCATCCCGCGATGAGGAAGGATTCGGTGTCGGGTCCATGTTTTCGATGCTGGCAGGGTTCCCCTATGGGGTGCTCATCGATGTGAAGACCGGCAGGCGGTTCGTCAATGAACTCTCCGACCGCAAGCTTCTTGTCGATGCCATGCTGAACACGGGCAGGGAATCGCTGGCCATTGTGGACCAAAAGGGCGTTCGGTATGCCTCGACGCTGGGCAAGTGCCTCAAGCGGGGAGTCGTCAAGCAATTCGGCTCGATAGAAGAACTCTCACAGGTGAACCAGGTCCCCCTTGCTCCTCTCCTCGAGACCATCAGGGTCTATAATTCCTCGGTGAAGAGAGGGGTGGACGAGGAATTCGGCAAACCCATACCCGAAGACCTCCTGCCCATAGAGGAGCCCCCCTTCTATTCCATCAGGCTGATCTCCAAGGTGCACCACTGCATGGGAGGCATCCAGATCAATGCAAGGGCCCAGGTGCTCGACATAGAGACACACCGGCTTATCCAGGGATTTTATGCGGCAGGAGAAATCACCGGGGGAATTCACGGGGCAAGCCGTCTCGGCAGCAATGCCATCACCGACTGCCTCGTCTTCGGCCGTATTGCCGGCCGGAATGCCGCACAGGACCCCTCCCGCTGACAATAGCCGGTCGCGTCTGTCCCGGAGCTCTTTCTCTGAGAAGTCTCGCTCCATCAATGCACTGGAATTATCGGGTATATAAAGATACCCGATAAAACCCCGATAGCTCCCCTACAATCTCGTATTGCCAACTGGTATATTTATACCCGAGATGGAGCGAATCCCTGGAATCACAGACAGCATGAATACGCATGATTTTACCCAGGATAATACACCTGCAGCCTATGTCAGTTACCTCCGTTTTCACACCCCTGCACATGCCGGCCAGTGTTTTGAAACGACCTCGGGTTCCGGCAGCCGACGAATCACACCTCGAGAAGCATCGGGTAGTCCCCGGTTCTGCATCCCGGGGAGACCACAACCAGGAGTGCCCCTTTTCGGCATGTGCAGGGGGCTTTCTTTTTGGGAGATTGCAGAGAACCGGTCCACAGGGCAGAACGGTCCGGAGAGTATCCCGGCATGAGATAAAAAACTAAGAACAAGGGGGAGCACAGATCTATGAAGAAAGACAAGACAACATCACCGGCAGATTCAGGGATTCTGGATACAGCCACGACCAGAAGGGAATTTCTGAAAAAGGGAACCGCGGCAGGCGCAGTCGCTGCCGGCGGTATGGCAATGGCCCTCATTCCGGGTAAGGGTAATGCCCGAACGTTCCCGGTGCCGCCCAAATGGGACAAGGAATACGACATCATCGTCATCGGCAGCGGTTTTGCGGGCCTTGCCGCGGCTATTACCGCCAAGGAGGCCGGAGAGGATGCCATCATCCTGGAGAAGATGCCGGCGGTCGGTGGGAATTCCATCATCAACGGCGGTCTGCTCGCCTCGGTGAATTCGAAGCTGCAGGAGAAGGAAGGGGTCAAGGACTCGGTGGAAATCTACGTCAATGACCTCCTCAAGGCTGGACGGGGACTCAATCACGTCGAGCTCATCAAGATGGTCGCCATGGAAGGTTCAGACCTTCCGGAGTGGACAGCCGAGCGCGGCGTGCAGTGGAATCCGAAGCTTGAACATCTGGGAGGACATTCCGTACCCAGGACCCTGCTCACCACGAACTCTTCCGGTTCCGGTATCGTGAAGCCCCTCACCGATTACTATACGGGCAAACTGGGAGGAAAACTCCAGAAGAAGACCAAGGTCATCGGATTCGTGAGGGATGCATCAGAGGCAACGCCCAACAGCAGGGTGCTCGGCGTTGCAGTACTCGAGAATTATGCCTTCGACTACAAGTCAACGGACGGTGACAGAAACAACAAATCCGGGAGCAGGAAGTTCTACCGTGCCAGGAAGGGTATAGTGGTTGCGACCGGCGGCTTCAGTCAGGATCCCTTCCTCCGCGGTATCCAGGAGCCATCCCTTGCCAAGCCGACAGATCAGCTCGACAGCACGAACCATCCCGGTGCAACAGGTGAAGTGCTCGAGGGTCTTTTCAAGCTCGGTGGTGCTCCGATACACCTGAGCTGGATCCAGTCAGGTCCCTGGGCATCTCCCAATGAAAAGGGCTTCGGGGTTGGGTCTTCCTACCAGATCGCTGCGGGATTCAGGTTCGGGATCATGATCGACAAGGCGACCGGCAGACGGTTCGTCAACGAACTGGCAGACCGGAAAACCCGTGCCGATGCAATGTTCAAGGTGATCGGCGACCCGAAGAAACCTGTTTATCCGTTCACCATTGCCGACAGTGATGAGGGGGTTCTGGCCGCTCAGACACTGCAGAAGTGCCTGGAGAGGAAGGTCGTGCTGAAGTTCGACACTATCGAGGCCGTGGCGAAACACTTTGGTGTCCCGCTCGAGCCCTTCAAGGCCCAGATCAAGGAATACAACGACTATGTGAAGGCCGGCCAGGACAAGCAGTTCGGCAAACCCATCGACAAGTTCATCAAGCCCATCGAGAAGGCCCCGTTCTATGTCATGGAAGGGGTGCCCAAGACCCACCATACCATGGGTGGCGTCATGATCAACACGAAGGGCCAGGTTATTGACATGGAGACCCAGGAGCCGATTCCGGGGCTCTACGCCGCAGGCGAAGTGGTCGGCGGGCCGCACGGTGCCAGCAGGCTCGGCAGCTGTGCTATCCCGGACTGCCTGGTCTTCGGCAGGATCTGCGCCAGAAACGTTGCTAAAGAAAAGGCATAAGGTCAGTCAGAAATACCTCTTGACCCCTTTTTTCAGGTTCGGGGTGGCTTCCGTCAGGGGCTGCCCCGAACCAACTTCCACAGAAGCGGTAAATCCCCTGGCAACAGACAGCTCCTCTTTTTCCGGATAGGAGTTCCCCTTACTGACGGCACCTTCAGGTTTCCGGTCTCGGAACAATCCCGCGGCCGTTCTTTCCCGGACTATAAAATATTTTTTACTATCCTCGGGGGGCAGATTTTTTATACAATCCGGATATCCTATGCGAGGAGTAGAACATGAACAGTATGCTATACATTATCTATGGTATCGGGAACGATTCAATAGGACTCGTGGGCGGGATTACAACCCCGATTTCCCGGGTCAGCGGCAATATCGTCGATATGCGCCAGGATGTCCTGCATGGGCTCTTCACCATTTACCTGGTCGTGGATCTCAAGAAGGCAACCGTCTCGGTGGAAGATTTCGCAACCCTATTGAACAAGATCTCGGGAGAGACCGGGGTTTCGCTTTCCATGGAGAATTTCAACCCGATCCCCCGCAGCACGCAGAGGAAGAATCTGCTCGTGACCCTGGTGGGCAAAGACAAGCCGGGCATTATCGCGGCGATCACGGATAAGCTCGGAAGGTACAATATTAATATCGAAACATCCGATGTGGTGGCCCGTGAGAATATCTTCCTCATGGATCTGCTGACCGATGTGGGCCTGAGCGCGCTGCCCATGGAAAATCTCAAGTCGGTCATCAGAGAAATCATGCAGGCCATGAATATCAACACCATGTTCCAGGACGAGGACGTATTCAATAAAAAGAAGAAGGTGGTCCTGTTCGACATCACCGGCAGCTTTGTCGATGCGGCGACCCGGGCTGAGATCCTGCAACAGGCAGGCATCACGGCAGACGCTGTCTGCCGGGGTCCGTACGAACAGGACGATCTGTCCTTCATGCACACGACTGCCGGGTATCTCGAAGGTCTTCCCCTTCAGGTGATCAATGCCGTAGTCGATTCCATCGAGATCAGCCGGGGGACCATTGAACTTCTCCAGACCCTGAAGATCATGGGCTACAAGATCGGGCTCGTCTCGAACGGGTTCACCTTCTTTACCGAACCGATACGGCAGCGGCTCGGTATCGACTATGCCTTCGGCTATGAGATCCCGGTCGATGACGATTCCAAGACCATCGACGGTGATCTGCCGCCCGGTGTCCTGCGCAGGATCGACCGGCTGGGGATCCTCGCTTCCGTCATGGAGCTCGAGGGCGTCTCCCAGGAAGATATCACCATTATATCCGATCAGGATATTGACTATCCCCAGACTCCTGGGATAAGGCTCGAATTCAATATGAAGGTCATTCTCGATTTTATGAACCAGCATATACTCAGCATAGAGGCCCTGACCGGACTGCTCCGCAGTTTCGGTATCGGCAGGCCCTAGAAATACAGGAAAAGGAACAGGTCAGGTACTGGATAGATGAAATCAGACATTGAGATTGCACAGGCAACCGAGATCCGTCCGATTGCAGAGATCGCTGCATCGATGGGGCTCACGCAGGACGATATCATTCCATACGGGCGATACATCGCCAAGATCCCGCTCGGCATCATGGAGAGGTACCGGGATATGCCCGACGGCAAGCTGATCCTGGTCACGGCCATGTCTCCCACCTCCATGGGGGAGGGAAAGACCACCACCACCATCGGCCTGGGGCAGGCGCTGAGGCGGATCGGCAAGCGGGCCATGATGGCCATTCGCGAACCGTCACTGGGCCCCTGCATGGGGCTCAAGGGCGGCGCTGCAGGGGGCGGCTACTCCCAGGTGCTCCCCATGGAAGACATCAATCTCCATTTCACCGGCGATCTCCATGCCATCTCCACCGCGCACAACCTGCTTGCCGCCGTGGTGGACAACCACCTTCACCAGCGGAGCACCCCGGAGATCAACCCGCGGGACGTGGTGTGGAAACGCGTGATCGACATGAATGACCGGAGCCTGCGGAGCATCATCCTCGGGCTCGAGGACCGGGGACTCAACGGTGTCATGCGGGAAGACGGATTCGTGATCACCGCGGCATCCGAGATCATGGCGATCCTGTGCCTTTCCAACAACCTCAAGGAGCTCAAGGAGCGTATGGGCAGGGTCATCGTGGGATACGACTATCTCCGCAAACCCATCTTTGCCGGTGATATCGGGGTGAACGGTGCCATGGCAGCGCTCCTGAAACACGCCATACACCCCAACCTCGTACAGTCGGTGGAGGGGACCCCGGTGCTCGTGCACGGCGGCCCGTTTGCCAACATCGCCCACGGGTGCAACACGGTGATCGCCACGAAGATGGCCCGCAAGCTTTCCGACTATACCATTACCGAGGCGGGTTTCGGCGCCGATCTGGGGGCGGAGAAGTTCTTCCACATCAAGTGCCGCGCCAGCGGCATGGTGCCCTCGGCAGCCGTGCTCGTGGTCACCAGCAGGGCATACGCACTGCACGGGATCGAAAATATCAGGAAGCACGTGGACACACTCGCGCAGTTCGGGGTGCCCTCGGTCATATCCATCAATAAATTCGCAGGCGACAGCGAGCAAACCCTTGCGGAGCTGAAAGGCCGCTGTGAGGAACTGGGCGTGAGCGCGGTCATCACCGATCTGCGGGAGCAGGGCGGTGAGGGTGGCCTCGAGCTTGCGGAAAAACTCGTGGGCCTGTGTGAAACCCCCTGTGACTTCAGGATGCTCTACGACCTCAACAGCGGCATCAGGGAGAAGGTGGAACGTGTTGCCACGCAAGTCTACGGTGCGGCCGGCGTTGAATTCTCCGCACTGGCCGAGAAGGATATCAAGCAGATAGAGAATATGGGCTATGGGAACCTGCCGGTCTGCATCGCCAAGACCCAGTCCTCCCTGTCCGATAATCCCAAGCTGCCCGGGTTTCCGCCGGATGGATTCACCATCAGCGTTTCCTCGGCGCGGATATCTGCGGGCGCCGGCTTTGTGGTTATCTTCACCGGCAAGATCCTCGCCATGCCGGGACTTCCCATGAGGCCTGCGGCGCTCGCCATCGACGTGGACGATCACGGCAATATTACCGGGCTGTTCTGATCTTCGACCGGCCTGTGCCTTGAGATGATACGACCTGTCCCGGGCGCAGTGTATCGAGGATCAGTGGCCGGCAGGAGTGGAATGGGTATATCGATTGGGGGGCACATATCATGATGACAAGTGAACAAGCCGGGGAATTTGCCTCCAGGTGGCTGCCTGCCTGGACCGGCAACGAACCGGAGAGCCTGGCGGCATTCTATTCGGAGGATGCCTTTTACCTTGATCCGCTCATACCCGGAGGGATTCAAGGAAAGGAAAAGCTCCTTTCTTATTTCAGGAAGCTGCTCGCACAGAATCCGGACTGGGTCTGGACCCAGATCGAGCCGATTCCACTGGAGGGCGGTTTTCTCAACAAGTGGCTGGCAAAGATACCGGTTGGGCAAAGGGTCCTGGAGATCGTGGGCGTGTGTTTTGTGCAGTTTGACGACCACGGTAAGATCCGGCGTAACGAGGTGTACTTCGACCGGACGGAATTGCTTGCAGAGATCCATCGCTTAAGAAAGGCGTGATCGCCCGGATTTCGTAGGAAGCACTGCCTGAGGCCGGCACGGGTTGTGTCCCGGGAGTTTCCCGGGCATAAGGGTATCACACGACCGACCGCGAGATTCTTGTCGCTGCCGAACCGCCTTGAGCCGGGAAGGCCCTGTGGCCATTTCCCGGGACCGGCTCACCTTACAGCGGCGCCGGCCTCCGGTCAAACCACGGCTGTGCCTTCTCGAGCTGGGCTGCCAGGCGCAGCAGCATGGCCTCGTCACCAAAGGGGGCGACAAACTGAACCCCGCAGGGCAGGCCGTCCGCGGTCCAGTGCAGCGGCACGGACATTGCCGGCTGTCCCGTGAGGTTTGCCAGTTGGGTGAACGGGGTCCTGGACAGGCTCTCCACGGCGAACTTGTCAACGATGCCGGAGAGTTTCATGAGCCGCCCCAGACCCAGCGAATTCGTGATCTTCATGAGAACCTGCTCCGCAGGCGATGGCTGAAGCTCGCCGATCCTGGCCTGCGGGAATGCCGCGGTCGGGGTCAGGTAGAGATCGTAGTTCTGGTGGAAGGCCCCCATCTTTCTGGCAGCCACATCCCAGAGCCTGATCGCGGCAACGAACTCGCCGGCAGAATACGCCCGCCCCAGCAGACCCAGTGCCCAGGTCGGCCCCTCCACGTCGGAAGGCTTTGGCTTCCTGCCCAGGACATCCTTTATCTTCTCGATGTCTGCCGCTATCTCTCCAAAATACATTATGAAATAGCTCCGGGCCATGGCTTGGCCGTCGATGTCGGGTTCGGCCTCTTCCACGACGTGCCCGAGCCCCTGCAGGAGACGTGCTGTATGTTCCACAGCCCTGATGCATTCGGGGTGTACCTCGGTTCCCAGGGGAGACCGCGTACAGAAGCCTATCCTGAGGGTCCCGGGGTCCCGGGTCACCTCTTCGGTGTAAGGTCTTTGCGGCTCGGCGATAATGTACGGTGCGCCCGTGTCGGCTCCATTGGTGGCATCGAGCATGGCGGCACTGTCCCGAACCGTGCGGGTCAGCACGTGTTCCACCACCGCACCCTGCCAGATCCTGCCATAGTCGGGACCGCTCGGGTTTCTCCCCCTCGATGGTTTCAGGCCGAAGAGGCCGCAGTAGGCCGCGGGGATTCGAATGGAGCCCCCTCCGTCGCCCCCGGAGGCCAGCGGTACCATGCCGCTGGCCACGGCCGCCGCCGAGCCGCCGCTCGATCCTCCGGGCGTATGGTCGGGATTCCAGGGATTCCGGGTCGGGCCGTGCAGTTCTGGCTCGGTAATCCCCATGAGGCCGAATTCCGGGGTGTTGGTCTTTCCCAGGACAACGACGCCGGCCTTCTTGTAGCGCGTCACCTGCTCGCTGTCGTTCTCGGGGATGAAATTCCGATAGGCCCTGCTCCCCTGGGTCAGGGGAACACCGGCGTAGGAACAGAGCAGGTCTTTGAGGAGGAATGGCACGCCGGAAAAGGGGCCCTCGGGAAGGCCTTCCTTCAGGGTGTGTCGTGCCTCGTCATACATGGGGTGTATCACGGCATTGATCCGGGGATTCATCTTCTCGATCCTGCCGATGGCCTCCTCCAGGACCTCCTGCGCAGACACCTGCTTTTCCCTGATGAGTCCCGCGATCCCCAGTCCGTCGTACTGATCGTATTCCTTGAATCCGCTCACAAGGCCGCCCTCCTTCCGGAATATGTCATTGTGCTGTGTTGCTATAATGTATTATCATATTATCATTATCGATGGAATCAAGTTCCGGGGAAAATCCGGGCGCTTATCCGCCAGGGCGATCATGCCGCTGACACGGGTGAGTGCGCGAAGGTGCGAAGATCGAACAGGTGCTTTCTTTATCTTTTCGGTTGACACCCCAGGTGCTGGTATTAACATGTATACCCGGAAATAAGACGTCAAGCAGGAGGACGGTGAGCATGAATAATTCGGAAATCGAAGCCAAGAAGGTTCTTGTCCAGACCAAGCACGGCATCCATGAAGAGGCCCTGAAAAAGGTAATAGCTGACCTGGAGTACAACCTGGAGCACCACAAGACCTACAAGGACATGGAGAGCATCTTCGCGCATGTCAGGGCCAATGCGGCCGCACTGTTGTTCCTCTGCCAGGAACGCAAGAGAGACCGTGCCAAGCGCGGGCAGGATTACGAGAAGCCGGCGACCATACATGGCCATTCGGGGGAGTGACACCAGGGGCTGATGCCCATGCATCCATCATGATGCGGTCCGCTCAGGAGTCGGGTGTGCCGGCATCGGATGCGTGATGTTCACGAGCCTGAAACCTCGAGTCTCAATCGCTTGCAGGGGAGGGCGGCTCAATCCGTCTTCGCCTCCGCTTCCGTCTCCGTCGGACACGTCGCCGGACGTAAAGCCTGGGTTCGATTCCCCGCCGCTCGCTGCGAAGGGGGCTTTTGGGCTTGCCCTGAAGGTTCATGCCACTGATTCTCATGTATTTCCGAAGGGGTTTCATTGCTGTGTCCGGTCGTTGACAAGGTGATTGATTTAATCCGGGAATCAGGGGTACACTGCGTGGCGGGCCCCATGGAAACGGCCATGGAGGGTGAACCTTCTCATGGCCATGGCCGTCAAGGCACATGCACTCTGTGAGGAGCACGGTGCGAAACGGGTGCTCCCGGTCGTGAAGATCGAGTTCAGGCCCGGTGGGTTCGGTATCGGGGAAACAATCGGAGAGTCTCGCTGATACAGTTGCGGTAGCCAGGGGGAGACGGGGTTACATGAACACGACATATTTTATCGATTTCGACGGCACCATCACCACCCTCGACACCACGTGGGCCATGATGAGCGCCTTTGTTCGCGAGGCCGATTACCCGGCCGTCAGAGCGATCAATGCCTCGTGGGAGAAAAAGGAGCTCTCCACCCGGGAGCGCGCCAACCGGACCTTTCAGTACTTCAACGCCGACATGGAGGACATGCTCGAACTGCTCGGGACCATAGAGATAGATACGGGCTTCCCGCTTTTCCTCGAGCACTGTGCCCGGGCAGGAGACCGGGTATGCGTACTCAGTGACGGGTTTGACCTCAGTATCCGCACGGTCTTTGAGAAATACGGCATCGAGATCCCGTTCTACTGCAACACCATGGTCTATGACAACGGGTTTTCGATTGTCTGTCCCCATGAGAATACCCTCTGCGGGCATTGCGGCGTGTGCAAGACCTCGCTCGTGCACCGTATGAAAGATCCCTTGCACCGGTGCATCTACATCGGCGACGGCTATTCCGATGTCTGCCCTGCCGGACATGCCGATGTGGTGTTTGCCAAGGAACCCCTGTATTCCCTGTGCCGGGACAGGGGGGTGGAGGCCGTACCGTTCAGGTCGTTCGGCGAGCTCATCGAATCGCTTTACCAAGGCCCGCTCGAGAGGAGAGAGTAATGGATGACAGGCAGGAAGACAGGCCCCTTCTAAGGCGCATGCTGATCCTGTGCAACGGTTCATACGGAGAACCGTCCTGGTACCGCTGGCAGCACTCTGCTTACGAGGGGATCATCTGTACCGACGGCGCGGCACGCATGGCATGCCGGCTCGGCATCGTGCCCGGCCTTGTCGTGGGCGATATGGACTCGATCGACGCGGGCGACCGGAGAAAACTGGAGAGAGCGGGCTCGCAGTTCCTCGTCTTTCCCCCGGAAAAAGACCTCAGCGATACCCAGATAGCCTTTGATCTTGTCCGGGAGCAGGGGGCCACGTCGGTCACGGTCTGGGGCGGCACCGGGTCGCGGCTCGACCATACACTCTCGACCGTGCTCAATGCCTTCCGGCTCGTTCATAGCGGGATCGATGTACGATTTGCATCCCCTGATCTCACCATCCACCTTGTGCGCAAGAGCCTGGCCCTGGAGGGCGAGCCGGGCGACACCGTGTCGCTGATCGTGCTCGGGGACGCAGCCAGGGGCGTAACGCTTCACGGATTATACTACCCCCTGAACAATGCAACCCTGGAGGGCACGTGGCAGTGCGGCGTCTCCAATATCATGACCTCCACCAGGGCTCTTGTCGAGGTTGCAGCAGGCAATGTCGCGGTGTTCCACTACCAGAGGCTCCCGGAGTAGGGGGACATGCCTGTTTTTGATGCCATAGCCGGACAGTACGATGACTGGTATGAAAGCCCATTGGGCAGCTTTGCAGACGAGGTAGAGACGCGGCTTGTCTTTGACCTGCTCGTGCCGGTCAGGGGGATGAAGATTCTCGATGCAGGCTGCGGGACCGGGAATTTCAGCATCAAGCTTGCCCGGATTGGTGCGCAGGTCACGGGTATAGACCTTTCAGTCGGCATGCTCGCCGTTGCACGGGACAAGGCCTCATCGGGCGTAGAGGCAATAGGGTTGATGAAGATGGACATATGCAGCCTTGACTTCGACGACGACACGTTCGACGCAGTCTTGTGCATGACGGCATTCGAGTTCATCGCCGACCCGGATGCCGCCTTCGCCGAGCTGATGAGGGTGGTAAAGCCCGGCGGCCGGATCGTGATCGGGACGATTCACCGGGAGAGCCTCTGGGCTGAGCTGTACGATCACCTGGCATCGCAGGACGAAACCTGCATCTACCGCCATGCACAGTTCAAGAGTCTGGCCGACCTTGAAGACCTGGACCGGGGTCACTACGTCAAAGGGGTACAGGGCCTGTTCATCTCCCCGTTCACACCCCTGGAGCGGCTCACCTGGGAAGAAGAGGCAGCTCGATCGTCAGTGAACACAGGGGGATTTATTGCTGCACTCTGGGAAAAACCCGTGGTGTGAATCCTTGGCCTACAGACTGATGAGGGTGATGGCGGTCACGCACAGGCCTACGCCCCACCACTGGGAAGCGGATATCTTCTCCCTCAGGATAAGGTAGGCGAGGATCACGGTGACTGCTGGGTACATGGATGCAAGCACCACAGCGACATCGAGCCTGGTGAACTGCCTGGCGACCATGTAGAACGCATTGCCCCCGGCATCGAAGAACCCGGCGAGGATCGCGATGGGGTTGCTGGTTAACGGCGGCATGCCCTCACCCCTGGCTCTGAGGATAACGAGCGCGAGGATCAGTGATGCAACCTTTGAGAACGCAAGAGGCGCAAAGACTTTTCCCTGTTCCACCTGGGCGATGAGGATGAAGAACCAGCCGAAGGCCATGCCTGCCAGCACGGCCAGGATCAGGCCTTCGCCGTTGCCGCGGGGGTGGGTGTCGGCAGGGCGCGAGACGCACCAGATGCCGTAGATGGCCACGATGAAACCCAGGATGCGCGGGATGCCGGGCATGCCTATGAAGAGCCAGCTGAACACCACCGGCAGGGCTGCGCCGATGACCGCAGTGGTGGGTGCGACCGTGGCGGCATTTCCCAGGGACAGTGCCCGGTAGAGGGCGGCAATGCCCAGGGCCCCAGCCACACCTGCTGAAGACGCCCAGGCGATGTCCTTCACGGTGGGAACCATTTCGCCGGTGAAGAGGGCCAGCAGTGCCAGCACGACGATGCCCGGGATGGACATCAGCGCGAGCACCTGAAACTGGTTCTGGGTCCTGGCGGCTACCCCGCCGCTGAAATCTCCCGAACCCCAGACCACGGCAGAGGTCAGGGCACAGATCACGCCGATCACATGAGGCGTCATCATGGCAAGCCCCCTGTGTGTGTCGTGGTCGTGGAGGCACTCATGGAGCGGGGCAGTTCCCGGGGCTTCGCTGTCTGAAAACCCTGCGGGTCACGGCACCCCTGCAGGGGAAGAACAGGTTCATTCATAGCGGTCTTTCTTGGATTTGATCACCTTTGTCAGCTGTATCTCCCTGGGCTGATATACCAGGGAGGACAGGGTCTGCCGCTCGCAGCTAAAGCTCGGGCAGCGGGTATTGATCATCGAGATGATCTCGATGCGCTCCGGCTCCGTGAGGGCCTCCAGATCGCGTTCGAATGCCTCGGTCGATTGGAAAAGCAGCTGCATGGCCAGGGTTTTTTACATACATGTCAGGATAAATCAAGCGCATTCATCCGGCAGGTCCCAGTGCTGCCGGGACCTGAGTGAAAAGCTGTTCTCCGGATTGCGTTGCGTGCCTGGCACCGGCGAACCGTTCAGAGGCCAGGGCGTATTACCCAGTGACTGCCAGGGCCGCACAAGGATCTTGTGCCAGGACGTAGGTCGTGCGCATGGTGAATTCCTCGCGCTTGCCGTTGTTCCACTGGGAGACGGGGCGCAGATAACCCACCACGCGAGAGTAGACCTCGGTCTCGGCGCCGCAGGCCGGGCAGGTCCACTGTTCACCGCTGAGGTAGCCATGCTGCGGGCAGATGCTGAAGGTCGGCGTGAGGGTGAAGTAGGGCAGGCGGAAGTTGGTGCAGATCTTCTTCACGAGCGCTTTCACCACAGAGGTGTCGCCCACCCGCTCTCCCAGGAACAGGTTCACCACGGTGCCGCCGGTGAACCTTGTCTGCAGCTCGTCCTGCAGTTCGAGCATCTCGAAGATGTCGTCGGTGTAGTTGACCGGCAGGTGGCACGAATTGGTGTAGAACGGCTCTGTGTCGGTGCGGCCTTCTCCGCCGGCGCAGAGGATGTCGGGGTATTTCTTCCGGTCGAGCAGCGCAAGCCGGTAAGAGGTGCCCTCGGCCGGCGTGGCCTCGTAGTTGTACATGTTGCCGGTGGACTCCTGCAGGCCTACCAGGCGCTCCCTCATGAAGTCCGAGATCTCCAGCGCAAAGTGCTGGCCCTCCTCACTCCCCAGGTCGCTGCCGAGGAGATTGAGGCAGGCCTCGTTCATGCCCACGATGCCGACGGTGGAGAAGTGATTCTTCCAGTACGCATTGAAGCGCTCGTGGATGCCGGCCAGGTAATAAGCGGTGTAGGGATAGAGATTGCTCTGAGTGTAGCGTTCGAGCGTCTTGCGCTTGATCTCGAGGCTGTCTCCTGCCAGGTCCACCAGGCGGGCGAGCCGGGAGAAGAACTCCTGCTTGTCTGCGCTCAGGTAGCCGAGGCGGGGCAGGTTGATGGTCACCACGCCGATGGACCCGGTCAGGGGGTTGGATCCGAACAGACCGCCGCCGCGCCTGATGAGCTCCCGGTTGTCGATACGGAGCCGGCAGCACATGCTCCGGGCGTCTTCGGGGCTCATGTCCGAGTTCACGAAATTGGAGAAATACGGCACGCCGTATCTGGCGGTCACCTCCCAGAGGGGCTCCAGATGAGGGTTGTCCCAGTCAAAGTCATCGGTAATGCTCACCGTGACGACGGGGAAGGTGAACACGCGACCCAGGGCGTCGCCCGCGGCCATCACCTCGAGGAGGGCACGGTTGAACATGGTCATCTCCTCCTGGAACTCCCCATAGGTGGCCTCCTGCATCTCGCCACCGATGATCACCCCCTGGTCACGGTAGAACGAGGGCACCTCGAGATCGAGGGTCACGTTGGTGAACGGTGTCTGGAAGCCCACACGCGTGGGCACGTTGATGTTGAAGATGAACTCCTGCAGCGCCTGTTTGATCTGTTCGTAGTTCAGGCCGTCATAGCGGATGAACGGGGCCAGCAGCGTGTCGAAGTTGGAGAAGGCCTGGGCGCCTGCAGCCTCACCCTGCAGGGTATAGAAGAAGTTCACCACATGGCCCAGCGCGGTGCGGAAATGCCGTGCCGGTTTGGTCTCCACCTTTCCCGGTGCTCCGCAGAAGCCCTTGGCGAGGAGGTCGTAGAGGTCCCACCCCACACAGTAGACCGAGAGCAGGTTGAGATCGTGGATGTGGAAGTCGCCCTCGATGTGGGCCTTGCGGACCTCGGGAGGGTAGATCTTGTTCAGCCAGTATGTCCGGCTGATCTCTGAGGCGATGTAGTTGTTCAGGCCCTGGAGTGAGAAGGACATGTTGCTGTTCTCGTTCACCTGCCAGTCGAGCTTGCGCAGGTACTGATCTGCCAGATCGACGCCGATGCTGTTCCTGATCTCGCGGATCTTTGAATGCTGGTCGCGGTAGATGATATAGGCCTTGGCTGTCTTGCGGTAGGGCGAGCTGATCAGCACCTCTTCCACGATGTCCTGGATCTGTTCCACTGTAGGGAGATCAGCACCGAACTGCTCTGCAAGGGCAAGCACCTTCAAGGTGAACCGCCGGGCAGTGTCGAGACCGAACTCGCCGGTGGCTTTGCCTGCCAGGGCAATGGCATTGGTGATCTTGTGTGCCGCAAACGGCACACGTTGACCGTCTCTCTTGATTATTTTCGTAAACATGTGAAACCTCCCGAAAGGCTATATATAGTATTATAAAACGAAGATAAGTACTATATATAGCGTTGATATAGAAAAAGGCAAGGGGAAATGCCAAGAGCTGCCCCGGGGGGAAAGCGAAGAATGATGCCCCCGGGTGCAAGGTCGATGCGGATAAAGGTGCACCTCAGGCCACGAGCTTAAGCCGGCTGCCTGGCAGAAGGGTTCCGAGGTGAGATCCCGGTTGTGTTGTCGCTGGTGCCTGCAGCAGTTTTTCATTGCCTGGGATCGCCATTGATGCTTAGGTGAAGCGCAATTCGAGAGCACCAGGAAGGTGCCGGGACAGGATACATCATCGGCAGGCCATGTCTGCCGGCGTTACGAGGAATACATCAGCAGCGAAGGATGTGCATCCATGAAATTTCTCATCTTCCAGATCATGATCTTCATCCCCTTTGCCCTGGGCATGGTGACCCGCTCGAGGCATGACAATGCCCCCGCCCTGTCCAAACGTCTCCTCAGGATAAACCTGATGACGGCAGAACCCCTGATCATACTGTGGAGTATCTGGGGGCTGAGCCTCACCCGGGAGTTCCTGTTCCTGCCCATCATCGGGATGGGGCTCGTCCTGGTGGGGATGCTCTCGGGCCGGCTCCTCGTCCCGTGGCTCGGGTTCCCCCCGCGGACCAGGGCGAGTTTTCTCATCAGCTCATCCATCGCCAACCAGGGCTATCCCATGGGAGGGTTCCTCTGCTACCTGCTGATGGGGGAAGAGGGCCTGGGCATCTCGTTCATCTTCACCGCCTATTTCATGTTCTGCGTCTTTTTCGTCCTGTTTCCCTATGCCCAGAAGGTGTCTTCGCGCAGCACGTACAGTCTCACGTTTGTCAGGGAGTTTCTCGTCAATCGCCAGAACATGCCCATATACGCCATCATAGCCGCACTGGTACTCCATGGGCTGCATATCGAGAGGCCTGCAGTGTATTTCCCCTTCGATATCCTGCTGCTTGCCTCCATAGGGATCAGCTACTTTTCCCTGGGCATCAACTTCCAGGTGGTGGATATGCTCTCGTCCCTCAGGGCAAACCTGAGCCTGGCGACGATAAAGTTCCTCATAACCCCGCTGGCGGCACTCGTTATAGTCGAAACCATGCACCTGGACGGGTATCTGCGGGTCGTGATTCTGCTGGAGTCGTTCATGCCCGCAGCGGTATACTCGGTGGTCACCTCGGTGCTCTTCGATCTCGATGCCAAGACTGCGTCGTCCCTGTTTGTCTGCAATACGCTGATCTTCCTCTTCTTTGTACTGCCCGCGCTCTTCCTGATGAGGACGACTGTCCTGGGGCTGTAACAGAAGGTTCCTTCGGTTGGGGGATGATCTTCGAATCAGGAGGGGATGACGGCCATGCTCACGAGTGCGACGAGGTCTTCAATGGCGAGGCGCTCCCTGGTCTTGGCCATGAAGCCGCTCTTGTGGGCAAAGGCGATCTCGGGCCTGTCTATTATGAGCGAAAAATCCACACGGGTCCCCTCGTAGCGGAAGAGGCGCCAGCCGCCGCTGCGGCGGTCGAGGGAGATGACGATATCGGGGGGATTCTCTTCGAGACGGCGGAATTCCTCCAGCCCGGCGGATTCATTTGTCTCCCCGATCATGGCTGGTACGCCTGCGATGACCATCCTGCGGCAGGTCCTCCAGAAGTCGATCTGGCTCTTGAGCACGCGGGCCTGTTCGATGATGTACGAGCCCAGCGACCTGAGCAGGGGCAGGCAGGCCGCAGGATCGGCTGCAAAGCGATCGGTCAGCCAGTCTTCCACCGGGTTTCGGTTGACCAGGTCGTCACCGGCATGAAAGAGCAGGGAGCTCCTGACCGGCCCGAAGCGGTCCACGCTGTCCTTGAACTGCCACCAGGGAAGCACGCCCAGGGTCTCTGAAAGCCCCAGGTGTCCGGCCACCAGGACAAAGCCGGCCGGGCAGTCCAGGGACTGGTGATGGTCGAAATTGCGGTTGTCCGGCTCATGACGGTTTCCGATATCCACCACCCATATGCCGGGATCATCGAGTTCGGCCCGGGTGGGCTCGCGCCGTTGAACGGAGAATTCCGTGTCGGGGTGTACAGCAAGGATCAGGCTCACGGCAGTCATCTCGTCAAAATGAGCACTGCCGGGGTGGGTGATGATGAGCTCCGTATGCATGGGAGTTTACCTACCATACCCGGCCGGCAAAGCAAAGCCGCGATTGAGGCCTCGCACCGGCAAGGACTTGATTCCGGAACACAGACCGGAGGCAAATGTTCGTGCAGGTTTACCACGTGTGCCTTGCCCATTGACACCAGGGCAGATTCCATTATAATTCGCCCCCACACGAAGGAATTTCAGATCAGACCAATCGGGAAGAGAGTCGTTCGAATACATCAGACAGGGAGTTGGACACTGAACCACTATGGAGCAGACAAATCATGAATAAATTCATTATCTCGGTTCTGGGCAGGGACTGCCCGGGCATCATCGCTGCAGTCACCCGGGTACTCTTCGAGCATGATTTCACCATCGAAGATGTGAGCCAGACCATGCTGCAGAATCAGTTCACCGGCATCTTCATCACCTCGGGTCCACAGCATGTATCCCATTCCCAGCTGCTCAAGGCCCTGCAGGAAAACACCGCAGCCTTCAATCTTCATTTTCACGTGCGCGATCTGGAGACCGGTGACGTCTCACCGGTAACCGGTGCGTGCGAACCCTTTGTGGTCACCACCCGCGGGCCGGACCGCAAGGGCCTGGTTGCCGGGATAACGGCCGTGTTTGCTGCCTACAGGGTCAATGTCATCCAGCTCAGGGCGGCATTCAGAGGCGGAGACGAACCGGGCAACAATATCATGATCTACGAAGTGGACATCCCACTGGAAACGGACCAGAAGGAATTCCGGCAGGCGCTGCGCGCCAAGGGTGATGAGCTGAATCTGAAGATCAGCATACAGCACAAGAATATCTTCGAAGCCATGAACAGGATTTAGGAGAGGAAAAGGCACGTTATGTTTACCCATGGAGAAATTCTCTCGGTACTGGAAATGTTGCGCAGCGAGCATCTGGATCTGCGCACCGTGACCCTGGGGCTCAATCTTCTGGATTGTGCCAGTGACGATCTCAAGCGATTTCAGGCCAGAATCTACGACCGCATTACAAAGACAGCCGAAAACCTGGTCTCTGTCTGCGACCTGGTGGGCGAAAAGTATGGCATACCCGTGGTCAACAAACGCATCTCGGTCAGCCCCATAGCAGTGGCTGCAGCGCCCTTCGGGCCCCAGGAGATGGTTGCGATAGCCCAGACCCTGGATGAAGCGGCCCGGGCCATTGGGGTGGATTTCCTGGGCGGGTTCTCCGCGCTGGTGGAGAAGGGCATAGCCCGCGGCGACCGTGCCCTGATCGAGGCGTTGCCGCAGGCCCTTGCGTCGACCAGCCGGGTGTGTGCCTCGGTCAACGTGGCAACCACCCGTGCCGGTATCAATATGGATGCGGTGCTTCTCATGGGCAGGCAGATAAAGGCGGCGGCGGAACTCACTGCCGACCGGGATGGCATCGGCTGTGCCAAGCTGTGCGTATTTGCCAACATCCCCCAGGATGTGCCGTTCATGGCGGGTGCCTACCTCGGCATCGGGGAGGCAGACACCGTAATCAACGTGGGCGTCAGCGGACCCGGGGTGGTGAAAAAGGCTATCGATCGCCTGCTGGCAGACCATCCGGATGCAGACCTCGGACAGATTACCGAACTGATCAAGCGGACCGCCTACAAGGTGACCCGCGCCGGCGAGCTCATCGGCCGGGAGGTTGCGGAGATCCTGGGCATTCCCTTCGGTGTGGTGGACCTGTCGCTGGCACCCACACCCAATGTGGGAGACAGCGTGGGCGAAATCTTTCAGAGCCTGGGGTTGCGCAGCATCGGTGTTCCCGGAACCACGGTGGCACTGGCCATGCTCAACGATGCGGTGAAAAAGGGCGGCGCCTTTGCGAGCTCCCACGTAGGCGGGCTCAGCGGGGCGTTCATCCCGGTCAGCGAGGATCTGAACATATCCCAGTCTGCACAGGACGGCTTCCTGTCCCTGGAGAAACTCGAGGCCATGACCAGTGTCTGCTCGGTAGGACTGGACATGGTGGCTATCCCGGGTGACACAACGGCGGAAACACTCTCTGCAATCATTGCAGACGAGATGGCCATCGGCGTCATCAACAAGAAGACCACGGCAGCCCGGTTAATCCCGGTTCCGGGAAAGCAGGCCGGCGATCGCGCGAGCTTCGGGGGCCTGCTCGGTGAATCGGTCATCATGCAGGTGAACAACGCCGGGTGCGACAATCCCTTTATCCGCCGCGGCGGCCGGATCCCTGCGCCCATTCACAGCCTGACCAACTGATGAACCTTCAAGGAACAGACGCCGGGTTCCCGGCCCCGGGTCTGACTCTACCGTGAGCCTGGCACTCCCGGCTCACCGGCAGCGGGTTTCCTGACGGGTCGCAGAGACAGAAAAACAGGGGAGGCCCGGCAGCCTATGTAGGGGCTTCTCCCGGCACTGCCCGGATCAGGTTCATAGGGTACTATTCCGGCCCGATACCCCGGTACTGTTCTGTAGTATCTTGGCGATGCCCTCTATTTCGCACACGAGCACGAGACATTGCCCGCGAGGATCTCTCTCCATTCGCCCAGCACGTCATGCGTCCAGCAGTCATCCGCGCCTGCTGCCTCGCGCATGACAAGCCCCAGGATGTAGGAAAGCTCCTTCACGGTTGCGCCTGCTTCCAGGGCTCCCTTGAAGTGCTTCAGCACACACGGCTTGGAGCGCCCCTTGATGGACAGCGCAAAACAGATGAACTGGTTATGTCTTCTCGTCGATAGATCGTTTCTGTGCGTACAGTTCGTCCATCTCATCGAGCAGTTCCGTAAACTCAGGGAAAAAGTCAGCCAGCATTCTCATAGGTGTTTTCTCCTTGCTGAAAATCTTTCGTGGGTGATGTCTGCCGGTTGCACATTCGACATCAGGAAGCTGTTGCGCTGCCAAGCAGGCCCGGGGCCGGCGTGTCTGCCCATGGACACGCACCCTGCGCCGTGCACGGCCGAACTGCCCAGCCTCCTTCCCGTGATAGTTGATATTTCTGCGCTCTATAACCTGCATGGGGTCTGTGACGCAACTATCAAGAGTATCAGGAGAGATCAGGGCTGAGATCCTGGGCCTTGCCGTGTACAGGGCCGGGTCACCGGATGGTCGGCCCGATGAGCGCATAACACCACATTTAGGTTGAAGGGGAAGGGTATTGTTGATAAAATATGTACACAATAACATAAATAAAGTACGGGCATGATCATCTGCTCAGAACCGTGGGGTTGTTGACTGCCTCATGCCCAGGACATTCGAGGAGGCAACCGGGTGCGTGCAGAGCTGATATTCAGGCTGCGCCGGTAAAGGTTTTTCGATGGGGGCAAGGCTCCGGACTGAGTGACACACAACGCAGAGGAGACAGCATGATCGAGAAGGCACAAGAGTGGATCGGAAACGGAAGGACCGTGGCGCTGGCAACGGTGATTGCAACGTGGGGTTCATCCCCGCGTCCTGTGGGCTCTCAGATGGTGATCGACGAGGAGGGCAGGTTCGAGGGGTCGGTCTCCGGCGGCTGTATCGAGGGTGCGGTTATTGAAGAGGCACTGGAGGCCATCAGGGGAGGGAAACCACGCCGGGTGTTTTTCGGAGTCACCCAGGATCAGGCATGGGAAGTGGGTCTGGCCTGCGGCGGCGAGATCGAGATCTTCGTGGAAAAGGTCACGTGGCAATCCGTCCTGAACGAGCTCGTCGGATTCAGGGCCGTGAAACGGCCGGCATGCCTGATTACCGATCTCGACAGCGGCGAGAAGACCCTGATACCGCTGGACGATCCCGGGAGACTGGAGCCCCTGAGCGGTGAACTGAGGGCCCAGGTCGAGCATATCAGGGACGGCGAGCGCAACACCATAGCTGCAGCAGGGGACCGTACCCTGTTTCTCCACTGCTTTCAGCCTCCGGCACAGCTCATCATCGTCGGCGCGGTC
Organism: Deltaproteobacteria bacterium; assembly: GCA_018434685.1. GTDB lineage: Bacteria > Desulfobacterota > Desulfomonilia > UBA1062 > UBA1062 > DSAD01. Next base: position 29,506 of record JAHDOV010000016.1, read on the forward strand.
CATATTGCAAAGGCCCTTGCGCCGATTGCCCGGATAGCCGGGTATGAGGTGATCATTGTCGACCCCCGCGAGGCCTTTGCCAATACCGTACGCTTTGGGGATGTGCCCGTTGTCGTGGAGTGGCCGGATGAGGCAATGGAACGCATTGGCCTCCATTCCCGGACGGCTGTCGTCACCCTGGCCCACGATCCCAAGATCGATGACCCCGCCCTGTCGAGCGCCCTGCGCTCAGACGCGTTCTATATCGGAGCGCTCGGCGGCTCGAAATCCCATGCGAACCGGTTGGTGAGGTTAGGGCAGGCGGGGTTCACCGATGACCAGCTGCGGCGGATACACGGGCCTGTCGGGCTGAACATCGGTGCTGTCACCGCTGAGGAGATCGCGGTCGCCATCATGGCCCAGGTGACCGACGTCAGGAGAAACGCAGGCGGAGGGAAAAAAAACTTCCCCGATGCTAAACACAGTGGTATCGGCTCAGCATGTTTCAAATGAAGAGGGTCCTCATATGAGATTCGATGTGGATCAGGTGGCCGGGCAGTTCGGCATACTGAATCGGCGGGTGGGGGACCACCCGCTCCATTACCTGGATAATGCAGCCACGTCGCAGGTTCCCGATTGTGTGCTTGAGGCCGTGGCTTCCCACGACAGGACCAGGCGGGCGAACGTGAAGAGGGGGGTTCACCGGCTCTCGGAAGAGGCTGACGAGGCCTATGAAAACGCCCGGATGGAGGTCGCGAAGTACCTGGGTGTGGGCTGTGCCGACGAGGTGATCTTTACCGGCGGTGCCACCGCAGGGATCAATCTCCTGGCGCAGAGCCTGGGCCACGATATGAGACCGGGTGATGAGGTGCTGATTTCTCAGCTGGAACATCACAGCAATATCATTCCCTGGCAGATGCTCAGAGCGCGCACGGGCATAACGCTCCGGTTTGCCCCGGTTACTCATGACGGCCGCCTGGATCTCAGTGAGATCGAGGGCTGCATCACGAGGAAGACGAAACTGGTGGCACTGACGCACGGCTCCAATGTCACGGGCTCCATCACCGATGCCTCCCCCATCGCTGCCCTTGCCCACGACAGGGGAGCCAGGCTCATGCTGGACGGCGCACAGACAGCGCCCCACGGTCCGCTGGATCTGACATCGCTCGGGGCTGATTATTATGTGTTCTCCGGGCACAAGGTCTATGGCCCCAGCGGGATCGGGATCGTGTGGGGCCGTAAGGAGCTGCTCGAGGAAATGCCCGCGGTGTTCGGCGGCGGGGAGATGATCGAGGACGTGGGGCTGGAAAGAAGCACCTATGCACCGCCGCCACATCGATTTGAGGCGGGAACACCGCCGATTACCCAGGCTGTGGGGCTGGCCGCGGCCCTTGAGTGGCTCAGCTCGCAGGATATCGAGGGGCTGCACCTTCACCTGAGGGGTCTCACGGACCAGTTGATTCAGGGGCTCGAGCACATCGACCGGGGTCAGGGAAGGATCCGGATACTCGGCCCGAATAGGGGCGAGCAGCGCCTGCCGCTGGTATCGTTCTCGGTGCAGGGCATGCATCCGCACGATATCTGCCAGATCATGAGTGATCACCATGGGGTGGCGCTCCGAGGCGGACATCACTGCGCGCAGCCCCTGCACGATCTCTACGGTCTCGACGGGACGAGCCGCGCCAGTCTCGCTGCCTTCAACCGCCAGGCTGATATCGATGCGTTCCTGGGTGGCATGGAACACTGCTTCAGGGTGCTGGGGTGATGTGCCCGCGAGGCAGGGAGGGCTTCCGGTTGGATACGGCCGGTCTTTATTGGACCGGCCGATATAGATGGGCATCCCTCTCAGCAGACCAGGTGCCTTCAAGCCCGAAAGATGAAAGAGGAATTCTGAAATATGGAAAAGAATCTGTACGACGATCCGATTCTGCAATTGGCCAACGCTCTCGAACAGACACGACCTATCGGGAACCCTGATCGCCAGGCAACTGCAACAAATCCCCTGTGCGGCGACAGGGTGACAATCCAGCTTGAGATGGACGGTGATGAGATCAGGCACCTGTATTGCCAGGTGCGGGGCTGCGTGGTGTGCAGGGCATCCTGTACAGACCTCGCACGGGTCGCGGCCGGACTCGACCGGGCCCGGCTCAAGACGCTTCGGGACACCCTGGAGCAGTTCCTGAAGGCCTCTATCGATGAGCCGATAGTTCCCGCTCACCTTGAGGTGTTCGCCCCGGTACGCGCCCATCGGAGCCGGCACCGGTGCGTGCTGCTGCCGTATGAGGCGACACTCAGGGCGCTCACGGATCCGGATGGTTGAATCCGTCTTCGCGTTCGCTTCGCCGGACGAGGAGCTTAGGGTTCATTCCCCGCAGCTTGCTTAAGGAACAGGGTCCAGGGCTTGCCCTGGGGTTCATACCATTGATTGTGTCCATGCTGCTTCTGCCAGGCAGCCCACAGGAAAAATGAAAGGGGAGGATGGATCCTCCCCTTTTCGTTCGATACTCTGTCTCGATGGTACAACGCAAAACCCCTGTGCGGGGCGTGTGCGTGAAGTGCTACGCGTTCATCTCGTATTCGCCGTTTAAGGCAAACACGTACTTTTCCCACACCCTGTTGTACTGTGCCGGATCTGCAACCGGCTTGATGAGCATGATCTCCTTGCAGAAGGAGCGCTGCTCGTCCTTGGTGGTGTGATTGCCGTAGATCTGCAGGGCGAAGCGGGCGAAGTCGCGGACCATGAAGTCGAAGATCTGGTTCAATATGTCGGGGTCGAGGTTGTCGAACTTTGCCTGTTCGAGGATGAGCTGCCCGTAGACCACGATGGAGAACATCTCGCCCAGCGGCAGGGAGAAGGTGGGGTCCATTTCCTGCATCTTGTCGGGACCGGCCTTTTCCAGCATGTCCTTGAAGATCTCGATCTGGGAGATGAAGGTAGCCACGTTGGGCAGGCCCTTGTTGGCTTCGAACACGGGCTTGTAGTCGTGGAACTGGACCGAGCCCAGGCCCTTGGTGGGACCCTGGTCGAAGAGGAACAGGTCGTCGTTGAGTGAGAAGTCCGGCTTTTTTGGAGCGTGCTCTACAGGGTTGAAGAAGTAGTTCTTCATGAACTTGCGGATGAGCTGCACATTGACGTGGACCGTGCCTTCGAGTTTGGACGGGCCCCTGACGTCGGCTGCGGCCATGTGAAAGAAGGTGTCCTTCTCAAAGCCTCTTGCCGCGATCACGTCCCAGAGCAGATCGATCACGTCTTCTGCCTGCAGGGTCACCTTCATCTTGCTCGTGGGATTGTAGAGGAGGTAGCGGCGGTCGTTGGCAGTGGCGCTCCTGAAGTAGTCGGTAGCGCGGCGCTGGTAGCTCTTCATGGCTACAAGCATCAGCCAGGCATCCATGAAGTTCTTGCGCACATGCGGCATGTCGGTGACGCGCATGCCGTAGAGGATGCGGTTGGCGGCATGGGTAATGGCCTCGTAGAAGCAGTGCTCGGCGACACCGAGAGAGGCCGGGCCGATATTGAACTTGCCGATGTTCACGGTGTTGAGCGCCGAATCCCAGGCATGCGGTCCGCGGGAGAGGATGTCATCTTCCGTGATGGGATAGTCGTGGAGCGCGAAGTTGGACACATACTCCTGGTGGGAGATGACGTTCTTCTTCAGCTCATAGGCCTTGTGATGGTAGTTGGTGACAAAGAAGGTGTAGTCATCCGTGCCGTCTTTCACCTTGCCCAGGGTGGAAACCATCTCGGCCTCGTTGCCGTTGCCGATGTAGTACTTCTCGCCGTTGGCCACGTAAGTCCCGTCTCCCTTGGGGGTCAGCTCTGTCTCGGTGGAGTAGATGTCGGCCCCGTGCGTCCTCTCCGACAGGCCGAAGGCAAATATGGCGCCTTCTTTCAGGAGCTTGGCTGCCTTGCGCTTTGCCTTCTCGTTCGGGCTCATCCAGATGGGCCCGAGCCCGAGGATGGTCACCTGGAAGCAGTACCAGTAGCCCAGTCCGTAAAAGGCCAGCAGCTCACTGTACTCGCTGTTGCGTGCCGTGTCCCAGCGGCAGTCAGGGTCGCCGTCTGCATATTCTTTCGGTGTGAGCAGCTTCGCGAAGATCTGCTCCTTGCCGATGAAATCGACGAATTCTTTATACCAGACCTTCTTGTTGTAGTCCTCGAGGAGCCTTTCCTTTCCCATCTTCTCGAAAAATGCAACGGTCTTGTCCATGATTGCGCGAGAACCCTCATCTGCCATAAGACTTTTGTATTTCTTGGGTTGGATCAAAAAATTCATATCATTCTCCTTTCATGAGATATCTCCACGGGTTAGCCCCATGGAGCTTCCGAGCCGAATAGTGCAAACGCAGCAGTAACAATTTTTTTACATACACGATAGAGCCCCAAAAGGGAATGGTTTTGTGAAACGATTGTTTGCAGTACTTTTACACTGAGCGACCAGGGATGAGGACCGGGCAGGGTTGTTTTTAGAGATATGTTTTCAGAATACGCCGGTACAGATCAGCGGCACGCTTTTCAACCGGGGTCCTGCCGGGCTTTGCCTGGAGGCGGAACACCTTTCCGGCGAGGCTCTTTCTTTTGTTCTCCATGCGGGGCAGGTATTTCTCCTCGAACAGCTCCATGAGATCACCCCGGACACCACGGCGGTGTGCCATGGCAAAGGCCAGCGCTTCTTCTTGTGCGACAAACCGGTGGTACTCGTCTCCGGGGTGGGTGTCTTCCCTGAAGAGGCTGAACAGAGGCTTCTTCTCCATCTCCAGCATGGACGCCTCGAACCCGTGACTGAACGGGCTGTTTCCCAGTGCGGAAAAATACATGAACGGCTGGGCGCAGCGATAGCAGCTGTGGCACCAGCGCGAATAGTCCGACATCTCCATGTGGCAGGTCACACGGTACCTGCCGTATGCCGGAAACTCCTCATGGAGGATCCTGTGGATGGAGAAGTTGTCGAGTATACCGATGAGGTTTATGGCAGTGATCTGCCCGTTTGAAAAACCCTGCACAATGCGTGCGAGTGTTCCTGCAGCCTCCCGGCCCTGCATGTAGATATGGGGGGCGATAAAGCCGCCTTTGTGCACGTGCGGGAGGGAATTCTCGAATTCGTTGCTGAGCACGATGAAGGGTGCCCGGTAATACGTGCAGAACGGGATCATGGCGAGCAGGTAGACAAAATGGATATGCACCTGGTGGAGCCGGGTAACCGGGGTGTTGAGCACCTGCCAGTCCGAGAGCAGCTGGATCTCGTTGCGTACGCAGTGACAGGGGTGGTCGTGCTCCTGAAGAAACTCTTCTTCCAGTTCCTTCCGGATAGCCTTTCCCTTGGGCAGGACGCATTCATCGATATTGACGAGAATGACCTCGTATCCGAGAGCGGTCAAGGTGGCCAGGCTCAGGAGGCTGTCCTTGCCGAAGGTGAAGGGAAGGATAACCCTGCGGGGGTTCCAGGACCCAGAACGCTCCATGCCCATTGAAGAAGCCTCTGTTGGAAAGTGCCGCAGGACAGACAGCTGGACCTTGAGGATATCGTCGGCATCCTCGCCGGGTATGGGCTCCACCATGTTGGGGATCGCCTGGGTGAAGCACTCCTCATAGATATCGAGAAACCGGGGTCTCGGGGTGGGATACCATACCGTGGGGTGCCTGAGGATAATCGGCGGAGCCAGGGTCAGGATATAGGCAAGTTCATTCTTGAGGGCCTGTCTGTCTGCCGGGGGAAAATTCTGCCAGATCTCCTCGGGAAAGACGATCTCGCAGGTTTCGGTTTTCCAGTACGGTCCGGTAATCCCAAGGGCATAACCGCGAGGGGTGTCCTGTATCCCGATCTCCAAGCCGTATTCTCTCTTGATTGTTTACCGGGATGACCCGGCAGCGATGACGGTCTTATGCAACAGGACCCGGTCCCAGTCTCAGGGTAATCACCTTCTGTGAAGGAAGCGGTATGACCTTGCCATCCAGGTCAACCCGGATCTTCTCGCCGTTCTGGTCGACCATGTATCTTGTGCCGTCGTCGGTCAGGAGATATTTGGTGCCCTGCTCATCGACCAGGATATTCTTTCCGTTCGAGGTCATGGCACGGCTCTTGGTCGTCTTCTTGACACTCTGGGCATGCTTGTTCCACTGCTTTGTCTTGGTCGGTTCCATTGTCTGCTGGGCGATTGCCGATGATGCGAAAAATGCGAATACTGCAGTGAGTACAGCGGAGACGATCTTTTTGAACATGATTCCTCCTTCAACAGTACAATAATTTCGTCATTTCAGCATATTGGATTCTCCTGTCTGCGTCAACCCGCTTTTTTGTCTCTGGGCAGACAGGCAAAGCCTGGCAGAGGTTGGGCGCTAGGTCATTATCCTGGCGGCGAGCCGAATGTGAAGGCTTATGAGGTTGTAGACAAGGTGGTACCCGAGGTGTTCGAAAAACCGGCTCGAGCCGTAAAGCACCGCCCAGCGGGTGCGGTCGATATCGAAATGGGCCTCGATCTTGATCTCGCCTTCCTGAAGGGGGCTCACGGTTGCCAGGAAGTCGAGGTCATTGGTCAGCCCCCGCAGCTCCAGGATGCCCTGCACCTGGAAATTGGGCAGGCTCGATGGGACTTCCTCCACCTGCTGTGCTGTCGTTATGGTGAAGGTGGCCCGGGGGAACATCCTGGTATAGAAGAAGTCCTCGGACATCAGGTGGCCGAGCAGGTTCGGCTGGAGGGGGTCCCCCTCGAGGTCGATGTTCCGTATGGAGGTCATGTCGATGTCAAAGGCACCGGAAACCAGGCCGTCCCTCATTGCGATCTCGCCGGAAGACAATTGCAGCGTACCGTGGTGGGTCGTGGTCCTGTTGCGGCCGAACCAGTGGATGAAACTCTGTTCGCAGTCGACCGCATACGAGGTGTCTGCCGAAGGCCAGGCAGGTTCCACCCGTTCGAGGATCCCCACGTCTTCACCTTCGAGCTTATAACCCGATGCCCTCCAGCCAGCAAGGCCCTTGTCCAGCACACTCACCCTTTGGTATCCGACACTGGTGAGCTTTTCGGCTGCAGTGAGAGCATCCAGGGATTTGTCGCTCGAGCCGTACACAACGATCTCCTGGTCTTTCCCGGGTATGAGCCGGGCAATGTTGTCCAGGAAGATCACCTCGTAAACGCACACATTTATTGCCCCCGGCAGGTGCACAGCCCTGAAATGATCGTCCATCAGGGTGTCTATGAGGATACACGGTGTGTGCTCCCTGAGCCGGTCGTGCAAAGCCTTCGGCGACAGCAGCCTGAAACCCATAGGTCGTTCCCCACTTTTCTATCATAAGGATAATGCACATCGCGGGGCAGTCAAGAGATGATACGCCTGCGACCCCCGCGTCAAAGGCATCGTGCCCGAGCTTTTGGTGCCGGCCCGGGCAATGACCGGTTAACGGCGTGGATCGTCATCGTGTCTGCCCGGTGAGAAACGCTGTGATCATCGCATTGACCTTTTCCGGCCGTTCTTCGTGGGCGCTGTGACCGCAGTTCTCAAGAACCTCTGCGAAGGCATCTGGCATGATATCCCGGAATCTTTCGGCCATGGAATGGCTGAGGTACCGGTCGTTCTCTCCCCATATCACCAGGGTCGGTGCTGCAATGCGGGGCAGTTCCCTTTGAGTGATCTTCCAGTCCTGGTTCCGGATACCCAGGTACTGGGCCCTGCGGTTTTCGATAAAGGTCAACGGCGTCTTGATCTCGCAGACCATCTCACGGGTCACCAGTTCCTTGTTGAAAAAGGCATCTAGGAGCCCCCTTCTCACATCCTCGGTGGTGAAGAACTTTGAAAAGAGCTCTCCGATGACCGGGTAGGTGAAGAGCTTGAAGATCAGGGACACCGGGTGATCCAGGCCATTGGAATCGATGAGGACAAGCCCTCGCACCCTCTCGGGATGATTGTGGGTGAAATGGATGGCCCATCCCCCGCCGGAAGAGTGCCCGACGATGTCAGCCCTGTCGATGCCCAGCGCGTCCATGAACTCTTCGAGCGCGCCGCTCATCGTATCCAGGTCGTATGAGGGCCCTGCCGCCAGTGGGATTGTATAGCCGTGGCCGGGCATGTCGAGCGTGTAGACCGTGAAGTTTTGCGCAAGCCCGGGAACGTTGTTCCGAAACGAATACAGCCACGATCCGGCGCCGTGGACCAGAATTATCGCAGGCCCGGTTCCCGAGCGGGTATAGTGAATCCTGAACCTTTGGGTCCTGACGAAGCCGGATGTGATGTTCCTGAGGTATGGGGACTGATAGGTGCGGTTCTCAGCAGGCCTGTACCAGTAGGCGGCGCAGTAAACAACTGCAGTGATCAGGCAGATGAGCATCAGAGGGACCAGAACCAAAGGCCTGAGTAAAAGGATGCTCCTTCTCATCCATGTATCCCCTGATACCTATGTATAAGACCGCCATTGCAAAAGACCAGTGCAACATGGTCTTTCTGTGAGGATGGCTCTGAGGAACAGAGAACACTCAGCTGCTATGATGATGAGGTTGTCCTGACCAGGCCCTCGGATCTCGGTTCTTGTTCACGGGTCTGTGCCGGGAAGCTTCATGTGCTGTTGAGGAGCGGCACCCCTGCTAGGAGATCTTCAGTGCCTCGGTCAGGATCGGCGTGGAGCTGAAAAAATAGCTGCGCTGTTTCTCGAGGTCGTCAAACTCGCCGAGCCAGGCATCCACCGTCTGTGCAGCAATTGTTTTCCGTCCGGTCAGATACCGCCTGATCATCCGCGCGATCCAATAGCTGAAGCCGGCGGGGTTGTAGGACATGTTGACAATGGGGACCGGGATCTGTCGAAGCGGCTGCATGCCGGCGCTGCGAAGCCGTGCCGGGAGCATGGCGGGCAGGTCCGGGTAGGTGGCGTGTTCATCCCAGGCGGTCAGGATCTGTTTCATCCGTTCAGGATCGGCAGAATACCACACGAGCGAACTCCAGTTCGTGGCCAGAATGACCAGCCTGCCTCCAGGCCGGAGAATGCGGTGGATCTCTATGAGGGCTTCATCCAGGCACGGCACATACTCCAGCACCTGTGATCCGAAGACCACATCGAACGATCCGTTTTCATAGGGAAGGTCCACCAGATCTGCCACCCGACAGTCCACACAGGGAAGATCGGCGCAGTATTCGCGGGCAGCGGCAACCTGGGCCTCGCTGATATCCATGGCGCTCACGCTGCCGTCAGGCCCTACAAACCGGGCTGCCTCATACGCATAGGAACCGCCGCCGCAGCCTACCTCCAGCACCCGGTCACCCGTACGCAGGTTGAGTGCCTGGAGCACTGCGCTGCGACGAACCACCAGATCGTGACACAGCGTCAATGCGCGCTGGAGACGTGCTGTTTCTTCATCAAACATCAAGGTGCTCATACTCTCTCCAATGCTGTTGGTTCGTCATGTTTTTTCATGACTACTTTTTTCTCGTGCGCACGGATTCGCTCTGTACGCAGTGTTGATAAGCAGAAGAACAAAGATGTATTAATGCAATGCGGTGAGAACAGAATTGCTTGTCTTGCTCTTCATAGTATCCCTGCCTTATCACATCGATTTCGACAATCCAACAGGCAAGACAACTCAGGGCTTTTTCTTATCCTTTTTGTGAGGGGATCGATCCTCGACCCGGCACGAGGGGCTCATTCACGTCGAGACACCGCTGCGCGGAAGGATCCAGGCATTGAGTACGACCCAGAATACGACAATCCCTATCATTATGAGTAGTTCCATCACGGAATCCTTTCTCTTTATGGGCAGATATCTTCTGCCTTTGTCACAGACATACACTACCGGAGGGTTCTTGTGCATTGATGTAGGTCAATAAAAAACAAAAAATCCCCAAGGCCTGTCCGGCGTCATCGGCTGCCGGGTATGGCCTGTTGTTCTTCCCGGACGGGTACCAGCCTGATTTTTCTGCCGGGATGATCGGAAATATCCAGCGCCTCTTTCACCCGGTATTCGGCATAGAGGAGTGCCTCTTCCATGACATGGGCCGCGAAACTCCCGTCTCTGCTGCCGAGTGCCGCGACAAGCCTTTTGTGATATTCCATGGATCTGGCCGGGGCATCCTCGAGGCGATAAAAAAAGTCCGTGTAGTAGTGGTAGACCGGTTTGAAGGAGTTGAACATCAATTTGATCATCAGGTTGTGCGACAGGCGGGCAATGGCGAGGTGCAGTGCATAGTCGCACTCCGAGAGAGCCTCGGGGCTGTCCAGGTTGTCTTCGATGTGCAGGAGGATTGCATTCATCTGGAGCATCGCCTCGGGGGTGATGTTCTGCGCGGCTTTCTTTGCGGCGAAGACCTCTGCCAGACGTCGAAATTCCATGAGCGATATGAGGATATCCGAATCCACCGAATCGCTCGTCTTCATGATGTGGATGAGGAGGTCCAGCGATGCATCGGATTCGTATTCGCTGACATAGGTGCCGCTCTGTGGCACCTTGTTGACGAACCCGAGTTGCGCGAGTTTCCGGACCGCATCGCGAATCGTTATGCGGCTGACCCGGAACTGACCGGACAGTTCCCGTTCTGAAGGGAGCCTGCTTCCTGCCGGATAGGTGCCGTTAATAATTTTTACCTGCAGTTTGTGGAAAACAGCTTCTGAAAGATTGTCGGGCATACGTTCCTGTCCATCCTGTCGTTGATGCTCATTGTTCATGGATATGGTAATACCACCATGGGGAATAAAATCCATTTAGTCAACCTGTTTCCGGCAATCCGGATGAGGGATGAAGGTTCATGAGCATTGGCCTGCTCCCGAAAAGCATTGACACCGTACGGGTTGTCTGATTACTCTGTGACTGGTAATACCAGATGGCGTGTTGTGTGGTGTGATCCTGGTCAATAAAGGAGGAAAACGAGATGGTTCGACAACCCGGGGAAAGCCAAGGCGTCCAGTCTATAAAAAAGGCCTCATCCGGCGGTGCCGGGGTTTTCCGGGAACCATCGCCACGTATTGCCGCGATCAGGGCAGATCTCTTTGCCGAGCCATACTCCATCTGCCTGGAGCGGCCGATTCTGCTCAGAAGATTCCGGCGTTCGAGGAATGCTTGCCGTCTCCGTTCGCTCCACCCCCTGGTGAGACGGGCTGAGGCCCTGGCATATATCTTTTCCCACCGCGAGCCCCGTATCTATCCCGGTGAGCTGATTGTCGGCAACATGACCTCCAAACGCATAGCAGCCAACTATTATCCGGAGGGCGGCTCGGTCAATATTCTGGAGGATATCTTCCGGCTCGAACGGCGACAGATACCGATACACCTGTCCACAAGGGAAAAGATTGAACTGGTGCGCATTGCAGTGCAGGGGGTCTGGACCAGCGTCGGCGGGCGTGCCCTCTTGAGGCCCGGCCGCATCATGCATTTTCTCGATTTCTTTGCGGCCAAGCGCTATTTCATCACCGAAGAAGCCGGTATCGGCCACCAGGTCGGCGGGTATTCTGCCGTGGTGCACAAGGGTTTACGGCATGCCGATGAGACCGCCGCCAGGTGCCTTGAACGCCGGAGGCTGGAGGATGGAACGCCGCTGACTGCCTACCAGGAGGCCTTCTATCAGTCGATCCGCATCGCTGTGGCCGGCATCCGTACCATGGCAGAGAACCTTGCGGCCAGGGCCGAGGAGATGGCCGCTTCGTCTGGTGTAACGCCCGAGCGGCGCACAGAGCTGCTCGAATCGGCCAGTGCGTGCAGGCATGTGCCCTTCGAGCCTGCCCGGACCTTCCTCGAGGGACTCCAGGCCTGCTGGATCGTGCATGTGGCCATGAATCTCGAGGACTTCGAACAGGGTATGTCATTCGGCAGGCTCGACCAGATCCTGTATCCCCTCTACCTTAAGGATATCGACAAGGGGGTTCTCACCCGGGAGCGTGCCGTGGAGATCATGGCCAGCTTCCAGCTGAAGACCTGTGAAACCCTGCCGATCTATTCCGACCGGGTGGACCGGTTCTTCAGCGGTAACGGTGTTGCCCAGGGCATTACCATGGGCGGGACCGACGCCGACGGCAGGGATGTCACCAATGAGCTCTCCGGTCTGATCCTGGAGGCCTATGCCCAGATCCGGACGCGTGAACCCGCCCTCCATGTACGGGTTCACAAGGATACACCCGCCTGGTTTCTCGATCATGCGGTTCAGGTCGTGCAGCTCGGCTGCGGCAAACCGTCCTTCTTCGGAGATGAGGCCGTCATCCGTGCGCTCGAGGGGGCCGGCATGAAGACCGCTCATGCCCGGGATTATGCCGTCATCGGGTGCGTGGAGATGGCCAGCCAGGGGCGCACCTACAACTCCTCCGATGCCGCACTCTTCAACCTGCCCCTGTGCCTGGAACTGGCCCTGAACGGGGGCAGGCGGTTCTCGGACCGGCGTCTGCCGCTGGTCAGGCTCGGCGCACACACCGCGGCTGTGGCCAGGATGTCCACCTTTGAAGACGTGCTCGAAGCCTTCAGGAGCCAGGTGGAGGATGCGGTAGATGAGATGACCATGGTGATCGGATGGCTGGAAGAGGCATACCGCACCTGGCGGCCCACGCCGGTCAACTCCATGGTCACCGAGGGGTGCCTGAACAGCGGACGCGACGTGACCTGGGGGGGCGCCCTCTATGATCTGACATCGATCCAGGCTGCCGGGCTCGCCGATGTGGGGGATTCGCTCTCTGCAATCAGGAAACTGGTGTTTGACGACAAACGCCTGACCCTCGAAGGGCTTGTCAGGATCCTGAAGGCGGATTTCCGGGGACACGAGGTGTTGCGGCAGGAGCTGGTGAACAGGTTCCCGAGGTACGGCAACGGCAACGCCGAGGCAGACCGGATGACCCAGCGGGCAGCCGATATCTTTTCGGACGTGATCACGGCCCGCAGGAACACCCGTGGAGGAAGGTATGTCGCGGGAATCTACTCCATGACCTGTCACATCGGCTTCGGCAGGATCACCGGTGCACTTCCCAACGGCCGGCTCGCCGGAAAGCGTCTGTCCAACGGGCTGTCGCCCGCTGACGGGGCGGACCGGAACGGGCCGACCGCGCTCTTGCGGTCGGCGGCTTCCCTGGACAGCAGCAGGTGGGCAAACTGCTGCGCCCTGAACATCAAGTTCGACAGGAACCTCGTTCAGGGTACAGCCGGACAGAGGGCATTGTCGGCCCTGTTGCGCACCTATTTCGAGCAGGGCGGCATGCAGGTCCAGCCCAATGTGCTCGATGCCGACATGCTGCGGGAGGCCCGGAGAGACCCAAACGCCCACCCGGGCCTCGTGGTGCGCGTGGCCGGCTACTGCGCCTATTTCAAGGATCTCCAGCCCGCTGTTCAGGATGAGATCATAGAGAGGACGGTGTACCGTGTCTGAGGAACTCTCTGAGGAGCGGTCCGAGCCGCTGATTTTCTCTGTTCAGCACCTGTGCCTCCATGACGGGCCCGGTATCCGGAGCGTGGTCTTTTTCAAGGGCTGTCCGCTGCACTGCACCTGGTGCCAGAACCCCGAATCCTGGAGCAAGGAGCCGGAACTGGGATTCAAGGCCCATCTCTGCATCAACTGCAGGACCTGTGTGGATATCTGCCCTCACGGGGCGATGACATCGGCAGGGATGTGGGACCGCGAGCGCTGCAGGCTTTGTTTTTCCTGCGTCGAGAGCTGCCCGAGCGGTGCACTTACCCGTTTCGGGGTTTCCAGGTCCATCGAGTCCCTGTTCGAAGAACTCCGGCACGAATTTCCCCTCTACCGGAATTCAAACGGTGGGGTCACCTTCTCCGGCGGGGAGCCCACGCTGTTTCCTGGTTTTGCCGCACGGCTCGCGAGCCTGCTGCACCACCACGGCATTCACCTGGCCCTGGAAACGTGCGGCCAGTTCAGCCTGGAGAAACACGGGCGGGTCAGAGGCCAGCCCCAATCTTCAAAGGAAAGGCCTGTTGACTCAGCCTGGTCCCTCTTGTCCGAAGTGGATCTCGTGCTCTTCGATCTCAAGATCTTTGACCCGGGAGAGCACTCGAGGCAGTGCGGGGCAGGCAACACCCGTATCAGAAACAATCTCGTGACCATGGCCGAACGTGCCCGGAACAATGCAGGACCGGCAGTCTGGCCCCGTCTTCCGCTCATCCCGGGGATCACGGACACAAAAGAGAACCTGCTCGGGTGGTCGGGTCTTCTGTGCAGGGCAGGCCTTGAGAACCTGACGCTCGTCCCCTACCACCGGCTCGGTGATTCCAAGAGGACATGGCTCGGCATGGAGCCCGGGCCGGATCTGCTGCCCGTAACGGACGAGGCGGTCTCCACAGCACGGGAAGTGTTTGCGCAGCAGGGCATCACCTGTTTTTCTCCCGGAGAAGAGGCGTGGTGACCTCCGGATGATTGCACCGGAAATTATTACGCGTATTGGGTAATTTACAATTGCTATTTCAGAAGAAATATAGTGTTAAATAGAGTACAAATGAAACAATGTCCTGGGCCGGGGCAATCCGGGGCTTGGGGAGAGCAGAGACGGGGATGCTGCGAGTGAGACACCGTAGCGGCGCAGTTGTCTGAGGGAATGCTCGATGCCGGCTCAGATTGACCGGTCTCAGAAATTGCACCGGGAGGAGGGGCTTGCATGGGAAGCATTACATCCGAGGATTTGCAAAGGCTGAGCGAGTGTGTTGAAGGGCTGAAGAAGGATTTCATTCGAATACAGAATACCGGCGGTTCCTGCCTGCGATTCAGCTTCAGACACGGGTTCTCCCGTCCCGAGGAGGTACAGGATACCTATCGGGTGATTTTCCACGACCTGCTTGGCAAACCCGTTGAAGGACAGGATCAGAGGCTGATTGTCGAGGCAAAGGCCATGGCGAGGGAATGGTGTTTCACCGTGCACAGCATGACGCTCATCAAGATGAAGAACACCGGTGATAATCCTGAACTGCAGGCGAATGCCGCCAGGCTCATGAAGGAACTGGACCTGCTCAACCGAAGGTATCAGCTGGACGAGCCCTGATCAAAGATCGATACCGAAGGTGTGGTTTCCTGGGGTGAACCATACCCGGTGCAGCACCTTGATTCGAAATGGACGCTGTATTCCTGCCTGGGCAGGAATGGCTGCGTGCAGTTCCCTGTTATAATTTTCGGGCCTGGATTTTCGTCTGTGTGGCAACAGCAGGCGAGGCCTGATTGCTCTGCCTGTGGTTTCAGACACCGGGTCCTGTTCTGCAGTGTCCGCCCCGAAGTCTTTCCCTCACGTCCTGGGGCTGTAGTGCCGCTTGAGCCAGCGGCACAGACCGTCCATGCCGGGGAACAGCACCCGCTCGGTGACGTTGGCCTGGTCGAGCTTGTCCCGGATCTCCCACTTGAGCTCCTGGGGGATGATGATTTTGCGCCAGACCTGCGGGTGTTTCCGGAGCCACTCGTCCAGGACAAGATTCGGGTTGGAGATAACCGAGAAGAAGGCGAACTGGTTGACGATCCGGTCGTCGATGGAAGGCGGCTCGAAGAAGATCACAAAATCGTGCTGCTCGAGCGTATCCAGCTGGTGCAGGGATTCCATGGTCTCCGAGAGCATCTTTACGGTGAAGACGTTGGCCCCTTCCTCGTCGAGCACAGTGCGCAGGTTCTCGGGCAGGAGCTGGTGCACCTTGAGGTAGTTTACCGCCCAGATGACCCCGTCACAGTCGAACCGCTCGAGGTTAGCTGTGGCGAAGTGCATGGCGACAAACGGCGAGTAGGTCCAGTCCATGAGTCGCGTGGGCAGGCCGTAGTGCTGCGCAACAGAGAGCCAGTGCCATATCGAATCGGTCTGCACCACGTTGCGGTGGGCATACTTGCTGAAGTTGCGCAGGATGTGGTGCTCGAGTCCTGCATACATTCCTCCCAGGCGCATGAGGGTAGTCTCGAGCCTGTAGCCCGCGTTAGAGAGCCCGCGGAAGGCATAGCGTGACCGGAAGCGTCCGATCTCGGAATTCCACGCATCTTCAAAGAGTTCTTCCTGCAGCATGTTCCAGCTGTCGATCCGTACCGTATTCATACCTGCTAGTATACTGATGGACGCAAGAAGTTCCACTTAAAAGTGAAGTGCTTGTGCCGTTGCCGGGAAGGAGAGAGGGTCATTTTTAAGAATTGTCTGTAGATACATGGGTGCCTCAGGCGTATAATCGCACCTCGCAGGAAAGATACAGCGAGGAGGCATTCAGCTATGGAAGGTTCGTCCGAGAGGTTTGAATCGTTTATTCGTCAGCATCTCGAGGGGTATCTGGCAGAGATCATCCGTCTGTGCGAGCAGCCGAGTGTCTCGGCAACCCGGGAGGGACTGAGGGAATGTGCCCCGCTGGTATGTGAGGCCCTGCAGGATCATGGATGTTCTGCCAGGAAGTACGAAACGCCCGGCAGCCCGGTCATCGTCGGTCATGCGACAGGGAAGGCGGAGCGTACCCTCTTGTTGTACAACCATTATGATGTCCAGCCGCCGGAACCGCTGGAGGCCTGGACATCGCCGCCGTTCGAGCCGGCAGTGAGGGAAGGCAGGCTCTACGGACGAGGCACGGCAGATGACAAGGGGGAGTTCGTGGCCCGTCTGGCGGCCGTCGATGCTGTGCGTGCAGTCCATGGAGGAGCCCTGCCGTGTTCCATCGTCTGGCTGGTGGAGGGAGAAGAGGAGATCGGCAGTCCACACCTGGCCGCTTTTGTCCGCGAACAGGCCTCTATGCTCGGCTGCTGCGGGGCGCTCTGGGAGGCCGGCGGGGTGAATGCCGGGGGCCGGCCGGTCATCGGCCTGGGATACCGCGGTATCCTGGCGGTTGAGCTGTCGGTGGAAACCATGAACACGGAAGCCCATTCGGGCAAGGCTCACCTGCTGCCCAATGCCGCATGGCGCATGGTGTGGGCCCTGCAGACCCTGAAAGGGCCTGACGAAGGGATCACCATCCCCGGCTTCCACGCCCGTGTCACACCGCCCTCCCTGCTCGATCTCGAACTGCTCGATGCGATGCCGCTCGACGATGACCAGCTCAGGGCAACCTACGGGGCCGCAGAATTCGTGCGCGGGCTGAAGGGCCGCGATCTGCGCCGAAGAGTGTTTGAGCCGACCTGCACTATTCAGGGGATCACCTCGGGCTACCAGGGGCCTGGTGACAAGACCGTCATCCCGCACCGGGCAGTGGCAAAGCTGGATTTCCGCCTCGTGCCTGACCAGGATCCGGACGATATCCTGGCAAGGCTGCGCGCCCATCTCGACGAACAGGGCTTTGCCGATGTGCATATCCACTGTCATGGTGCCATGTGGCCGTGCAGGACCGATGCGCATGATCCCTTAGTCGGGCTGACCGCCCGGACGGGCGAGCAGGTCTACCGGAAGCCGGCCGTGCTGTCACCGCTCTCAGGGGGGAGCAGCCCGGCCTATGCAGTCGCGAACACCCTCCATGTCCCGGTGGTGACCGCGGGTATCGGGTACTGGGACAACCGTATGCATGCCCCTGATGAACATATCCGCATCGATGATTTTGTGGCAGGTGCGTGCCACATTGCGCGTATCATCGAAGAGCTCGCCCTGCTGTAGGGCAAGGAGACAGCGATGACCTTGATGAACCCTGATACACCACCCGAAGATACCAACCGTTGCTGGCGGATGTATCGTTCCGTGTTCGATGCGTCCGGAGATGCACTCCTCCTGGTGGCGCTGGATGGCCATATATTCGAATGCAATCATGCAGCCTGCAGCTTTTACGGATATACGAGAAAAGAGATGCTGACCAGGCGGCTGGCCGATCTTATTCCCGAGCAGCTCACAGCCACCTTGCCGGAGATCATGACGGAAGATCTCACCACCCGGGGTGACTTCGTGTGGAGGAGCCTCAGAAACAAGAACGGTCAGATCTTTCCGGCTCGGATCAGTACGCAGATGATCAGGATCGGAAAGAGAAAATGCCTCCTGGTCTGTGTCCGCAAGCTCTTCATCAGAAAGGCATCCTGGCTTGACGACGCGACAGACGTGCCTCAGTCGAAAGATCGTGATATACCGGTTTACACGATCACCTGGCAGTCCATGAACAACGATTTCGTCATGATCGGCTGCAACATGGCGACCGAGGATTTCGAGAACGTGGCCATCACCGATTTCATCGGAAAGAGGGCGTCTGAGCTTTACAGCGCCCGGCCGGACATCCTTGAAGACTTATGGCGGTGCTTTGAAGGGGAAACTGTCTTCAAAAAGAAGATGCACTATCTCATGGTCACCACCGGCAAAGAGAGAAGGATGGCTGCCACCTATGTGTACATGCCCCCGAACCTGATACTCGTGCACCTGCGAGACATCACGGACCGGGAGCAGGCACTCGGAGCGCTGCGGGAGAGTGAGCAGCGCCTGAAGACCCAGTATCTCTGCATGCCCGTCCCCACCATCACCTGGCAGAGGCAGGGAGAAGAATTCTTCCTCATGGATTTCAACCTCGCTGCAGAAGAATTCACCTACGGGCAGATTACCGATTATATCGGCAGTACGGCCTCAGATATCTACGCTGACCGGCCTGATATCCAGGATGATTTCAGGCGGTGCTTCGATGAGAGAACCTTTGTGAAGCGGGAGACGCCCTACACCATGTTTACTACCGGCCAGGAAAAGATCATCGCCATGACCTACACCTACATTCCGCCGGATCTGGTCATGTGCCACATGGATGACATCACCAGACGCAAGGCTGCCGAGGAAGAGCTGCGCAACTCTGAGAAAAATCTGAAGATTCTCTCCTCGCAGCTCATGAATGCCGAGGAAAAGGTGCGAAAGCGCATTGCGCTGGAGCTCCATGACAGCATCGGGCAATGCCTGAGCACAATCAAGTTCAATGCGGAAAACAGCCTGCACCGGATGATGAATGTCGGTGTGCTGGAAGGACTCGAATCCCTGAAGGCCGGCATTCCACTGATTCAGCGCGCCATCGAAGAAGTGAGGAAGATATCCATGGACCTGCGCCCCCCGATCCTGGACGACCTGGGCATCCTCGCGACCATATCGTGGTTCTGCAGGGAGTTTCATGAGATCTATGCGGATATCGACGTTGAAAAGCAGCTGACTGTCGAGGAAGAAGACGTCCCTGATCACCTGAGAATCATCGTGTACAGGATCCTGCAGGAGGCATTGAACAACACGGCCAAGCACAGCAGGGCTGACAAGGTGAGAGTCTGCCTCGGCAAAGACCACGGGGGTGTCGAGCTGTGTATCCGGGATAACGGGACAGGCTTTGACATAGGGAAGGTGCTCGTGAAAGACGGGTTGTCCCGGGGCATGGGACTCGCCAGCATGCGCGAACGGGTCGAGATCTCCGGAGGTGAGTTCTCCATCGAAACAGGAGAGGGCCGGGGTACCACGATACGGGCTGCCTGGCCGGAATGAGGGATTCTCCCTAGGTTTCTGTCAGGCCGTGTTCAATGGCGAAGGCGGTCAAGGCTGCCGCGGTATGCAGATCAAGCTTCTTCATGAGATTGTCCCGGTGCTTTTCCACGGTCTTCAGGCTGATACAGAGATAGTCCGCGATTTCCTTGTTCCGGTAGTCTTCGGCGATCAGCTTGAGGATCTCCCGCTGCCTCTGGGTGAGGGTTTCCAGGACCGGTTTGGTCTGACCCTCCCTCTTTCCGTCCAGGTACCCCTGGATCACCCGTTGTGAGATGCCGGGACTCAGGTAGGGTTTGCCGCTCAATACGGTGTGGATGGCCATGACGAGTTCCGCACGGGTCGAATCTTTCAGGACATAACCGTCTGCCCCGGCCCGAAGGCTGGCGAGAACATATTCCTCGGTCTTGTGAACCGTCAGGACCAGGACCCTGGTCTCGGGGTGATTCCTCTTGATCTCGCGGATCGCATCCATGCCGTTCATCCTCGGCATGGTCAGATCAAGCAGGACCATGTCGGGTTCCAGTTCATTGACCCGTCGAATGGCTTCCAGACCGTCCCCAGCCTCGCCGATTATTTCCAGTTCCTCATCGGATGACAGGAGAGACTTCAGTCCTTCCCGCAGGATGGTGTGATCCTCGGCAATGATAATCCTCTTGCCCTTCATCGGTTCCTTATATCCTGGCAGGCGTGTTCCGTTAACATCGATTCTCCCGTGGTGTTTCCCGTTTTCCGCTTCAGGACGGATACCTTCCTGAAATCAGGTGCATATCCATGAAAAATACCGATGAGACGGAATTTATCATGACAGGGGATATTAGTAAAGAAATAAGGTGCATACCCCGGTGAAATAGGGTCTTCACCTGATTGTCCTTTGAATCTTATGGTCATAGGGTGAGCTTAACGTAAGAGTGTTTCAATGGGTATAGGTTTACCCGGCAACTGTTTGGCCTGGAAAACTGTTGTCTCTTCGCTGGAGCATAGGCCGGCGACACGGACAGGCCAACTGAACACTCACCAGGCATTGTTTTTAGAAAAAACAAGGTGTGAGGTGTAAAGAATGGGCAAAAAGATTGAAGTTTCAAGACGGCGGTTTTTACAAGTTGCTGGAGCAACCGGTGCTGCCTTGGCTGGTTCTGCGTTCCCCTTCAGGAACCTGAAACCGGCATGGGCATTCGGCGACCATCCACAGGAGCAGCTTCCCTACCGGATCACTAAGAAGATTCCCCAGGTCTGCGCCCGTGCGTGCGAGGCAGACTGCGCCTACAACGTTGTTGTCGGCGTAGATCCCGCTACCGGGGTCGAACGTGCCATCACCCTCGAGGGTAGGCCGGAAGACCCGGTATCCAATGGGAAATTCTGTATCAAGGGTATGGGCTTTGTCGACTCCATGTATGATCCTGACCGGCTGATGGTATCCCTGAAGAGAACCAACAAGAACAAGGGAACCGATGAGGATCCGGGCTGGGTCACGATGAAGACGGATGATGCCGTGCACGAGATCATCGAAGGGCTGAAGAAATTCAAACCCGAAGAAATCCTCATGTGCTCTCCGGGAGACCCGTACACAAACAGGCTCTGCCAGTCCATCGGCTGCACCCGGGCCGACCAGAGAACAGAGTGTTTCGGCACGCATTACTACATCAACTGTCTGACGGTGACCAATCCCCCGAACAAAGTTTATTCAAGCTGCTATACCCCCAGCCACCATGTGTGCGGGTATGACTACGACAATTCCAAGTACCAGGTCTGGTTCGGCTTCGACTCCTTCTCCAAGTGCGGGAAGGCAGGTATGCTCAACCACTGGGCCACGGGAAAGCGTAACGGTTGCAAGATCGTCATGTTCAACCCCGTCAAGACTCCGTTGATGGAGGGTTACGCCAGCGAATACTATGCCATCAAACCGGGGACCGACCTGGCAGTGGCACTGGCCATGATCAATGTGATCCTGAAGGCGGGCAAGTACAATGCCTCCTTTATCGACAAGTACTCCGACGCGATTGCCCTGGTCGATGACAAAACCAAGGCCGGTCTGAAGACGGAAGACGGCAGGTTCCTCTCCTGGTGTACCAAGCACAACAAGGCAGAGGCCATAGACGAGTGCGATGCACCCGCCCTGGACGGCGGTCCCTTCAAGGTCAGCATAGGCGGAAAGCAGGTCAGTGCAACACCGGTCATGCAGATCCTGAAGGAAGTGGTGAAGACCTATACGCCTGAGTGGGCAGCCAAGATCAGCGAGGTGCCTGCCAAGGCTATCGAGAAGATCGCCCTGGAATTCGCGGCAGCCGGACCCTATGCGATGGTCCCCACCTACAAGCGTGATGCGGCAGGCCCCAACTATGCCAACAGCTGGCGGTTGCGCCATGCCATCAATATCCTCAATACCCTGTCGGGTTCCATCGATCATGAGGGTGGTATTCTGCTTCTGCACGATGTCAAGATGCCCTGGATTGATGAGCTATCACCCCCTGTGGTACCCTATCCTGAGCAGCCGGCCCACCCGGTCGATTACCGGAACCAATTCCCGGTCACCGACAATATCTACCGCAGGAAAGATTTCTCCGCACCCGGGCACTATGGTATGGTCGGATGGGGACTCTACAAGACCAACCATACAAAAGCGGTTTTCTTCAGGAACCCGCACCGGGGACTCTTTTCCATGATCCAGTCGCAGATGCTGGAGAAATCCCTGGACAAGATAGAACTTGTCGTGGACTGGAACCTCTATCTCGATGACCTGGGCTACTTCTGTGACTATGTCATCGCGGCACCCCACCAGTTCGAGGGCGGCAAGATGGATCTGCGCCTGTACTATCCGAAGTATCCCTGCATCGTAGGCGGATCTGCAGTCCAGAAGCCCACAGGCGACCAGATCGGCTGGGGCGGCTTTGCTGCCAAGATCGGTCTGGCCCTGGCCCCGAAGTACTGGACCACGGACGGAAGCGGCAACCCAGAAAAGAAGATACCCACGAACATGGGCGATGTTGCTGTGAAGAAGATGGGCATTGCAGAAGATGCGGCCGATTTCATGAAGAAAGGCGGTTTCTGGATCGACAAGACCCCGTACCAGAACTACAAGCAGATCAAAGAGCTCTCTTATGGCAGGCCCAACGGAAGGGTCAGGATGTACATCGACGAGTTTGTCGAGGTTGACCACAGTCCGCTGCCAATCTGGGCTCCCCGCTGGCACGAATCAAAAGGCGAATATAAATTCTCCCTGCTTGTCACCCGGGCACCCTGGCACATGCACGCAGACCCCAACTTCATCAACAACGCTGTGCTCAAAGAGGTCACCATCCGCAACCACATGGACGCGGTGTGGATGAATCCCGAGGCTGGCGCAGCGCTGGGTCTCAAGGAAGGGGACATGGTAATGCTGGAGAACGACCCGAAATACATGAAGGATCTTCCCAGACCGCAGAAGGCGAAAATCCACCTGACGAAACGAATCGACAGGAAGGACTGCGTGCTTCTGTTCCATGGCATCGGGCACCGGGCCAAGAATCTCAAGGTGGCTGCCAATTTCGGCTACCGTGACGGCGATCTTATACCGCAGAAGAACCCTGCCATTGCGAAGAAGCACGATCCAACCGGTATGGGCTGGGTTGAGGATGTTTTTGTCAGCATCAAAAAGATATCGTGAGGTGATGAAACATGAAAGAATATGCCATTTTGCTGGATGAAACGTATTGTACGGGCTGCAATTCCTGCGCATACAGGTGCATCCAGGAGTTCAGATATCACGACCAGGCGGCCAAAGGCCTATTCAGAACCTTTGTCCAGATCAACGACGACGGCCTCTATCAGAAGCGGTGCATGCACTGTCTTGACCCGGACTGCGTCGCCAACTGTCCCATGAAGGCCCTGACCAAATCGGAATACGGGCCGGTCCTCTACAACGCTACGCTCTGTGTCGGTTGCCAGACCTGCGTGAAGATGTGCAAATTCCACATCCCGCAGTACGATGCAGATACCAGGAAGATCGTCAAGTGCAGTATGTGTGCACACCGGGGAAGCGAAGGCAAAATGCCGGCATGCGTCGAGGTCTGTCCGACCGGCGCTCTTGAGTTCGGCGAGTACAGCGAGATCCTGGAAAAGGCGAAGAATGTAGCCGCCAGGAATAATCTCAAGATATATGGTATGAAGGAAAACGGCGGAACCCATTTATTTGTTCTTGCCAAGAACGAACCGGTACAGATAGGCTATCCTGAGGTTCCGGCGAAAGACACCAAGACTGCCTCAACGGGTAACGGCTTTACCGTGCCCGTGATGGCTGCAATGGCTGTCGGCGGATTCAAGAAGTTCAGCGACAGAAGAGCCCAGATCGAAGCCGAGGAAAAGGACTCAAAGAAATAACCCGCAGAAAGCGGAAATGATGGCCGGGTGGGACAGTGAACAGTCTGCCTGCCCGGCCCCATATTCTTCTTTTATGCAAACCAAGGCTTGAGCACCACAAGTCATGAATCGCAAAAGAGGTGGTACACGTGATGAATGAATCCGGACAAAAACTGAATCGTGCAGCGGCGAGGGCCTCACTCTATTCGCTTATGGCACAGGCCCTCAATTATCCCGACCAGGATCTCATCGAGAGCCTCTGCCGTGGCGAATATGCCGCAGGAGTACTCGATGCTCTTCAAATCCTTGGTATCGATGGGATGGAGAAGGTCATCGATCCGCTACAGGGAAAATATACCAAAGCGGACTGTGACCAGCAGACCCTGCTTCTGGAGATAGAAAGAGACTATACCTGGATGTGTTTTGCCTCGAAGCCCCGCCTGGTTTATCTCTTCGAATCCGTTTACAAGGAGGGAAAGCTGTTCGACGAGTCGACTTTCCGGATAGCCCGCCTCTATTATGATGCGGGGCTCAAGGTGGAAGAAACCTTCAGTCTGCCTCCCGACCACATTGCTGTCGAGCTCGAATTCATGTCATTCCTTGCTTTCAAGGAGATGGATGGCATCCGCTCGGGTGAGGGCAAGATCGAAGAGTACGCCATCGAGCTTCAGAAGCAGACCCTTGAGGAGCATCTGCAAAGCTTTGTGCTGTCAGTTGCCCAAAGGCTTGGCCAGCATGCCAAAACGACTTTCTACCAGGCTGTTGCAAAGGTTTTGACGGTCTTCTTCTCGAATCCGGCAAATCTTGTCTGAAGCGAAGACGCTTTTTTCAAAGATCAGGCAAGTTCCTATAAAACAGGAGCCCGATAGCAGTATCGGTCTCCTGTTTTTTTATGAGCTGCCGTGTAAACAATATCCCGGGGAAGGATAACCATGAGGGGCCGGGGCTTGTTCGGAATCATGAGGTGAACGCGAGGTCTTGCCACCTGCCGGGGACCGTGAGCCTGGGTTGCACCCTGCCTCGATCCCGGATAAATCCTGTATGAGAAAGGTCAGGCGGGGGAGAGGCTCCTCTGGGGTGAGGCAGCATCTCCCCCGCCAACATGTTCGTGAACTAAAACTCTTCGAAGTCGTCGATGCGCGATGTCTGTGCCGGTGCCGGCATCTTGGGCTTTTTCTGGTGAGGTTCGCTGCCATGACGTGAACCAGCGTCGCGCTGAGCATCGGAAGACACCTTGAAGTGATCCACGTTGTTGGCCATCTCGTTTGCCTCGGTCTGGAGATTCTCCGATGTAGAGGCCAGCTCTTCCACGGTAGAGGCATTCTGCTGCGTGGTGGTGTCGATCTGGGCGATGGCCCGGTTCAACTCGTCGATCCCGCGTGCCTGTTCGGATGACGAGGCCGCGATCTCTTCCATGGTCTGGGAGAGTTGCTCGATCGTGGTAATGATCTGTTCCAGGGAATTTCCTGTCTTCTTCACCATGTCGTCACCGGCGCCGATCTTGGTAACCGTTTCCTCGATGAGTTCCTTGATCTGCTTGGAAGAATCGGCCGAGCGTTGTGCCAGGGCCCGCACTTCCCCTGCCACGACTGCAAAACCCTTGCCGTGCTCACCTGCCCGTGCAGCCTCGACTGCCGCGTTGAGGGCCAGCAGGTTCGTCTGGAACGCCACCTCGTTGACTGTCACGACGATATCCCCGATCTTCCTGGACACCCCGGAGATCTCCTCCATGGCCTTCATGAGTTCTCTGGATATCTCGCCGCTGTGATTGGCGAGATTCACCATGTCTTTGGTTGTCGTACGGCCCTCGTTCGCGTTTTCGGCATTCTCCTTGATGGCAGCGGTCATCTCCTCCACCGTCGCTGCCACCTCTTCGATGGCCGATGCCTGTTCCTGGGTCATCTGGGAAAGGCCCTGCACG
This sequence comes from Deltaproteobacteria bacterium, assembly GCA_018434685.1. Classification (GTDB taxonomy): domain Bacteria; phylum Desulfobacterota; class Desulfomonilia; order UBA1062; family UBA1062; genus DSAD01. The sequence continues at coordinate 55,051 of JAHDOV010000016.1, forward strand.
CCTCCGGAGACTACCTGTGTGGCGGAGTCCACCATCATGGCGGTCTTCTTGACCTTGGCGATGATCTTCTCCAGGTTGCCGATGAAGGCGTTGAACCAGTTGGCCAGTTCTCCGACCTCGTCTTTGCTCAGCACCTCGATCCGCAGGCTGAGATCACCGTCTCCCTCTGCCGCCTCTTTCAGGCCGTCAGACACGAGCTTGATGGGCTTGATGATGAGTCTGCCGGTGAGAAAACCGATCATGCCCACGAGGAGGGCGGTGATGATCAGTGCGCTCATGAGGCTGATCATGGCGAGATGTTTCACCGGGGCATAGATCTCTTCCTCGATGGCCACCACGCCCAGGTACCAGCCCGTTGTCTTGTTCTTTACAAAGGCCACCATCTGGGGCGTCCCCATGAAGTCATACTCGAGATAGCCGCTGTCCAGCCGGCACATCTGTTTGAAGAAATCCATGTCCTTGATGCTCAGATTGAAGACCGTTGACTTGTCACGGTGGGCCAGGGTGAGGCCTTCACTGTTGCAGAGATAGGCATACCCGGTCTCGCCCACGCGGACAGGATCGATGAACTCCTCGCTGAAGGCGAAGAGCCTGACCGCCCCGAAGATTACGCCGCAGATCTCCTGGCCGTTCTTTACCGGGGCGGAGACCACGAATACCGGTTCTCCCGTGGACTTGCTCTGCATGGCGTCCGACAGGATGACTTCACCCCGCATGGAGTCTTTGAAGTAAGGGCGCTCTGCCACGGAAAACTTGCCGATCACCTCGGGCTGCGAGGATGCCACGACATCGCCCCGGGTATTTACTACATTGATGATCTCAAAGTAGGCATATTTGCTGTTGATTTCCTTGAGCCTCTCGTTGACGCTGCCCAGCAGCAGGTCTGTGTCCGAGCTTTCCATCAGGATGGATCTGACGGTCGAATCACCGCCCCAGATCTGCACCTCCGTCCTGGAGTTTTCCAGCCAGTTGTTCATGAGCTGGCCTGTCGACTTTGCCGTATCAATGAGCTGTTCATTGACGGTCTGCTCGAGAGCTGACCGCGAGGTAGTGAAGATCATAGTGGAACCGATTCCAAGGCATACGATGACCAGAGACAGGATCGGAATCATGAATTTTGCCTTCAACCCGACTTTCATAGTTGCTCCTCTCATGTTGTATAAGGATGATTAATTCTCAGCAGCCATTCTTTCACGGAATCGTGCCCGTAAAAAAAGACATCTTTGCCATGTCCGACCCTGGGGCGGCTGCATTCTCTCAGCAGCAACCACCGGGAAGGCAGCAGTATGTCAGACATATCGGACATCGGAAAAAAATTGATTAACAGGAAAAGAGGGTGCCTCCGTCATCGTTTTCTTTTATTGCAACAGGACCGGTTTCTCTGCGGAATCCCGCAAGGAACAGGGCAGGGTGCTGCAGCGCGATTCGTCCTGCCTGAGCCGGGATCCACCTCGGCACCATTTGCGGATTGTTCCGGTGCGACCTGCCCCAAAAGAACACGTGCGGTACAGTCCAACCCTTGTCAACGCTGTTTCAGGCGTTATCTTTAAGTGGTATCTTTTCTTTTTCTCTCAAATGTCGTGCAATGTTCCGTTTTCATCTCATTAATGTCTGGTATCCGATATTCTTCAAGACCGGTTGTGGTGAGCCACCGGGAAAGAAAGGAGAGAACCATGAAAACATATTTCACAGATGAGCTCTTCTTGGGTATTGATCAGGTGGAGAGCGTCGTTGAAGGGCACATTATGAAATTGCCGATGTTCTTCCGGGATACCGCATTGTTTTCCGCTCTGTTCCCTGCAAAGATCTCGTCCCTGAAAAGACTCCTGCCTGATAATCGCCTGAGGCCGGCCCGTCTCATGCCAGGAGTCGGCGTCATCTCGATCGTCGCACTGCAGCACAAGAGGACGGATATTCCCGACTACAACGAGGTAAACATAGGCATCGTGCTGAACAACCCTGATTTCGTGGCGGTCCCGGGGTACAATTTTCTGCAGCAGATGCTTCAGCGTCATTCCTGTTCATATGTCCTGCACAGTCCGACTTCAACGGATATCGCGTGCCTCGGCGGGGTGAAGGGGTACGGTCTGGCCAAGTTCCTCTCGATCATCGACTTTTCAGAGACTGCAGAACAGATCTTCTGCGAGGTGAAAGAGCATGGACAGCAGATCCTCACGCTCTCGGGCCGGAAAATAGATACCCCATACAGCAGGGTGATGCATGCCATGCAGTATTCCTATCAGAACGGACAGCCGCAACTGTTCGAGGTCAAATCGGTTGCCCTGGAATCGGGCATGACGTTCGGTCCGAAAGAGGTTGAACTGAGACTGGGAGATACCCACTCCATTGCCCGTGAACTGGACGATGCCCTGATCTCGAACCGGGCGATCCTGTACCTGTATGCGCCGAGAGTCCAGATGGTTCTTTTCGGGCCCGAGCTGCTTCACCCATACCTGATGAAGTTTGCCATAGAGGCGATCTTCCCTCAGGCACGCCTTGCAGAAAAGGCGGAACGACGTCAGGCATCCCGGGAGAAGGTGGATATCCCGTGCGCGATTAAGGGCTATGCCCGGGGGAGAAAGAGGCGTGTCACCGCACAGGTGGTGGATCTCAGCGAAGGCGGCATGTACGTGGTGGCAGATACCGCGCTGGATGAGGGCACGGAAATTGAAATAGGCATCAGGCCCACCCGTACGGGCAAGCCATTGAATGTCAAAGGAAAGATCATGCGGAATGTGCGCCGGGGCATGGCCGTCAGATTCACCGAAGAGATTCCGGAAGATCTGGAAGGCGTCGTTTTCCACTGACCGTTACCGAACCATATTGGCATGACCCATGCCAGGACCGGAATCCGGACTCATCCCTGAAGGGCTCACCGGATCATGGGGCATAATATGTTTGAACTCCCTGCTGCTTCTCTGCTATGTCTCATCCCTGTACCATCACGATTATGGGCATCTGTGGGGAAAATGCATGAAAGTGCTTGCGTTCATCGAAGAAAAGTTCTGGCTCTTCCTGGTATTCGGAATCATCCTGGGTTTCATGTTCCCGCGGTCTGGAGAGATCTTCGGGGATCACCTCATGTTGATCCTCATGCTGATCCTGTTCCTCACCTTTTTGCGCATGGATTTCTCCGAGCTGGTGATCCAGGCCAGAAGGCCCGTGCTCCTGAGCTATATCCTGGTGGGTCAACTCGTCATCATGCCGGTTCTGTGCTACTTCCTCACCTGGTCAATGGACCCGGATATCCGCATATCGATCGTTCTTCTCGCTGCGCTTCCTGCAGGAACAGCAGCGCCTGCACTCACCGAGATCGTCAATGGACGGACAACCCTGTCGCTGGTGCTCACGGTTCTTAACTATCTTCTGGTGCCCCTGACCATACCGCTGCTGTTCTATGTTTTCTTCTCCACCTGGGTCCAGATCGACTACCTGAAGCTGTTTACCCAGCTCCTGCTGTTCATCCTCATCCCCATGATCTGCGCCCGCCTGGTCAGGAGATTTACGAACCGCTTCATCGAGAAGTGGAATCCGTTCTTCAAATCCGCCATGGTCATCCTCATCGCCTTTGTCATCATGGTCATAATCGGCCAGGAGGCCGACTACATCCTCACTCATCCCTCAGAGATGATCATCCTTGTGGGCATCCTGTTTGTCGTCTTTTTCCTTTTCCAGATCGCAGGCTACTTCATGGTGTTCTGGCTGGATCAGGACGACAAGATTGCCGTGTCCGTAACAAAGTCGGCCATGAACAATGTGCTCGGCATCGTGCTGGCAGTGAGTTTTTTCAGTCCCAAGGTGGCGCTCATCATGGTGTTGTCCGAGGTGCCCTGGGACGTGATGCCGGCGTTCTACAAGCTCTACCGGCGGTACCTGCCGTAACTGTCGTCTGTATATAAAAAAGGTGCAAGTTTTAAGGTATGAGGTTTTAAGTTTTAGGTTTTAAGTGACCGCTGAAGCTGTTTAGGCTTTAGACTGTTAGTAAAGGATAATTGGCGGTAGACTAAATGAAGGGATTTGGCAATGCTTTTGATCGCATTCCTATCAGCCTACAGACTAACAGCCTCTTACTATAGCACCCCAGGGGCATTTCTTTCAGGGCACCTTCCTGCCTGAATGTTTTAAGGTTTTTATTCTGTCTTCTGGATTCTGTCCGCCGCGGCGGATGGCTTCTATTTTCATATAAGGTTCTTGGATCCAAAGGCCCTCTCTTGTCCGATGGTAACACGAATAATCAATCGGTAGCACTAGGATGTTGACACTTTTATGAAATTGGTGTTAATATATATACATTCGATGAGGTGAAACTTTTAATCAAAGGAGTGTGTTATCATGCATATGGCCGATGCCCTGCTCTCGCCCGCTGTCGGCGCAACGATGTGGGCTGCCACCGCATCCCTGATGGTGTATTCCGCAAAGAAACTCAAGGACGATCCGGATGACCGCAGGGTGCCGCTCATGGGCGTGCTGGGAGCCTTTATCTTTGCCGCGCAGATGATCAACTTCACCATTCCTGCAACCGGCTCGAGCGGCCATCTCGGAGGGGGGATGATCCTGGCTGTCCTGCTGGGGCCGCATGCCGCCTTCCTCGTCATGGCCTCGATCCTGACAGTCCAGGCCCTGTTCTTTGCAGACGGCGGTCTGCTGGCACTGGGGTGCAATATCTTCAACCTCGGCGTCTTCCCCTGCTTTATCGCCTATCCGTTCATATACCGCACGATCGTCGGGGAAGGCCCCACAAAGGCCCTGCTCTTTACCGGGGCGACCCTGGCCTCGGTCGTGGCCCTGCAGCTCGGTGCCTTCGGGGTCGTGCTCGAGACGGTCGCATCCGGCATCAGCGAACTGCCGTTTGCCAGCTTCGTGCTCCTCATGCAGCCCATCCACCTCGCTATCGGGGTCGTCGAAGGCCTGGTCACCACTGCAGTCATCACGTTTGTCTGGCAGGCCCGCCCTGAGATCCTGCAAATGGCGCAGGGGCGTATAGACAGGGATTTCTCCACCAGGAAGGTGCTCGCAGGCCTTGCGCTTGTCGCGCTCGTTACCGGAGGCATCTTCTCGTGGTTTGCCTCGGCACATCCCGACGGACTCGAGTGGGCCATGTTCCATGCCGCCGGCCAAGAGGAGCTTGAAGCGCCGAAGGGCGCTGCCCATGCCGCCCTTGCCGGAATCCAGGAGAAGACAGCGTTCATGCCCGATTATGCCTTCAGACAGGGCGACCCCGGAGAAGACGATGGTGAAGGTGTGGAAGAGCCATGGCCCGCAGTGAGTGCCGGCACAACAGCGGCCGGTATTGTGGGTGGTTTCCTGACCCTGGTGCTTGCAGGCCTGATCGGGTTTGCCCTGAGGCTTGCCGGGCGGTCCCGCGAGACCGTAACCGGCGCGTAACAAGAGGCGGCAGGGACAGTCTCCGGAAAGGAAATCCATGTGTACCGCCATGGTGAGGACATGCAGGCATGACAAAGGTTGAAACAGCCCTGGGCAGCATGAGCATGAATGGCCTGGATCATGGTGTGACCCGGGATACGCTCACCGGCAGTATCGACCCCCGGGCCAGGCTCATCACGACCATGGTGTTCATCATCGTGGCAACCTCGTTCGGAAAGTACGATATCCTCGGGCTCCTCCCGCTGGTCATCTATCCCATGGTGCTCATGGCCCTGGGAACGGTGCCGGTGCGCAGCATCGCGAAGAAGCTGTTGTACGTGAGCCCACTGGCGATCTTTATCGGGATATTCAACCCGCTCTTCGACAGCCGGATCCTCGTTCATCTCGGCCCGGTAGGCATCTCCGGGGGGTGGATCTCGTTTGCCACCATCATGCTCAAGTTCGTTCTCACGGTGAGCGCAGCACTGATCCTGGTTGCCTCCGGCGGGTTCGACGCCGTATGCCAGGCCCTCGCACGGCTCAAGGTGCCAAACGTGTTTGTCTCCCAGCTCATGTTCATGCACCGCTATATCTATGTGATGACGGATCAGGCCTCACGCATGGTTCGCGCCCATTCACTGCGTTCGTTCCGGCGCAGCGGTATGAGCCTGCGGGTGTTCGGCTCGCTCATCGGGCAGCTGCTTTTGCGTACCCTTGACCGGGCCCAGCGCATCCATACAGCAATGGTCTCGCGCGGGTTCACCGGGGAGATCCCGCTCATGAGAGAGCTTCGGTTGGCGGGTAGAGATGCGGCCTTTGTCGTTTCGTGGTCTGCTTTGTTTATCCTTGTGCGGCTGTACAACATTCCTTTGTGGATCGGTTCGACTCTCATGGGGGTGCTCTCGTGAGCCATCACATTGTCGAGGTCAGAGACCTGGAATACTCCTACCCGGACGGCACGTGTGCATTGAACGGGGTTTCGTTCAGGATCACCCACGGCGAGTCGGTGGGTCTGGTTGGGGCCAACGGCGCAGGCAAGTCCACCCTTCTGCAGCACCTGAGCGGCTGTCTCTTTCCTGCAGGAGGCACAGTGCGCATCGGAGATTTTCCCCTCACCAGGGAAAATGTCCATGACGTGCGCCGACACGTGGGCATGATATTCCAGGACCCGGACGACCAGCTCTTCATGCCCACAGTCTTCGATGACGTGGCGTTCGGGCCGCTGAACCTGGGCATGCCAAAAGACGAGGTGGAGGCCCGGGTCATGGATGCACTCAATGTCGTGGGAGCGGCCCACCTCATGAACCGTCCTCCCTACAAGGTCTCGGGCGGTGAGAAGCGCGCTGTCGCCATTGCCACCGTGCTCTCCATGGCGCCCGATATCCTTGTGCTGGATGAGCCGAGCGCCGGCCTCGATCCCAGGTCCCGAAGAAGCCTCATCGGGCTGCTCGGGAATTTCAGCCACACCAAGATCATCGCCACCCACGATCTCGACCTTGTCATGGACCTGTGCGAGCGAACCCTGGTCATTCACAACGGCCGGATCGCCGCCGACGGGCCCACCATGGAGATCTTCGGCAACGAGGCCCTGCTGGAAGCCAATCACCTGGAAAAGCCCCTGAGGATGCAGGGGTTTTGATGAATCAGGGTCATTGAATCTGGCCGGTTGAATAGTGCGATCGAGAATAGTTCTTCGTGGGATAATATCTGTATTTGAGAGGCACTAGGCACTGGGCGCTTGGAAAAGATAAGAACAGAATATAAGGTCCAAGCTATAAGTTATAAGGTTTCTTCTGTTTTGTATTCTGCACCTTTATTAGATTTCAGGTGTTCGATCAGAATACCGATATGCCTTACAACACGAAGACGACCCTCAGAGAGTCGTACACATCGAGGCAGCGACGAATGGATAGACACCGACGACGATGGATTGTGATCTTGTTGACTGGTATGTTCCTGACCGTTCTGGCGGAAACCTCCTGCCTGTATGCAGCCCGCATCTTTATCCTGCACAGCTACGAGAAGGATCACGTGTGCGGCCAGCCCCAGCATGACGGCGTGGTATTCGCTCTGCGGCAGGCCGGATATCGTGACACGGAAAACCTCGAGCTTGAGGTGTATTATATGGATACCAAGCAGCGCAACAACATCCCTGAGCTGATCGAGCGCCAGGCCCTTCTTGCCAGGAAACGGATCGATGCCTTCAAACCGGATGTGCTGGTCACGCTGGACGACAATGCCTTTTCCTCTGTGGGTCTCGCCTATGCACAGGCCCCGTTCCCGGTGGTGTTCTGTGGTGTGAACCAATGTCTCGAGCAGTACAACGCCAGGGTGCACTTCCTGGACGCCCGCCACGCGCCCGGGCACACCATAACGGGGGTGTATGAGAAGCTGCATGTGAGTGACGCCCTGCGGGTTCACTGCCGGCTTTTTCCCGGGGTGCAGACGGTACAGTTCATTGTTGACCGTTCCGTTACCGGCCGGGCGATATTCGAACAGATTACAAAAGAATTGTCCGGCGATCCGCCGCCTTGTGTCTGGCGTATGACGGTGGTGGACAGCTGGGAGGCATATCAGGAGGAGATTCGCCGTGTCAACCGGGACAGCAGCATCAGCGCGCTGTATCCGGCAGTCCTGCTCCTGAAGGATAAAGACTCGACGACCTATACGGCCAAGCAGATTATCCCCTGGACGACGCAGGTCTCCACCAAACCAGAGCTCGGTGTCAATAATATGTTCACGCGCCTGGGCATGTTCGGCGGTGCGGCGGTTGATTTCTTTTCCATGGGGAAGCAGGCTGGCAGAATGGTCGCCAGGATCCTGCAGGGAGAAGACCCGGCCGGCATCGCCATCGAGGACTCCCAGCGCTATGCGCTCGCCTTCAACCTCCATCGCGCCGCAGTGCTGGGGCTTGATATTCCTCAGGACGTGATCCTGTCCGCTGACGAGATCGTTACGGAATGATCGGCAATGAACAGGATGCCACAAAAGCGGTTCTCCCGGTTTCTGTTCCTTTCTATGCTCGTGTTTATGGGGATATCACTGACCTTGGTGATGGGAAGCCTGTATTGGATGATCAGCCGCTCCATAAACAAGGAATTCAATAACGAGGTCAGGGCCCGCCAGGCCGAGGTGAACATGATCCTTCACGAGCGGTTCAGCATGATCGGCTCGAAGCTCAACGAACTCTCGCTCGACAATGCCTTGCGGGTGAACCTCATGCTGGGAATGGATCACCTGCTTGAGGAGCAGCTCGGGATACAATATGCCTTTCCCGAAGGGACTCAGACGATTCTCCTGGATCACAAGACTCAGCAATTTTATCCCCATAAGACGAGCGCTGACAGCAGACTCACCAGACAGCTGCAGGCCATGGCCGCGGCGGATACCGTGCAGTGCGAGCGATTCATCTCACCGGACGGCCTTGCCCGGGTGAGCATCTGGTCCGTGCCGGTGATGCGCAGAGACGATCGTCTCGGGACCCTGTTTGCGGTGTATGATCTCGCCCGGGATTCAACCTTCTGGGAGCGGATCGCTGGGAGTGATGCGGAAGGCATATACCTCCACACCGACTCGGGACAGGTCAATCTCGAATCGCTTGAAACCATTACCTGCCCGGCGAGCACGGATGCGACGTCCGGCCTCCCGCCGGAGGTTCTCCCCGGTATGGTCATGACGCCGCTGGAGGGCTTTCCGGGTCTCTCCTATGTCGCACCGTCGGAACCATTGCGTGAGCGCAAGCGTTCATTGATCTGGATGTTGAGCGGCCTGCTGGCTGTCGTAACAATGCTCACCGTCTTCATGTCCACCATGCTGGCCCGCAGGGTGGCAACGCCGCTCGATACCATGGTGGCACAGGTCTCGTCGATCGCCGACGAGCCATTCGGCAGGCTGCTGCAGACCGAACAGATCCCCTATGCCGAATTCAGAACCCTGGGTCAGGCCTTCAATCAGGTCCTGGCCCAGCTCATGAAGGTCAGGGACCAGGAGGAACGGTCCCGCAATTTTCTCGATGCCATCCTCAACACTGCAGCCGATCCCATCTTTGTGAAGAACGACCGGTCGGAACTGATCATTATCAACGATGCCTTCTGCGTGTTGCTGGAGATGCCGCGCGAGAAGCTGGTCGGGAAGGCCGATGAAAGCATTTATGACCCACAGGAGGCCCAGGTGTTTCTCCAAGCCGATGCCCGGGTTCTTAACACCGGTACGCCGTGTGTGAGCGAGGAGCCTGTCACCAGCCGCACAGGCATGAAGCGGTTGGTATCCACGAAGAAGACCCTGCTGGTCAATTCGGTCACGGGCGAGCGCTTCATCGTCGGGGTGGTCCGGGATGTCACCGAAGCCAAGCGGCTCGAAGAAGAGCTCGAGCGCCACAGGGATCACCTGGCCGACCTGGTTGCCGAGCAGACCACGGCCCTGTGTGAGTCGAATCTCAAGCTGATCCAGGAGATCGAGGAACGCAAACGGGCGGAAGATGAGCGTCATGCCATGGAGGCCCGGCTCCAGCGGGCCCAGAAGATGGAGTTGATCGGGACCCTTGCAGGGGGCGTTGCCCACGACCTGAACAACATCCTCTCCGGCATCGTGAGTTACCCGGAGTTGCTGTTGCGGGAGCTGGAGGATGACAACCCTATGCGGAAAAAGGTGGAGATCATCAGCAAGGCCGGACTGCGTGCAGCCGATGTCGTACAGGACCTCCTCACCCTGACGCGCCGCGGAGTGACGGTGACGACACCGGTCAATCTCAACACGATCATCGAGGAATTCATCGAGAGCCCGGAGCTGTCCTGGGTGCGGTCCGGGCATGCAGGAGTGACGGTCAGAACAGCTCTGGATAAGGATCTTCTGAACATGAAGGGGTCGTCCACCCATCTTTCCAAGGCGATGATGAACCTGGTGATGAATGCTGCCGAGGCCATGCCCGAGGGAGGCGTGATCGATATCGTCACCGAGAACCGATACCTCGAACGACCGGTTCGGGGCTATGATACCATAGAACCTGGTGCTTACGTGATTCTTTCCGTGCGCGACACCGGGGTGGGCATCGCTGAAGAAGACCTGGATAGAATCTTCGAACCGTTCTATACCAAAAAGATCATGGGTCGCAGTGGAACCGGGCTCGGCATGGCGGTGGTCTGGGGTACGATCAAGGATCATCACGGCTACATCGATATTCAGAGCGGGCAGAACAGGGGCACCACCTTCACCCTCTACTTCCCGGCCAGCTCAGACGTGATCGATCAGGCCAGCCCGCAGCACATCGACAAGCTCATGGGGGCGGGTGAAACCATCGTGGTCGTGGATGATGTCGAAGAACAACGCACCATTGCCAGCGATATCCTCGCGTCTCTGAACTACCGGGTTGTATCGTTCCCCAGCGGTGAATCGGCTGTCGAATACCTGCGGAAACACCACGCAGACCTGGTGATGCTCGACATGATCATGGAGCCTGGCATGGACGGCCTGGAGACCTACCGGCAAATCCTCGCCCAGCGGCCTTCGCAAAAGGCCATCATTGCCAGCGGCTACGCCGAGACCGAACGGGTCCGCCAGGCCCAGCAGCTCGGTGCCGGTGCCTACGTGAGGAAACCCTACCGGCTGGAGCGAATCGGCCAGGTGGTCAGAGACGAACTCCGGCAGCACTGATCCCGGCCATCCGGCAACGCTGGCAGCTGCGCCGGACGAGAAGCTCAGGTTCGATTCCCTGTGTCCCGGACGTCCGGTCTGGATGCAGAGCCCTTCGAAATGGAGACTGTTCTGAGAAGAAAATACCTTTCAATCGTGCTTCATTTATTATACAACATGCGTATATTCAATTAAATAGAGCCATATAATCAATCTGTAACTTGGCAGCACGGAAAGTATAATGGCAGGGAACAGCCCGCAGCGGGTTTCCCCGTACAAAGGGGTTCATGTTTATAGGCAGACATGAATAATACATCAGGAGGGTAATCTATGAGCTACGAAACAATCCAGTATGAGGTTATTGAAAAGGGGATCGGGGTACTGTCATTGAACCGGCCGGACAAATACAATGCCGTGAACCATGTCATGACAGAAGAATTGTATGATTTCTGGGGCGAACGTCAGTTTGACCTGAAGACCCATGTGATCATCCTTAAGGGCAACGGGGAAAAGGGTTTCTGTGCCGGGCTCGATATGACTGAAACCATGGAGAAGAGTTCTCAGATGGAAATCGATGAATTCTATGCATTCCAGGCACGGCTCGGCAGGATCAACCTGGCCATGAGACAGGCCCCGCAGCCGATCATCTGTACGGTTCACGGTGCAGCAGCGGGGCTGGGTTTCAGCTTCGCCCTTGCATCGGATGTGCGGATCATCAGCGACGATGCGAGGTTTTCGGCAGCCTACATCAATATCGGCCTGGGAGGGGCAGACATGTCGTGCAGTTATTTCCTCCCGAGATTGATTGGCGCGGGAAGGGCCTATGAATTTATGCTGACCGGTAATTTCATGACCGCGAAGGAGGCTTTTGCCCTCGGGCTGGTGAGCCGTATTGTCCCGAAGGATGAGCTCTACAACACTGCTGTAGAACTGGCCAGGATTATGGTCAGTAAAAACCCCATGGGATTGAAGCTTACCAAGGAAGCGATCAACATGAATCTGCATGCGGGCGGACTCGAGCACGCCCTGAATATGGAAGACAGGAACCAGGTGCTTCTCGCTGCCAGGGGAATGCTGGGGACCAGGGCGAGCAAGCATTTCTAGCGCTTGAGATCGATCAGGGGGGAGGGCAGCTTTGCTGCTGCTTATCCCCCACGAACATGAGGGATCGAGGTTTCAGGCGTGACGAGCCGGATAGCTCAAGATCTGAGGCATCAGGCTTCGTTTGCAACTACGCCCGACACGTCCTGCTTCGCCATAGCTACGCGGGACAGGGAAGGGGGAAAGATTTCGAACGGAATTGCGAATTTAAAAACTGAAAAGACAAAGAACTCATCGCAGCGGTGCCGAGGCTTGATAAGGGCTGATATTCAGGGACAATAACAAAGATTACATAAAATTTTCTTGGTCCCATGTGACCCTTTAGAAACCTGTGAATAAGAAATCAAGAGCTGCAATAATTATATCTCGTTGATCCTTGATGGAACCGACCTTGTCACCCAATGCGCGAACAGGAACACCTGCCAACTCAGCGGTTGACATGTATACAGCCTTTCGTTTGATCTGGAGCTTTGGATTGAGATGGTCTATGGGTTTTCCCATTGCAGATGCACTCACAAGGGGTGCTACAACACGTGTTGCTAGAGAATTGAGAAGGTCGGCTTGAAGATCGAGAAGATAAGGAACATTCTTCTTTGTATGCTCATTCGGATTCTTGTACACATCAAACTGTGCCATTAAAATTTCCTCAAATTGTCACTGAAAACGCCTGAGACTTCTATTCGTCGATTATACGCCTCGATAGCCTCTTTATTTTCTTCTCTCCATTTGCTGCGATTTTCCTCCAGCAGCATTTCGATAAGACGCTGTTCCAAGGCTCTCGACAGGTTGATGTTATTCTGCTTCGCTTTCGCGAGGAGGTCACTATTGATACTGAGATTGGTAGATTTCTTAGGTGCTTTGGGATTGAAGATGTTGATGTGCATACTTGCCTCCTTATGCGCATATAATAACCCTGATAATGCGCATTAACAAGCACTTCTTCTCGGAGGCAAGAGGTACCGGGTCATGAATTGTGACAGTATGATGTTTCATTCAAGAATCAGGACATGAAACCCGGATTACAGCCTGCCCGCGTTATTTCTCTGGATACGGTATGTCGGGTCCCACCCAGGGATCGGGCGGGCCCATGAGCACAAACGGCATGGGGTTGAACTTTCCAAGGGTGATTGTGAGTCTCCCGATACCGAGATACAGGCTATCGTTTATCTTGCGCACCTCGTCAGTCATGGTGTTGGTGTAGAAAGTGTTGTAGTCCCGGTAGCTGAGCTGGAACGAGGGTCTGCCGTCGAAAACCGAGGAGACTATGGAGGTCTTGTTCAGCATGATGCGGGCCAGCCGCTGGGGAGAGTTCAGGCGGAAGAGCGACCGGGCGATGCTCACTATCTTCATGAAACCTGCCGCAAAGCAGTTTTCATACAGAGCGGATTGTGTTGTGATGAAGGTGTTGTACCCGTGGCCGTGTCGTTCGCCCAGAGGCTCGAAGGCCTTGTGCAGCCAGGTCCCCCAGGTGAAAAAAAGGTAGAGCCACGCCAGAAAGCTGTTGATGACATACCCGCTGTCCAGCAGCGCCGCCCGATATTCCCCCCGTACCTCGGACATGGCCGGAGCATCGAGCAGGCTGAAGAGGTTCATGAGCTGGTTGCGTTTGAGCTTCATGAGGTCTTCGTAGACATAATCCTTCAAAGGCTTTCCCAGATAAGTATCAATTGCCACAGGCTTCCTCCTTCAATGATATTGTATCAACCCATTGGGGAATATAATTCAACGTCAGTTCTTGTGTCTTATGTTAGCAGAAAAAGCACAAAGTAAGAACCGTTTTAAAGAAGTGAAAACACGGTGCCTCGCCTAAGATATAGTGTTGGTTCAGCCCAAAGCAATAATTGCCAATCTTTTAAAGAGCGGCGTAGCAGCTGAATGAGCGTTACACCGGGGGGGAGTCGAATTTTCAGGGAAACTTACTCTGGACCCCTGTTTCTCCGCAGGACAAGACGCCCGACAGGGAAAGTGTCCCAGGTTTTCGCAGAGGGTTATCCTGGTCCGCCACATCATTTACCATGTTTGATCATGTAACTAATGGCTTTAAGTTTTCCGTCATCTCATATTATGCAGCAGCCAACCAGAATTACAAAGAAGGCACCGATTGATGCTGCGAGTAATGTATTACGGACGGCCTCACGACGCCTTCTTTTCTGTGTGTTTGCCCGGATTATCTGGTCACGGAGCTCAAGGCAGCTGTTTACATTGATGACATAGGTGCTTCTTTCACCAAAGCAGTCGACCATGCGGCAATATCTGTCTCCGAGTTGTTTGAGCATGACGTTGAAGACATGTTCACAAACATCAAGTCTTTTAAGCATTTCGTCTTTGTAGAAATGGGGGTTGGTGCTGCCGGACAGGTCGGCGTAACGAATAAGGGCCTCAAGCAATACCAGTTGGTTGTCCTTGACCTTCTTCATCTTCTTCATTGACGTGCCTCCTGATGCATCGATTACCTGGCTTCGGCCTGTTCTGAAAGACAGTGTGGGCCAGAGCATGATGCATGCCAGTAAATACCGGGCTGGAATCATTGAATATTTAGAATATTCATTAAAGATGAATTTCGTGATCGTGTTTTGAGTTACAGGATATAAAAATCATCAATTAGTGTAGGAAGGTATAAAATAATAGGCTCCTCTGATGAGGCGACATGCGCGCCTCCTCAGAGATGTTCATTTTTGGCTCAACGGATTATGGGTGAATCTTATTCCTTATACATTTTCTCGATTATATCCTGATAATTTTTCTGTACCTTCTTTCTCTTGATCTTCAGCGTCGGCGTTATCTCGTCGTTTTCCATGCTGAAGGGGTTTTCAAGGAGCGTGAATCTTTTTATCTGCTCAACCCTGCCCATTTCAGCATTGATTTCAGCAATTATTGAATCATAATGCTTCAGCACCTTCTCGTTTTTAACAAGCGTTGAAGGGGCTGTGTCTTCAATGCCGTTTTCTCGTGCCCACCGGGCAAGGTTGTTAAACGCGGGGACAATGAGCGCGGTGATGTATTTTCTCTGGTCGCCGATCAGTGTCGCCTGTTCAATGAATGGATGAAGAAGCATCCTTCCCTCGATCACCTGGGGAGAAATATTCTTGCCGCCGGCGGTGATGATGATATCTTTTTTCCTGTCTGTAATATACAGGTAGCCGTCATCGTCGATACGGCCTATGTCGCCGGTCTTGAAGAACCCGTCTTCGGTAAACGCCTCGGTGGTGGCCTTCTCGTTTTTATAATACCCCATCATGATCTGCGGCCCCCGCACGAGAATTTCCCCGTCGTCGGCAATCTTGCATTCGGTCATGGAAATCGTTTTGCCGACACTGCCGGGTTTGATGGGGTATATGGTCCTGTAGTGCTGAACGTGGGTGACCGGTGCCGTCTCGGTCAGGCCGTACCCGGGGAGCATGAATACGCCGATCCCGCTGAAAAAGTTCTGGATCTCTTCCGATAACGGGGCCCCTCCGACGCCGAAGGCGTCCAATCTGTCCATGCCGATGGCTGCCCTGAGTGGAGTCAGGACCAGCCTGCTTGCGAGAGCATACTGTATTTTCAGCATCCCGGTGAGAGGACGGTTGGCGTTGAGGAAAGGGGCGGCTTCATAGGCGGTCTTTACCGCCCAGTCGAACAAGCGTTTTTTTATTGCCGGAGCTTTTGCCGCCTTGGCATGGATACCCTCATAGAGTTTCTCGGCAAGGCGGGGGACACTGATCATGGCAGTGGGCCGGATCTCGAGGAGATCCTCCACGAGTTTGTCCGTACCCCGTGAATACGCGATCGAACCTCCATTGTACACGATGAGGTAATAGCCGATGCTCCGCTCGAGGGCGTGAGAAAGGGGGAGTATCGACAGGACGGATTCCTGGAGAGGGTGCGGCTGGTGTACGATCATGCTCAAGACCTCCGCCACCATGTTCCTGGTGGAGAGCATGACCCCTTTCGGGTTGCCGGTGGTGCCCGACGTATACATGATCGTCATGACGTCTTCAGGATTGATGGATCTGATGCGGGTCTCGATCTCGTCACTCCTGTCGTGTTCCAATCCCTCCCGGATCGCCTTTTCAAGGGTAACCACCATTTCGCTGCCGTATTCCCCGTCATTGAAAACAATGATTTTTTCAAGCGCAGGGAGTTTGTCTTTTACGCTGAGAAGTTTTTCAACGTGTTGCTTGCCGGAACAGAAACAGATCTTCGTGTCCGAGTCACTGATGATAAAGGCGGCTTCGGGAGCCGAGTTTGTTGGGTATATGGTTACATCGGCTGCCCCGGCCGAGAGGACAGCGAGGTCGGCGAATACCCACTCGGGCCTGTTCTCCGAAAAAATGCCGATTTTATCCCCGGGCCTGACGCCGGAAGTTATCAGGTATGAGGAGATCGCGTCTGCCTTTCTGGCCGTCTCCTCCCAGGAGATGTCAATCCAGGAATCAGTCCCTCTTTGTCTTAGAAAGGTCTCTTTGTTGTAGACAAACACCCTGTTTCGAAAAATCCCTGGAATGGTCGAATCCGGATAATAGTTGAACGTATTCATGGTGCCCTCCCTTGGTTGTGAACGTATTGTTATTCCTTACCCATGCCCATGGCCGAAATACAAATAAAGAGTGTGTGCTTGCTCGGAAATATGTTTTAAGAAATTCACTTTCCAGCTTCCGGAAAGCCAACAACCCGAGAATAAATACTAATAAAAAAAATGAGATGGATCAAACAAATTCTTCGATTAAAAGAGAATAGGGGGCGCCTCTCGACATTTGACACGATGAACCGAGTAAAATGCCCTCATGTTGAGGGCTGCCCCTTCGCCTTTTTCGGATGGCCCTGTTTTTTTCTGCCAGATCCCTTCTATTTCAATGACGAGAGTCAACGATAGACCCCTTTTATCAAATAGGTAATCTGGGACGGATTCATATTTCTGAAAAGAACAAATTGCTCTTCAGTTTAATGTGAACCCGTCCCTGGTTTCCCTTGGAGTATTTGAAATGTATTGAACGTTAGGTATTAGGCGCCGGGAAACAAATCCTTACCCCCAACCGGGATCACCCATCATCCCCTTTCAACCCTTCAACAAAACCCTGTCGAAGCCTTTCCAGTTTTCCACGGATTTCATCAGACCTCTCTCTTGCAGTAAAGGATGAGCCTATCATATCCCGTATAAGACGGTGGTGATCATCATCACCATCAAGTTCCCCTGATAAAATTGTTTCTACCAGTTCCCTTGTTATCTCGGTTGCCATGGCGGCCATGTCATGACCAAGAAGCCTGATAGCCGCCAGATCAATATCAAACCCTTCCTCTTCCATGAAATGGACATAATATCCATACAGCCGGTCTTCATTGCCTGCCGAGGCATAATGATCCATCAGGAAAAGCAGATCCTCGGCATCCTTCGGTCTTTCGGCATACCTGTCATTCCAGGAGATGATTTTCATCAATGCCATGCCAGGTACAGTGGGCACCCTCACCTCAAGAACAGGATCATCACAAATCCTTATTAAAAGAGAAGTATCGTACGCTTCCTTGAAACCCAGGATACTCATGATCACAGCATATTCGGGAGGCCAGCTGATTGTTTTCTGATCAGGGCTCACACCCCCAAAAGGGACGATATCCACCCTGAGATCTCCATACATCAGAACATATGGTTCCTTTGTGCCCATGAACTTCGCAGTGGAGATAAGGGCCTTGGAGAGCCTTTCATAGTCATCCCACCCGGCCACTTCGACACCGATGTCCAGATCACGAGTGCTCCTTCGTGGTGGAAGTTTATAACAAAGCTCAAGCACAATATCTCTGGCCATGGCCCCGACAATGAAAAAGGGTATATCCAGGCCTGCTGCCTCACGGCTCACCAGACCGAGTACTTCTGATAGAAGGGGATCAATCTTCCCCGACAAGTTGAAGGATATATTTCTCATAGATTATCCGGGCGGTTTCCAGGTTCCGCTGTTCCCCTGTGGCCATCAGATCCGCATAGACCAGCAGGGGATGAACCATATCCTGGTTCGCTGCGATGACATCCGGGTCCCAGAATCGATACAGGAGCGTGACCTCTCCCAAGGGGTCTTTTCTCAGTCTGTATTTCAGCAGGATTTCATTGGGGTTATCTTTATCCACATAGATTATCGCATCATGTGGTTTGAGATGCCTAGTGAGCTTTGCAGCAGCGATCTCCCCTCCCCACAGTGCGGTTTCAGGATCAAGGACAGCATTGCTCCACCACCCTGCATCACCTGTATACCTGCCATGAACCAGCTTGGGGCGTAATTGCTCGGCAAAACCGGTGATCCACCGTTCCAGAAGGGCCTCTTTTTTAATCAGCCTGGCTTTTCTGTTCCTTCTGGTACCCGTCTCTTCCAGGAATCCAAGCTCCTTAAGCTCCTGCATTGTCAACTGCACTACACCATATGCGACAGCAGCCCGAGTTGCGATTGTTCTATATGGCTGGTTCACCAGATCTTTGTTACACAGCAGAGGGAAAAGAAGCTGCACTCCGGTCTGATTGAAAGCTCTCCCGGTCTTTGGCAGTTTTGTGAAACCAGGATTCTTATTCCCTTTCACAAAGAGATATAATGGTGATCTGTTGATATAGACATTACCTGCCCCATCCATGAACTGGATGCCTCCTGCCCGCAGACGCTCAGCCATCTGAGCGGTTACCTGGGGGGCAACAATGATATATTTTTCAGCCTCATGCATTACCTTTACAAGGGGGCGCAGTGCATCAACGGTGGTAATCTTGGTTCTCACTTCCGCTTCCAGTGTTATATTTATTCCATGATATTGAACATCAAGGAGTGCATCTATCATGCGATCTGCCTTAACGTCATGATTAATCTTAACTTTTATGCCTGTCCCCTTGGCGCAGGCATTAACTGCATTCTGTAAGATCTCATTTTCTAATGTGGTAGTATTCATATTTATCCTTTGATCACGATTATTGTTTGATCATTTATTGTGACCATATCTATTTTGTGATCAATATGCAAGTGCCATATTTCCCCTTTCCTCTTCTGACATGCACCTCTCTTCTTTGAAGGCATCAGGGATTCGGGATCCAGTGTGTTTTAGATGGAGTAATGGAGTGGTGGAGTATTTGAAAGGTGCTAGGTGTTGGGCTCAGGGCACTGGGCAAGAAAACAGAAGCCTAAAGTCATCTGCCACAGTGGAAGGTGGGGTCTTGTAATGCCACATTAATAAGCAGGGATGATGAAAATTATAGTACAAGACCCCGAGCATGTGCATGATCAGTCTGCCCGTTTCTCACCTTCGGGCGCTTCGTGCTGAATGTAAAGCGTCAGCGAGTCATCGAGTCATCGCGTCGTTGCATTTCAATTCAGATGCCCTCGATGACGCTTATACTACGATCAGGCCAGCTCGAAGCGATCCAGGTTCATCACCTTGTTCCACGTCGCTATAAAGTCGTGCACAAACTTCTCCTGGGAATCCTCACTTCCGTAGACTTCCGCCAGGGCCCGCAGTTGGGAGTTTGAACCGAAGATGAGGTCGACACGGGTGCCGGTCCACTTGAGTTCGCCAGTTGCTCGATCACGGCCCTCGAACACGTCTTCGTCTTTTGAGGTTGCCTTCCACACCGTGCCCATGTCGAGGAGGTTCACGAAGAAGTCATTGGTGAGCGTCTCCGGCCGCCGGGTGAAGACGCCGGGCTGTGACTGTCCGAAGTTGGCATTCAAGACGCGCATACCGCCAACGAGAACCGTCATCTCCGGAGCGGTCAGGGTCAAGAGCTGCGCACGATCAACCAGCAGTTCCTCTGCCGATACGGTGTATCTGGTTTTGAGGTAGTTGCGGAACCCGTCTGCAGCCGGTTCGAGCACGGCAAATGACTTTACATCAGTCTGCTCCTGCGACGCATCCGTGCGTCCCGGCGTGAAGGGAACGGCCACATCGTGACCGGCATTCTTCGCTGCCTGCTCGACACCTGCGCATCCACCCAGAACAATCACGTCGGCGAGTGACACCCTCTTCCCCCCGGAGACCGCGCTGTTGAACTCCTTTTGGATTCCCTCAAGGGTCTGGAGCACAGTCTTGAGTCGGGCCGGCTGGTTGACTTCCCAATCCTTTTGCGGCGCAAGACGGATGCGCGCCCCGTTCGCACCGCCGCGCTTGTCGGAGCCGCGGAACGTGGACGCCGACGCCCAGGCGGTCGAGACCAGTTCCGGGATCGACAGGTTCGAGGCAAGGATCTTTCTCTTGAGGTCTGCGATGTCCTTCGCGTCGATCAGCTTATGATCGAGAGCAGGTACCGGGTCCTGCCAGATCAGCTCCTCTGCCGGGACCTCAGGGCCGAGATAACGCGAGAGGGGGCCCATGTCGCGGTGGGTCAGCTTGAACCATGCCCGGGCGAATGCATCTTTAAATTCTTCAGGATTCTTCAGGTAGTGCCGCGCGATCGGCTCGTAGACCGGGTCGAAGCGCAGAGAGAGGTCTGCCGTGGTCATCATCGGCCGGTGCTTCTTGGAAGGGTCGTGCGCGTCAACCACCATGTCCCTTTCGTCTACGTCCTTGGCCAGCCACTGATGCGCGCCGGCCGGGCTCTTGACCAGCTCCCACTCGTATTTGAACAGCACCCTCAGATAGCCCATGTCCCATTTGATCGGGTTCGGCTTCCAGGCACCCTCGATGCCGCTGCCGATCGTGTCGCCGCCCTTGCCGGTGCCGAAGCTGCTCTTCCAGCCGAGGCCCTGCTCCTCGATAGGGGCGGCCTCGGGTTCCGGACCGACCATCGTGGGGTCACCAGCGCCATGGCACTTGCCAAACGTGTGCCCGCCGGCGACGAGAGCGACGGTCTCCTCGTCGTTCATCGCCATGCGTGCGAAGGTTTCGCGGACATCACGGCCGGAGGCGACCGGATCCGGGTTGCCGTTCGGCCCTTCCGGGTTCACGTAGATCAGGCCCATCTGAACGGCGGCGAGAGGATTCTCGAGGTTTCTCTCGCCGGAGTAGCGCTTGTCGCCGAGCCACTCGCTCTCAGTCCCCCAGTAAATGTCCTCCTCCGGCTCCCACACGTCCTCGCGTCCGCCGCCAAAGCCGAAGGTCTTGAATCCCATGGATTCCAGTGCGCAGTTGCCGGCCAGGATCATGAGGTCGGCCCACGAGATCTTCCTGCCGTATTTCTGCTTGATCGGCCACAGCAGGCGGCGCGCCTTGTCGAGGTTCACGTTGTCGGGCCAGCTGTTCAGCGGGGCTAAGCGCTGGGTGCCGGACCCCGCGCCCCCGCGGCCGTCGCCGGTGCGGTACGTGCCTGCGCTGTGCCACGCCATCCGGATGAAGAGCGGGCCGTAGTGACCGTAATCGGCCGGCCACCATTCCTGCGATGAGGTCATCAGCGCATAGAGGTCCTCCTTCACTGCCTTAAGGTCGAGCTTCTTGAATTCTTGAGCGTAGTTGAACGCCTCGCCCATGGGATTGCTCAGGGAAGAGTTCTGATGGAGAATTCTGAGGTTCAACTGGTTCGGCCACCAGTCCCGGATCGACGTGCCCCCGCCGGCAACGGGTTTTTTGGCTCTGCCCTTTACCGGGCTTTTGTTATCTTCATTCATCACGTTACCTCCTTTCTTTGTCTGAATCCATGCACCATGGTACTCTGAATAGAGCGCTTCGTTGCCCATCAGGCTGACGGGCTACTCACCTGCCAGCGTGGAGCGGCAGCTCAGCACCGGTCGGATTGCAGCAGCAATGTTTGGTGAAATCTGCTTGTTGAGTTATCCTGATTTTGCCGCAATGAATGTTAATCTTCAAAATACCGGGCCAACAATGCATATAATAGCGGCCAAAACGTGGAATACAACCTTGGAGACATCCTGCTTCGTGAGTAGTTAATCCTCGAATCTTTTCAATTATTCTGCAAGCTTTACGAGAGTAGTTGCCAGCGCAGCAGTGGTGTCAGGTCTTGAGTTTTGACATTCGGACATTTAATTCAAATTTCAAGACCTGATAACCCTTTCTCCTTTTTGTCACTGATTCCTTCTTTTGTTGACAAAAAAGGTCGGCCCTGTCTTATTGTTAACTATCTGATAATTTTATCAGTAGGAGAGAAGGCCATGATACAGTTAAAGTATGTTGCTTTGCTCGTACTTGTTCTGATGGCATTTGGATGCTCTACAGACAAGGCTGCACAATACGACAGCCGACAATTAACCAGTGTGGATCTGAAAAAGGCAAACTATCATGTCATCAAAGCCAACGCTGTGGGGACTGACAGGGGGTTAAAAGTCCTGGGTATTCCGGTGGTCAAGCCCAGTGTTATCAGCGCCATGGGCGATCTGCGTGCACAGGCACCCATGGAGGGCAGGGCTGCAGCCGTGGCGAACGTGATAAAGGAGGAGTCAAGCACCTGGCTGTTGTTAATCAGCATCCCTAAGGTCACGGTTAGCGGAGACATAGTGGAATTCGACAGAGAGAAATAGCGGGCAGATCTCAATTAACAATTGAGTAACTCACCGCTGACGCAGAGGGCGCAGAGGAAAGACATTATTATTATCGCAAGACTTGTGGAACAGGATCTCAGGCAGTCAAACCGGTGAGAATATGATCCCAGGCAGAAGGCAGAACAAGATATAGGGAGCAGGACCCTAGGCATCCCGCTTCGTCTCTGGCTTCGCAGGGCACGGAAAGGGGAAAGCCAACAAAGAGACGAAGCTAAAAAATTCACCGCGGAGACGGCGACAAATAATAGAATCTCCGTGGGGACATTGGCTGGTGACTTTTTATGAAAGATAATACAAGCGGTTAACCTGGTCTGGGCCTGAGTTTAACCATTAAATATTAAAGAATAAAGATTTGACCCCAGATGCTTCCCCCGGATGCTTCAGCTGAAAGGAAGTTCTTATCAATCAATGCGATATAATTCACTCAGTATAGGGGACAAACATGAGGTGTCAGACAAGGTGTATCTGGTGTATCAGTCTCTGTTTTATCATCATGAGTGCATTGGCGGGATGTGCAGGGTCGGGCAGTGTAGTTTATCGCCCTGTGATTCAACCGGACATGACATTTGCCGCTGCTGTACAAGATCTACAGAACGCTGCACGTTCCGGCAAGTTTCATGAGACTACGGGACCGTTTACCCCTGTGCGTAGAATTACGAACATCACCGTGCATGAAAACGGGATCTCGAAATGGGAATTTGAACGTGAGCCCCGAAAACTCGCAGGTGTCGAAATGTCCCTGTTAACGCCGGAGTGGGATTTTGCTGTCAACGAGTGGGGACCATCATGGAAAATCACGTTTCCGGATTTTGTGATAACAGGAAGTTTGCCAGAGCTGAAAAAAGCCGCAGATAACCTCTATTTTATCCAGAAAACCCTGGATAATCTGACGGAAAAACAGAATAAAGAACTAACTCTTTTCGAGCCGATCGCCGCGGAGTACCGATCACTGAGTGTAAAACCTCGGATTACCGAAGAACAGAGGAGGCTGATCGTCCAGGCCAATGCCTATACCCAGAAGAAAGACTATGCCGGAGCCGTTGACCGATATAATAAAACCCTGGAACTCAACCCCACTTCCTATCCTGAAGCCTATTTCAATCTGGCCCTGCTTCATGAACAACAGGGCCTGTATACATTCGCCATCACCTATATGAAGAAATATTTGATGCTCGTCCCCGACGCTAAGGATGCCCGCGGTGCACAGGACAAGATCTATGAATGGGAAACGATGACCCAGAATTAGTATGGAAGTTATCTCTTGTAAGGAAAATTAATGAAAAAATATTCCAGCCTCCTTCTTGTTGTATTCTTTTTGAGCTGGTTGCAGATGTTTTCCCTGCCGTTGATCATGCCGGCCTGGGCCGGCCCTGAACTTGATTGCGAAGGATCCGCGGCGGCTTACAGGTTACAGGGGATTCCCTGTTACTGTGTAAACGGTGAGATCGTCTGCGATCAGCCTTCCGGAAAGAAAAAAGCCAAACATGGTGTCGGTTCGAATGACATGAACGCCATGATCATGGGGACATTGTTTGAAGCGCTTTTCACATCACTCTTTACGGATAATACCGCCGGCAATGCCGCACGACAAGAGGCTGCC
The DNA here is from genome assembly GCA_018434685.1 of Deltaproteobacteria bacterium. Classification (GTDB taxonomy): domain Bacteria; phylum Desulfobacterota; class Desulfomonilia; order UBA1062; family UBA1062; genus DSAD01. The sequence continues at coordinate 79,177 of JAHDOV010000016.1, forward strand.
GCTTATGCCGCACAGCAGGCTCAAGTGCAAAGGGCCAGGGCGGCTGCCGCCCAGGCTGAATTTGAAAAAATGATGCACTCATACAAAAAACTGGATAACGCTCAAGACGTAACCTACAAAACCTTACCGGATTCCGATCTTGGTTATAAGTCATTGGATAATGATGAGGGGGAACTTGCAAAGGGGACGATTTCAGGTCAACAGGCGGGCAAAGAACAGAGCGAATTTGAGACGATGAACGCCGAATGGATGCAGAAACAGAGAGCGCTTATTGAACAGCGGCTCAAGGAACCCAATAAGTACGCCGGCGCCATTCACAAGTCGCTTACGACCAATGCCCCTCCACTGCCGTACAAGCGGTTTGGCGAATTACAACCCGGTGACGTATTGCTTTTTGAGGGGGAGGGGCTCTCTAACGCAATTCCCTTTGCCGATAACGCAATATCTTCCGGACGTATTGCATCTGGTGCAGCCCACACGGTGCTCTATCTAAAGGATGTCAACGGGAAGAAACTCTTCTTGGACAATCAACCCGGCCAGGGACCGCGTATTATTTCTGAAGAAGAATTTATCGAAGCGTATGGCAGCCGCACGGCAGATGTGGCCCGTCTGGCACAGCCATTGAGACCGGATGAAGCCAAGAAGCTTTATGAAGCAGCGAAGGGAATGGCGCAAAAAAACAACAGGACACTGATCAACGGCCATATGTTCGACAGCTCCGATTATGGTGTGTGGAGCAAAGATAACGTTGTCTGCTCGGAAGCCGATTGGGCAGTTATCAATGCTGCCGGTCGGGATATTCCGGAATCTGATAACAAGGTAAAAGTGGCTGCGGGTGTGAATTGGAGCCCTGCCGACTATGCGAATTCGCAATACTTTCTGGTTACCCCTTTGGTTATGAACGAATAGGAGAATAAACGGGATGGTTGTTAATGCTCACTAACCTCCATGCCCGGGTTCACCCATTAAGAAAAAAGGGAATCGTGTCTTGAATTGTGACATTCGGACATTTAATTCAAATTTCAAGACCAAACACCTTATCCCCGACCCCTCTACCCCCTGATAGCACATATGCTCTATTGTAAATAAACAAAAGTAATGATATATAATTTAGTTGCGTCTATGAATTGAAGGGGTTTAATTTATGTCTATCAAACGGCTCCACCGTGCTTTCAGGCTCTTTCTCGCTCTTTCCATCCTTGCTCTCTTTATCGGTTGCGGAGGCGGAAGCAGTGGAGGCGATGCGGCAAGAACCAATGCGGACCTGGCAGCACTTGAGCTTTCAAGCGGGACGATAAACCCGGGCTTTTCCTCCGACACCCTTTCCTATGCCATGATGTTTGTCGTGCAGTCATCCGTCACGGTCACACCGTCGGCCTGTAATGCAGAGGCAACGATCACGGTGAACGGGGAAGAGGTGGCCACCGGCCAGGAAACCCAGGAGATAGCCTTTGACCCGGGCCCGAACACCATTGAGGTGATCGTGACCGCGGCAGACGGCATCACCACAAAGACCTACACCATCACGGCAACCTACCTCTCCCAGGAGGCGTACATCAAGGCCTCGAATACGCGAGCAAACGACTACTTCGGCATGAGCATATCCATTTCCGGCGACACCCTTGCCGTGGGATCAAGGTATGAAGACAGCAGCGCCACAGGGATTGACGGTGACCAGGCTAACGCCGGCGCCTATGACAGCGGGGCGGTCTATATCTTCACTCGAAGCGGCACGACCTGGGTCCAGCAGGCATACCTCAAGGCCTCGAATACGGAGGCAGGCGACTACTTCGGCTATAGTGTCTCCCTTTCCGGCGACACGCTCGCAGTGGGAGCAATCGGCGAAGACGGCAATGCCACCGTGGTTGATGGAAACCAGGGTGACAATAGTGCCTTCGACAGCGGGGCGGTCTACGTCTTCACCCGGAGCGGCACGACTTGGACCCAGCAGGCATACATCAAGGCTTCGAATACAGAGGCAGGCGACTGGTTCGGCCATAGTGTCTCCCTTTCCGGTGACACACTTGTCGTGGGAGCAGATGGCGAAGACAGCAATGCCACCGGAGTTGATGGAGACCAGAATGACAACAGCGAAGACAACAGCGGAGCAGCCTACGTCTTCGCCCGAAGCGGCACGACCTGGACCCAGCAGGCATACCTCAAGGCCTCGAATACGCGTTTTGGAAACCTGTTCGGCACAAGTGTTTCCCTTTCCGGCGACACACTGGCCGTGGGTGCTCCTTATGAAACCAGCAATGCCACCGGGGTTGACGGAGACCAGGATGACAACAGCGCCCTGTTCAGCGGGGCGGTCTACATCTTCATCAGAGACGGTGCTGCCTGGACCCGGCAGGCATACATCAAGGCCTCGAATACGGATCAGGAAGACGAGTTCGGAACAAGCGTCTCCCTTTCCGGCAACACGCTGGCCGTGGGTGCGCCCCTTGAAGCCAGCAGTGCCACGGGCGTTGACGGAGATCAGACTGACAACAGCACCCTGTGGAGCGGGGCGGTCTACGTCTTCACCCGGAGCGGCACGACCTGGACCCAGCAGGCATACATCAAGGCCTCGAATACGGATCAGGAAGACCGGTTTGGCTGGAGCGTATCCCTTTCCGGCGACACGCTCGCAATGGGAGCCTTTATTGAAAAGAGCAATGCCACCGGGGTAAACGGGGACGAGGCTGACAACAGCGCATCAGGTAGCGGAGCAGTCTATCTGTTCACCCGAAGCGGCGCTGCCTGGGCTCAGCAGGCATACATCAAGGCCTCGAATACCGAGGCAGGCGACTTCTTCGGCTGTAGTGTCTCTCTTTCCGGCGGCACGCTGGCCGTGGGAGCATATAGTGAAAACAGCAATGCAACCGGGATTGACGGGGACCAGGATGACAACAGCATCGCCTCCGGCGGGGCGGTCTACTTGTTCGAATAGCACATGAAAATGCCTGAGGCGAAGGGGATGTCAAACAGCAGTGGTGTCGGATCTTGAATTCTGACATTCGGACATTTAATTCAAATTTCAAGTCCTGACACCTTTCTCCTGCTGAAAAGGGGCTTCTAGGGCTTGAACTGGCCTATTTTACAGGTACAATATCAAAGATTACATATGGTTGTCTTGGTCAGACCCCAGTTGAAAATCACAAAAGAACTTGTGAAAAAGTTCTTTTGCCTTTTCAAAACCCTCTTGGGTCACAGCGACCGATTTTGATTTACTTTTAGGATCATGGATAAATCCTTTCTCACAGAGACGATCCATTGTATCCCAATCGAAGCTCTTCCAGGCACGTGTGCCATAATGCTTTTCTTCCCACATGACCAAGTAGAGCAAAGCCAATGTGTACTCATCAACTTTTTCTTTATCGAAATTCATGTTCTCCTCACATATCACTTATTGACGGCGAATGTTGGAATCACGGGCGTGAGCATAAACCCGCGACCGCCTGCATACCCTTGTTGGGCTCCCTAGCAATTTGCTCGAACTGCTTCAGCATGCAATTTCAAGCCAAGTGCGCGTACAACTTTCAGGATTGTGTCGAAGCCAGGGCTTCTTTCTCCAGAGAGTGCTTTGTAAAGACTTTCACGAGACAGGCCTGCATCACGCGCCACTTGTGTCATACCCTTGGCGCGTGCGATATCGCCTAAAGCTTTTGCAATAAAGGCTGCATCACCATCTGCTTCCTCCAGGCAAGCTTCAAGATAGGCTACCATCTCCTCCGGCGTACGAAGATGCTCAGCGACATCGTATTTGGTAGTAGTAGTTTTAGCCATGATAAGCTCCTATAAATTCTTTGCTAACCGTAAGGCGGTTTTAATATCCTTAGCCTGTGCATTTTTGTCGCCTCCGGCCAAAAGAATTATCACCTTCCGTCCTTGTTCTTTGTACTACATCCGATAGCCGGGTCCATAATCAATCCGCATCTCTGACACACCTTCACCAACTGGCTTGACATCTCCAGGATTTCCGGCCGATAGCCTCTCAATCCGGACCAGGATACGGGCACGTGCACGGATATCATGTATTTCATCAAGCCATTTGACAAAGGCTTGAGTTTTGCGGATTTCTATCATGGCTATAATGTAGCCACCAGGCTACTATTTGTCAATGGGGTTTTATAGTGCTGAGAATGAAACCGTTAGAAATGTTTTATGCTGTTTATCTGTGTTTTTCGATTCCCCATACCCCCAAAAGAATTTCTTATGACGCTCTTTTTGACCCCGAAAAGGGGACTCTAAGGCCAAAAAAGGGCTGTTTTTAGGAGGTAATTCCAGGGATTATAAAGACTTATCTTGGTCCGACCCGGAAATTTGGCCCAAAATGTTATAATGCAAGACTTGACCCCAGTTTCAAGTTTTGAACTCGAAAATTTACCGGCGGGATCTCTTTTCCCTCTCGCAACAGGTGCTCTTGACTATTATGTGATTCGTATTACGTATTATGTATTAGATGAATAAGAATAAGCCCACAAAATAAATTAACGCAGACTTGGCTAAAAAATTGCCAGGCTGGTTATTTCAAACGTTAGGCAAAAATAGAAAGCAAGCATGAACTGAAAATACTCAAAATATGGAGGAACACAGGATGAAAAAGTATTTTAAAATGTTTTCTCTACTTGTGTTGAGCATAGCGGCGGTGTCGACGGCAGTGGCTGCCAATTACGATCTGGTCATCAACAACGGCCGGGTCATAGACCCCGAAACAAATTACGACGCAGTAGCCAACGTCGGCGTCAAAGACGGCCTAATAGCCGTCATCACAAAGGACAAGATTAAAGGTAAAGAGACCATCGACGCCAAAGGGTTGGTAGTGGCACCGGGATTTATCGATGGGCACCAACATTGTATTGAGCCCTATCAATACCGGTTGATGCTACGCGACGGTCGTACGACGCTTCTGGACACAGAGATCGGCGCTCACGGTCCAAAGCTCGACGAGTGGTACAAACGACGAGAAGGAAAAGCACCGGTGAATTTCGGTGTGGCGGTGGCTCACGAATTTGCCCGGGCGGAGGTGTTGGACGGTTTTAAAGACTGGAAACATCTTTACACTCCCGACGCCGCGCAATCCCGTTCCACAAAGGAGGGGTGGTCGAAGACCCGGCCGACCCTGGAGCAGGGTAACCAGATCCTGGCCCTGATTGACCAAGGCCTGCAGCAGGGAGGGCTGGGAATTGGTTCTACCGTTGGCTACATGCGCGCGGGGGTATCGGCCCGGGAGATATTCGAACTGCAAAAGCTGGGCGGGCGCTATGGCCGTTTTATCGCCATGCATTTCCGTTATACGCCCGGTGATGATACCACCGAAGTCAACGGTATTCAGGAGATGCTGGCCAATGCGGCGGCATTAGGGACACCGGCCATCGCCTCCCATTTCAACAATCCGGGATACAATATGGTGCATGAGCTTTTGGTGCGGATGCGGGAACGGGGTTACAACGTCTGGGGTGAAATCTATCCATATGCTGCAGGTTCTACGGCTTTGAATGCCGTTTTTCTCGAACCCGAAGTCTGGGTAAAGGCCCTGGGCAACAAATACGAAGAGACGCTTCAAGATGTTGCCACCGGCGAATTCTACACCCAGAAATCCCGTGAGGAGATGCTCAAAAAAGAACCCACACGTCTCGTGCTTGTCTACAAGATCCCGGAATCGGCGATTGTTGACTGGATCAAAATGCCCGGCGTTGCCATTGGCAGTGACGGCATGCCCATGATCCCCGACGACAACCTAACCTGGGACACTCCCTTCGAAGACCTCCCCAATACCCACCCGCGAACTTCCGGGTCTTTTGCCACAGTGCTTCGCGTTGCCAGGGAAAACAATATCCCGCTGATGCAGGCCGTATCCATGACCAGTTACAATTATGCAAAGCCTCTGGGTGAGATGGGTTTGAAATCCATGCAGGTTCGTGGCCGTATGCAGGAAGGCATGGTGGCCGACATCACTATGTTCGATCCTGAAACTGTAAGGGACAATTCGACCTACGCCAAAGGGACGCTTCCGTCGACAGGAATTAAGCATGTGATTGTTAACGGGACAATTGTCATGAAAGACCAGGAACCTCTGAAAGGGGTGAATCCCGGCCAGCCGATCCGCTTCGAACCAGTCAAGAGCAAGTTCGAGCCGCTCACTATAGATGGGTGGAACAAGGCTTTCTATTCCTCCCCGATCGATTCCGGAGGTGGGATTCCTGGTTGGGAAATGCACTGATACTGATACCGCAATCGGAAAATTGGTGCACCCGATGCACATCCTGACACCCACGAAGGTTAGGATCAGCATCTGAGGTAACCTGTGAATAGAAATTGTCGTTTGTGTGCCTGCCAATATAATGGCACACAAACGGCAATAAGAATTCCCTAAAAAGGGGATAGCATGCAAAAGATCAATAAAATATTTATATTTCTTGTATTGATTTTCTCCGCAACCTTTTCCTGCGCAAAAAAAAAAGAAATTATGGTCAATTTAACAGTCCCTGATACAGCCTGGCAAATTGCCATCGATGAAGTTTACATTGTGAAAAATGAGCTGTGGGTCATTTCCACTGTTTCGCAAAACCAGGATAAAATGGGCGCACAGGTTATCTCAAATATTCAGGCTTCGGTAAAACTGGCAGCTCCCGAACTTCCGGTGAAACATTTTGTACTCGGAAAATCATGGAACTGGAAAAACGATGAACCCTATATTATCATTAAGGATATTAAGCAGATAGAAAAAGATCTTAAATCAGGTAAGCTCATACACAGCTCCCGGAAGAAGCATTAAACACAATCATAAATTTAGGAGGCTACCATGAGTTCAAACCAGATTAACCAGGATTTAAGCAGTAATGAATTTACCAAGGATGGCTCGGACACGAGTCTTCCCGAACATGAACCTACCCATTCAGAGCCAGATGGGGGAATCGGCTGCCGGTCATTTCTAAAGGGAACCATCGCCGGCATGGCCAGCGCAGCAGCGGCTGTGAGTTTCGGGTCACGTGTGGTGCGCGCCGCCGATATGGTCACCGACTATTCAAGCCTGGACAATCCGTACGCAACCGGACGGGATTATTCCAAGATACCTCAGCGGCTGCACAAATACCCCTCTTCCGAGCGGCCAAGAAAATCGTGCACAAATCCATAACCATGGACACACTGTTCTCTGGCACCTGGCCAGCTCAATGGTCATCTCGGGAAGCCCCTGAATTCCATGACGAAATGGATCGGTGCATTGCTGACGGGTTCAAGGTGCTGGCTCTATGTCCCTCAGCAGATGCCATGGATGCATCTATCGCGGCGATCGCGATGGCGTTGCAGTTCTATCTCAAGAAGATAAGCGAGCGCCCGGATAAATACAAGATTGTGCGCACCGCAAAGGACATCGACGATGCGATCAAGGAGAAAAAGCTGGGCGTGTTCTTTACCCATCAGGGCACCGCGCTCTTTGGCGGTGATGTTGACCGTGTCGCCCTTTGGCGTCAGCTGGGTTTTGGCTATTGTTTGTTGGTTTACAACCAGCGTAACGCCGTCGGTGACGGATGCTTCGAGAAAGGCAACGGACGCCTCACTCACTACGGCAAGGCACTGGTTGACGCTTACAACCGCTACGAGATGATCGTGGATGACAGCCATACCGGAGAAAGAACATCGCTTGATGCCATCGAGCGCAGTAGCCAGCCGGTTATTTCATCCCACTCAGTAGCCATGGCCATCGCGGATTACCCCCGCAGCCTGAAGGATTCTGTTATCAAAGCCGTCGCTCAGAGCGGCGGGGTTTGCTCCATTAACATGGTCGGCGCCTTCGTTGACATGTCCAACCCGGATATCGTGACCACGGACATGCTTTTTCGTCATATCGATTACATGGCAAACCTGGTGGGAATTGGTCATGTGGGCTTCGGTTCCGACTACATCCCGGATATCACCTATACTGCTGACGGTATTCAAACCCTTGACGGTGCAGCACTGTTCCCTGACGGCGGTCATAGCGCAGCCATGGGGGCCAAGGGAGTTCCCACACCGGCTCCGTATCAGATCGTCGCCGCGCTGGTGGACAAGATGCTTGAGAATGGATATTCCGAAGAGGATTGCGGAAAATTCCTGGGCGGTAACATGTACCGTGTAATGAAGCAGGTCTGGATATAGCAACATGAAGGACGGAAGCTACTGCCGGTCAACTGCAAGCCGGTAGTCGCCAGGGAGAGAACTGACCCTATGATTTTCGGTGAAGCAACCTGTGCGCGATTCACAGGGAGGAGAGAAGAATGGGCGGGAATGTACCTGATGATGTGATCCGCCGTAGAAAGACGGCATATAGGGGCATTGTCGCGGCAAATGAAAGAAACAATCCACGAAAAAAGGTACACGTTATGGAGGGAAATACATGAGAAAACTATTCCTTATTACTGCACTTTTTTTGCTTGGCTTGGCAAGTACAGGGTTTGCCCAGGAGAAATCGGCTGACGAAGTGGCGCGGGAACTGGCCAACCCGAACAATTCGCTTGCCAGCCTGACCTTTAAGATCCAGTATCGCACATATACGGGTGATCTGCCCGGTGCCGATGACCAAGGCAATTACACCCTGCTGTTTCAACCTGTGTTCCCATTTGCGCTGGCACCAACGGAAAGCGGCGGTTCAGCAAATCTCTTTTTCAGACCTGCCTTTCCCATCTTGTTTGATCAGCCGACGTTCGATGCGAGCAAGGGTGACTTTGACGGGGTCACCGGCTTGGGCGATATCGGCTTCGACATCGGCTACGGCGTGACGGAAAAAAGCGGTCTCTTGTGGGCCTTTGGTGTGGTGGGTACGCTCCCTACCGCCACGGACAGTGATATTGCCGGCAAGCAACTTCGGCTCGGACCCGAGGCCCTGTTCGCCAAGTTCGAGAAATGGGGCCTCTATGGTTTCTTCCCGAGCCATCAATGGAATGTTACTAATTCGGATGATAGAGAGCATTACAGCACTTCTCAAGCTCAGCTGTTTTTGGTTTTTTTGCCAGGCGGCGGCTGGAGCGTAGGCACAACGCCTACCATTAACTATGACTGGCACTCTGAGGATTGGACCATCCCGCTGAATTTAACTGTTAGCAAAACTACCATGTTCAAAACGACACCCGTAAAACTGCAATGTGAGATTAACTATTACATTGAACAGCCCGACGCCTTCGGCCCGGAATGGATGATCAGCTTCAACATCACCCCGGTTGTCACCAATTTCATCGATAGGTTGATCCGTGGAAACTGAGGTGCAGGGCTTGATGGTGACGCTACCGGCTTTAGGTGAGTCAGGCGTTCACTTAACCGTTCAAAAAGGTGGGGTCAGGTCTTTCAATGCCACATTAATAAGCAGAGATGGAGATAAACAGAAAATAGGGGGTCGCGTCTCAACGGGCTGTTGCTCGAATTGGAGTAAATGGGGTCGGACCAAGTTAACTTGCTGATATGTCAGAGATAATGTTCCAAAAATAGGTGTTTTCGGGGCTTAGAACGCCCTTTTTGGGGTCAAAATGGGCACTGTAAGAAATTAAGGGTTTGGTGATGATCTCGGGCCATGAGTTTTTAAAAGCTTAGAACCACTTTTTTGTGCCTAAAATGGAGGTTCTAAATTCAAAAAGAGGCCTTTTACCGACACTTTAAAACATCATTTCAGGTACTTATCTTGGTCCGACCCCACTTTCCCTTAGCAAGAAATCTTTGTCTATCCTTATCATCATGATAAATCGATTGCCGTCCGTTCCCACGGGCAGTCACATGGTAAATTGCTCCAGGGTATTCAATCCGTAAAGGCCGCGACATGTTATAAACATAGCTTTCAAAATGTTATAATGCAAGACTTGACCCCAATTTCCTCGACATGGAGACGCAGAGACCGCGGAGGAAAGATATTATTATTTGTCGGGAGACGGCGGCAAATAATAGAATCTCCTTAGAAGGCTCTTTTTGACCTCCAAATTGAGCCTCTAAGGGCTGAAATGGGGTGTTTTTGGGAGGTAATTATAGAGATTACATTTGGTTATCTTGGTCCGACCCGGAAATTTTCCTTATCTTGGTCCGACCCCATTATTTCGCACATAATTACCTGTCAACGGGAAGATAAAAGTATACCAATTCTGGGAATGAAAAGTATACCATTCTTACCCGATCGTGCCATGAGAATCGACCCCGTCCTTTGAGATTTTCCCCCGTAAGCGGAAGCTGTTGCCTCTGATGTTGATTACGACGCTATGATGAAGCAAGCGATCAAGGATCGCCGTGACGACGACCTGATCGTGAAAGAGTTCGGTCCAATCGGTGAATGCCTTGTTGGAGGTCAGGATAGTGCTGGCCTTCTCATAGCGGTTGGCAACGAACCCGAAAAAGAGATTGCATTCCTGCCGGTCGATGGGCGTGTATCCGACCTCATCAACGACC
>JAHDOV010000056.1 GCA_018434685.1 Deltaproteobacteria bacterium
CTGCCTAACAGGCATGGCAAGCTGGCCACAACGAAGTATTAAAAAGTGTCCGGTTTAATATACCTGCCTGAATGTTTTAACGTCTTTATTCTGTCTCCTGAATTCTGGCTTCTTTTTTCTGTCTCATCATCTTTTTCTAACAGTCTAAACGCCTACAGTCTAAAAGACTAAGACCCTAGTCCGTCTTGAGCATCTCCCAGTACTTCTCATAGATGATGATGGCATCGCCCACATCGGCCTGGAATTCTCCCCGGTCGAGGTCTTCCTTGTCGGGGTAGACGGCCTTGTGATTCCTGGTCTTGTCTTCGAGCATTTCCTGCGCCTTGCTGTTGGCAGTGGCATAGCCCACATATTCGCAGTTCTTCTTCGCAATGTCGGGCCGCATCATGAAATTGATGAAGGCGTGGGCATTGTCGATATTACGGGCAGAAGAGGGGATGACCATGCTGTCTACCCAGAAGATGGCCCCTTCCTTGGGATAGATGAGCCTGATGTCCGGGTTCTCCTCGTTCGCCTGGTAGACTTCTCCGCCCCAGATCTGGCCGATGGTGACCTCGTTGTTGAGGAAGGGCTGCCGGGGAGAATCGGAGTTGTAGACCTTGACGTTATCCTTGAGCAGCTTGAGCTTTTCGTAGGCCTGCCTGATGTGCTCCGGGTCGGTGTCGTTGCCCGAGAGCCCGAGCGACCTCAGGGCCATGGCGAACACCTCCCGCACGTCGTCCATGAGCAGAACCTTGCCCTTGTAGGCGGGATTCCACAGGTCGTTCCAGCTCGTGATCGTGGCCGGGTCGATCACCTTGCTGTTGATGCCGATGGCCGATGAACCCCACATGTAGGGGGTGCTGTAGGCGTTGTCCGGGTCATAGGGCTTGTTGAGCAGCTGCGGGTTCATGGTGCCAAGGTTGGTGAGCTTGCTGCGGTCGAGCGGCTTGAGCATGTTGAGGCGGCGCATCCGGTCTACAAAATAGGTGGAGGGAAAGGCCACGTCATACCCGTTCTTCTGGAGGATCTTGAGCTTGGCGAACATCGCCTCGTTGCTGTCGTAGGTGGAATAATTGACCTTGATGCCGGTTTCTTCCTCGAACTGCTTGAGGACATCGGGGTCGATGTACTCTGACCAGTTGAAGACATACACCTCCTGCCTGGCCGCGAGAGCCCACAGGGGAAAGAGCAGTAACACCAGCAAAAAACAAATCTTTTTCATCTATCTGTTCTCCTTTATGAGAAAATGTGAGACCGTGACCGTGAACAGCGAGAGAGCGAACATCACCGCGCTCAGGGCATTGATCTCCGGTTTGATCCCCAGGCGGACCATGGAATAGATCTTCAGCGGCAGGATCTCGAAATAGGGCCCGGTGGTGAAGAAGCTGACGATCACATCGTCGAGCGAAAGCGTGAAGCTCAGGAGCCAGCCCGCGATGATCGCCGGCATGAGCATGGGCATCATGATGTGTCGGAACATCTGGAGCTCGCTGGCGCCGAGATCCTTTGCCACATCCAGGACATTACGGTCGAAGCCGCTGATCCGGGCATAGACCGTCACCACCACGAAGGGCAGGCAGAAGGTGATGTGGGCGAGCAGCAGGGTGAGTGCCCCGGTCTTGAACCCGAGCGTGATGAAGAACATGAGCAGCGAGATGCCCATGACGATATCCGGGCTCATCATAAGGACATATATGAAGGAATACATGATCTTGCGTCCCCAGAACCGGTAGCGGTAGAAGGCAACCGCGGCGAGCGTCCCCAAGATGGTGGCGATCACGCTGGAAGACACGGCAATGATGAGGGAGTTGGCAAAGGCCTCCATGAGCGGACCGTCGGAGAGGAGCTCGGTATACCACTTGAGGGTGAACCCCTGCCAGTTGGTGGAATATTTCGTGTTGTTGAAGGAATAGATCACGAGAATCAGGATGGGGATGTAGAGGAACAGGTAGATCATGGCGAGATACACAGAGCGGAGGGTCTTTCTCATGGCATGCCCTCCATGCCGCTCGTGTGGGCTCTTCTCGAACTGAGGAAATAGCCGTAGATAAACAGGAACATGACCAGGGTGAGCACCACGCTTGCAGCCGAGCCGAGCGGCCAGTTTCCGGTGGTGAGGAACTGGTTTTTGATAAAGTTCCCGATGAGCATGGAGCGTGCCCCGCCCAGCAGGTCCGGGATGTAGAAGAGCCCGAGGGCCGGCAGGAAGACCATGGTGCTGCCTGCGATGATCCCCGGCATGGTCAGCGGCAGGATGATCTTGAAGAAGATGTTCTTCGACGTGGCCCCGAGGTCACGGGCCGCCTCGATCATGGTCCGGTCGAGCTTCTGAATGGAGGAATACAGCGGCAGGATCATGAAGGGCAGCAGGGTGTAGACCAGGCCGATGAACACGGCAACCTGCGTGTAGAGGATGTTGAGCGGTTGATCGATCAACCCCAGGTAGAGCAGGAAGGTGTTCAGGATGCCGTTGGCCTTGAAGAGGATGATGAGGGCATAGGTCCGGATCAGAGACGAGGTCCAGAACGGGATGATCATGAGGAGGATCAGGATGCGCTGCAATCTCCTGTTCACCCGGCTCAGGACAAAGGCAAAGGGATACGCGGCAAACAGGGTGATCACCGTGGTGCCGAGCGCCAGCAGGAAGGAATTCCTGCAGACCTTGAGAAACACCGGGGAGACGATCTCTCTGTAATTCTTCACGGTGAAGATCCAGGAGACGATCCCCTCGGGGTCGCGGGTAAGGAAGCTGAAGAGCACCACGAAGACATACGGCACGACCACAAAGACGGTGATCCACAGCAGGGTCGAGCCCACGGCTATGGACCTGAAATAGCTCTTCCTGATCATCGCTACAGGACGACTTCCCAGCCGTAGGGCCAGTCGACATGAACCCGCTGGCCCTGGCGGAAGACGACATCCTCCTGATCCTCGTTGAAGAACTGGGTGACAAATATCGTCTCCCCGGCATCGAGGCTGATGATCAGGTCGATGGTCTTTCCCTTGTAGATGACCTCTTCTATACTGCCTGCCATGGAAGGCCCGCTGGTGACGCTCTCTTCATCTCGGGTGACCATGATGTCTTCGGGCCGCAGGAGGATCCTCACCTCCTGGCCGCTCGTGAGGTGCTTGCGGTTCTGCACCCTGAAGGACTGGCCGTGGATATCGACGATGGCATTGCCGTTCTCCACACACGAGACCGTGGCGCCAAAGACATTGATCTCACCCACGAACCTGGCCACGAACATGTTTTCAGGCTCTTCGTAGATCTCGATAGGCGTGCCGATCTGCTCGATCTTCCCCTGGTTCATGACAGCGATCCGGTCGGACATGCTGATGGCCTCTTCCTGGTCGTGGGTCACGAAGACGAACGTGATGCCGAGCTGGCGGTGAATCCGTTTCAGCTCAATCTCCATCTCCTGCCGGAGGCGGTAGTCCAGTGCGCTCAGGGGCTCGTCCAGGAGGAGGACCTGGGGCTTGTTGACAATGGCCCGGGCCATGGCGACCCGCTGCTGCTGACCGCCCGAGAGCTGGTAAGGTTTGCGCTGCTCCATGCCGGTGAGCTTGACGATCTCGAGGGCCTCGGCCACCTGTTCGGCAATGATCTTCTTGTCGAACTGCTTCATCTTCAACCCGAAGGCGATGTTGTCGAATACACTCATGTGGGGGAACAGGGCATAGCTCTGGAAGACCGTGTTCACGTTTCTCTTGTTGGGCGGCGTGCCGTTGAGCCGGCTGCCATTCATGGATATTTCACCATTGTCGAGGGTTTCGAAGCCGGCTATCAGGCGAAGGACGGTTGTTTTTCCACAACCGGATGGACCCAGGAGCGTGAGGAACTCCCCCTGGTAGATATCGAGGTCTAACGCATCGACGGCGACAACGTCGTCAAACCGTTTAGTCACCCCCCGTAAGCGGACTAAGGACACCTTCTCCATCCATAAAGCCTCCGTCCATGATATGATGCATGAATCTGCAGTGTCTCTATATGAATTGCACCCGTTTGGCAACTGAGATTTTGTGGTGCCGTGCATAATTAACGAGGTGCGCCGCGGGCATGCGGCAGGGGGGTACGTCATGCTCCGGAATGATTGTAGGGCAGGCTGAGAGCGAAGCGAGCTGCCTGCCGTTGGCGGGAATCGCGATCGTGTCGCTGCATACGGGCTAATCATGTAGGAGCCGCTTCAGCGGCGAACATATCCTCCAAAACAACGGCCCTGCATCGGTCGCGCCTGAAGGCGCTCCTATCAGAAACCGGACTGGAGGGTTATCTGGCACCATGATCATGCCGTTGCATGCGCTAATCCTGTAAGAACGCCTTCAGACGTAATCACGGGGAACGCAACCTTGCATTTGCACCGGGCATACCCTAATTATATGACAAGGCTTAAAAAAAGGACGTGCAATGACCAGGAGTTCCGGACACTACCGGGTAAGCAGATTCGGCAACATCGTGCAGACCGGCATCATCATTGCCGCCATGGCGGCCCTGTTCGGGTTGCTCGGGTGGATAATATTCGGCACCATGGGGCTCGTGTGGGCACTGGTGCTGGCCCTGGTCCTTGCCCTGACCACACCCAAGATATCCCCCCTCATGGTATTGAAGATGTATGGTGCCCGCAAGCTCTCGTACCCGGAGGCCAGACGGCTCTATGACCTGGTTTCGGAATTGTCCCTGAGGGCCGAGCTGAAAAATGCCCCCCATCTCTACTATGTGCCGAGCAGGGTGATGAATGCCTTCAGTGTCGGGTGGACAGAGAATTCCGCCATTGCGCTGTCCGACGGGCTCATCAGATACCTGAGCTGGCGCGAGATTTCTGGTGTGCTGGCTCACGAGATAGGCCACATCGGCAACAACGATCTCAGGCTTCATGCCCTGGCCGATGTCATGACAAGAATCACCTCGGCGCTGTCTTTCCTCGGGCAGATCCTCATGATCCTCTATTTGCCGCTGGCACTCTTCTCGCAGACCCACATATCCTTTGTGCTGATACTGCTCCTGATTTTCGCCCCCACCCTGAGCATCATGCTCCAGCTTGCCCTCTCGCGCACCCGCGAGTTCGATGCAGACCTCACTGCCGCCCGTCTGACAGGCGATCCCCTGGGGCTCGCCTCGGCATTGAAGAAGATGGACACCATCGAGCGGAGCGTCTGGGACATGATCTTCCTGCCTGGCCGCAAGGTGCCGCAGCCCTCCCTGCTGCGGACGCATCCCCACACGCGGCAGCGGGTGGAAAAGCTCATGAACCTGGCCCCGAACGAGCCCGGGCCCTTCATCCCGCCGGAGGAAGGGGACATGCTCCCCGGCCATTTTCCCGCCATAGAGCGCATGCCGAGATGGCACTGGTTCCGGCCCTGGTATTGATGAAGGGGCAAATACAGCCCGGATCTCGCGATTGAGGTGGGTAATACCCTGTAGGAGCCGCTTCAGCGGCGACCAGGCTTCAGCAGAAGAATCATCACCCCGTGTATATCATACAAAGCACCAGTAGGTCAGGGTGTTGCGGAACGCCGCTCCCTGACAGCGGTACGATGATGTCGCCCAATTACTGTAGGAGCGCCTTCAGGCGCGACCGTGGCAGGGCCGTTGTTTTGGGAGGATATGGTCGCCGCTGAACCGGCTCCTACAGTGGTAGCGCATAAACGGCGGCGCGATAATGCTTCCCGCCAACGGCAGGCAGCGCACTCCGTTCGCAGCCTGCCCTACAACAACAACTTAAGCCCGGTCGCGGCTCAAGCCGCTCCTAGTGCGCCTGGAAGCAGGCGAGGTCAGTCGAGTGAGAGTCTCGACCCAGGGGATGTCCGACCCTGGCAGCCGAAGGTAACTGCGTCGCTGTGAAGCGGGGTGGGGAGCAACCGGAGGCGGAGAAGCAGTCCGCAGGAGACGAACACGATTCGGC
>JAHDOV010000017.1 GCA_018434685.1 Deltaproteobacteria bacterium
CTCCATCGGCACGCCCATACTTCCGGCTGTTTCTTCTACCGCGGCATCAGCGCGAACACACCCCAGCCCAGGTATTCACGCGTGTAAGCGGCGTAGCGCTCGGGTTCCGAGGTCAGTTGGGCTCGAACCTCTTTGGCTAACTCGTCGTCGGGATTGGCTTCAAGCCATCGGCGCATGGTGAGCCACTTGGCCGCCTCGTATCTGTCCCAGCCGTCTTGGTCAGCCAGAACCATTTCAACGACGTCGTAGCCGAGGTGGCCGAAAGACGCGAGAAGTTCCGGAAGCATGAGGAAGTCAGAGATCGAGGTGGCAAGACACCCCCTGGCAACATCTTCCGTCGGCGGTAACTGCCGCCAGTAGGGCTCGCCGATGAGGATGATCCCTCCGGGGCAGAGGCTCTGCGCCAGAAGCTCGATAGTGCCGGCGACTCCCCCGGCGATCCACGTGGCACCGACACAGGCTGCTACACCGGCCTTCTCGTCAGAGACATAGCCGGCAGCATCGCCATGGATGAACTTGACTTGATCGGCGACACCGAGTTCTTCTGCACGGAGTTTCGCGTGCTTGGCGAACAACTGGCTCATGTCGATGCCGATGCCGATGATGCCGTAATCGCGTGCCCAGGTGCACAGCATCTCCCCCGAACCGCTGCCGAGGTCGAGCACTCGGGTCCCCGATTCCAGACGCAGCGCCGCGCCGAGAGTGGCGAGCTTTTCGGGTGTGAGCGGGTTATGGATGCGGTGAGCACTCTCTGTGATGTTGAAGATCCGTGGAATATCCATTTTGGGGAATCTCCTTATGTGTTTGAATAGATTCGGTCACTGCCTAACGCTAAAACCACCTGCCGCAACCACAGCGGGGCAACTTACCGAAAAGTACCACCAGACGCGAGGCGGAGCAAGAGCAGACGTGAACCACCGGGAACTACGTGGAGTCAAGCGTTGTATTGCCACATTAACAAGCAAGGAAATTGAAAATGTCATAATGCAACGGGCTGTTGCCCAAACACTCATAGGGCAGAGAGATTGATTGAGGAATAATCCTGAAATCACCTGGTATATTCTTGCGAAGAAGCATCTAATACATTGTAATTAATGGTGATATGTGTCATTATAAGGCATCAAAATACTGAGGATATTGCTTATGATGGGTCGTCAGGAATCCCCCCAGGAGAAGATGTTCAGTTACCATGTAAATCTGAGTGATCGTTTGAGAAAAGATCACCCCCTTCGAAAGGTTGTCAAGTTCATTAACTTTGATTTCATCTATGATGAGGTCAAGGACAGTTATGGCCAGAATGGGAATGTATCGGTTCCTCCGCCGGTGATCCTGAAGATGATGTTTTTGCTTTTTTTCTATAAAGTCAGATCCGAGAGGGAGTTGATGGAGACGATTCCTGAGCGTTTGGACTGGCTGTGGTTTCTTGGATACAGCATGGATGATGAGATTCCCAATCATAGTGTGTTGAGCAAGGCCAGGGCTCGGTGGGGAGTTGATACATTCAGAACGTTTTTTGAACGTATTGTGTTGCAATGTATTGAGGCCGGTCTGGTAGAGGGGAGCAAGCTTTTTATCGATGCGAGTCTCATCGATGCGGATGCATCGAATAATTCGGTTATAAACAGGCATAAGCTGAAAAGGTATCTCAACAAGAGGTATCTCAGACTCGAAAAATCATTGGAAGATGAAGACGTAAAAAGAACTCCGGTGAATAGCAAGCATATCTCTACAACTGATCCTGATGCCTCTGTGAGCAGGTATTCGAGTGGCAAACCCAAGCTGAGGTACAAGACCCACCGCTGTGTAGACCAGAAAAGCGAGATTATTACCGCCACAAAGATTACCCCCGGAGCTGTGGATGATGGGAAGATGTTTTCTGAGATGGTTGAGAAACATAAGGATATTGTTAAGACAGATATTGATGTTGCAGTTGGAGACAGTAAGTATGGAACGACAGAGAATTATCTGTATTGCCATGACCGCAAGATAAAGGGGCATATGGCCTCGCTCGAGAAGACACAGGAAGGAACGGGTCGACGGAAAGGGATTTTTCCGAAAGAAGCTTTTCGATATGATCCTGCCTCAGATACGTATACCTGCCCTGCCGGGCACAAATTGAGGAAACACCATTATCACAAGGAAAGGAATCATTATGAGTATAGGGCTGATAAAGGTGTATGCGCACAGTGTCCATTGAGAGATACATGCACTCGTGCAAAGGATGGCAGATCCTTAAAACGACATCTCAGGCAGGACGAACTGGATTACCTTCGCATGGAAGCATCTAAAACAAAAGCCAAACGAGATATAAGAAAACGGCAGGATCTCTCCGAGAGATCCTTTGCCTGGTCTACCCGTTATGGATATAAGCGTGCTCGATGGCGCAGGTTGTGGCGCATGGAGATCCAGGACTTCCTCATTGCGGCTATTCAGAATATCTCGATTCTTATTAGACAGAAACCTTTGAAAAAAGTTGATGCCAAACCTCAAAACAGGCTAATAAAAGCTTCTGTAGGAAGAATCAACCCCCTTTGTTGCCGTATTTTCTATTTCTTGCACAATTGTAAATATTCTGAGAGATTTTTTGCATTCTGGTATGCCGAAAGGTTGGTTTAATCCGTTCACCGAAAAATCGCAGGAAAAATATTCCTCGTGCGGCTATTCGAGCAACAGCCCGGCAAGACTTGACCCCCACCACTCAAAATGTCATAATGCAAGACTTGACCCCCACCACTCTGACCCCCACCACTCCATCACTCCGACCCGTTTTGAGTGCTGAATTAATCGCCCGGTAAAGAAATAGGTTGTCCCAATTATCCCCAATAAGTTAAGGGCGTACCTCTCTTTCCCGAAGCTTAAACCAAATGTCAATATTCCATGGACGTGCCCTGTTTTCTTCATTAGGAAAAAAATGGGTGACCCCTGTTCTTCCGCGTCCTTCGCGTGACTCCCTCGAGAAATGCGGGTCAGTTCTGGATTTCACAACCGACTACTTGGTTTTTTTTGAGGCCGAAGCCGCTGGCTCCTCCTGCGCTTGCTTCGGCTGCCAACGCTCCTGCAGCGCTGGCAAATTCTTGCTATGCGTTAGAATCACAACCTCATCGCCTATGCGGAATGTTGTATCTTCATCGGCGTGTAAAAACTTGCCGTCGCGGTAATAGCAAATGACCTTGGCAGCGGCAGGCAATTTCAGATCCTTGGCAGCGACCACATCTTCCTCTCCTGCAATCAGAATGAAAAACCGGGCCTCGTCCTTGATGACCGTGGATAGTTCGACGTTTTCGCCACCGCCCACCAGGTCCACCAGGTAACGGGTGATTGTGCGGGAGGGGATGATCGTGTCCTTCAACCCCAACTCGTGGCAGATGACCTCGAATTGCTCATCGCTAATGCTCGTCACGACTCGCTTGAATCCGAGGGAGCGTCCGACGAGGCTGGCAATGACGTTGGCCTGGTCGCTATCGGTCAAGCAGAACAGGATGTCGGTCTGTTCGGGATTCACCTCGCGCAGGATGTCGGGCCGGCTGCCATCGCCTTGCAGGAAGCTACAGTCCATCTCTTCAGATAATTCGTCAATTTTGGCCTTGTCGGTCTCGATGATGACGACTTCGTGGCCCTTCGTGACGAGTGTCTTAGCGGTTTCAATGCCCACTTTTCCAGCTCCAATAAATACAATTCTCATTTTCCCTCCATTCTCCTGCCAAACCACGTTTTTGGATACAACATCACCAACCACGCCATGATTTCCAGTCTTCCCATCAGCATGTCAACACACAAAATTCCCTTGAGTAGTGGGGGCAACGTGGCACTCGTCAGTCCCACTGAAAGCCCGGCCGTTCCCGTCGCCGAAACCACTTCAAAAAAGGAATCGAGCGGACTGTAGCCCATTGCCACAAACGGCAGCCAGGACAGCGCGACGACGGCGACGAACAGCACCATCAGCAGTAGGGCCGCCTGAATCTCTTCGACCTGCAGGCGGCGGCCTGCCAGCCGGGGTTCGATGACGGCGTGTTTCGGCAGACAGGTCCGCTGGACGATCAACCGCAACACGCTTGCCGCGATCAACAGCCGCAACAGCTTGAATCCGCCCGCGGTCGATCCTGCGCCGCCTCCCACAAGCATCGAAAAGATCAGGACCAGCTTCGAGCCCGCATCGAGTTGATCACATGGCATCGAGGAAAAACCCGCAGTGGTCTGGGCAGAAAGGGCGAGCAAGGGCGCGTGGTGGAATACTTGCGGCCAGGCCATGCCGGCGCTCAGCCGCATGGTGGCGCCCACCGCCAGCGAAACGACCAGGGAAGCGATGACGACGGCCCGGAGTTGCAGAAAGTCCACGGCCACCCGCCGCTTCTCCTTTAACATTCGGTAATAGAGCGCCAGTGGGATCGCTCCGGCGAGGCAGAGCAGGGTAATCCACACCTGTGCGGGCCAACCAAACGTTGCGAGACTGCCGTCATGCGGGGCAAAGCCCCCGGTCGAGACCGCCGCAAATGTATACAGCACCGCGTCGAAAAACCCGACTCCCGCCGACCAGGAACCGATGATGCCCAAGACGGTCAAAACGCCATAGACGATCAGGGCTCGCCGCGCGTATGCCCGCGTGCCACCGACCAAATCGTCGGTTTCGGCCTCTGTGACAGCCAGGCCTTTCGCCAGCAGACCCGGTTGCATTACGAGCGCCAGTGAGAGTACGACGATGCCCAGTCCTCCGTACCACTGCATCCAGGCTCGGGCAAAAAGAAACGTCTGTGGCGCGCCAACGAGCGTCGTCATAGTGCTTAGCCCCGTCGTCGTCACGCCGGAGATGGCTTCGAAAAGGGCATCCAGAAACCCCAACCCCGAGCCCATCATCGGGTAGGACATCACGAGCGGAGTGAAGAGAAACATCAGCGCGACCAACACCATGCCTTCATTGGCCTGTATTTTTGCAGGAGCCCTCAGCTGAGCCAGGCCGGCCCCAAAGGCTGCCAGCCCGCCGATCACCGTGCCATATCGCAGGCTGATGGATGTGTCACCAAAGATCACCGACACCGCCAACGGCACCAGCGTCAGCGCGGCGAGCACGAGGCACAGTTGACCGAAATACTTGAAGACCACGCGAAACCGGACAGCGTAGCTGAGTTCAATTGCTTGTTTAGCCACAAACGAATCCTTTCTTCTGTAAGCCGAGTTTGCCGCGAGCGAATTCCACTCTAAGTCTAAGCTCCTTCTCTGGCAGGGCCGGAATCGAATACAATATCACGGTCGAATCCTCCTGGTGTTTGATGACTCAGCCTGCTGCCGCCGAACATTTGGCATCAGCGGCTGCTAAGCCGTCCGCCTAAATGCCATGGTTGGGCTTTATCTCAGCATTTTATCTGTACGACTATTGTTTTTTTGGTCGGACCACAACTTATTGGAATAACACTATTTATGTTCCAAAAATAGGTGTTTTCAGGGCTTAGAACATTGTTTTTGGGTTCAAAATGGGGACTGTAAGAAACAGAAGGCTCTCTAAGTCCAAGCACTCCGTTTCTTTCATGAACATCC
>JAHDOV010000051.1 GCA_018434685.1 Deltaproteobacteria bacterium
GGAAATTTGAGAGAAGCTGTCCCTAGTACGAGAGGACCGGGATGGACGAACCTCTGGTGTTCCTGTTGTCGTGCCAACGGCATAGCAGGGTAGCTACGTTCGGTGCGGATAACCGCTGAAAGCATCTAAGTGGGAAGCCGTTCTCAAGATTAGATTTCCCTCCCGCTTCGGCGGGCTGAAGGCCACCTGCAGACTACAGGTTTGATAGGCTGGGTGTGTAAGTCCGGTAACGGATTGAGCTAACCAGTACTAATTGGCCGTGAGGCTTGACCCATTAATTACTCTCTTCCTATTTTTTGAACATCCAGAACTACTTATATTTTGCTACAAAAAGTTTCTGGTGATCATGGCAAAGGGGAAACACCCGATCCCATACCGAACTCGGTAGTTAAGCCCTTTAGCGCCAAAGGTACTGCATGGGCGACTGTGTGGGAGAATAGGACATTGCCAGGACAACTATACAGGCCCCCGGTCATAGACCGTGGGCCTTTTTTATTGCCCGCACGAGGCTTCTGCGGGGGGTATCATGGCCAGAGATGCATCCCCGAGGAGCAGTACGACCCCGAATCAGGCCGTCATCAGGCCATGCCCGATCGGTACCGGACCTTGCGGTCTCAGGGGAGGGTACACAGGGGAATGACCGCGATTCTCAACACACATTCGGGATGACCATACCACAGGATCAGCATGGGGAAGGATGCTTTGAGCGATGGCGCACTTGGTACGCTGCTGGCAGGTTCTTTTATTCGTCGGCAAGGATACTGGCCGGGGCAGTCAGTGTGCAATCACCCCTGCGGTATTCTTGGCTGGAGCAGGATGGGGCTCTTCCGTGCGCGACCACTCGATCAGGACATGGGATCAAGCTTGAACACATCTTCCTCGCTCGTCACCCGGCACCTGCCGCTGACCTTTGCCAGGTACAGGGCCTTGTCCGCCCTGGCGATGAGACTCTTGAGAGATTCTCCATGCCTGTATTGGGATACGCCGAGTGAAACATGCACGTGACCGATTGATTCCTCGGTATCCTTGCGTTTCCAGTTCATGGTCTTGAAATAGGTGCAGATATGTTCTGCAAGACGTATGGCACCCTTGAGCGGGGTCTCGGGAAGCACGATGACAAATTCCTCGCCTCCGTAGCGGATAACGATGTCCCTGCCTTTGACACAGTCGATGAGCATTCTGGCGGATGTCCTGAGCACCCTGTCACCGATGAGGTGACCGTACCGGTCGTTTATCCTCTTGAAGTGGTCAAGGTCACACATAATAAGAGACAGGTCACTGCCAGTTTTGAGGGCATGTTCCGCTTCTCTGCCAAAGTTGGTCTCGAGGTATCTCCGGTTGCGCAGGCCGGTGAGAGCGTCTGTCGTTGCCTCCATCTTCACCTTTTCAAGTTCCGTGCGCAGCGACTCGATTTCCCGGGTAGAAGCGACGATCCGCTCCTTGAGCAGGAGCCCAGACCTGTTGATGGCATCGGTCTCGACAAGAATGTCTTCAACAACCTTCTGGATGGCCTCGGCATCGAGATCATCCTTGAGCCTCTGGGAATAGATGTTTATCATGGTGCTGAAACGGGTCAGTTCTCCACCAGTATCGACAACATGGTTGAGAATGGTATCCAGCACCTTCCGCAGTTCGATTCGTATCTTCTTTATGATCTGTTTATAGTCGGTTGCCACGTATTTTTCATACAGGCTCTTGTTGAGTTCCGGGGTGACAGATCTGGTCTTTGAAAGTACATCATCTATGACAAGTTTGAGCGGTTCGTTCCTTCCGGACACGTATTCATACCAGACAGAATAATTCTCCGGGTCTACCGGTATTCTGTGACGTCCCATGTGATCAAGGGCCATCCGTAAATATTCGCTCGACTGTTCGATAGTGTCTGAGTAATTCACGTTCTTCTCCTGTACAACGATCTCCTTGAAATAACTCAGTACCTATCGACATCCGCTGCAGGCATCTTGAATCCGTCTTTGCGTTCGCTTTTTAAGTCTTCTTCTATGCCGGAGATGTGGCCGGACGAGATGCCCTGGGTTTATCCTGTTGATTGGATTTCAAGAAATCATGTGCCTTGAGCGGAGGAAGTCAGTAATACACGGAGTGATCGGACATCCCTTCCTTCCTGCGGATACGTACCAGTTTATCGTGGTATGGGCATACTGCATGATCGCCAAGCCGCTGGGTGAAAAGAGACATCACCTGCAGACCGAGGAGAATGACCTGCATGAACCACCAGGCCTCGTCGAGTTCGAACGCCTGCTGGTGCTCAGGGAGAGCCTATGGTACGAGAGAGGATGCCAGATCTGCTCCGAGCTTCGTGGCCCGGGCCAATGCCTGAGCATCATCCCGGATCATTCCCCGCTCAAAGATGGCAAAAACAGCCAACTCTCCAACTATTTCATAGCCCAGGGCTTCAAGCGGACGATGCATTGCCTCGAGCGTGAATCCCAGATCGTCCTTCGAGGCCTGTTCGCATACGGCCGCGATAACCGCCTTGCGGCCCTGGAGGGCCAGGCGACTTGTCCATCCCCTCGGGCGATCATCGGTGAAATCGTAAAAGCAGTAGAGCCGGTCAATGAACGCCTTGATCCAGGCCGTGACATTATAATTATGCACAGGGGACACCATGACCAAGCCTCCTGCCCGAACGATCTTCGGATACAGGGGATTCATGTCGTCATGCAGGCCGGTACAGGTCCAGTCCGCTCTGCACCGTTCACATCCGATGCAGGGCTGAAAGCGATAATCCCGCAACAGGATCATCTCGGAAGGCAGACCTCTTTTTTCTGCACCGCGCAGTATGTGTCTCAAGAGGACATCGGTATTCCCGTTCTCTCTCGGGCTGCCGCCAATGCCGAGCACGACCGGCTTCGGTGAAAGATCCGGGAAATCTTCCTGCACTGAATGCATGAGATGGTTTGTCCTCAGCCCTTGACAATGATATCGACGACCATGTCCCCGAAGTCGCTGGTGGAGAGTATTCTGCTCCTGTCATGCTCCTGGTGGGAGAGTTCGACGGTTGTATAGCCCCGTTCAAACACACTGAAGAGGGCAGTCCAGATATCGTCCGATTCCTGCTGTAAGTTCAGACACTTCTCGTAGAGAAAAGCGATGCTCCCGATCATGGAATAGGGGTTGGCAATATTTTTGCCGGCAATGTCGGGGGCCGAGCCGTGAGCTGCCTCAACGTAGCCTTTCGCCGGGCCCATGCATGCCGAAGGCATCAGGCCCAGGGAGCCCAATATGCCGCCGGCCTGATCGGTCAGGATATCCCCCTGCATGTTTTCGAGCAGGACGACCCCGTTGAACTGGGAAGGGTTTATCAGCAGCTGGAAGGCTGCATTGTCGACCAGCATGTGCATGAAGGAAACATCGGGGTAGTCCCTGGCGACCTCATCAACGATCTCCTGCCAGAAGCGAGATGTGGCGAGCACGTTCGCCTTGTGGATATTCGTCAGGCGGGCCTTTTTTCTCCGCGCCTCCTCAAAAGCCACAACAGCGACCCTTCTTATCTGTTCATCGGTGTAGGTGCAGTCGTCCCGGGCAAAGGTCATCTTTGTCGCAGATCCCTCGGTCTTATCCCCGAAATAGATGCCGCCAACCAGTTCCCGGATCATGAGGATGTCGATTCCGTCTCCGATGATCTCTTCTTTCAGGGGAGAGAACGATGCCAGCGCCTTGGGCAACCGCACCGGCCGGTAGTTGGCAAAGGTGTCGTAGCGTTTCCTCAACGGTAAGATGGCGCCGATCTCCGGTCTGTGCTCCTGGGGGATGGAGCTCATCTTCTCCAGAGAGAGTCCCACCGGGCCCTTGATGATGGCATCGGCCTCATCACAGATGAGCCGGGTCTTCTCGGGAAAAGGTGATCCCTCGGTAAAGTATGCAGCTGCCCCGAACGGTGCCCAGTTCAGGGTGAACTCATGGCCATACTTTTTCTCCACAGCACGCAACACCTTTATTGCTTCACGGACGATCTCCGGTCCGATCCCGTCTCCTTCCAGTACAGCTATTACCTTTTTCATGATCCATCCTCTTCATGTGTTATGGGGGCACTATACCGCGGGAATCATTTTCGTCAACCGGCAAATCCTCTCTATGGGGAATCTTTCAGGGCATGATGGGTCGACCTTCACCGTATCAGATACGAAGAGGGAGTTGTACAGGCGCACCGACTTTGAGGCTTCCTTCTACGGCGGAACGATAACGATGTCTTTGGCTGTATCGGATTACTGGTCATAAAGCCTTTGGGAGACGAGCCTGTGCCGGGGGGACGATCAGGGCATCACGGAGACATACACTGACAGCGACGGTGATTCCGGCCTACTTCTTCTGATTCTTGAGCATGTCGCCGAGCGCGGCAAAGGGGTTGTGCGTGATGGAGGGGGTTTTCTCTTCCCTCGTCCCGTCGTGGTCATCCGCTCCATCGTCGAGGTATCTGCCGTGTTCATTGTCGTGGCAGTAGACGCAGAGATTCTCCCAGTTGCTCCCGTCGGGGGGGTTGTTGTTGTGGTTGTGGTCCTTGTGGTGCACGGTCAGGAGTTGGAGATTCTTGCTGGTAAACTCCCTGCCGCAGCGGGCGCACACCCAGGGATGGATCCTCAGGGACTGCTCCCGGTAACCCTGGAGACGATCCTTCTTGGCGTCCCGGGCCCGCTGAACGATGCGGTCCATCTCTTCCTTGCTCAACTTCGCAGGAGGTTTCGGTCCCTTAGAACTCATGATCGCCTCTGGTGGCAATGTAGTGGCCCGGGGTGTTGTGAATGTTTGCCGCTTCCATGATTTTTCTGCTTAGATCATTTCTGACTTTCCGTAAAGATGCAATATCTCGGATGAGAGGCGCACTGTCCGGGCGGAGATGCCCTGCGACTCCGTCCAGAGCTGTCCTTTGCCCTGTCGAGGGGATTTCATGAACAGCGGCATGGGGGAGAGGAAGAGGATTCACTCAGTCGTGTGTGGTGTTAGGATCCTTCCTGCTCCGGGTCTCCTCTTCGACCTCACGGTCGAAATTAGCTTCATTCCAGGAGCTGTCTGCGAGGTATTCCAGGCGGAAGGTTTCCATGATCCGGTCGAAGGGGACATCGGCAAATTCGCCGCGGTAGGCCAGATATTCCATGTGCCTGTTTCCCTCCAGATCGAACGGGTGGTAGATGGAGTCGCTGCGGCCGTCGAACTCGAGAGGCTGCAGCCGGAAACGCTCGCACAGCTCGATATTAAAGGCCGGGGTGGCCTTGACCCAGAGTTCGTCCAGGTAGATGGACGTATAGCCGTGCCAGAAAAAGACGTCGGTTTTCATCTGTTCGCGCATACGGGCAGTGGTGAGGTGGTTGCGCACATCGGCGAAACCGAGCCGTGCGGGAATCCCCTGGGCCCTGCAACACGCTGCGAGAAGGATGGCCTTGGTGACGCACCAGCCCCTGCCGGTGCGTAGCGTGGTGCTTGCCCGGAGGCCTTCGATCGATAAATCGAGGGTGTACGGATCGTATCGAATGCCGTCGCGCACCGCGTAGTAAAGGCTGATGGCCTGTTCTCGCGGATCTGCAGAACCGCCGGCATGCGCTTTTGCATACGCTGCCACTACCGGGTTGTCACGGTCGATGGACGGCGTGGGTTGAAGGTACTGCTGCAGCTCTTGTTTCATGTCAAAAAGAACACTCCTTTCATAGGGTAGCCCCTGTCTTGACGGGACCAACCGCTGCTGCCTTCGGGTGCGGCATCTTCCCTCCTGAGGTCGCCTCACCGGCCGCAGGTTCATGGACCCGGTCAGTCAGGGCAGTATAATTAAACAGTATGGAGAGTCTGACACAAATCACCTCCCGAGGGAACAGCTATTTCATCCCTCAGCCCTCAGCGTTGTGTGCCTGGCATGTCCGGAGAAAACCGCCCCATGCATTCTCCGGGGGAGATTCTGGCCCTGCAACCGACAGGATCGATGGGATGAGTGAGAGATACAATGCCCCTTTCAGTATCGGGGTACTCGATGGATCATCCAACTCGTATTGCTATTCTTGTCAGATCCAATACTCTATGCTAGATAAGTTTAAACGTTAGAACATAAGGGGAGGGCGTGTATGTCCGGTCACAATAAATGGAGTACCATAAAACACAAGAAAGGTGCTGCGGATGCCAAGAGAGGCAAGGTCTTCAGCAGGCTGATCAAGGAGATTACGGTTGCGGCCCGCATGGGTGGCGGCGACATAGAAGGCAATGCGCGTCTCAGGTCTGCAGTGGCGTCTGCAAAGGCATCCAACATGCCCAAAGACAACATTGATCGAGCCATCAAGAAGGGTACGGGAGAACTGGAAGGATATAACCTTGAAGAGATCTCCTATGAGGGATATGGACCGGGTGGCATGGCTGTCCTGCTCAATATACTCACCGACAACAGGAATCGGGTGGTGGCCGATCTCAGGCATCTCTTCACAAAGTACAACGGCAACCTCGGCGAGACCGGGTGCGTGAGCTGGATGTTCGACAAGAAGGGCTTTGCCTCCGTCGACAAGAAATCGGTGGATGAGGAGACGCTCTACGAGATCGTGCTGGATGCCGGGGTAGAGGATATTGCCGACCAGGGCGACGTGTTTGAGATCCTGTTCGCGCCTGAAGACGTCGAAACGATCAGAGAACTGCTCGATAAGAATAATATCAGCTACAACCAGATGGAAGTCCAGATGATCCCCCAGACCAACGTGACCCTGACCGGAAAACAGGCCCAGCAGGCATTGAAACTGCTGGATGCATTGGAAGACCTTGACGATGTGCAGTCCATATCTTCCAACTTTGATATTGACGACGAGGAAATGGCCCAACTGCAGGGATGATGGTTATCTGCGGCATTGATCCGGGGACACGGGTGACGGGCTATGGGGTGCTCGAGATCAGTTCAAGATCTGCGGGCAGCATTGCGTATGTCGCCCATGGCGTCATCAGGACCGGCGCAGACGATCTGGCAGGGAGGCTCAAAGAGATATTCCTCGGGCTGAGCGAGGTGTTCAGAGAGTATCAGCCCGGAGAGGTGGCAGTGGAGACGTCGTTTCATGCCCTGAACGCCCAGAGCGCCCTCAAGCTCGGACATGCGCGCGGGGCAATCCTCCTGGCGGCGGCGCTTCAGGATATCCCGATATTCGAGTATACCCCCACCGAGGTCAAGAAGGCCACCTGCGGCTATGGCCGTGCAGACAAGGAGCAGATCCATACCATGGTGAGCACCATACTCCACCTGCCGAGAAACCTGGTGAGCTCGCGTGATGCATCGGATGCGCTGGCAATAGGAGTATGTCACTCGTCGTGCCGGCGTTTCAAGGAGCTCGTGCAATGATCAGCATGCTTCGGGGAGAGGTTGTGCAGAATACCGGTTCGGACGTTACGCTGATGATTGCGGGCGTCGGCTACCTCGTGCATGTGCCGGCAGGGATCGACCAGAGACTTGCCTGCGGGGATGAGGTGACCCTGTATACGACCCTGATCGTACGGGATGACTCCCTGGATCTATACGGGTTTACAGACCAGAGGCAGAAGGAGATCTTCTCCCTGCTCCTGAATGTCTCGGGCGTGGGGCCCAAGACCGCCATGAATGTCATAGCAGGGATCGAGCCCAACCGGTTTCTCGATGAGGTGGTCAGCGAGAACATCTCGTACCTGAGCACCCTGCCGGGCATCGGAAAGAAGAGTGCCCAGCGGATCGTGCTGGAGCTCAAGGAGAAGATCGCCAAGCTGTACAAGACCAGCGGCAGGGTCGGCCCGGTAAACAGCAATGAAGATGCTGTCGCAGCACTCGTGGCCCTGGGTTATTCCGAGAATCAGGCGCGCAAGGCAGTGGGTTGCGTGCAGGCAGACAGCGTCGAAGATCTTGTCAGAGGGGCGCTCAAGGAACTGATGTGATGAGGACAGAGCTCGAAGGAACCAGGACAGACCGTGACGAGATCGAATTTGAAGCCAACATCCGGCCCCGCACGCTCAGCGAGTATGTGGGCCAGCAAGCCCTCAAGGACAACCTCGATGTCTTTATCAGGGCTGCCCGCGCCCGCAAGGAGCCCCTCGATCACTGCCTGTTCTACGGGCCGCCCGGCCTGGGCAAGACAACCCTTGCATACATCATCGCCCATGAGAGCGATGTGGGGCTCCGTGTTACGAGCGGTCCGGCCATAGAGAAGTCCGGTGATCTGGCGGCCATCCTCACCAATCTCGAGCCCAACGATGTCCTGTTCATCGATGAGATCCACCGCCTCGGCAATGCCATAGAAGAGATCCTCTATCCTGCCATGGAGGAGTACAAGCTCGATATCGTTATCGGCCAGGGTCCGTCCGCCCGGTCCATCCGCATAGACCTGAACCCGTTCACCCTTGTTGCAGCCACGACCAGGGCCGGGATGATCACCTCGCCCCTGAGAGACCGGTTCGGGATCATCGGCCACCTGGAATTCTACAGCGTGGACGAACTGGCCATGATCCTGAGAAGGACAGCCACCATACTGAACGTGGCATCCGACGACAAAGGCCTCTACGAGATCGCCAGGCGCTCCCGCGGCACACCGCGGGTCGCCAACAGGCTGCTCAAACGGGTGAGGGACTTTGCCGATGTGCTCTCGGACGGCATTATAACACCGGATGTCGCGGACACGGCCCTGAGCAGGCTCGATATCGACAAGAGCGGACTCGACCGGACCGACCGGAAGATTCTTGAGACCATGATCCACTCGTTCGGCGGGGGACCGGTGGGGATAGAGTCTCTTGCGGCATCCATGGGCGAGGACAGGGACACCATCGAGGATGTCTACGAACCGTACCTCATCCAGAAAGGCTATATCAAGCGTACCCCGCGTGGCCGGCAGGTGTGTGCACGGGCATATGCGCTTTTGGATGCCAGGCCGTCACCGGGACAGGTGGAGATTTTTGACGAAGAATAGTGCCGTCCCAGGTCCCGGGCAACCCCTGTTTCGCATGCCGACCCCGGCATGTGTGGTATGGGAATGACGCAGGCTGCATGGTACGGGGTTTCCACAAACCCGTACCAGGTCGTACCGGGATATCGGCACAGTGGATTTTTAGGTTCATATCTGCTAATATTCTCCACCTCGCCAGGGTGGAGAGACCTCCCTGCTCGCGAGACTGTATGAGACGGTTCTTATTCTCGAGGGGTTTGCGGTATGAAGATTGTTCTTCTCGATGTGGATGATACCCTGTACCAAAAGGGCACCGGTCCTTTTCAGTACGTGAATGAAAAGATAGACTCGTATGTCATGTCATGGTGCAAGGTCGATTTCAATGCGGCCAGGGGCCTGAGGAAAGAGTATGTCGGTGCCTACGGATCGACCCTGGGCGGGCTCATGCTTCACTACGGTGTGGATCCGGACGACTACCTCAGGGATGTTCATGATGTGCCGGTGGAACATCTCCTCAGCCCGGATGAACGGCTCAGACAGACCCTCGAAGAGATACCTCATGAGCTCATCGTGTTTTCCAACGGTTCGACCGCTTATGTGAACCGGATCCTGGAGGCCCTGGGCATCGCGGACCTGTTTACCGACCTCTTCACCATAGAGTACATGGACTTCATCCCGAAACCAAGGCCGTACCCCTACCATAAGATCATGGAACTCTATGGGAAATCACCCCATGAGTGCGTCATGGTGGATGACCGGCTGCCCAATGTTTACACCGCCATCGACATGGGCATGGAGGGAGTCCTCGTGGGAGAGGATGTCCCATCCTCCCGGGCCTCCGGCATCCGGAATATCTATGAAATATCCCGTGTGTTGAGCTGACATCTTTTGTGCCCCACACCATGCTGACAAGGAGATCTTCATGAATGTGTTTGTAACCGGTGCTGCAGGTTTTATCGGGTTTCACCTTTCCAGGAGGCTTCTCGATGAGGGCAACAGCGTAGTCGGTATGGACAACCTCAATACCTACTACGATCCCGCATTGAAGAAAGACCGTTTGACCATCCTTGAGGAATATCCGGCCTTCTCGTTTACGAAGCTCGATCTGCAGGACAGAAACGGTATGGCCGAGGTTTTTTCACAGCATACCTTTGACGTGGTCGTTCATCTCGCTGCGCAGGCAGGCGTGCGCTACAGCCTCGAGAATCCCCATGCATACATCGATTCAAACCTGACAGGGTTCATGAACATACTCGAGGGCTGCAGGGCTCACGCTGTGGGCCACCTCGTGTTCGCCTCGTCCTCTTCCGTCTATGGTGGAAACACCAGGATGCCGTTTTCCGTGCATGACAACGTGGATCACCCGGTCTCGCTCTACGCCGCGACAAAGAAGGCAAACGAACTCATGGCCCACTCCTATGCCAGTCTGTACGGGATTGCCTGTACCGGTCTGAGGTTCTTTACGGTCTATGGCCCCTGGGGCAGGCCGGACATGGCCCTGTTCAAGTTTGCCAAGGCAATCTTGGAAGATGCCCCCATCGATATCTATAATTATGGCAATATGAAGCGGGATTTCACCTATGTGGATGATATCATAGAAGGTGTTGTCCGGGTTATGGGAATAATCCCGCAGGGCGACGAGCAGGGGTGGGCTGATCAGCCTGACCCGGGGAAGAGCTTTGCCCCCTACCGCATCTACAATATCGGAGGTTCGCATCCCGCGGACCTCATGCAGTTCATCTCCGTGCTCGAGGACACGCTTGGCAGGAAGGCACAGAAGAACATGCTCCCCCTGCAGAAGGGGGATGTGGTGGCGACCTGTGCCGATGCCCATGACCTCGAGGCTGCCACCGGATTCCGCCCGCAGATACCCATAGAAGAGGGGATCAAACGTTTCGTACAGTGGTACCGGTCGTATTACCGGGTATGATGGAAGCCTTCGATGAGGGTCTCGGGGGGGAAGTCCATATCGAGAACATATTCGAGGATCTTGTCTTTATAGTTGTCTGACCCGCCGATGAATTCTATGCCCAGCTGCGTCTTCTCCAGGACACTGTCCGTTCGTACGGACCGTACGATTCCCGATGTCTCGATCGACCCCTTGGGGAGCTGTATCTGTATGGCAGGCAGGTTCATGCCCTCGATGAGGGGGGCCCTGTCGCTTAAGAGTTCAGCCCCCATACCCTCGATGCTGATGTCCCAGACCAGGAGATCTATCTTCTCCGAGCTTATGGGGTGCAAAACGCTGGCTGTCATAGGTTCTTCGCCGGTGACAAAATATCGCAGGACACTGCGTCTGCTGATATACTGGATAGTTTCCGGCCAGCTCGTTTCCACGATGTTTTTGATCACGTCGAGCACCCTGGCATAGAACAGCATGACATTGATGCCCTTGAAGAGGTAGAAGGGATAGACCACGTCCTTCTGGGGCAGGAAGGGCAGACGGAATTCGGAGATCCTGACGATCCTCAAGACCATGTTGTCGTCGTCGGGCCTCAGGTAGAAGAATTCCGCAGGGATGACCTTGTGTTTCTGGATCATGAGCAGATCCCCGAAGCCCCGCGACCACCGCTGTATCTCGCTGAACATGCGATGGATCTCTTCCTTGTCGGTGATGAGTCTCCCGGTCTCGCCCCGCACGCCATGGAGTCTCGCATAGGCCTCGATGGGTGTGTCCGCGGGGGAGAAGTCGATCCCCATCCGGGAAGGTACCCCAGTACCCAGGTGCGCTATACGCCCCTGTATGTCTGTAGCAACGATCGTCCCGTTGTTCTCGAGCGTCTCGATCCTGATGGCTTTCCCCTCGCGGAGCAGGGAGAAGCCACTGGTAACAAGGACCCCCAGGCCGCCGATAGAGATGTCCAGCACCGGTAGCCTCAGGGTGTCATTATCAATTCTCGCGTTGGCGAAGAGATCTCCCCGCAGCAGTGTCTTCTGTCGTTTGCTTTCTCTTTTTTCCATCTATGCTTCTCATCGGATCTCTTGAAGGGAAAACTTTAGCCTCATCATGGAGTAGATGGATATTTTCCTGCCGCGCAGAAAAGTCAAACGAGGGATTCGGGGGTGGGTAGAAAGGGGTGTGCCGCAGCCGGAAGTTCAATGGGCGTTAACAGGGTCTGGCAGGCTGCGCAGGGTAGACAATGGCCGAAACGCCGTTGCCTGCAGGGCAGGTATGCCGCAACGGGACCCGGATACTGCGCCCGGGCATTTTCACCGAGCGTCTCCTTCAGGACCGGCAGGTTGTCTCATGCCGGTCCTGAAGGGATGCAGATCTATTTGCCGGTATAATGAGGTTTTCTTCTTTCCATGAATGCCTTCATGGTCTCGGCAATATCTTCGGACGGAAGGATCATGGCACTGCGTGCGGCAACGTACTCCAGTCCGTCTGCTATGCTCTTCCCCCTGCAGTAATTGAGGACTTCCTTCGCTCCCTGCACGGCGAGCGGGGAATTGTCGGCTATCTCGAGGGCCATTTCGTGGGCGGCCTTGAGCAGCGATTCCTTGTCCGGATAGACCTCGTTTACCAGGTTGATCTCCCGGGCGCGCTTCGCATCGATATACTTCGCGGTGAATGCCAGCTCGCGGGCAATTCCCTGACCGACGATCAGGGGCACTCGCTGCAGGCTTCCCACATCGGCGATAAACGAGACAGCCGCTTCACGCAGGGATATCTGGGCGTCTTGTGAGGCGAGACGGATGTCGCAGGCAGAACCCAGATCAAGGGCTGCCCCGATGCAATAGCCGTGAAACGCACAGATGACCGGCTTTGAGCATTTTTCCACGCAGGTCATGGCATCCTGAAGCGGGAAGATGGCCCGGTACAGCTCTTTTTTTGCCCCTGCGCTCAGGTCCCAGTCCTTCAGTGCCGGGACCACCGGTGCCATACCGATCAGGTCGATACCGGCACAGAAATCCTTGCCCTCTCCGGCGATGACCGCCACACGGATGTCATCGTCGTTCTGGATGTCCTCAAAGATGGGGATGATTTCTGTCCAGGCATCCGGCCCCATGGCGTTTTTCTTCTCGGGCCTGTTTAAGAACACCCATGCAACGGTTTCTCTCTTCTCGACCTTGTAAAAGTTGTACGATCCTGTCATATCGTTGCCCTCCCGAAGTTAAGATTTAAACTTTATACTTTAGCTTGTCAAACAGATATTGAGGCCAAGCTTGACTTTTGCCTTTGCTGACACTAGTTAAGGGAAAAACGTTATCAAAGGAATGAATATGCCCATCTATGAGTATCAGTGCAAAGACTGCGGCAATGAGTTCGAGAAACTTGTTCCGATGTCGTGTGACAAGATCCCTGAATGCCCGAAGTGTCAGGGCAGTCAGGTAAAGAAGAAGATATCCAAGACTGCATCAAGCCTTTCATCAGGGTGCAGCTCGTGCTCTTCGACGTCGTGCTCCTCCACGTGAGGATAAAATAAAAGGCCCGGTCAGGGCCTTCTAGAACATCTTTTTCAGGATTATGGTCTCTTCGCGCTTCGGCCCCACCGATACGATGGCTGCACTCACACCGAGCTTCTCTTCGATGTAGGATATGTAGGTCTTGCAATTTTGAGGGAGCTCGTCCAGCTTCCTGATGGAAGATATGTTTTCCTCCCAGCCCGGCAGTTCGTCATAGAGCAGCTCAATATTGGGGTGCATGCACAGGTCGGCGGGCATATTCTCCATTACGGTGTCGCCTGATTTGTACGCAGTGACAACCCTGATGGTGTCGATGCCGGAGAGCACATCCAGTTTGGTAATGGCCAGATACGAAATCGATGAGATGCGAATGGAGTGTCTCAGTGCGACCAGGTCGAGCCAGCCACAGCGGCGGGGCCTGCCGGTGGTGGCGCCATATTCTCCGCCAAAGGCCCGCAGCCGTTCACCGGTTTCGTCATTGAGCTCGCTGGGGAAGGGCCCTTCGCCGACCCGGGTCGTATATGCCTTGCAGATCCCGAGGACCGTATCGATCTGGGTCGGTCCGATGCCGGTTCCCACGCATGCCTGGCCTGCAACGGTATTCGACGAGGTGACGTACGGATAGGTGCCGTAGTCCATATCGAGATTGCCGCCCTGGGCACCTTCGAACAGGAGATTCTTGTTCTCTTTGAGGGCCATGTCGACGGACAGGGAGGTATCCCTGACATAGGGCTTGAGTTGAGCCCCCATGGATTGGTATTTTTCGAACATGGCCTCTTTGTCGAGCCCCTTGACCTTGAGTATCGTGGTGAGGTACGCCTGCTTCTCATCGAAGACAGAGTCGATCTTCTTGCGCAGCAGATCCTTGTTGATGAGGTCTATCATCCTGATTCCGGTGCGGCGGGCCTTGTCTTCATAGGCCGGCCCGATCCCCCTGCCGGTCGTCCCGATCCGCTGGGTCGTGTCCCTGGCATGGTCGATCATCTTGTGATAGGGCATGATGATGTGGGCCCGGTCAGAGATGGCGAAGCTGTCGGGAGATACCGTGTAGCCTTTATCCTTCAGGGCTGTTATCTCCTCCAGGAGAATCTCGGGGTCTATGACGACTCCGGATCCGATGATGCACAGCTTCTCTTTATGGAGTATTCCCGAGGGGATCAGGTGGAGAATGACCTTCCGGTCTCCCACCACCAGGGTGTGACCTGCATTGTTCCCACCCTGGAAACGGATGACCAGATCGGACTTTTCCGTGAGCAGGTCGACGATCTTTCCCTTGCCTTCGTCTCCCCACTGGGTACCTACAACTACCACATTTGCCATAGTAAAGCTCCTTCTCTTGGTGCCCCTTTTTAGATGAATACCTCCTGGACGGACAGGGCATTGGGCACGGCGTTTAGTTTGTCGATTGTCTCTTTGGGAACCTCTGCATCCACGTTGATGATGATGATGGCAGTGCCCTTCTGTTTGTCCCGGCCCAGGAACAACCTGGCAATATTTATACCTGCTTGGCCTATGATCGTGCCGATACTGCCGACAGTACCGGGAAGGTCCTTGTTGTAGATGACGAGCATATGGCCGTTGGGAACTATCTCGATGGAGTAGCCGTCCACCCTGACGATCCGGAGGTCATCGGCGTTGAAGACCGATCCGGCGAGGTAACGGGTCCCGGAGTCGAACTCCAGGCTCAGTTCGATGATGTTGGTGAAGACACCTTCCCTGGTGGTATGGGAGTCCACGACGTCAATGCCCCGCTCTTTCACGAGAATCGGCGCATTCACATAATTGACATCGTCCGCGATCGTGGAGAACAGGCCCTTGAGGCCTGCGATGGTAATGGGTTCGGTGTTGAGGTCCGATGCCTCTCCTGTGTAGTTGAAGGTGATCTTTTTAAGCCGGTCCGAGGTTACCGGGCCGATGATCTGGCTCAAGAAACGCCCCATCTTCTCTGAGAGTTCGATGTAGGGCTTCACCTTGCTGAGCATCTCCGGGGCTACGGAAGGGGCGTTGACCGCGTTCCTGATTACACCGCCCACAAGGTAGTCGACGATCTGCTCGGCTATTGCCAGGGCGACGTTCTCCTGTGCCTCGTGGGTAGATGCCCCGAGATGGGGAGTGCAGATGACCTTGGGGTGCAGTGCAAGATCCCAGTTGTCCGGGGGTTCTTTCTCGAAGACATCGATAGCCGCACCGGCAACCTTGCCGGAATCCAGCGCATCGATGAGGTCTTTCTCGCTGATGATCCCGCCCCTGGCGCAGTTGATGATCATGACCCCGTTTTTCATCTTGGCAAAGGCCTCCTTGTTCACCAGGCCGATGGTTTCCTTTGACTTGGGGACATGTACCGTGATGTAGTCGGAACGGGTATAGAGATCGTCCAGGCTCACCAGTTCATAGCCCTGCTTCTCAGCGATCTCCTGGGTGATGAACGGGTCGTATACGATGACATTCATCTTGAGGCCCTGGGCGCGTGACGCCACTATGGACCCGACTCTTCCCAGACCGATGATGCCGATGGTCTTGTTGAAGACCTCCCGGCCCTCCATGGCCTTCTTCTCCCACTTCCCGCTCTTCATGGAGGCGGTGGCCTGGGGGATGTTCCGGGTAAGGGCCATCATCATGGCGATGGAGTGTTCCCCCGTGGTGACGGTGTTCCCGCCCGGGGTGTTCATGACCACGATGCCCTTTTTGCTTGCTGCTGCAATATCGATATTGTCAACTCCGGCCCCGGCCCTGCCGATCACCTTCAGATTCTTTGCCGCAGATATGATCTCGGCCGTGGCCTTTGTGGCGGAACGAACCACGAGCCCGTCGTAAGCACCGATGATCTCCTTGAGCTCTTCGGGCTTGAGCCCTGTTTTCACGTCAACTTCCAGGCCGCCATTGCGGAGAATTTCAACTCCCCTGTCTGATAATTTATCACTGACTAGTATCTTCAAAACGACCCACCTCCTAAGGTATAATAACAAGTCCGCTGCACTTTTAACAAATGCATTGGGGTGTGTCAATAATATAGACTCTTTTATGGGCCGGAAGAGAAATGACGCTCTGGAGCGAGTCTTTCCGGGTAGAATGGGGGATTGGTAGGGCCCTGGATCCCGCAGGCGACGTGATTCCGGCTTGACATGAAATGAACTAACAGTTAAAAAAATACCAAGAGTAGCAAAAATACTCTTGGTAATGAATACATTTGCCGCGCAGACGTGCCCGCCCGGGCAGGGATATCATGCAGGCATGGACAAGGAGAGTGCACTCATGATGGACTTCACGCTGACGGAAGAACAGCGGATGCTCAAAGAGACGGTAGCGAATTTCGCAGCCCGGGAGATTCAGCCCATAGCCGAAGAGATAGACCGGACAGATACCTGGCCTGAGGGCATGTGGAAGAAACTCGGCGACCTCGGGGTGTTGGGGGTAACGATCGAGGGCGCCTACGGAGGGGTGGGGCTCGACATACTTTCGGGCGCCCTGGTGGGTGAAGAGCTGGCCAAGATCTCACCCTCCATCTCGATATCGTATGGTGCCCATGCAAATCTCTGCTGCAACAACATCAGGTTGAACGGCACCGAGGAGCAGAAGCACAGATATCTTCCCCGGATGTGTTCGGGCGATCAGGTGGGAGCCCTGGGGCTTACCGAGCCGAATGCCGGCTCGGATGCAGTAAGCATCCAGACCACGGCCCGCAGGGAAGGGGATCGGTTTGTCGTCAATGGCAGCAAGACGTTCATAACCAATGGCGTAATCGCCGACACCATCATCCTGTATGCAAAGACCGACAAGTCTGCAGGTGCACGGGGGATCACCGCTTTTATCCTCGAGAAGGGATTCCCGGGGTTCTCGGTCTCCCGGAAACTCGACAAGGTGGGGAACCGGGGGTCTGAGACCGGGGAACTGGTCATGGAAGACTGCATCATCCCTCAAGAGAATGTTCTCGGGCAGGTCAACGGCGGGGTCGCTGTGATGATGCGGGGGCTCGATATCGAGCGCGCATTCCTGTCCACCTATGCCCTCGGTATGGCGGAGGGGGCCTTTGCAGAGGCCCTCAAATATGCCCGGGAGCGGGTCCAGTTCGGCAAGCCCATCGCCTCCTTTCAGCTGATCCAGGCAAAGCTTGCCGATATGTGGACCTTGATCGAGGCCGCCCGCCTGCTCAGTTACAAGGCCTGTATACTGGCTGATGACGCGGAAAAAGGCGGCAAGGGCACCGAGTTGCACAAGGTGACTGCAGCGGCAGTCCTCTTCGTGGGAGAGATGGCCGACAAGGTCTGCACCGAGGCCATCCAGATTCACGGGGGCTATGGCTACTGCATGGAATATCCGGTCCAGCGGTTCTGGCGCGATGCCAAGGTGGCAACCATCGGCGCCGGTACCTCGGAGATGCGCAGGCTGATCCTGGCGAGGGAACTGCTCGCCGGCTAGTGAGCAGGGCGTGTCTTGAAGGTCGCAGCGGCACGCTGACGGGTGCAGGACCGTGCTATGGGTAAAGGCATGAGAGCCACTGCCACGCGACAGGCAAGAATTACTTCAGGACGATAGCGTCGATTATGAGCTTTTCCGCCAGGCTGAGCGTGGACTTCAGGTACTTTCTCTCCTGGTCGTGTTTGGTGGCTTTCATATCCATTACCTGGGTTATCCCGACAAACAGGCCCCAGAGGATGTCGGAAAGGGCAAAGCTGTCGATATCCCTGAGGAGTCCCTGGGTGATTGCCGCTTGAAGAACCCGCCTCGCGAGCTCGAAGTCGTATTTGCCCCTGTCGCTTATGGCGGCCCGGGTGTCCGGGTTGAGTTCATTGATGAGGTCCTGGTGCTGAAAGAACGTGTGCGCCACCCGGAGCGAGTCCGGCGCAGTTTCATAGCTGCGGATAAAGATGTTGAACAAATCTTTCACCAGGTCGTTGCCGCTTGTATATTTCCTGTCGGTCAATTTCTTCTCGATGCGCTCGAACTGCCTGCCGAATTCCTCGAGAAACGGCAGCATGAGCGAAGAGTAGAGCTCGTCCTTGGTTTTGAAGTACTGATAGATGGTCGGTTTGCTGATCTGGGCCTCGAGCGCGATCTCGTCCATGGTCGTCTTGAGGTAGCCCTTGGAGAAAAAGACCTGCTTTGCAGCGGCGAGAATACTCTGAATGCGCTGATCCTTCTCTCTCTTCTTTCTCTCGCGTATTGCCTGCTGGTGTTTCTGCATCAATCACCTCTGTATATGGATACTTCCCGGTGAGAAATTATACCGAAAGACAAATATGTTACTAATAGTAAATATTAAACCAATGGTAGGGAATGTCAAGGGGGAATCGGTCTGCCTGCCGGCAATGATTGTGCTTGACAGGCAGTTTACCAGTAGTTTAATAATTACTTGCAGTAGTTAAATTAACTAATAGTAAATTTATATTTGTATTTTTGGGGTTGTCGATGCCGGAGGGTTTTACCCTGTAATCAGATCACCCTTTGGTTCGGTCAACCCGCTTAAGCGTGCTTTAAGAGAACAGGTACAGGAGGTGTCCATGGATTTTTCCCTTACGGATGAACAGAAGATGTTCAGAGAAACCATCTACCGCTACGGCAGAGATGAAATCGCCCCTCTCTGCGGAGAAGCCGATCTCAAGGGCGAGTTCAGCTTTGAGATATGGAACAGGCTCGGGGCTATGGGGATCTTGGGGTTGCCTTTTCCTGAAGAACTGGGGGGATCGGCGGCTGATATCGTCACCTGCTGCCTTGCCGGTGAGGCCCTGGGGCATGCAGGGGTGGATGGCGGCAGCCTGCTGGCCTGGGGGGCCCATACCTATCTGTGTGCCTGCAATATCTTCGATTTCGGCACCGAAGAGCAGAAGAAAAGGTATGTGCCGAAGCTTGCATCGGGCGAGTGGATCGGGTGCATGGGGCTCACCGAGCCCGGCTCGGGTTCCGATGCAGCCTCCATGCGGACGACAGCGGTGAAAAAGGGGGACCGCTATATCTTAAACGGTTCGAAGACCTTTATCACCAATGCCCCGGTGGCAGACGTCTTCGTGGTATTCGCAAACCTCGACCGCTCGAGAAAGCACGAGGGGATCACTGCCTTCATCATCGAGAAAGGCACGCCCGGGCTGACGACCGGCAAGCCCTTCCATAAGATGGGGTGCAAGTGCTCGGCCACCTCCGAGGTCTTTCTCGAAGACTGCGAGATCCCGCTCGAGAATGTGCTGGGCGGTGAGGGGGGAGGCTGGTTCATCGCGCTCAGCGGTGTCGAGTGGGACCGCTGCACGCTGCTGTCTCCCATGCTCGGCTCCGCGCTGAACAACCTCGATTCCTGCGCCCGCTATGCCAACGAACGGCAGCAGTTCGGTCGTCCCATCAGGAGCTTCCAGGCTATCCAGCACCGGATTGCCGACATGAAGGTCTTCATCGAGGCCGCGCGGCTCGCCATTTACCGGGTTGCCTCTGCCAAGGACAACGGCACGATGCTCAATCCACTCCAGGCCGCTGTCAGCAAGGTCTATGCAGGTGACCGTGGCTTTGAGATGGCATCCGAGGCCGTGCAGGTCTTCGGCGGCTACGGCTTCATGCAGGAGTACCCGGTTGAGAGAAATTTCAGGGATTCGAAACTGGCTGCCATCGGCGGGGGAACATCGGATATCATGCGCATGATCGTGTCCAGGATCATGCTGATGCAATAGGGCTCTCAAGGGGGAGAAAATGGATTACACACTTTCTGAACAGGAAAAGCAGATGCAGCAGGACCTGGCTGCCTTCTGTCGGGCACACATCGCCCCCCGGGCGAAAGAGCTCGACCAGTCCTCCCGGGAAGCGTCAACGGTTCTCATACGGGAAAATCTCGGGATGCTTGCCGAAGGCAGCTGGCTGAGCGCCGGACACGAGGGGGATTCGATCGACCTGATCAAAGTATACCTGGCCGGCGAGGAGCTTGCAAAGGCATGTCCCGCAACGTTCCTGAGCGCACGTGCGAGCACGTTCCTGTGTGCCGGTGCGCTGAGGCTGTTCGGAACGGCCGGGCAGAAGCAGCGCCATGTCCCGGGCCTCATGCAGGCTGATGCGGTGGGTGCCCTTGCCTATTCCGAAGAACAGGCCGGATCGGACCTCGGCGCACTCCGCGCCCGCGCATGGAGGGAAGGCGATACCTGGGTGCTCAGCGGCGTGAAGGATGTCGTG
The DNA here is from genome assembly GCA_018434685.1 of Deltaproteobacteria bacterium. GTDB lineage: Bacteria > Desulfobacterota > Desulfomonilia > UBA1062 > UBA1062 > DSAD01. The sequence goes on from JAHDOV010000051.1 coordinate 20,430, forward strand.
GTAAATGCACCCATGGCGGATGTGCTGCTCGTGCTCGCCTATATCACGCCGGCTGCCGGGCCCGAGGGTGGCATGGGCCTGTTCATCATTGAAAAGGGTGCCCCGGGGTTGTCTGTGGGCACCCCGGTCGAGACCATGGGGCTGCGAGGGGTTCCCATCGCGCCGGTAAAGATGAACAACTGCCCGGCATCAGGGCTCCTGGGAGGCGAACCCGGTCACGGGTATGAGCAGATCATGCGCCTGCTGGAGCTGGGTACTGTGGGCGTTGCCGCCATGTGTGTCGGGATAGGGAGCGCCTGCATGGAGTGTTCTACGCGCCATGCCAAGAGCAGGATGGCTTTCGGCAGGCAGATCGGCAAATTTCAGGACGTCGGGTTCAAGCTGGCGGACATGTTCACCTTCAATGACCTGGGGCGGATGCTCGCGCTGAGGGCTGCCCAGGCCCTGAACACCGGCGAACAGGGTGCCGGGGTCATGGCGGCATGCGCGAAGCTCTTCACCAGCGAGGCAGTGACCAGGATCGCAGGCTGGGGCATGCAGATCTTCGCAGGGCATGGATATCTCGCCGGCAGTGATATGGAGCGACTCTACCGCGATGCGCGGTTCGGAGAAATCTGTGAGGGCACCTCGGAGATGCAGCGGTCCCTGATCGCGCGCAATGAGCTCGACCGGTTTCTGCTGGCTTAAGCAGGTGCCCGGCAGCCGTGAGCAGGGCTCAATGACGCTGATGGCGCCGGACGCGAGTGAAACGGGAAAGGTGGAAGTACAATGGATGTCATAGAAACCAGAATCGATACCAATTCACAAGAATACCGGGAGAATTACGAGGCAATGGAAGCCCTGGTGGAGGATCTCGGAAAGGAATTGAAGAGAGCGCGTCAGGAGCGTTCACCAAAGGCCGTGGACCGTCTCGCCTCCCAGGGCAAACTGCCGGCGGGGAAAAAGCTCGATCTGCTCCTCGACAGGAACAGCCCCTTCCTGGAGATTGCACCGCTGGCCGCCCGGGGCATGTATGACGGCAAGGTTCATGCGGCCGGTCTCGTGGCCGGTATCGGTGTGGTCGAGGGTCGCGAGGTGCTGGTAATTGTCAGCGATGCCACGATCAAGGGCGGTTCGGTCTACCCCATGGGGGTCAAAAAGAACCTGCGCTGTCAGACCATCTGCATGGAAAACCATCTGCCGATGATCAACATGCTCGATTCTGCAGGGGCCTATCTGCCCCTCCAGTCGGAGATCTTTCCGGACATCGACGACGGCGGCAGGATCTTCTACAATCAGGCCATCATCTCCAAGATGGGGATACCGCAGATAACGGCGGTCATGGGACTCTGTACGGCCGGTGGGGCCTATGTGCCCGCCATGTCGGAGGAGGTCGTTCACGTCAAGGGCACCGGCGCGATATTCCTGGGGGGTCCTCCGCTGGTCAAGGCGGCAACCGGGGAAGAGGTGACCGCGGATCAGCTCGGTGGCGCCGAGGTACACTGCATCGAGTCCGGGGTGTCGGACCATTTCGCGGAAGACGATGCCCATGCCATCTCCATACTTCGCAAGATCGTGAGCAATCTTCCGAAGAATGAGAAGGCGCGCCTGTCCATGCGGCAACCTGCACCGCCTGCGTACGATCCCAAAGAGATCTACGGGATCGTGAGCAAGGATTTGAAAAAGCCCTATGACTGCAGGGAAATAATCGCCCGCATGGTGGACAGGAGCGAGTTCCTGGAGTTCAAGGAACTCTACGGGCCGACGCTCGTGTGCGGCTTTGCCTACATCCACGGCTACCCGGTGGGTATCCTGGGAAACAACGGCATCCTGTTCTCGGACAGCTCGCTCAAGGCCACCCAGTTTATCCAGCTCTGCGACCGGCGCAAGATCCCGCTGCTTTTCCTCCAGAACATCAACGGCTATATCATCGGCAGGGAGTATGAGCGGCGCGGCATCACCAAGGACGGGCACAAGATGGTCAATGCGGTCTCCACCTGTACGGTCCCGAAATTTACCGTCATCGTGGGTGCGTCCTTCGGGGCGGGAAACTACGGGATGTGCGGCAGGGCCTATTCACCCCGGTTCCTCTGGATGTGGCCCAATGCCCAGATCGGGGTCATGGGCGGTGAGCAGGCCGCAGGGGTGCTCATAACCCTGAAGAACGACCAGAACGCCAAGGCCGGTCTCCCGCCCATGAGCGAGGAGGAGGCCGAGGCCATCCGGGTGCCGATCGTGGAGGCAGCGAAAAAAGAGGGAGATGCCTACTACAGCACCGCCAATATCTGGGATGACGGGATTCTCGACCCTGCACACACCCGGGATGTCCTGGGACTGGCGATCTCTGCCTGCCTGAATGCGCCCATCCGGGATGATGTCCTGGGGTACGGGATATTCAGGATGTAGGGGTGAAGAGGCACCGATTGCACCTGGATCGGTCATGGCAGGCACAAACAGATGAACAGGGGAACGAAGCGATGTTTGAAAAGTTACTCATAGCAAACCGTGGCGAAATAGCCCTGCGCGTAATCACCACATGCCGGGAAATGGGCATACAGACCGTGGCGGTCTATTCCGATGCCGACCGGGACGCGCTCCATGTCCTCGAGGCCGATGAGGCAGTCTGCCTCGGTCCTTCGGAGCCTACCGAGAGCTACCTGAACGTGGACAAGATCATCGGCGCGGCCAGGATGACCGGGGCTCAGGCCGTTCACCCCGGCTACGGTTTCCTGGCGGAGAACGCTGCATTCGCCGAGCAATGCGAGCAGGAAGGCCTCGTGTTCGTCGGTCCCCCGTCGCGGGTTATTCGGAATCTCGGGGACAAGACCGAGGCGCGCCGGACCATGATCAAGGGCGGGGTGCCCGTGATCCCCGGCATGATGCAGACCGAGGGTGATCCCGATGTGCTGGCCAGGGAAGCCGGTAATATCGGCTATCCGGTCCTCATAAAGGCGGCTGCCGGCGGCGGCGGCAAGGGCATGCGGGTCGTCCGGTCCCCCCAGGAGTTCAGGGAGGCCTGCATCTCGGCGTCCAGCGAGGCCCGTAGCGCCTTCGGCAATGGGGCCATTTACCTGGAAAAGTATCTCGAACAGCCCCGGCATATCGAGTTTCAGATCCTGGCAGACACGAAGGGCACGGTGATTCACCTGCTGGAGCGGGAGTGCTCCATCCAGAGGAGACACCAGAAGATCATCGAGGAAACCCCCTCGCCGGCACTTTCGCCGGCGCTGAGAGCAGCCATGGGCGAGGCGGCGGTCGCAGCAGCCAGGGCTGCCGGATACGTGAATGCCGGGACCGTGGAATTCCTGCTCGATGCCAGCGGCGATTTTTATTTCCTGGAGGTGAACACCAGACTCCAGGTAGAGCACCCCATCACGGAGATGATCACGGGCATCGATCTGGTTCGCCAGCAGATCGAGATTGCGGCAGGAAATCCCCTGAGATTCTCCCAGGGAGATATCGTGGGCCGGGGCCATGCCATCGAGTGCCGCATCTATGCAGAGGATCCGCTCAACGGCTTTTTCCCGTCCCCGGGCAGGATCCTCTTCGTCAAGGAGCCGCGGGGACCCGGCATCAGGAACGACTGCGGGATCTATTCGGGCTACACCGTGCCGGTGGAGTACGACCCCATCCTCTCGAAGCTCATCACTCATGCCGGGACGAGGCAGGAGTGTATCCACCGCATGATCAGGGCACTGAAAGACTACGTGATCCTCGGCGTCCTGACCCCCATCCCCTTCCTCGTCGATGTCCTGTCATCCGAGGCCTTCATGGAGGGCGAGACCTACACCGATTTCATCGACACCCACTTTGGCAGCTGGAATCCCTCGTTGAACGACATAAACGCGGTGGGGCTGGCCTACGTGGTGGACCAGCTCGCAAACAGAGCGGCACCGGCTGCGCCCGGCACTGCGGACGGTGAGACGTATTCGCCGTGGAAAACGCTCGGTAATTTCAGGCCCTGAGCGATGCGCCCGGCAGAGATGCGAACGACAATGGAGGCATGAAATGGACTATAATCTGAGAATAGGCGGGCTCACCCGCGGGATTGTATGCGATATCAGGGATGACGGCACACTCTCGGCCAGGGTGGACGGGGAGCTGTTCGAAGTCCGCTACCGTGTGATCTCGTCAAACCAGATCCACCTGGAGATCGACGGCGCCGGGTACAATGTCTATCTGGCCGATGATCCCACGGGCAGGATTATCAACCTGGGGGGGACGTCATACCTGGTGCAGGATGCTGACAGTCTCGCCCAGGGCAGGTCACGCAGGAGAGGCCCCCTGGAAATTCCCCAGGAGGTCACGCCCCCCATGCCCTCGGTGGTGGTGCGCATCCTGGTGGCGGCCGGCGACCCGGTGGAAAAGGGACAGGGGGTCGTGGTGGTATCGGCCATGAAGATGGAGACGACGCTCATGGCGCCCTTTGGCGGCCGGGTGCACAGCATCAACGTCAAGGAAGGCGACAAGGTCATGCCCGGCCAGATTCTCGTGGATATCGAAAAGCAGGAGGAGGAAGTCACTGCCTGCCAGGAAGAGCTGTCCCGGTAAGGACAGGGCTATAGCCGGAAAGGAGAACGCAGAACATGAACGAAGATCATGTGCTCTACCAGGTGAAAGACAGCGTGGCGTATGTCACAATCAATCGTGAAAAGAACAGGAATGCAATCACCCCCGAGGCGGTCAGCCTGTTCCTGGAGTATCTGGACAGGGCCGAGGCTGACGGGGATGTGCGGGCGGTCATCATCACCGGTGCCGGGGACAGGGCTTTCTGCACCGGGGCCCAGCTCGGAGACGGCATGTCTGCGGACGGCAAAAAGGTGTTCGGCGATTATGCGCGGCTCCTCAAACGCATTGCCTCGTTCCCGAAACCGACCGTTGCCCGGGTCAGGGGCTTCTGCCTCGCAGGCGGCATGGGCTTCATGCTTGCCTGCGACATCGTCATTGCCAGTGAAGACTCCATGTTCGGCACGCCCGAGGTCAATGTCGGCCTGTGGCCCATGATGATCGGTGCCCTGATCTTCCGGAACGTTCCCCGGAAGAAGGCCATGGAAATGATCATGCTCGGCGAACGTATCAATGCCCCGGATGCCCTGTCCATGGGTCTGATCACCAAGGTGGTGCCGGCAGACTCTCTGGACGCAGCGGTGGAGTCTGTCCTGAAGAGCCTTGCCGCAAAGAGTCCTATCGGTATGCGGATCGGCAAGGAGGCCTTCCACGCCTCAGCCGGCCTGTCCCTGGAAGAGGCCCTGGACTTCCTCAGCCTCAAACTGGTGGAGGTCGCCGGTACGGAAGATGCCCGGGAAGGCATCACGGCATTCATCGAGAAACGCGCCCCGAGATTTACGGGAAGGTAAAGGAGGGTTTGAATGAAGGGGAGAGATCTGAAGAACGACGACCGGGTCGTCATCGCAAACTGCAGCGGATTTTTCGGAGATCGCTTCAGTGCTGCTAAAGAAATGGTGCAGGGGGGACCCATAGATTTCCTCACCGGCGATTACCTGGCGGAACTGACCATGGCGATCCTCTTTCGTGCCAAGAGCAAGGACCCGGGAGGCGGGTACGTCTCGACCTTTCTCAAGCAGATGGAACAGATCATGGGGGAATGCCTCGACAGAAAGATCCGCGTGGTATCGAATGCGGGCGGGCTCAATCCCAGGGGCCTGGCTGCAGAACTGGAACGCATAGCCGGGGAACTGGGCCTGCACCCGAACATAGCCTATATTGAAGGGGACGATCTCATGGCCCGGCTGGGCGATCTCCAGGCAGCTGGTGAGCCTCTCGTCCACATGGACAAGGGGATTGCCCTGAAGGATTCCAAGGCGTTCCCGATCTCAGCGAATGCCTACCTGGGCTGCTGGGGCATTGTCAAGGCACTGGAAGAGGGGGCTGATATCGTGGTGGGCGGACGCATTGCCGATGCCTCGCTCGTGGTGGGCCCGGCCGCCTGGGCCTTCGGCTGGCAGCGCACCGAATGGGACAGGCTGGCAGGCGCCACGACCGCAGGGCACATCATCGAATGCGGCGCCCAGGCCACCGGAGGGAACTATTCGTTCATCGACGAGGTGCCGAGCTTCAGGAACGTGGGCTTCCCCATTGCCGAAATCGAAGAAGACGGGTCGTTCACGATCACCAAGCATCCGGGCACGGGCGGGCTTGTCTCGGTCGATACAATCAAGGCACAGCTCATCTACGAGATCGGCGGCGTGCGCTACCTGACCCCGGATCTCGTTGCGCGCTTCGATACCATCGGGGTTTCCCAGGAAGGGCCCGACCGGGTGAGGGTAACCGGGGTACAGGGTGAACCGCCCACTGACACCACCAAGGTGTGCATAAACACGCTTGGCGGCTATCGTAACTCCATGACCATCATGCTCACCGGCCTCGATATCGAGAAGAAGGCCGCTATCTTGGAGGATGCACTCTTTGACGCGCTCGGCGGCAAGGAGCAGTTCGAGCAGGTCAATGTGCAGCTCATCCGGTCCGACAAGGAAGACCCGCTCACCAACGAGGAGGCCTTTGCCTACCTGCGCATCTCGGTGATCGATCCGAATCCGAAAAAGGTGGGCCTGGTGTCGTCAAAGATCGTTGAGCTCGCCCTTGCCAATATCCCGGGTTTTGCGGGAACGGCCCCGCCATCAAAGGGGACACCGGCAATCATGTACTGGCCTGCGCTCGTTTCCAGCAGGCACATCCGGCAGAAGGTCATCGTGGGCGGGAAGGAATTCACCCTGGAGTGCGTATCCCCGGTCGCCGGATACCGCAGCCCGGAAGCCCTTGCCGTTGAGCTTCCCCCGGTACCGCAGGGCAGGACCGTGCGGGTGCCGCTGGGCCGGGTATTTGCCGCCCGTTCCGGCGACAAGGGGGGCAACGCCAATCTTGGGGTATGGTCCAAGACGCCGGAGGCCTATGCCTTCCTGAGGGAATTCCTGACCACCGAGAGGCTGCAGGTTCTGCTCAACGACCTGAAGGACTTCGAGATCGAGCGCTGCGAGCTGCCGAATCTGCTGGCCGTGAATTTCTATATCAGGGGGATCCTGGGCGAGGGTGCAGCGGCATCGATGAGGCTCGATGCGCAGGCCAAGACCCTTGGCGAGTATCTTAGGGCCAGGATCGTGGATATGCCGGCCTCCATCGTGCCGGGCTGATGGCGCTATGAAACAGCCATAGCCCGCAGGAGGGCGACCAGGAGATCCCACATCCTCGCCACGGACTCGATGTGTATCCGCTCCGACGGGGAGTGCGCCTGTTCAACGGTGGGGCCGAGCGAGATCATGTCGAGGCCTGCGATCCGCTCGCCGATCACACCGCATTCCAGGCCTGCATGGATGACCTTTACCCGGGGGGGTGTGCCGAAGAGCGACTCAAAGGCCTCCCGTGCCTTCTTGAGGACCCTGGAGTCGAACTGAGGCCTCCAGGCCGGGTAGTCGCCGGACTGGGCGACATGGGCTCCCATGACCTCTCCGATGGACCTCACCGTGTCGGACGCCTCCTGGATGGAGGTGGCGTATATGCTGCGCTGGTTGGTCAACACCTCGAGCATATGGTCCTTCACCCGGCAGATGGCAAGGTTTGTCGAGGTCGTCACCGGACTGTCCATGGATTCATTCATGGCCAGGACGCCATGGGGAATCAGGGAGATCATGGTGAAGATCTTGCGGGTGTCTGTGGGCACGATCACCCTGCCGGTCGGGGGGGTATCCCTGCTCACCAGGATGTTGACGTTCTCTTCGATTCCTTCAAGTTCCCGCGCAAAGATGCTGTTCCACGAGGAGGCGGCATCGTTTAACTTGGGGAGAGCGTGTTCGTCGAGGTACACCACGGCCTGTGCTTCTCTCGGGATCGCATTATGCTTGGTTCCGCCTTCAAGGGTGGCAAGATAAAGGGGTGTGGATTCCTGGACAGACTTAAGGAATCGGTTCAGGAGCCTGATGGCATTGCCGTGCCCCTTGTGGATATCGCTGCCGGAATGCCCGCCCCTGAGCCCGGTTACCATGATCTGAACCGGAACAAGTCCTGCGGGTGGATCGATGAAGGAGAGTTCCAGGTGTATGTCGGTGTTTCTGCCTCCTGCGCAGCCGATGTAGAAGGTGCCGTCCTCTTCGGAGTCGAGATTGATGAGCGTCGTGCCGGTCATGAATTCTCCGGTGAGCATGCTCGCCCCGCTCAGGCCTGTTTCCTCTTCTACGGTGAAGAGCATCTCCAGGTCAGGGTGGGTAAGCGAGGCGTCTCCCATGATTGCGAGCATGGCGGCCATGCCGATCCCGTTGTCGGCCCCGAGCGTTGTTCCGTCCGCGCGGAGCCACCCTCCGTCACGGACGAGGCGGATGGGGTCCGTGGCGAAATCGTGAATGGTTTTCGCGTCCTTCTCACAGACCATGTCCATGTGGGATTGCAGCACCACGGTATCGGTGCCGGGAACGCCCGGCTTGAACACGAGAACGTTGCCTGCGCGGTCAATACGGTATGGCAAGGCGAGGCCCTTGGCCGTACTGACGAGGTACTCGCGTATGCGCTGCTCGTTTCCGGATTCTCTGGGTACCCGGGTGATCTCTCCAAAGTACCGCCAGAGATCTTCAGGCACAAGCCCCTGTATCGCGCTCATAATATCTCCTCTTTTTAGATAGTTATGGTTGTGTAGATTGAATCTGTATTCCTATTAATATAGGGTATCTTCGCATTCTTCAATGGCCAGATGAAGAATACATCGTGCTGTCCCTGGGCAGTTCGAAAGGGCGATCTGTAGTGAAGTATTGCCGGGTGTGCTTCAAAGACACTCTCACAAACAGGAACCCGGGGCATATGGTTTTGTGTTTCCCCCGAAAGAATAGGGGGTTATCATGCTCTTCTTTCTTGACACCGGCACATTTTCTCTTTATATCTTCCTCAGACTGGAATACGAAATTATCGAGCTGACCCGCGGTAAAACCCTCTGTAAGTTTTCCTAAGGTTTGTGGTAATACCGTTTTTCCAGAAAAAAGCACCAAGGGTCCCTTGCCCTTTGCCAGGAAAGGGGTCGATAAACGGAGGTATATTCATGGCTACAGGAACGGTAAAGTGGTTTAACGAGAAAAAGGGTTTTGGGTTCATCACTGAAGACGGCGGCAACGATGTATTTGTCCACTACTCTGCAATCAAAGATGAAGGTTTTAAAACACTTACAGAGGGAGAGCGTGTTACATTCGAGGTGGTTCAGGGACCGAAAGGCCCCCAGGCCTCGAACGTATCAAAAGGCTAGTTATTCAAGGGAGCAGGCTTGAAGCCTGCTCCTCTAAGAAAGCATACTGATTTCGCGTTTCGCATAGTCCGTTAGGGTACGACGGTGGATCTGTAGAGTGCTACGGGATATTCGGTAGTACGGGAAACCAGTGATGGGCAGCAGGGATCCCCGGTAAGGTCTCTTTCATCCCGATCCCTGCACGCATGATGCCCTACAGTTCGAGCCGGTGGTTCATGGACGCCTGTGTTCTTTTTGCCAGGTGCTGGCAGAGGTATCTCCGCTGTTCGGTGCGATGCGGCCCTTGACCGGAAAGCGACCGTATCGGTATGACCTCTCGGTCGGGGCGAGGCATGAAAACGAAGAGGCAGGGGCCTGCTGTAGTGGAGAGCTGTCACCTGAATTCCCCCGGCACCAGATTCCTGTCTTCTGGATGCCCTTTTCACAGCCCCGTGGCCAGTGATTTCATCCACTCCTGGAACGAACACGCTTCCCTGTCGACTCGCGCCTGATTCCTTAATTTTTTCGGGACATCCGGTGATTCCATGATGCCGAAGTTGACGTTCATCGGCTGGAAGTCCTTGGTGTTCTCATCGGTAATATAGTGGATCAGTGCACCGATGGCGGTATCTGCCCGCGGCGGGGAAAAGCCGGTGCCGGACGTTTTTGCCAGCAGTGAAAGCCCTGCCAGGATACCTGTCGCGGCTGATTCCATGTAGCCCTCCACCCCGGTTACCTGTCCTGCGAGAAATATCAGGGGGTATCCCTTGAGACTCAGGTCCTTATTCAGCACCCTGGGGGAGTCGAGAAAGGTGTTCCGGTGGATGCTTCCGAACCTTTCAAACCGGGCATGGGCCAGTGCGGGGATCAGGCCGAAGATCCGTTTCTGTTCCGCATAGGTGAGCTTGGTCTGAAATCCCACCATGTTATAGGCGTCTCCCCTGAGGTTCTCTCTCCTGAGCTGCAGTACTGCAAAGGGTCTCCTGCCGGTGCGGGGATCCTCGAGCCCGATCGGTCTCATGGGGCCGTACCGCAGAGAATCCCTGCCTCTGGATGCCATGATCTCAACGGGCAGACACGCCTCGAAGTAGCGGGCTTCCTCAAACCCGTGGGGGATCACCTGCTGAGCCTGCAGCAGCTCGGTAATGAAGGCATAGTAGAGGTCTTCATCGAGGGGGCAGTTGAGGTAATCCGTACTTTCAGGGTCCCACCGTGACCCGAAGAATGCGTGTTCCGTCTCGATACTGTCTGCGTCGATGATGGGTGAGATCGCATCGTAGAAGAAGAGCCTGCTGCTGCCGGTCATCTTCGCGAGATGTTCAGCCAGCGCCTCCGAGGTGAGGGGGCCCGTGGCGATGATGGTGGGGATCCCGGGGTCTATCTCAACGATTTCCTGCCGGTGCATCTCGATGAGGTCATGGGCCTGTACGGCCTCGGTCAGTGCACGCGCGAAGGAAAGCCTGTCCACCGCGAGGGCCTTTCCTGCAGGGACCCGCGTGATCTCCGCAGCCTTCAGCGCGGCTGACCCGAGCAGGGACAGTTCTTTCTTCAGCAGCCCATGGGCCGTTGCGGGGTCCGTGCCCTTGAGGGAGTTGCTGCACACGAGCTCGCCCAGGAGGTCCGTCTTGTGGGCCGGGGTCTGTTTCCCGGGCCGCATCTCGAAAAGGTCGACGCAGACGCCCCCCTGTGCAAGCCTGAGCGCGGCCTCAACCCCTGCGAGGCCGCCCCCGACAACTTGAGCCCTAACCGTCGTTTTCTTCATAATCACATTCGGGACGGGGGCATGAGAGCTGGTTGCCCTTCTTGATGAGGAAATCCGCCTGGCACTTCGGGCATGTTTTCCCGACAGGTTTTGTCCAGCTGATGAAGGTGCAGTCTTTCTCAGAGCAGGCGTAGAACATCTTGCCCCGTTTTGACCTCTGTTGAACGATCTCACCCGTGCATCCCGGCAGGGGGCATTTCAGTCCCAGCGGGTAGGGCTGGATGTTTTTGCAGTTCGGGTAATTGCTGCATGCCAGGAACGGACCGAAACGACCGTGGCGTATCACCATGGGCGAACCGCACTTGTCGCAGAGCTTGTCCGTGGCCAGAATCTTGTTCAGGGGCTGGGTATTCTTGCACTGGGGATAGTTGCTACATGCCAGGAAGGGACCGAATTTTCCCCGTTTCGATACCATGGGCGAACCGCACTTCTCGCATATGGCATCCGTGGTCTCGGGCTCCTGGGCCTCGATGACCCTGATCGTGCCGCTCTCATCCCTGGTGAACTCCTTCGTGTTCTTGCAGTCCGGGTAGCCGGCACAGCCGAGGAAGTGCCCGTTCTTCCCGAGTTTGATGAGCATTTCCTTGCCGCAGAGTTCACAGGTTATGCCAGAGGGCCTGTTGGCGGCACGAAGATTCTCCATCTCGTTCATGGCGAGCTCATGCTCGGTGTTGTAGGTCTGGTAGAAGTTGTTCATGGCACTGAGGTAATTGGTCTGGCCTTCTTCGATCTCGTCGAGCGAGTCCTCCATCTTTGCCGTAAAGCCGATATCGAGGATATGGGAATAGTGTTTCACGAGGAGATCGTTCACGTCGCGGCCCAGCTCGGTGGGGACAAAGGCCCGCTGCTCCAGATTGACGTATCCCCTCTCCTGGATCGTGGAGATGATCGGGGCATACGTGCTCGGCCTGCCGATGCCCTTTTCTTCGAGCTCCTTGATGAGGCCGGCCTCGGTGTAGTGGGCAGGGGGCTGGGTGAAGTGCTGTTTCTCGTCTATGTTCTCGAGGGAAAGCCGGTCCCCTTCGACGATGGAATCGGGCAGGAGCGAGTCCGTGTCCTTTTCCTCCTGGATCTTGTAGGCCCGCAGGAAGCCGTCGAACTGCAGGATCGATCCGTTTGCCCGAAGGCCGGTATCGCCTGCGGAGATGTCCACGCTGGTCTGGTCATATGCCGCACTGTTCATCTGTGAGGCGATGAACCGCTTCCAGATCAGGTCGTACAGGGCTGACTGATCCTTCGAGAGGAAGGCCTGGACTGCCTCAGGGGTGTTTTCCACACTGGTGGGCCTGATAGCCTCATGCGCCTCCTGTGCCGACTTCTTTGCCTTATACTGCCTGAATTTCTCGGGGAGATAGTCTTTTCCGTACCGGACCGGGATATAATCCCGAGCCTGCTGTATCGCATCTGCAGAAACGACGGGAGAATCAGTTCTCATGTAGGTGATGAGACCGGTGATCTCGCCGCCACCGAGTGCGATCCCCTCGTAGAGCTGCTGGGCGATCATCATGGTCTTCTTTGCTGAAAAGCGCAGCCGGGTGGAGGCAGCCTGCTGGAGAGTCGAGGTGATAAAGGGTGGAAGCGGGTTTTTATACCTGACCTGTTTCTTGACCTTGTCTATGAGGATCTCAGGGGCCGTCCTGATGGAATCGGCAATTGACCGGGAAGACGATTCGTCCGGGATCTCCTTGGGGAGTACCACCTTTGCCGAGAACTCGTCACCGGCCGAGGTCCGAAGCGCAACGTCGATGGTCCAGTACTCCTGGGGAACAAACCGCTCGATCTCCTCCTGGCGCATACAGATGAGCCGGACGGCAACAGACTGCACCCTGCCGCCCGAGAGGCCGCGTTTCACCTTCTTCCACAACAGGGGGCTCATGGTGTATCCCACGATCCGGTCCATGACCCTCCTGGCCTTCTGGGCTTCATAGAGGGATCCGTTGAGCTGCTGGGGATTCAGGATGGCCTCGGTAATGGCCTTTTTCGTGATCTCGTGAAAGATGATCCGGCCTACCGGGGTGTTCGGTGCCTTCAGTTCTTCCACCACGTGCCATGCTATGGCTTCGCCCTCACGGTCAGGGTCGGATGCCAGGTAGATATGATCGGCTTTTGCTGCCTGGCTGCGCAGCTTCTTGACGATATCCCGCTTTTCGGGTTTGATCTTGTAGTTCGGCTCGAAGCCGTTTTCGATATCCACGCCGAGAACGCTCTTGGGCAGGTCTTTGATGTGCCCCATGGTGGCCTCGACCTCGAAGTCATTTCCGAGATACCGCTTGATGGTCCGCGCCTTGGTGGGGGACTCTACTATCAACAGTGATTTACCCATTCACGCTCCTTGCAATGAATCTGTTTCCCTCTGTCCGTATGATATCACCCGAGAGCTCCAGCATGCTTATCCTCTGGGTTGCCTCCGGAATACCGATCTGGAGTTCCTGTGCGATCTCTTCTATGCTCAATGCCTCTGCGGTGACGATACCGATGATATCGTCCCGGCTGGTGAAGCCGGTTGCTGTATCCTTTATGAAGCCCTTTACCTGGGGGGCGATCTCCATCATGACATCGGCTGCATCCCGGATGAGTACCGCGCCCTGGCGGATGAGATGGTGCGGCCCCTGGGAGCGGATATTGGTGACCGCACCGGGGACCGCCATGAC
>JAHDOV010000019.1 GCA_018434685.1 Deltaproteobacteria bacterium
CCGGGATGCTGATCTGGTAATCCGAGAGGATCTCCAGGAGAAAGCTCTCGAACTCTTCATCGCTCTTGTCCACCTCGTCGATGAGGAGCACGGTCTTGTCCTCGGCCATAAGGGCCTTGAGCAGCGGCCGCTGGAGGAGAAACTCCCGGGTATAGATCGTCTCCTGTATCTCTTCCCAGCTCTTGTGCTGGCTCTGGTCCATATAGATCCTCAGGAGCTGCTTCTGGTAGTTCCATTCGTAGAGCGACTTGCTCTCATCGAGGCCCTCGTAGCACTGAAGGCGTATGAGCTCCCGGCTGGAAATCAGGGACAGTACCCGGGCGAGCTCGGTCTTGCCGACCCCGGCAGGCCCCTCAACCAGGAGCGGTCTTCCGAGTTTTATCGCCAGGTACACCACGGTACTCACTGAACGGTCTACTATGAAATTGTGCTGAGCGAATCTGCTGCGAATCTCTTCGGGTGACGAAAACATATCTTGGCTCCTTTGCTGTTATTGTTTGCCTCACTGGTCACATGCTGCCTATATTGCTCTTCAAATTCTTCTGGGAGCTGGGCTGCCCAGGCCACACCCTGCTCGAAGCACTTGAATTCCCGTTTATCAATCATATGCAGGAGGACTACCTTCTCGATGCCGGAACCCCTCAATTTTCTGATATAGTCCAGGGCCTTGTCCGATGCATCTGAAAAATCCGTCGGGTATAAAAATATTTTAAAAATTGAGTTCTCCTTTCTTCAAGATATCCCGTTTATTACAGCGGAAGATTCAGCCATGAGAACACCCCCACCATCTTGAAGCCCATGTAGAACATCACTGCGATGAACAGGTACTTGAGCTGCCTGGCCGGCAGGAGATGCGCTGTCCTGGCGCCGACAATGGCCATGGGCACGCTGCACCCCGCGAGCAGTATCCACTGGAACCAGTTCACGTATCCGGTTGAATATGGCGGCAGTCCCTGCACCCCGAGACCGTTGATCATGTAGGAGAGTGATCCTCCGATGGCCGTGAATATCATGAGCGCAGTGGAGGTGCCCACTGCCTGGTGCATCTTGAATTTCAGGACATAGACCATGATGGGGATCATGATCACGCCCCCGCCGATCCCGATGATGCCCGAGGCGATCCCCAGGGGGATGCCCCAGAGAACGAATGCAGCAAGGCTGTCGGACGGTTCATCCGTGATCTTTGGCGGCTTGGCGGTAAGCATGCGGATGCCGCCAAGTATGATGACAGTTCCAAATGCCGTGGTGAGCACCTTCCCGGGCAGATGGGCCGTGATGAAGGCGCCGAAGAAGGCGCCGATAGCCCCTGCGATACCAAAGGCAATGGCCGCCTTCCAGAGCACTGCGCCCTTTCTGTTGTGGGTCAGCGCCCCGCTTATGGCAGTGGGAAGCACCACCAGCAGGTTGGTCCCGAAGGCGATGCGGATGGCGATGGTGGGGTCGACGCCGATGGTTTTCAGCACCCAGAACTGTACCGGCACCATGATGAAACACCCACCGATACCAAGAAGGCCGGAGGCGAACCCCACTCCGACACCGGTGATCAGCAATGCAATAATCTGTGCAGACTGCATTTCCATAGTATCTGTTCTCCTTTCTTGAGCTTCCTTTTTACATCAGCCGCAGCTCTTTGTGCGCGAACCGCGGCGTGACCTGGGCAGAGAGCTGCACAGGTCTTTCTCCCGGACCTCGGGGATTTTTCCGAGCAGTTCCTTTACCCCTGCACTGGCGTTCAGCCAGTTTTTCATGTTCATGAGGATGGTTGCCGCATACGGTGATCCGGGCTCTCCGCTGAGGCGATAGTGCACCCAGAGGTTCTTCTTATGACGCTCGACCATGCCCGCCTCGTGGAGGATCCTCAGATGGGTGGATACGCTGGACTCCGAGATCCCCAGAAGCTCCTGTATCTCGCAGACACAGAGCGATTCCTCATGCTGCAGCAGCTTGATGATCTTGACCCGGTTGGGCGCGGACAGGGCTTTCATTACCTTCATAAATTCTTCCATGCACCTTCTCCTCCCCTGCATTTCGAACATTTCATAATCATTCCGGAAAAAAAGACTGCCCGTACTTCTGATCCATCGCCCAACAGTACACAGTGTTTTTCATGCATTGTGTTTACTCCTGGATGCGTTAAGCGCGTCTCGTGCGAGATCTTCGGCCTGCCCTTTCTGATTCTCGATCACACAAATTCCTCTGCTCTCCAGCCATTCCCTTAACGGACGCTGGATACCGCCGCACACGAGCAGGTCAATTTCCAGGGCTGCGAGACGTTTCGCCAGTTCCAGGGGTGTTTCCCCCTCGAGATCCCTGACCCTCTTCTCGTGGATGGTATCTCCCTCAGATTCTACCAGCAGCACCTTCGATGAGCTGCCGAAATAGGGGGATACCCGCTCACCGAAGAGAACAACCGCCAGTTTTTTTCTGCCAGTATCCTTCACCTTCCTGTCTTTGTCTGTGTCCACGATACACGTCCTGAATCAAACTGCTAAGGATCAGGGGATCTATTCTTTGAAAAAGATACAGCAAGTACAATGCCAGACTGGAGGGGAGGGGAAGCTGTTTTAGATAAAAACAATATCAATATGTTAGACGAATTTGTGGGCAGGACCGGGCATCCCTTGTCCGCAGAAATGTTTCACAGCCTGAAACATGTGTGTTTCATGTTTCATTCCGGGGATCGTCTATCCCGTATCTTCTCATCTTCCGCCACAGGGTCGTGCGGCTCATGTTGAGTGAACGTGCCGCTTCGATCCGGTTGCCGTGATTATCGAGAAGCACAGCGCGGATCCTGTCGGATTCCGAGAGTTCCTGCTGCGAGATCCGGTCATCCCTGTTCATGCTCTCCTCGATCAGGTCTGCGGGGAGATGCTCTTTGTGGATCATATGGCCCTTACAGGTGATGAAGGCGTACTCTATGATATTCTCAAGTTCCCGGACATTGCCGGGGAACGGGTGTGCCAGGAGGAGATTCATCACATCGGGGGATACGCCGCGGATGTCCCGGGCCTTCTTGAGGTTGAGTTTGTGGATGAAATGTTCCACGAGAAGCGGGATATCGAGTCTTCTTTCCCGCAGGGCGGGAAGGGCGATCCTGACCACATTGAGCCGGTAGTAGAGATCTTCCCTGAACCGGTCTTTATGCACCAGCGTACTCAGGGCGATATTACTCGCAGCCACGACCCGGACATCGGCCCTGCGGGGTTTTGTGCCGCCCAGAGGGGTGAACTCTCCGTCCTGAAGAACTCGCAGGAGGTCTGCCTGGAACAGGGTGGACGTATTGGAGATCTCATCCAGGAACAGTGTCCCGCCGTGGGCCGACAGGAACCGGCCCGGCTTGTCCCGTAACGCCCCGGTGAAGGCTCCTTTGACATAGCCGAACAGCTCGGACTCGAGCAGGGTATCGGGCAGGGCTGCGCAGTTCACGGGAATGAACGGCTTTTCCCTGCGGGGGGACTGGTTGTGGATCGCCCGTGCGATCAGTTCCTTGCCTGATCCTGTCGGCCCTTCTATGAGAACAGGGCTTTCGCTTTCCGCGATATCCGGGAGAAAGGAAAGGATCTCTTTCATGAGTGCATGCGTCCCCACGATGTCTTCCCTGGTATAGCCCCGGCTGACCTGCCTGCGCAGATCCTCGAGTTCGGACAGGTCTCTGAAGGTCTCGACGCCGCCGATGATGTTCCCCTTTTCATCTTTCAATACGGCAGTGCTGATGCTAATGGGCTTTTCGATACCCTCCCTGGTTATGATCCTGGCCTGGAGATTGATCTCCGGTCTTCCGCCGGACAGGGTTTCCTGAAGTGCGCAGTGACGCTCGCAGATATCGGCCCTGAAGACATCGAAACAATACTGCCCCACGGCGTCATCCGCACTGAACCCGGTTATTTCCTCCGCAGCCCGGTTGAAGTTAGTGATCCTTTTACTGTGGTCGATGGTGAAGACTCCGTCGCTGATACTGTCCATGATGGCGCAGCATGGCGAACGCAGGGGCAAGGCCTCTCCACACAAAGGGAACCCCCTGCTGCCCTCTTGCCCGGTCTGCGCCTGTTTTTTCAACGGTTTTTTCTTCATTGTTTGTTCAGAGTTCCTTTTCCCGGGTGCTCGTGTATATCCGGTTGAACTACAACAGTATCATTCTGCCCCTCACCGATGATGATCTTGTCAGTCATAAGGTTAACCTCCCTGAATTTCTGTCTCTTTGTGCCGCAATGTAAGAATACAGTTCGTACGCATAGCCTCGACACAGGTTTTTCTAAACATGATTGAATTCCTTGATCACGGGGCCGTTGGCGCACATGGCGCACTCGATCTGCAGAGTGGTGTGTGATATGCGGTATTTCTCCAGCAGGACACGCTCGACCTCCCTGAGGATCGACGGGGCCTTTTGTGAGCAGTCCGGGTCGATGTCCAGGTGCACGGAGAGTGCGAGGATGTGCGAGCAGATGGCCCACACGTTCAGATGGTGCAGGTCCCTGACTCCATTGACGCCCCTGATCGTCTCGGCGACCTCCGCGATCTTCATCCCCCTGGGCACCCCTTCCATGAGGATGTGAACGGATTCGCGCAGTACCCTGAAGGCACCAGTGAATATGATGATGCTG
This sequence comes from Deltaproteobacteria bacterium, assembly GCA_018434685.1. Taxonomy (GTDB): domain Bacteria; phylum Desulfobacterota; class Desulfomonilia; order UBA1062; family UBA1062; genus DSAD01. Next base: position 4,602 of record JAHDOV010000019.1, read on the forward strand.
ATGCCAATGGATATGAGGGCATCGAGCATGTACCAGGAGGTGAAATACATGATAATGCCACCTGCAATAACGCCTACAGAGGCGGCAGCATCTCCGATCACGTGGAGAAAGGCGCTTCGCACGTTCAAATCATCGTGGGAGTGGGTGTGCAGGGCCATGGCTGAAAGGCCGTTTGCAACAAGGCCCACCGTTGCTATAATGAACATGGGCAGGCTGTTGACCTCCTGCGGCGAGGCCAGCCGGTGGAGCGCCTCGTAGAAGATCGCGGCGGCCATGAGGAAGACCGTGACCCCGTTGATAAACGAGGCGAACACCTCGGCGCGGTGCCAGCCGAAGGAATGTTCCTCGTTGGCGGGCAGCATGGCGAGCCTGATCGCAGCCAAGGAAAGGATGAGCGCAAAGAGATCCAGGAAGACATGGGCGGCATCCGAGAGCAGGGCCAGCGAGTTGGTCCACAGTCCACCCGCGACCTCGGCTACGAGGGTCGCAGCAGTCAGGCCTATGGCGATTTTCAGACGGTATGCCCTGCTGGCATCGGCTGTTTCATGCATGATGGTTCCCCTTTTCCGTAATGTGCCCGGTGTTGAGTCTTACATCGTCGCCCTCGTGATCCGCGCCGGTTTTTTCCCGGGAACAGTCGTGCCCTTCCTTTCTGTGGAGGGCACCGAATGCCTTTTTCGAGCGGAATGCCGGGATGGCCTTTTCCGCCAGGTACTTCAGGTGCTCCACGATGGGCTGCAGGTCCCGGGCCGGGAAGCCCAGCACCGCTTCGGACGGGCCGATGTCCGTGGCGTCCCTGCATCCATAGCACCCGTAGCTGAGATTGATCCTGTTCTCGAGGTATGGGATGATGGTCGAGTCCACGCAGGTGGCCTGGAGAATGGCGGTGGAGGCAGTGACGCGCTCGCCACCATGAACATGGAGAGAGGCCAGGGCGATCCACATGAGCCGCTCCACCTCGTCTTCCACGACAACGACATCCGGGATATGGCTGGCCTCTTCGAGGGGAAAGAGGTGGAGTCCGGTGATGGCACCGGTGTCCAGGTGGGGCATGTTCTCGAACATCGCCTTTCCGACTGCCGGATCCCTGACGATACCGAAGCCCACGAGACCCTTGCCCGACTGCAATCCCTCCGGCAGATGCTTGAACCCGAAGGCTGCTGCAGCAGCCGGGCAGGAGAGATCCTCCGGCAGGAGCACCACGTTCCGGCCCATGCGCGCCTTCATGAGGGCCTGGCAGTAGCGGTGCGTTTCGAGCTGCAGTGCATCACCCCAATCGTCACCCTTCCTGAGGAGGCGCACTCCCACGGGCGATGAGGCGAGGGACAGCAATGAAACCATGTACCTGCCGTTTGAGCTGATTTTCTCTATCTGCTTCATTGTATCCATCGGTAACTCCTTATTGTATGCACAAAATTTCGGGTATCATCGGATCGCGACTGACATCCTTCTTCACAGAAGCCCCCAGATCATCTTGATGGCAATGGCATAAAGCACGACGGCGATTATTTTTTTCACCTGTGCGGCTTCAAGTTTCCAGTACATCAGCCAGGACCCCGCAATAGCTCCTGCCACCGAGCCAACGGCAGACAACATAAGAAGGCGCAAATTGATATGCCCTATTGCTGCGTGGCCGAAGAACCCGCTCAATGATGAGAATATCACAATAAAGGCAGTGGTAGCCGATGCCTTCTTAGCGTCGAACCCCAGCCATACGAGCACAGGGACAATGAAATTCCCGCCCCCAACACCGAGGAGACCGCCCAGGTAACCTGCCCCGATGCCGAGGCCGATACCCACCTTCAGTTCCTTGTCGGGAGAGGAGCGAGCGTCTTTCTTTTTCGCCGGGGTGTAGAAGAGCATCATGGAGCCTGCGAAGATGAGAAATGCAGAGAAGATCGCTATGAGAAACTCTTTTGAGAAAAACCGCGTTGAGTATGCACCAAGAGGTGAAAACACGATGGCAAGGCAAATGATGGGAATGGCTGTTTTGAATACCACCAGCTTGTACCGCATGTAGTTGAACGAGGCAAAGCTCATGCTGATGGCATTCAGGAGTAACGCCACAGTCATCGCCTCCGTCAGTGGGATGCCAAGCCAGTAGAAGGTGGGGATGATGATGAAAGCCGCACCGACACCCGCAATGGTGAGCACTGTGGTGAAGAGAAAAACCAGGACAGAGGCAATGACAATGGTCATCATGGCTCAGTACTCCGTACAGGGTATGCACAGGTTTTTGCCATCCTTGATGCGTACATACCGATCAAAGACGTATTCACCGCAGCCTTCGCACTTTGGTTTATTAAAAGAGCCCTCTATTTTTTCATGCGCAAAGTTACTCAGCTTCTGAACGTTGAATATCTCTTCATCCGTGGCATTTAAAACGCTCGTGCGGGTGTCATACACCCAACTCGCTGGCGATGAAGTATCCATGATCATGCACCCGGGTAACACCCAGGGTTTCAGCATGAGCTCTCCCATCCTGTAGCCGATCGGCATGAACAGGCAGCGGCGTCCGAGAAAATTCCATGTCCATTCCGGTAATGTATTTATAAGCTGTTCTCCTTTCCTATGAGAGAAGTTCCAGGGTCTCTCTACGGCTAATTTTTCACATTCAGCTTGCCTGCTTCTGTCAGTTCCTTCTTTACCTTCTTCCAGATGCCCTACTCTTTATAGATTGTTCTTACCGTCTCTATGCCTCTCGTTTAAGCCTTCTTCTCCGCTTCGCTGCATGGGATGCAGAGCAGCTTGCCTTCGGGACCTTCCTTCAGCTTGTCCGTAAAAACGGCCTCACCGCACCCTGCACATCTCTTAGTCTCAAAGTTCCCCTTACCCTTGGGCAGTTTCCTGGTGAATACATCGCTCAGGTTTAAAAAATCGGTCTCGGGTAGAGCCAGGATCCGTTCCACCTGGGGATTGGTGATCTCTGTCGGAATATCCTGGGGCAGCACTCCCTCCTTCCGCTTCTGCACAAAGGGCGAGGATAGGGCCTTTTCGAAGAACTCCGGCTTGAGAGACACCCTTACGGCACGGTCTGTTGCCGTATCGATGAGTGTGAAGGCCATCTTGCTGTAGTTCAGCTTCCTGATGTTTGACTTACCGTACGTGGCTCCGGTGGCGACCATGATGCCGTCCACGAAGCAACCCGCAGCGTGGCCTTCTCCTGTTTCGGCCTCCACCACCAGTTCCTTGTCCTGGGCCCTGTTCACGCCGAGCGCCTTCAGTGCGGCCATGCCTGCCCTGATCCCCATGGGCATGGCAGGGCACTTGTGTCCATGAAACTTTAATCCGATCTCATAGAGTTCTCTCAGTTCGATCATTGCTATCTCCTTTTTCGGGCACGAATATCCTCGTAACCGAACATGCACATCTCTGAACTACCTTGTTCAGTCATCGTTGCTGTCTCTGCGCTCTCTGGTTGTCGTGGTCGGCCCCTCCCCGAGGGGTGCTTGAACCGGTCAGGTCCCGCCGAGCAGGCCCAGGCCCTTAGGGATGGAGGCATTGCCGGCAAAGCCGATGGTGACCTTTTCCCCCTCGACAATGACCGGGACCCGTCTCTTCCCCCCGGATAAGGCGAGCATTTCCTCGAGATTTTCCGGGGTTTCATCCACGTTCACGTAGATCGCTTTGTTGCCGTAGACCGACCTGGCCTGCTGTGCATACGGTCAGGTGTCGGTGCCGTAGATGATGATCTTGTTCAAATCACGTATCTCTTTCATGGGTTTTCCTCTCTTGATTTCTCTGAAATTCGATCTTCAAAGACTTCTCCCTTATCCGAGCCAGGGTTCCTGTCTGTTATGATATCTCCGGCGAGGGCCTGCTGCGGCTCCCTGATGAAAGTCCAGTACATGAGAAACAGGGAAACGACCAGCAGGGAACTGTCCCTCAGTACCGTCAGGACGGTCATTTCGTCCTCTGTTGAGCTGGTGGTGAAACAGCCGCAGGCGATGTCGAGCCCCCGAACCATATTGAAGGCGAGCGCGCAGCTGAATGCAAGCAACAAGCCTGTGACGATCGTTACGGCCCCGGGCATCCATACGTCCAGCACCAGCAGGATGCCGGCGACAAGCTCAAGCCACGGAAGGATCAGGGCGGTGAGGTTGATCAGTGCACCCGGCAGGATCTGGTAGTTGAACACCGCATCGGCGAACGATGCCGGATAGATGATCTTGTGGATGCTCGCATAGATGAAGATACCGCCGAGCATCAAGCGGGAAGCGTGATAAAGGACCTTCATGTTCATCCCTGACCTCCCTCTTGTGGCAGCGTCGAGCCCTGCTCGACAGGCAGGCCGTTGTCCACCCAGAGGCTCCATCCGTTTGTGAGGACATAGACCCGCTCGAACCCGAAATCTTTGAGGTACAGGGCAAGGTCATGGCTCAGCATGCACGCCTCGCCGTCACAGTAGGTGATGATCAGGGCTTCGGGAGACAGGTCGGCGGTTGCATCGATGACATATTCATCAAGCTCTTCAAACGGCAACAGACGGGCGCCTTTAATGTGACCCTGTGCATACTCTGAAAGCGACCGGGCATCGAGGAAAACAGCATGGCCGTCTTCAAAGGCCCTGACAGAGTCATCGAGAGAAATGCCCATATCCAAACCGCTTTCGTCGACCATCCTCGCTTTGACTGACCAGTCTTTGACCAGCGGTATACCCCCTGGGCGGAGTGCGTTTACCGACAACGCAAGCAGAATCGAAATGACAACGATTGCAGATACCTGACGTACAGACCGGTTACATACTGTTGTGCTGATCAAGGGGATTCTCCTTCAGTCATGTCGTCATGTGGTTGCCGTGGTCGAACCAGGGTGTGGTTTTCAAACAGATCTTCACGAGCATGAGCATGACCGGAACCTCGATGAGCACGCCCACGACCGTGGCCAGGGCCGCACCGGAAGACAGGCCGAAGAGCATGGTTGCCGTGGCGATGGCCACCTCGAAGTGATTGGATGCACCGATCATGGCCGCTGGCGCTGCATCTTCGTAGCGAAGCTTCAGCAGTCGTGCCAGGCCGTAGCCGAGCCAGAAGATCAGGTTGGTCTGGATGAACAGCGGGATGGCGATCCACAGGATCGTCAGGGGATTGGCCACGATCACGTCTCCCTTGAAGGAAAAGAGCAGGACCAGGGTAATGAGCAGGGCTATGATCGTGATGGGGGTGAGGATGTGGAGAAACTTTTCCTTGAACCACTGCTCGCCCTTTGCCCGGATGATCCACCTGCGGGATGCGTACCCGGCCACCAGGGGCAGGGCCACGTAGATGCCGATGGAGAGCAGCAGGGCCTGCCAGGGCACCGGCAGTCTTCCGACCCCGAGCAGAAAGCCGCCCAGCGGTCCGTAGAGCACGAGCATGGTCAGTGAATTGATGGCAACCATGACCAGGGTCAGCCCGTCGTTGCCTTTTGCGAGAAAGCCCCACACCAGCACCATGGCCGTACAGGGCGCGATCCCCAGGAGGATGCAGCCGGCAAGGTAGCTTCTCCACAGCGGCACCTGGAGCATTTTTACCCCCTCGTGCATCACGACCGTGCCGACACCGTGAGCAGAACCTGCCGGGAGATCGAGACCAAGGGGCATTTTCACATAGTCAACGGCCTCTGGTCCGATCAGGGTATAGAATGCCGTTCCGAGAAAGAACAGGGAGATTGCATACATGGTGAACGGCTTGATGGCCCAGTTGATGAACAATGTCAGCCCCACGGGTCTGAGGCTCTTGCCCGCCTTGACAACCTCGGCAAAGTCGATCTTTACCATGATGGGATACATCATGAAGAACAGGCACACCGCGATGGGTATGGAGACCACCGGGGCATTGTTCACGGTGATGGCAAGCCCGTCGAGGTATCTGGCGATACCCGGGGCAACCTTACCGAGGACGATCCCTCCTGCTATGCAGAGGATAACCCAGAGGCTCAGGTACCGTTCAAAGAAACCCAGCCCCTTTGATTCATTTTGTTCATGTGCGTGATCATTGCCCATAGTCGTTTCCTTTCAATAGAGAGAGTTGTTTCTATTACACACCGATAAACGGCATCGATACAAAATACAGCCCCAGCAAAAGGATAATCACCCCGGCCCCTTTTTTGAACAGCATGGCCGAATTGCTCCAGGTACTGTTTTCCAGCAGGCGCTTGACCATGGCGGTGGAACTGCCCGCGACCATGATGGGCAGGCAGTGGCCCACGGCAAAGAGCAGGATCATCACAACCCCGGTCATGATCTTCTCCTGTATGGTGATCACGGCCAGAATGGGCGCGATGAACCCGAAGGTGCAGGTCCCGGACAGAACCCCGTAGGCAAGCCCGAGCCCGAACGCCCCGAGGATACCCCTGAAATTGAGCCGGTGAAGCAGCCCTCCCGACATGGTGCACTTCTCCACGCCCAGCATGCCGAGTGATATCCAGATGAGTATGCCTCCCACCAGGACCATCCAGAAACCGCCGACATCGCCGAGCATTCGTCCCATCATGGCGCAGATGACGCCCACCAGGGCAATGGTGATGAAGAGCCCGGTGGTGAATGCGATCGAATAGAATGCAGCGAGAGACGGCTTCACCTCTCGCTGCTGGCCGCCCACATAGGCAATGATGAGCGGGATGGATGCCAGGTGACAGGGGCTCAGCATCACGCTCACCATACCCCAGAGGAATGCCGCGGTTGCCGCGACCATGGTCCCTGCGGTCAGCCATTCGTTGATGGTGATGAAAAACGTCTGCAGCATCAGAACTCCTCCTTGAGCCGGCGTTCTTCATGAACAGATGTCGTTGAATATCTTCCTTTTCCTGCATTCTTCATCCCTCGACCCCCATCTTTTTCAGCTGTTCAGTGATGGCCTCTTCAGACATGAATCCCACATGCCGGTAGACCTCCTTGCCTTCCCGGTCGAAGAAGACCTGGGTCGGGATGGCGCGGACCTGGAAGCGCTGAACCTGGTCCCGGTGATAGCGCAGGTCGATGAAGATGATCGCGGCCTTACCCTCGTAGCGTTTTTTTGCCTTCTCCAGGATGGGCTCCATCATCTTGCACGGGATGCACGAGCCTGCGCCCAGGTCAACCATGGTCACCATGTCCGCGACCGGAATGGTGGGGAGTTCCTCTGCAGATACCGGTGCGTTCCCTGAAAATACGAGCAAGTATGCAAGAAGAAAGACAAAGAACATTCCCTTTGAATTCATGAGTACTCCTTTTTTGATTTTTCTTAACCGGATAGTAAACATCAGCAACATTTCCCTGTACCGGTGCTGCCGCAGGAACAGCCTCCGGCGGTCTGTGCCGAGGGCATGGTTTCAGGAACCTTGTTGCGCGATCTATCGATCATCTCTGATGAAAGAGAGTAGATGTCGTTCATTGGCCGTTCCTTCACCGTCTTTGCCATCGTTATGGCCTCTTCGATTTCTTCCAGGGTGCAGCCATGACTCAGTACCTCTTTGAAATGATACCGCAGGCACGGCATGCAGTTGCCGGCAATGGATGCGGCGACTGCAATCAGTTCGCGTGATTTGTTGTCCAAGACATTATTTCCTGTTATTTCATTCTCCTTTTGTATTGATGCGTTCCTCGATCCAGGTCCTGACCTGCTGACCGATCAGGTCGCGGACCTGCCTGAACTTTGTGAGTTTATCCGGATCTGTTCCTTTAAATGCCACAGGGTCTTCGAAGTCCCAGTGTTCCCGCCTGGCGGCACCAGGAAAAACCGCGGGGCAGTTGATGTCGGCATGTGAACAGACCGTAATCACATAACTGAAGTGCATGGTGCCAAGGTAGTGGTCGAGGTGCTTTGAGGTGTGGCCGCTCATGTCGATGCCGATCTCCTCCATAACCTGTATGGTCAGGGGGTGTAATCCTTTTGGTTCCAGCCCGGCACTGAAGGCCTCGAAATGCTCGGAACCATATGCCCTCAGGAAGGCCTCTGCCATCTGCGAGCGTGCGGAGTTCCCTGTGCACAGAAACAACACGCGGATTTTGTCCATGGTATCCTCCTTGAGCACGGAGTGCGAGACTATTTGAGCAGGTCCTCGATATCGGCAGGGGAGGGAACCTTGCCCACCACCTTTACCTCGCCGTCCACCACGAGCGCAGGGGTTGTCATGACCCCGAAGCTCATGATCTTGTTGATGTCGGTGACCTTTTCAATCTCATACTCAATGCCCAGCGATTTGGCGGCTGTTTCCGTGTTTGCAGCCAGCTTGGTGCATTTTGAGCATCCTGTCCCCAGTATCTGAATCTTTTTCATGTGTGTCTCCTTTCTTAGAATAATGTGCCGTAGATCATGCCCGATATGGTGGCAAGGATCACGACGAGGATTACGTATACGAGAGTTTTCTTTGTCCCGATGACGCTGCGGATCACGAGCATGTTGGGCAGCGAGACCGCAGGTCCGGCAAGAAGCAGTGCCAGGGCTGGGCCTTTGCCCATGCCCGCGCCGATGAGCCCCTGAAGGATGGGCACCTCGGTGAGCGTGGCGAAGTACATGAGTGCACCGGCTACGGAGGCAAATAAGTTCGCCCAGAGTGTATTGCCGCCCACCGCGGAGCTCACCCAGGCAGAGGGGATGATCCCCTCGTAGCCGGGCCTGCCGAGCAGCATGCCGGCAACGAGCACCCCGGCAAAGAGGATGGGCATGATCTGCTTTGCAAAGAACCAGGAACCGTCGAACCAGTCGTGCATCTCTCCCTCCTGGGTGGCGGTGATGACCGAGAGGCCGACTATGCCGGCGGCAAACGCCACCATGGGTTCGTGCGGGACAAGCGCAGCAAAAACGGCCGTGGCACCCGCGACGAGCACTATTTTCCATATCCTTACCTGAAACCATGCGAAGAGCATGACCCCGAGCCCTGCTGCACATGCTCCAGTCAGAATCCATTTCAAGGAGTATATGGCATGCCATAGACCCTCTGCAGAAGAGGGTTTGCCCCAGTTGGCAAAGACCAGGACGGCGATCATGGAGGCAAAGTACAGAGCAGTCTGCCACAGGGGTCTGTCGTCATCCCCTGTCGGCATCGCTGCAGCCTTCACCTTGGCTGCCTCCTCCTTCCGGAAGATGAGGTGCATCATGAGCCCTATCACAACAGAAAATATAATGGCCCCTGCTGCGCGGGCAACGCCCAGTTCCAGACCGAGTATGCGGGCAGTGAGGATGATGGCCAGGATATTGATGGCCGGGCCGGAATAGAGGAACGCCACTGCCGGGCCGAGCCCGGCCCCCATGCGGTAGATGCCTGCAAACAGAGGCAGGATGGTGCATGAGCACACCGCCAGGATGGTGCCCGAGACCGATGCAACTCCGTAGGCCATAACCTTTTTCGCATCAGCACCTAAGTATTTCATGACCGAGTTCTGCGACAGAAACACCCCGATTGCCCCTGCGATGAAAAAGGCAGGCAGCAGGCAGAGGATCACATGTTCCCGGGCATAGGCCTTTGCCAAAAGCAGCCCTTCGAGCACGGCATTGTCAAACCTGGGCAGCCCCACCGGGAGGTAGAACAGGGCAAGGAACAACCCGGTAAGACCAGCCAGCCATTTCCATTCTTCTTTCAAGCTCATAGATGTTCCTTTCGTATATGGTTGCTTGGCAATATCGCCAAGTTCTCGAGTAAAAATAACCTCACGCTTCTTCCGCCAAGTTAAGATGCTCCTGGATTTTCACCTGCATCATGTCTTCAACACAGCGGAAAAAACTGGCGGCGCAGTGCATTCTCAAGGTATAGAATACCTGGTTGCCGCGTTTTTCGTCACTTACCACGTTCGCGTTCTTGAGTACCGAGAGGTGTTTTGAAACGGTAGAGATGTCAGAGCCGATCATCTCGGTGAGTTCGCAGACACACCGCTTACCCCTGGCGAGCTCGTCCACGATAAAGAGCCTCGTGGGGTGTGCCAGGGCCTTCAATATTCTGGCTCGCGCCTCGAACCGTGCATAGGTCAGTTTGTCCATAGTCAGACTCCTTATTTGGCTAAATGGCAAAATAGGCAAATGATGTCAAGAACAATATTTGTCGGCCAATGACTGAAATATTTGACGGTGCAATCCTACAGGGAAACACGGTGGTGTGGAAAAATCGGAAAAAATTGAATTATTTCGGTTTATTCACTGAGGCGTAAAACAAGGCATGGCTGCCAGGCGTGCTGTTTTTCCCGCGTGACGAGAAAAAATGGGTTGACAGGGGAGCGATTTATCGTAATTATCTCAAATCGTAAGAATACGATAAAGGGAGAAACAGAGAACATGAAGACATTCAGCGATACGGTGAAACGAGTCGTCAGAGAAAAATATGCCTCCATCGCCGTCTCGAATAACCCGGGCGGGTGTGGCTGCTGTGGCGGCGAGGGAAACTCCTTTGTGAATATCCTGGCCCAGGGCGAAAAGTGCGGCTACTCGCAGGAACAGCTCCTCGACGAGCTGGCCCAGGCGAATCTCGGGCTGGGCTGCGGCAACCCCATAAGCCTTGCAGACCTCAGGCAGGGGGAGACCGTGCTCGACTTGGGAAGCGGGGCCGGGTTCGATGCCTTTCTGGCCGCACAGGCAGTCGGTGCCCAGGGACGGGTGATAGGAGTCGACATGACCTGTGAGATGGTGCGTCAGGCGCAAAAGAATGCAGCGACCCTGGGGCTGGGCAATGTCGAATTCCGGCAGGGGGAAATAGAGGAACTGCCCGTTGGGGATGCCTGCGTGGATGTGGTGATCTCGAACTGCGTGATCAACTTGAGCCCGGACAAGGCTGCTGTCTACCGGGAGATTCACCGGGTGCTCAAACCCGGCGGACGCGTCAGTATCTCCGATGTCATGCTCTCGGGCGAACTGCCCGATGAATTCAGGAACGACATCGATGCCTATACGGCCTGAATATCGGGCGCTATCTCACCCGGTGAGGTGAGACAGATGCTCGACGAGGCAGGCTTCACTGATATTTCCATTACGAGAAAGGGAAACAGCGACGAGATCATCAAGGGCTGGAACATAGGCGAGAATTCCAAAGAGCTGATATTCTCGGGTTATGTCCGTGCCGTCAAACCGTGAAACGGGGCGTGAAGTGACAAAGAAGGAGTGCACATGTGGGCAGAAATATGCAGACTGCGATACCATCAAGGACCTGTCCCCAGAAGCTTGCAAGCAGGTTCTCGCAGAGCTCTCCAAGGGGATTGCCCATCCGGCCCGGATACAGATCGTCAATATCCTGGCAAACAAGCCTGCCGGGAGGCGGTGCATCTGCGGAGACATCGTCAATGCACTGCCCCTTGCGCAGTCGAGCGTGTCGCAGCATCTCAAGGTGCTCAAGGAAACAGGCTGGATCCACGGAGAGATCCAGGGCCCGAGCGTGTGCTACTGCCTGGTGGAGGATATCCTGAGCTACTACAAGGAGCTCTTGCACCGGGCCATCGAGGCCGGTAAAAACAGCACAGATGTGACCGACCCGGTGGATGCTGTCACAGGAATATGAAGGAAAAACACCATAGATCGAGATAACGATCTGAAAGGAGAAAGGTAGATGTTGGAAGTAACAGAAAAGGCAACAGAGATGGTCAGGGAATTCTTCAAGTCCCGTGACCAGATCCAGCCGCTGAGGATCATTGTCGCCGGCGCTGGTTGAAAGGGGCCCACACTGGGCATGGCTCTGGATGAGCCAAAAGAGACAGATGAGGTATTCGAGAAGGCCGAATTCACGTTTGTGATCGACAAGAGTCTGCTTGCGCAGGCCCAGCCGGTAAACGTGGATTTCATCTCAAACGAATCAGGCCAGGGATTCATTATCACCTCAGGCCTGACCAGCGACAAAGACTGCGGCGGCTGTACGAGCTGCTAGGCCTCTGGCGCAGAGGCACAAGTAACATTCACGAACATCACGGGGCGGTGCAGCGCTGTGAGAGGAGCCTTTCTGGAGCACCCTTCATGCCTGCACTGCTCTGGTTTTCCATTAAAAAACACGCCGACGAGGTCATGAACGGGCTGAAACGAAACCACGCGCGGCAGTTTCCCGTCGAAATTCAAACTCTTCCCGGTGCAGGATTGCCTTGATCTGACAAGATCCTTGAATTCAGAGGTAAGAACAGGCATAAGGATAGCTGTGTACGTGTTGCTATAGTGTGCGGGGCAGGCGCAGATAACGAATCGACAAGCTTGGGAGGCTCTTATGAATCTGGACCATCTCTTTTCACCGATAACCATAAACACCATGACGCTCAAGAACCGCGCTGTCATGCCGCCCATGGGTACGGGCTATGCAAATGCAGACAACACGCCGGGCGAAAGGCTCATCGGGTATCTTGCCCGGCGGGCCAGGGGCGGCACCGGATTGATCATCACCGAGATATGCGCGGTGGATCCACGGGGCAAGGGCTTTCCCAACGAGCTCGGTCTCTGGAGCGACGACTTCATTGCGTCCCTGTCAAAGATCCCCGAGGCGATTCACCGTGAGGGCGCACAGGTGGCCATTCAGCTCCATCATGCCGGCCGGGAGACCTTCGAGAGTGTTACCGGTGCAATCCCGGAAGCGCCGTCTCCCATCCCGAGCGTCATTCTGAATCAGCCCTGCGAAGAGATGAGCATCTCTCGCATTGCCCATATAATCGACGCCTATGGAACTGCCGCTCTGCGGGCAAGAAAGGCAGGCTTCGACGCCGTGGAGATTCACTCTGCCCACGGGTATCTCCTCAATCAGTTCCTCTCCCCGTTTTCCAACCAGAGATCGGACAGGTACGGCGGCTCTGACGAAAACAGGGCGCGGTTTGTGCTGGAGATCGTCGAGGCGGTTCGAGGCAGAGTCGGGGCGGATTTCCCGGTCATTATCCGGGTATCGACAGACGAGCTGGTACGCGGCGGCTACGACCTGGAATTCATGAAATGGCTTGCCCCGCAGCTGGTCTCGGCAGGCGTGGATGCCATCCATGCCTCGGTGGGGGTCTATTCAACGCCCGGGCAGCTGAGCATCGCCTCGATGGACACCGAAGAGGGGTTCAACCTCTTTCGGGCCCGCGCCATAAAAGAGGCAGCAGGCGTGCCGGTGATCGGGGTAGGCCGCATCAGCCTGGCACTGGCCGAGAAGGCCATAGCCGAAAGCGATGCAGACCTCATCGCCTTCGGCAGGCAGCACCTGGCCGATCCTGACTTTATCAACAAGGCCAAGGCGGGGAACCTGGAAGACATCCGTCTGTGCGTTGCCTGCAACCAGGGCTGCATAGACCGCCTGAGCTTCGAGATGAAATCGGCCACCTGCACCTTCAATCCCGAGTGCGGCAGGGAGTATAAGGGACTGCCACAGGCTAAGAGCAGGAAAAAGGTGTGGGTCGTCGGTGCAGGTCCTTCAGGACTTTGTGCTGCGATGTATGCCTCGCTGCGGGGATATGATGTCGAGGTCTTCGAAAAACAGGCCCTGCCCGGCGGGCAGATACAATCGGCAAGCAGGCCGCCCCATAAAAAGGCATTCATGGACTGGGTGGACTGGTCTGTGCGGCAGCTGAAAAAGCAGGATGTGAAGATTACCTTGAATCAGGAAGTAACGCGGGAGGCCCTGGAAAGCGGCAGGCCCGATGCCGTGGTCCTTGCCTCGGGTGCATACCCGGTTGCAGCACCTATCCCCGGCATTGACGGCGAGAAGGTGTTTGACGCACGGGATGTTCTCGAAGGCAAGGTAAAGCCCGCAAGCCCGGCGGTCATTCTCGGTGCCGGCTATGTGGGCATGGAGACCGCTGATTTCCTCGTTGCCCGCGGTATCGAGGTGGCCATCATAGAGATGCTCGCGTACCCGCCGGTGGGAAAGCACACGGCCCACGGCTACTGGCTGCACAAGAGGATCAGGCAGGGGGGCGGACGCATGATGTTCGGCGCGACCGTGACCGGCATCGAAAACGGCACGGTGCACTACACGCTCAGCGGAGAACAGAGATCGGAACCGACCGCCATGGTGATCACTGCCATGGGTGCGAAGTCGGACAACGGCCTGGAAGAGGTGCTCAGGGATCTCGGCATAGACTATCGCGTGGCGGGCGATGCCAGGAGTCCGCGGCGCCTTATTGAGGCAATTCACGAAGGGTACAAGGCAGCCGGAGAGATCTGAGGCCTCCGGACGTTCAAGTGATTCAGGGGTTCCCTGCAGGAGCGACCCCCGCGCGAAACGGGACGGGACATACCCGCGCTGCAAAACCGGGTGCCCCTGTGAAGGATCAGCGGTATCGTAGCGTCACCTGATCTGGCGTATCTGGTGATGGTAAGGGGAATATCGGGAGAACAGGCAGTTGAAGATGAACCATGCGAGGATGTGCAGGGGCGAGGTCCAATGATGTCTCAGGATACAGCCGAAGGAGGCCGTGAAGGCCGGAAGGTTACCTGGGTCGGGGTGCTTGTCAATGCCCTGCTCGTAGTGCTGAAATTTATTGCCGGTATCGTGGGCAACAGCCAGGCCCTCATTGCAGACGCGGTGCACTCGGTTTCGGATTTCTTCACCGATGGAGTAGTCCTCCTGGGGCTCCGGTACGGGAGGAAGCCTCCTGATGAAGACCACCACTTCGGCCATGGCCGGATCGAAACCATGGCCTCTGCCGTGGTGGGCCTTGCGCTCATTGCCGTTGCCTTCTATCTGGCGTACCGGTCCGGGATGAATATCTTCCTGCATGAAGAGACTCACCCCACGTGGCTTGCCCTTGCCGGGGCCGGCCTGTCCATTGCCTTCAAAGAGGCCCTCTATCAGTACACGGTGATCGTGGGGAAACGCATCAGGAGCCAGGCAGTGATTGCCAATGCCTGGCATCACCGGTCCGATGCCTTCTCGTCGGTGGCAGTGTTCATCGGGGTCGGCGGCGCGCTCATCAAGCCGGGATGGCACATCCTCGATGCCTATGCGGCTCTGCTCGTCTCATTCTTCATCGCGAAAGTGGGGGCTGATGTCCTCTGGGGAGCCCTGCGGGAGATGACAGACGCCGCACCGCGTCAGGAATTTCTCAGGAGCATTGTGGACTGTGTCGGCCGGGTATCCGGCGTCCAGGGGGTGCACGACCTCAAGGTGCGCAGCATGGGGGGAACGTACTTTATCCAGGTGCATATCGTGGTTGACAGGAACATGAGCGTCGCCGAGAGTCACCGGATTGTCGAAGAGGCACGGGAGTGCCTTCACCGGGAATTCGACGACATCGGAGAGATTATCGTCCATGTCGATCCGTCGCCATGACACGAGACTGTGTCCACATAGAGCGAATGCAATCTCCCTGCAGGATATGGGTTAACTCTTGAAGCTGAGGACTTCCGGGTCGGGCCGGGTCAAGACACGCTTGTCGTCTTAACCTGTGAGTGCTGCGGTCTGTCAGGGGGCTGCAGCGGGCTGGCCGATGATCGTCTCCACCGATCCACCATGGAAGAGCCCCCAGCCTTCTGTTTCCAGGGAATAGTTCAGGTTGATGGCCTTCTCGTAGCGTTTTCCATGGCGGAGCGAGTCGGAACGAAAATGGTCCTGGGCGATGATGGTCGTGCTCATGGCCTGATAGCCCTGTTTTGCCACCATGATCTCGATTGCCGTCTCCTCGAGGAACCTGGTATTTCTCGTCTCGCACTCCCTGCTCACGTTGTTGGGCTGGGGCTGGTTCCTCTTCTGGCCTGCTATATACGATGAGGTTTCATATTCGAGGGTATACGGCGTAGTGCCCTTGTAGACCCCGTCTACAAAGACCTCGGCGTCGGGTGGCTGAGAATCGATAGTGATGGTCATCTCCAGGGCACAGTGGCCCCTGAAATCTTGCCAGGGTATCCACCCGTATTGATCGGGAGCGCTGCACCCTCCGAGCATGAGCACCAGTACAATGAGAACAGAGTTCAATACCGTTGTCTTCATGGTTTTTTCCGGGTTTCTCAGGTGCGCGGTTGGAAAAGATTCTCAGGATGATTCTCTTTTTTATATGCCCTGATGACTGTATACAATGTTCCTGGCCGGGAATGCAACCAGGAAAGCTCCTTACCCCTGATATCAGCCCATGGCCCGGGAGCATGGCCGGGGAACGAGACTCAGACCCCGGGGGTCATCTTGACTTGCCGCACCTGCGGTCTATTATATCCTCGTTGGTTCAGACCGGCATAGTGACCCCTGCGGGCTTGACTGTGCTGTTTCGGCAGGAACTTTAGCGGATATGGGGTCGTTAGACGGACAACGGTGAGGTCGAAAAGGAGGCAGAAATGATCGGGAAATTGTTGTGCATCGGGGTAGTGGCGCTGACGCTCGCCGGAATATATGCCGCTTTCGCCATTTATGACCCCGTGGATATAGCAGGAAAAGATCATGCCGGCATGGCAGGAAAATCACTCGAAGCCTCCTGCGTCACGTGTCCGGGGTACGCACACGCTGCCGGCAGCGGGGATGGGGGTGAATTGATCTCAGACAGACAGGGTTCCGGTCTTCTCCCACAGGTGCAGGAGAGGCAGTGGCCCTGGCACATGGGGGACTACGGCTACGGCAGGGGCATGATGGGCTTCTGGTTCGGAGGGTTTCTCATGTGGATAACCTTTATCGTGGTGATCGCCGTGGCAGTCTACCTCATCATCCGCAGCACAAGGGCTTCAACCACAGATACCCTGATGACCGAGACCCCGCTCCAGATACTGAAGAAGCGCTATGCCCGGGGCGAGATATCCAAGGAAGAGTTCGACGAGATCAGGAAAGATCTCGACTAAAACGGCGGTCTTGACGAGCAGGCCGCGGGACAGGCAAGGGTTTGGAGTGCCGGTAAAACCGGATCTCCCTGTGGCACGCAGAGTGTCTTTTTTCACAGCGGGAGGATAGTCTGAATCCCCACCCTGCCGGCAAGGGAGCCCTCGATCCTCTCCCGTTCCCGGGCACTGAACCGGATGCACACCCCGCAGTCAGAACTGATATGCCTGGGTACCGGGATGATCTTGAAGGGTATGTCCAGTTTCTTGAGGATCTTCTCGGCGAGCAGGGCGGAGCTCACGCTGTCGAAGATCACGACCTGAAAGTCCGTTGCGGTCATAGCTGGACGAGTCTTCCCGCTGAGAGCATGGCCTCTGCGATGTCGTACATGTTGGAGACAGTCCCTGCAGCGAGCTGATCCTTGATCTCGAAGTACCCGAGACAGGTCCCGCACACGAGAATGTTCACCCCGCTGCCTGAGAGTTCACGGAGATCTTCGATGACCTCGGAGCCCGCGACCGTGAGCCTCACCCCGGTGTTGAAGAAGATCATGGTGTCGGGCCGTTGAGATGCCTCCACAACGGTGTGGATAAAACTCCTCATGAGCAGGCTCCCGAGCTTGTCTTCGCCGCTGCCCATCCTGTCGGAGCCGATGGCGATTACCAGCGGACCTTCCGGTGATGTCGCTGGTTGCGGGGCCTGACAGGAGGACCCCCTGGTCATGTGGATGCGGATATCCTTGCCGTCGCCTTCGATTACCACCTCGCAGCCCTGGCTCTGTGCCATCCGCTTGACGTTTTCACGGGCCGTGACATTGTCCACGACCACAACGATCTCGTCATTGTCCTGGAGAGCCTTCCTGGTCAGGATCACCGGCTGCGGACAGGCAAGACCCCGCGCATCGATCTCCTTCTTCATGCGAGTGCTCCTTCTTCCTGGCGTGATGCCAGCTGTTCGACGGCATTGAGCGCATAGTCTATTTCCCAGGGGGTGGTGAAATAGCCGATACTGAACCGTACGGTCCCCTCCGGGAAGGTCCCGATGGTGTGGTGAGCACTGGGAGAGCAGTGCAGACCGGGCCTCGACATGATGCCGAAGTCTTCGTCGAGCAGCAGTGCCGTCTCCGACGGACTCATCCCGGAGACCACGAACGATACCACCGGTGTCCGGCGTTGGGCATCGCCGCCGCCGTATACCGTAACGCCGGGTATTTCCAGCAGGCCGCCCAAGAGTCTGGCGCTCAGCTCCATTTCCCTGCTGTGTATGTTTTCCACCCCGGTATCGAGCACGAACCGTACCCCGGCACCCAGACCTGCAATGCCCATGGCATTGGGCGTGCCGGATTCGAACTTGTCGGGCAGGAATTCGGGCTGGTGCTCGAACTCTGACCTGCTCCCTGTGCCACCCATGATCAGGGGTTTGATCTGCTTCTCGAGCCCGGGACCCATATACAGTCCCCCGGTTCCCTGGGGCCCGTAGAGCGATTTATGCCCGGTGAATACCAGGAGATCGATGAACATCTCATTGACGTCGATGGGAATGGCGCCGGCGGTCTGTGAGGCATCGACGCAGAACACGATGCCGCGCTCACGTGCCATGGCGCCGACAGTGCTCAGCGGCATGATGGTGCCGGTCACGTTGGAGGCGTGAGTGAGGATGATTGCCCTGGTATGGGGCTTGATGGCCTGTTCCACATCTCGCGGGTCGATCTCGCCGGAGGCAGAGCAGCGAACGACATCGAGCTCGAGCCTTCTGTCCTCCAGCGACCTGAGCGGGCGCATCACGGAATTGTGTTCCATGCCCGAGGTGATGACATGGTCACCCGGCCCGAGCAGGCCCAGGGTGACAATATTGAGGGCCTCGGTGGCATTCTTGGTGAAGATGATGCGGAGCATCTCGTCGATGCCGAACAGCTCTGCCAGGGCCTCTCTCGTGTCCATGAGAACGCGGCCCGCGTCGATGGACAGGGAGTGCCCCGAGCGGCCCGGGTTGGCCCCCACGTGCCTGTTGAAATGATCCATGGCGTCGAGGGTTTCCTGTGGCTTGGGCCACGAGGTGGCTGCATTGTCGAAGTAGATAATCTCTCTCATATCGTCTCTGGATAAACCTGTTGTGTCGCCTTCTTGCCGGAGACTATTTTATTTCCTGCCGTATAGATCGGAGTAAGTGATCGCCCTGTACAAGTCAAATGCCAAATATGCATAGTAATTCAAGAAGTATGTCTTTTTCTCATACGTTGTCCTGTTCGAGGCATGCAGGGCGCACTACAGCAGGGGAGATTCTACTGCCAGGACAGCGATGATGCCTTGAATACCACGAACACCTTCCTGCCGGGCAGCAGGGAGAGCGATTCGGCTGCATGGTCCGTGACGGTGCAGGTGAGCGCGATCCCCGGTGTCTGCACATCGATCTGTATCCGGCCGTTCTCCCGTGCCACGGTCAACTGTCTGATTTCCCCGGGCAGGATATTCTGGGCCGAGATGGCTGAGGGCGGCTCCGTGGCGATCATGATATCCCACGGGTGCAGCACGGCAACGGCATGTTCCTCCGGCGGTTTCAATGCGTATATCCTGTTGCCTTCCCCGATCTCTTTTGACCAGAGATTGTCTCTGTCGGCGCCCCAGGGCCCGGGTATGATGTTTTCCACCCCGGTCCCCACGATGCGGCCCTTGTGGATGCGGATAATGCTGTCGGTTATGTTACTGAGCCATGCCCGGTCATGGCTGGCTATGACAATGGTGGTATCGAACCGGGTCCTGATGTCGCGGATGGCCTTTTGTATGAGCTGTGCGCTGTGGGTATCGACACTCGCGGTGGGCTCGTCCAGGAGGAGCACCCGGGGCCTGAGGATGAGCCGTGATGCGACCGACACACGCTGGGCCTCGCCCCCGGAGAGTTCGTACCAGCGCCTGCCTGCAAATATTTTTGGAGAGAGTCCCACCCAGTCGAGGGCCTCGTGGACCCGCTCCTTGAGGTCGTGCTTTTCTCCCCTGATCCTCAGGCCATAGGCCACGTTGTCAAATACCGAGCGTTTCAGAAGGTACGGCTCCTGCAGCACCAGGGTTACCTGATTCCTCAACTCACCAAGATCTCCCTCCACCTTCCTGCCATCGAAGAGGATCTCCCCCGTGTTCGGTGCCTCCAGGAACGAGAGGATCCTCAGCAGGGTGCTCTTACCGCACCCGTTGGGGCCCACGAGGCCCACCGAGGTTTTCTGTTCGATAGAGAATTCCGGGATGACGAGGGTGAAGTCTCGGCCGTATCCGTGCTGAATGTGGGAGAGTGCGTACAAAGGGGTGGTTTCGTTCATGCTGTCTTCCTCTTCAGTGCAGAGATTATCCCGTTCATGGTGAAGGCAATGGCCAGGAGGACAAGCCCCAGCGCTATTCCCATGGCGAACTGACCCTTTCCTGTCTCCAGGGCGATGGCCGTGGTAATGGTCCTCGTATGCCACTTGATGTTGCCGCCGATCATCATGGATATCCCCACCTCGGAGATGGCCCTGCCGTAGGCGGTCACCCCGGCCGTGAGGACGGCGTAGCGTGCTTCCAGAAGGCTCGCGATGGCGATCTGTTTCCCCCGGGCACCGAGCGTGAGGAGATTCACGCGGAGTCTCCTGTCCAGGCTTTCGATGGCGGTTGCCGTAAGGGATATGACAATGGGGATGACCAGGATCGTCTGAGCCAGGGCTATGCCTGCGATGGAAAAAAGCAGCCCCATCTCGCCCAGGGGACCCCTGCGGGTGACAAAGCCATAGACGAGGAGGCCCACAACGACCGTGGGCATGGCAAGGAGGGTGTCAACGACCGCACGGCACTGCTTCTTCCCGGGAAAGGAAAAGTACCCGAGGAGGAATCCCAGGGGGATGCCGATGAGCAGGCTCATGGAGATGGACAGCGTCGACACCTTCAGCGTGGTGATGATGGCGGAATAGGTCTCCGGGTTGCCGGACAGGAGCAGCTTGATTGCGTGAATAAATCCCTGTGCTATGTAGTCCATGTGGTATCTCGACCGGAAGCCGGTCATTGCCTGCGGGTGCAGGCAGCAGCCGGCTTCCGGGGGTAAACTCCTTCAAAGTTGTCAGCCGATATGTTTATCGGCGTTCGTGTGTTATTCGCCTGCGTTCGGGGTGAAGAGCTGCTTGTCCATGAGTTTGAAGTCCCCAATCAGCTTCTGTGCTTCGGGTCCTACAAACCACAGGGCAAGCTTTGTTGCAAGATCATAGTTCACGTTCTTGCATTTGTCCGGATTGATGGGGATGACGCTGTACTGGTTCCGCAGTGTCTTGTCGCCCTCGACCAGGATGACCATGGGCGGGTTTCCCTTCCAGTTGGACTCGTACTTGATGAACGTTCCCCTGTCGGTCAGGGTGTAGGCCTCGCGTTCCGCAGCGATCGTGATGGTGCCCAGCATGCCCTGGCCAGTCTGGATATACCACTGCTCCTTGTCCGGGGCAGCAAACCCTGCAGCCTTCCAGAGCTCCTGCTCTTTCTTGTGGGTCCCCGAGTTGTCGCCCCTGCTGGCAAAGGCTGCCTTCTTTGCTTCGATGGTCTTGAAGAACTCGTCGATGCTCTGGCCCTTCACACCTGCCGGATCGGCCTTCGGGCCGATGATGACAAAGTCATTGAACATCACCTGGCGGCGGTCCACCCCGTATCCGTCATCCACGAACTTCTTTTCTGCCGCCGGGGCATGGACGAGCAGGACATCAACGTCGCAGTTTTTTCCCAGTTCGAGCGCCTTGCCGGTGCCCACGGAAACCCACTGGAGTTCGATGCCCAGGGCGGTCTTTATCTGGGGTGCAAGATAATCCAGCAGCCCGGTGTTGTCGGTGCTGGTCGTGGTAGCCATCTTGAGCACATCCTGTGCAAAGACGGCCTGTGCGCCCAGCAGGACAAAGAATAAAACCGATACCAGTGTTACGTTCCTCAATAATCTTTTCATCTCAGTCAATCCTCCTAATGGTCTTTTTCTTACTGATTGGTTTTATGGAAAAGTATTTTTCCCGTGTCCCGGGGGTCATACCCTTTCATGTTCTGCAGAACGTTTATAAAGATATCGGAACGGATAAACTCCACAAAGGTCTGGATGTGTCTTTCGAAAAAGGCATCCTTTACGATAACCATGTCGAACCGTTCTTCGAAGAGCTTGTGGAAAAACAGTGAGGTCTGGTGGGCAATGGCCTCGGTAGCGATGCCGGCATCAGCCATGCCGCTGAAGATGGCATAGGCGACCTCGAAGTGGGTGTATGCCTCGGTTTCGTATCCGCGTATCTCATCGATGGCGGCACCTTCGGTGGCAATGATGCGGTCCACCTGGTTCCTGATCCCGGAGTCTTTCTGTCGGTTGATAAACCGGAGATTGTTCCGGATGATATCACCGAACGATTGTACCTTCTGGTCTTTCGAGAGAAACCCGGTGTTGCGGTAGAAGAGGTTTATCACCACCAGGTTGTCCGGGGTATCGAAGAGATCCTGGATAAAGGGGAAGGTATAGTCATCTGTGACAGGGTCATAGAGATGGCTCAGCGCGATGTGGCAGAAGCCGTCTTTGAGGAGTCGGAGACCCTCGCCGCTGCCCACGCTGGATGAATAGAGCGCGATATCCGGGTGCCGGGAATGGAACATGCCCTCCAGCATGGGGATGACAGGATCATCGGAGCCGGACAGGAGGATCACCTGTTTGCTCAGGGCAAACTCGGTAGAGAAACGCTGAATGGTCTTTCGTGCCTTTTCCTTGAGAAACAGCTGGAGTTCGTCCTTCGGGAAGAGCCATTTCCCCGTCACCTTGGTGCAGGGCAATTTCCCCTCCTGCGCGAGGGCATACACCTTCTTGTCATTAATATGCAGCAGCCCAGATACATCTTTCACGGTCAAAAACACCCTTTTTTCAAGAATCATGAATATCCTCTATAAAGAAATAACTTATAATGCCAATAAGTACAAAGTCAATCTGTGTCTGGAATCTGTGTCTGGAATTACATACTAACAGGGGGTGACCATAGGGGTGCCGGAACCGGCTTGTGACTTAAGGGAATCAGTTATCTTTCGTTCAGCAGGTCTTGTCGCAGCCACCCGGAGTATCCTGGATCGGCCGGGCCGAACACGAGCACGAATCGGAGTGGTTGTGGCCTTTGCGCACAAATCTCGAGCGGACTGCATGGAGTACAGGTTTGATGGATAATGCCAGGAGCACCATGGCCCCGGCAGTCTGTGCCCACACCGGGATGAACTCGCCGGCACTGCCGGCAACGGCCTGTGCCGAGATCCCCCACAGCGAATAGACCTGGTCGAGCGTGATGCCCAGGAGGACGGAACATACTGCGATAATGCCGAGATAGATGAGGGTGGCACGTTTCCCCAGGATCTTCAGCACCATGGTCAGCGAGGCGATGTTCGTTGCCGGACCGGCCAGGAGAAACACCAGGGCGGCGCCCGGGCTCATGCCCTTGAGGATGAGTGCGGCTGCAATGGGGGTGGATGCCGTGGCGCAGATGTACATGGGTATGCCTGCGATGAGCATGATGAGCATGGACCAGAGCCCACCGCCCAGATATTCGCTCATGAGGCGAGCGGGTATCAGTGCCTGGATGAGTCCTGCCAGGAGGATGCCTGCAAGAAACCACAGGGCGAGGTCCTCCCACAGTTCCCCGAAGGCATACCTCATCCCGAAGGAGATCTTCTCCGATGGGCTGTGGTGGTTTGCGTGGTCAGCTGGCGAACATTCTGCGCCGTTGCAGCAGTTGTCAATGGGGCAGCTCAGGTCCGGGACAAGGGCCTGCTCCTGTTTCCCTCTGCCCAGGATATTCTCGGTTATGCCCGCGGCAGCAGCGGTGATGAAGGCCGCAACGGGCCGGAAGACGGTCATGAGGGGGTCGAGCAGGGCATAAGTGACGGCTATGGAGTCCACACCGGACTCCGGGGTGGAGATGAGAAAGGCCATGGTGGCGCCGTTGTTTGCCCCCTGCTTCTTGAGTGATGCAGCAGCCGGGATCACGCCGCACGAGCACATGGGAATGGGGATGCCGAAGAGGGCTGCCTTGAAGACCGATGCAAACCGTCCTGTCCCGAGGTGCCTGGCAACCATGGCAGGGTCGAGAAAGGCCCTGAGCATACCCGCGACGAGGATGCCGAAGAGGATGTAGACCGAGGATTCCCTGAGCAGTTCCCATGATCCAAGCACAACCGTTTCCATCAATTCCATACCGTGTTCCCATCCTTCTGTGATGTGGCGCCGGGTTTTGTGCAAAAGCGCTTTTACTCTCTATAGGGGCAGCTTCCGCTAAGATCCACTCTTGTCTCTCATGTGGCAGCTGCTATCCCTATCCTCCGGCTACCGGGGGAAACAGGGAGACCATGTCCTGGTCGTCGAGCTTTGTGTGAAGACCCTCAAGGTGCACGATGTTCCTGCCGTTTTTCAGGATGATCACCAGGGGTTTCACCCGGCCTTCACTGGTGAGCACCTGGGGGCGGAGTTCCCTGTGCCTGGTGAACAGCATTTCCAGCAGCGTTTCTATGGTTGCTCCATGTGACAGCTCGAGCTGTGTCTGGCTGCCGAGTACATCCCGGTAAAAGGCAAATGCCTTCAGGGTAATCTTCATGGCCTTTTTGTCCTGATCATCGAGCGGCTATTCGTTGAGATGACAATCCCTGCAGGATGGATTCCGCGCTACGTCCACAAGGTTCATCTCTGTTCTCAATGCGTCCCACAAAAGCAGTCTGCCGGCAAGCAGTTCACCCTGTCCGCAGAGGTATTTGATCGCCTCGGTTGCCTGGACCGAGCCGATGATCCCGCAGGTTGCCCCGATAACCGGTGTTGTTCTGGCCGGGGGGCTCTGGGGAAAGATGCATCGCAGACAGGGTGACCTGCGGGGGAGGATGGTTGTTGCCTGACCGTAGAACCCTTCCACTGCCCCATGAATGAAGGGGATAGTTTCCCTGAGGGCTGCACGGTTCAGGACGTAGCGAGTGGAGAAATTGTCCAGGGCATCGATGATGAGATTGCAGCCGCGAACCATGTCATTGACCGTGTTCGCATCGATGCGATCAGTGCGTGTCTCGATGAGAACCTCCGGGTTCATGCGGCTGAGTTTCTGCTCAAGCGAGTCGATCTTTCTCTTGCCGAGATCCTCTGTCCAGTGGAGGAACTGGCGGTTGAAGTTGCTCTCTTCCACGATGTCGGAATCTGCAATGATGATGGACCCGACCCCTGCAAGGCACAGGTACGTCGAAATCACGGTGCCGAGCCCGCCGGCCCCTGCGATGAAGACCCTCGCCCTGTGCAGGTTCTCCTGGCCATCCCTGCCGATGATGGGCAGCTGCCTCGTGTAGCGGTTCATACTGCCGTTTCTCTCCTGTGCCCATGGTCCCAGGGGAGGATCATGGGGTCCCTTTCATCATGGATGTCCGGAGAAACCGTGAGTAGGTGAAGCTGTCTCTCAGGATACCCCGGGCAAAGGCGGAACTGTTTACCCTGCGCTGCATCAGGGAGATATACAGGCCCTCGTTCCTGAGGTCGCCCACAAAGAGCAGGCCCTTGAGGATGCCCTTGTCCAGGACAAGCTTCCGATAATGGTCTTTCCCCCGTGCTTTGAGGACCTCCGGGCCGTCGGCGCGGGCCATGCCTGCTGACAGTACCGGGATGTCGAAGACCCGGAGGATATTCCGTGCAAGGCTTCCCGGGTAGGGGGTGGTGACCCCTGCCATGTTCAAGCCCGCGATCCTGCCCTGTTCTGCCGCAGCAGGCCACAGTGCGTTGAGACGGGTTTCACAAAATGCGATGTCATAGGTCTCGGCCACATCTCCGGCAGCGAAGATTCCCGGTATATTTGTCTGCTGGTGTTCGTCGACAACGATGCCGGTGCGTAGTGCAATGCCGCTTCCTGCAAGAAATGCCAGGCTCGGTTTCACCCCCTTGCCGACGATGACAATCTCGCAGCTGCATTTCTCACCCGAGCTGAAGTGGACGGTTCTGTCCTCGTCGATCCGGGTGATGTCCTGCCCCTTCCTTATCTCGATGCCTCTTCGTTCAAGTCGTTCCTCTACAAAGGTTGCAGCCTCCGGATCCATCAGGGTGGAGAACACCCGGTTGGAGCTGACGACAAAGGTGAGGTCCATGCCGAGCCTGTGGAGGCTGTCGCCGGTTTCCATGCTCACCGGGCCTGCACCGGCGATTACGGCCCGGCCCCTGCCCTTGTTCATCTGCTTCTTGATCCCTTCGACATCGGGGATGTTGCGGATCGTATGGACAAAGGGCAGGTCGGCGCCGGGGGCCTTGAGGGTCTCGGGTTCCCCCCCGGTGGCAATCAGGAGCCTGTCATACGAATAGCGTGCCCCAGATGCGGTCTCGAGACGTTGTGCCCCGGGGTCTATACGCACGACCTCCTCATCGGTACGGATGCTGACCCCGGGAGGCTCATGGAGATAGAGCTGCTGCTCCTGCGCCTCGCCGGAAAGGAGGTAGGGCAGCGCCATCTTGGCGTAGGGCCTGTACCGCTCCCTGGTGAGGAGGGTGATCGTAGCCGCCGCATCCACCCGTTGCAGGGTCGCAGCAGCTGCCATGCTGGCAGGACCTCCTCCGATCAACACGTAGTTCATGGGGTATCTCCTTTCTCATCAGCTTCGGGCGTCCCTCCGGGTAGAGAAGAAAAAGCGCGCCCGCCGCAGGAATACCTGCTGCACAGGCAGGCCGGTGAGGTATCTGCCTGTGCAGTCAGCCCATGGAGGGAATCGGTTCTAGAGCCCCAATTCCTGGAGCTTTTCCTTCGTGGGGACCCCGGAGGCATCCCAGCCCCTGAGCGAGTAGTACTCGGGAAGCATGTCTCCGAGGCGGTTCACCTGGCCCTTGGCTGGGCCCTTGAGGACCTGGTCCTTGAGGATCCTGTCCGGGAGTGTGTCGTCTCGCGCGCTGAATCCTGCCTTGAGATTGAAAATCCTCTCGAGGTTCCAGATGCGCTCCCCGGCCTTCATGAAATCTTCGGTAGAATAGGAAACGCCGGTGGCGCAACTGAGGAGTTCCGCCAGGTCATCACCCCCGATGCCGAAGGTGGCGAAGAGGCAGGCCCCGGTGGAGTCGAGCGCAGCGGTGAGGTCCTGGAATATGATATCCAGCTTTGCCTTGCCGTCGGTAGTCATGTTGTCGACCTTCTCGGGATTTCCGAGAACCTCGGGTGCGATGGTATAGCCGCGGACATGGCATGCCCCGCGGTTGCTCGTGGCAAAATTCAGCCCGATTCCCTGAACAGCCCGTGGGTCATAGGCCGGCATCTCCTGCTTCTTCACGGACATGGAGTACTCGGGGTGGCCATAACTCTCGGCAAGCCGGTAGCTTCCCAGTGCGAGCTTCTTCCCGAACCCCTCACCTTCGGCAGTCTTTCTGACCATTTCCACCATGGCCTCTGCGTCTCCGAAGTTGAGCGCTACGCCGTCGGTGTCTTTGGTGGTAATAATGCCGTTCTCGAACAGATCCATGGCGCACGCTATGGTGCTGCCCATGGTGATCGTGTCCATGCCGGCTTCATTGCAGAGATAGTTCGCCTTGGTGATGGCCTCGAGGTCATCGATGCCGCAGTCCGGGCCGAATGCCCAGGCCGTCTCATATTCCGGACCCTCACCCATGCCCCCGAACTTCGGGTTTTTGATCCTGGTTGCCCTGCCGCAGCTGATGATGCAGGAGAAACACCCGCGGGGACGCGTGAGGATACGAGCGGTGAGCGACTCGCCGCCGACCTTATCGGCCCCGGGGAACTGGGATTCCCTGAAGTTGCGCGTGGGCAGGCCGCCGATCTCGTTGAGGATATTCACCAGGACGTCTGTCCCATAGGTGCGCAGGCCCTTGCCGCCGACCGCGTGCTCCCTGATCTTGGTGCTCGCCCGCTGGGAGGCACTGCGGAAGGCCTCGTTGTCGCTTACCCGCACCGCGCCGGTGCCCCTGACCGCAACTGCCTTGAGATTCTTCGACCCCATCACCGCACCCACGCCGGACCGCCCTGCTGCCCGGTTGCATTCGTTCATCACGTTTGCAAAGAGCACGAGGCGTTCGCCTCCCGGTCCGATGCACGCCACGCTCGCCTCGTCATCGGTGGCCAGGCGGATCTCCTCGGTGGTTTCCACCGTGTTCCTGCCCCAGAGGTCCTCGGCGCTGCGGAGTTCTATCTCATCGTCTTTTATCCAGAGATAGACCGGTTTCTTTGCCTTGCCCTCGAAGATGATCGCGTCGTATCCGGCATATTTGAGCATGGGACCGAACATGCCGCCTGAACTGGAGGCAGCTATGGTGCCGGTAAGCGGCCCCTTTGCCACGACATTGTAGTGGCTGGCAGATGGGGCGTATGTCCCGTTGAGCGGTCCTGTTGAAAAGATGAGCTTGTTTTTCGGGCTCAGGGGATCGATCGTGGGATCGACCTCGTCACAGAGGATCTTGCTCGCCAGGCCCCGCCCGCCGATGAACTTTCTGGCCAGCTCCGCAGGCAGCGACTCCTTTTTCACCGTCCCTGCTGCCAGATCCACGCGTACTATGGTACCAGTCCATCCGTTCATGATGCCACCTCCTCAAATGCCTTTTTGAACTCGATGGCGATCGCCTTTTTCCGTGCCTTGGCCGCATCGGTCTCCTCGATATAGTCGAGTGCACAGGTAGGGCAGATCTTCACACACTCGGGCGAGCCGTCGCACAGATCACACTTGATGATACGCCGTTTGCCCGTTTCGAAGACAACCGCGCCGAAGGGACAGGCCAGGGTGCACATGCGGCAGCCGATACACTTCACCTCGTCCCAGGCAACCCTGCTGTTGCCTGGATCATTGTACAGAGCACCGGTCGGGCAGACCGCGACACACG
Source organism: Deltaproteobacteria bacterium (assembly GCA_018434685.1). Lineage (GTDB taxonomy): Bacteria > Desulfobacterota > Desulfomonilia > UBA1062 > UBA1062 > DSAD01. Next base: position 33,066 of record JAHDOV010000019.1, read on the forward strand.
GTGCGTCCTCGCACTGGACACATGTCGTGGGCATGGAGAAGCCCTCCATCTCCCACGAAGAGACATGAATCCGCGAGGTATGCGGCCTGAATTCTCCATCATGGAAGAATGAGCATGCCAGTTCACAATCATGGCACCCCGTACACCGGTCAGGGTAAATCATCAACATCTTTGCCATAGGTTCTCCTCCTTGTGTCCGAGCCTGTCTTGGTGAGCAGGCTCGCTTGTCGGGCAGCAAGTGTTATCCGTTGGTGTGTGTTCGTCGGCCAGGGTGCTTCTGTGTTCAACATCTAATCATTCCAGGTGGTTGAGGATGTGTCTCTGCCGGTGCAGCCAGCCGATATGTTATTTGTGTATAGTAAAACGTAATACAATGTGTCATGAACGCTGCTTTTACTATTAATAATGGAGGGATGCAGATTGTCAATACGACCTGCGTCAGGCCGTGGTGAGCGTATTGACTCTGGCTGTCTGTGGAATTATCAAAGTAGAGAGAGATACAGGAAGATCCATTTGAAAAATCAGGAATCAAGCCTGCCAGAGGGGATCACGGTGAACAGTACGGCGCTTTATGGTAAACAGTCTTTTACGATATATGAGGCATTGGTGAAAACTGCGGGCTTCATCCTGTTGTCCTGTGTCCTGTTCTGGGTTTATGGCCCTGATCCGGCCCTGGAATATACCGCTCAGGCTGGTATGCCCCTGGTCGTTCCCGGGCCCGGCGATGAAAACCTTGCTGCAGTTGCCTGGCGGTTCTCGGTTTTCTTCCTGTTTGTGCGAAGGCAGAAACAACATGGAAAAGGTGACTGGGCAGAAGAGCTGTTCAGGAAGAGTTTCATGCTCCTGCCCATTCCTGCAGCGATCAGCACCATAAAGGATGGGATACTCAAGGAGGCAAACGGGGAATTCCTGGCTTTTCATGGATACGAACGGGAAGATGTCATCGGTAGAGGCATGCTGGATCTTGGGGTATGGGTTCATCCAGAGCAGCGCGTAGAGATAATCGGTGAGCTCGTCGAAAAGGGTGCCGTGCGGAATATTCAGATAGAGCTGCAGGACAGGCACGGTGCTGTCCGGAACTGCCTCTACTTTGCAGATAAGATCAGGTACGACAATGAAGACCACATACTCTCGATGGTCTTTGATATCACGGATCGCATACGGGCCGGTGATGCCTTGAAGTCGTCCGAGGAGCGGTACCGGGCCATGTTTGAACATATGCTCAACGGGGTGGCGGTATACAGGGCGATAGCCCGTGGGGAGGACTTTGTTTTCCTGGGATTCAATGAAGCCTCGGAAAAGATCGACCATATCTCAAGCAAAGAGGTTGTCGGCAGAACCATTGGCGAGGTGTTTCCCTTCAGCAGGGAGTGCGGCCTGTTCGATGCCCTCAGGCGGGTCTGGGAGACGGGCGACCCTGAATATCTGCCCGAGTGTCTGTGCAAGGAGAACAGGACAGAAGGGTGGCGGGAATACTTTGTCTACAAGCTTCCCTCGGGAGAGCTCGTCTCCCTCTGCAATGACCGGACTGCCCAGAGAAAGGCGGAAGAGGAACTCACGGAAAGCAGGCGGGAACTCATGACCCTGATGGGGAATCTGCCCGGAATGGTGTATCGGTGCCGAAATGACAGAGACTGGACCATGGACTTTGTCAGCGAGGGATGTACCCAGATTACCGGGTATTCACCCGCTGATCTTATTTCGTCCCGGAAGGTACCGTATGCCCAGCTGATTCATCCAGATGACCGGGACATGGTGTGGGACACCATCCAGGCTGCTGTGAAGGAGAAAAAGCACTTTCAGGTGGTCTACCGCATCCGGACGGCAAAAGGCACGGAGCGCTGGGTGAGGGAACAGGGTGTCGGAGTGTTCTCTCCCGGGGGCGATGTCACTGCCCTGGAGGGATTTATCACCGACATCACCGAGCAGAGACAGTCCCAGGATGCCCTGAAGCGGAGCGAAGAGAAGTTTTCCAAGGCTTTCCATGCAAGCCCGGACTGGATAACCATATCGACCCTCAAGGACGGGTTCTACGTAGACGTGAACGAGGCCTTTCTTGCCAATACCGGGTATGATCTCGGCGAGGTCATCGGCCGCACGTCCAAGGAGCTGGGTATCTGGGAGAATCCTGAAGACCGGGCCAGGACCCTTCAGAAAATGACCGAGCAGGGGTGGCTCCGCAATGAGGAGGTGAGGTTCCGTACCAAGCCGGGGCAGATACGGACGATCCTGTTCTCGGCAGAGTTCTTTGAATTCGGCGGGGAAGAATGCATCCTGTCCGTCAGCCGTGACGTCACGGAACACAAGCGCCTTGAGGCGGAACTGAGGCAATCGCAGAAGATGGAGGCCGTGGGGCAGCTTGCCGGAGGTATAGCTCATGATTTCAACAACATACTGGCCTCCATCAGCAGCTACAGCGAGCTGGTGCTTCACTATATCGAGCTGGGCAAACCCATCGAGCAGTACATGAAGAGGATCATCGAGATCGAGAGTACGGCAAAATCACTCATCCGCCAGCTCATGGCGTTCAGCAGGAACCAGGTTCTCGAACCGCAGGAGTTCGACCTCAATGAGGTCGTCAGGAACATGAAGAACCTCCTCGATCCATTGTTGGGAGCCCATATCGAGCTCGAGGTGGTGCTCGACCGGGAAGCCTGTCTCCTGTCGGCCGACCGGTCCCAGGTGGAGCAGATAATCATGAACGTGGCGATCAATGCCCGCGATGCCATGCCAGGTGGCGGCCTGTTCCGTATCGAAACAGCTCGGGTATACCTGGACCAGCTCTTTGCCCAGAGACACACCTGCCTGAAGCCCGGCGGATATATCAGGCTGACCTTCAGTGACACCGGAGATGGTATGGATGAGGAGACCATGTCCCATATCTTCGAGCCGTTCTTCACCACAAAAGAGGAAGGCAAAGGCACGGGGTTGGGCCTGTCTACCGTCTACGGTATTATCAAGCAGTCAGGTGGTGATATCTAGGTAGACAGTGTGCAGGGAAAGGGTACGACGTTTACCGTATATCTGCCCGGACTCATCGGGAAAGAAGGATCGGAAACCAAGAGGAAGACGCCGCGGAGCACAAAGAGGCCTCGCGAGAGAACCAAATGAGGTTTTCCCCCTTGTTCCTGCCCTGAACACCCGGATGATGCTCAGGGGCATGCCCCTGGACCCATTGGAGTATTGACAGGGCAGGGGGCACGTGTGCATAATTTCAGGGGAATGCCCCGGTATCTATGGGCAGGGAAGGAGTGGATCCATGGCTGCAGAGAAGCTGTTCTGGCAGGACCCGTACCGTACAGAGTCAAGGGCGCGGGTCACCAGTGTCAACCAGGAGGTGATCACCCTCGACCGCACCATCTTTTATGCCTCTTCCGGCGGGCAGGATTCCGATTGCGGGACCATCGGGGGATACTCTGTCGCCAGCGCAAAGAAAGAAGGACTGGAGATCTTTTATACCATCGAGGGCCCGCACGCGCTGAGCCAGGGCGATGAGACCGTCGTGGCGATCGACTGGGAGAGGCGCTACCGGCTCATGCGACTTCATTTTGCTGCAGAGATCGTGCTGGAGCTGGTATACCGGCACTTTGACCATCCCCTCAAGATCGGGGCGAATATCCACCAGGACAAGGCGCGGATCGATTTTGCCTGGGATGGCAACATCAGCCGGATCTTTCCCCTGATTGAACAGGAGGCCGGAAGGCTGATCGAAGCGGATCTCCCCATCAGGAGCGAGTTCAGCCACAGGGAGCAGGAACGGCGGTACTGGGAGATCGAGGGCTTTGCCAAGGTGTCCTGCGGCGGCACCCACCTCCGCTCCACAGGCGAGGTCGGTGCCATTACCCTGCGGCGGAAAAATATCGGCAGGGACAAAGAGCGTATCGAGATCTCTCTCGCCGGGGAATGATGTCTTCCAGGGGATGTAAAACGGTTTTACAGGGACACTATGACGGATGATCTCGATTTTCTCATCAGGTACCGCTTCCCCAGGCCGATATCCCGGGCCTACGAGAGCACCTGTTTCGCCCTGGACCAGGAGGAAGTGGTCCAGCGGGGGACCTGGAGCGCCAATGTTGCGGTGCGTTTCCTCGCGATGCTATATCAGGGGTGTGTGCTCGATTCCCAGGGCAGAGGACCCGTCAACCCCCCTTCTCACCACGATTTCAAGAGACCGTGCGTGAACGACCCGTTCCCCCGGGAACTCGGCGCAAGGATACCCACGCCTCTGCTGATCCTGTCCGGGATATACGAGGGCCAGAAGGGTCCGGACACGAGAGAGGCCCTGATGGAATCGTTGCGGGAGGTGGACTTTCTTGCACGATACCGGCTGGTCACGTGCGAGCCCAGGGGGTTGCGGGTTCTCCTGGGTCCGCGCATCGAATATGTAATCCCGTTCGAGCATCCGCCGGGGTTTGTGGAGACGATGCCGCAGGGTACCATCATGCTCATGGATCCTTCCAATGGGCGGTTTCTCGTGCTGAACCCGCTGGCATTCTGGTATCGGCACCCCCGGGACTCCTTCGGCCACCTCTATGTGCTCAGGAGGGTGGAGGGATCCACTGGGCACTATATCGAAGACGGGATTGCCGGTTCACCGAGTATCATCAGGGAAATCCAGGGCATCCCCCGTTGTGGAGTCCTTGCGCTGCCGCCGGATGTGCTGGACAGGATGTACTCCCCGTCCCTGAGGTTCAAGGACGGCCAGGTTATTGACGGGCGATACCGCATCAACGGGTTGATCTGGCGGGGCGGTGCATCGGATATATTTGCCGCGAGAAGGCTCGATACCGAAGGCCGTATTGTCCTGAAGACCTACGAGAGTGACGAGGGCCGCTTCGATGCGAACTACTGGCACTTTATCAATGAAGAACGATTGAGCGCCTCGGTGAACCATGTCAGCGTCGTGAAACCGATCAAAGTGGTCATCGAGGGGTGCGGGATCGTGTATGAGCAGCGGTACATTCCCCGGGGCTCGCTCCAGGACCTGCTCGATGCAAACGGCGTTCTGATCCCGGGTATTGCGCAGGATATTGCCGCAAGACTGCTGGACATACTTCATGACTGCCACACAAGCTCTGTGGTGCACAACGATGTCAAGCCGGACAATATCCTGTTCGATGATGACCGGTCACTGAGGCTGATCGACTTCGGGATCGCCCAGGAGATCGGGCCGGGCAGTGACAGACTGAGACACGGGTCACCACCGGGGAGCAGGGGCTATATGGCCCCCGAGATCATCCGGGGCGGCTTCCCCTCTTTCCGCAGCGACATATTCTCTGCCGGTGTCGTGCTGGCCCAGATGCTCAGCGCACGGCTGCCCGTCTCCCCGGAAGAACTGCGCACCATCAGAGGAATCCCGGTCGAATTCATGGACTTTCTGGAGAAATGCCTCGCAGCCGACCCGAACGAGCGGTTTGACTCGGCTCTAGAGGCAGCAGCATTCCTGCGTAACGTGGGGGTGCGGCCTGCCAGGTGCATCACGCTGGATATCGAAGGGACCCTGGTGAACAATTCCTATGAAATCCATCCGCGGCCAGGGCTCCACGACTTTATCACCTTCTGCCTGGATAATTTCGAGCGCGTCTTCATCTACACCACGGTGGAAGAACCCGTTGCGGCAAAGGTCTTCTCGCACCTTGCCGGGCAGGGAGCCCTGCCGGAACCGTTCCTCACGCGATATGAATATGTTTCCTGGGATCCCCGGGCCCAGGGGCCTTTCAAAGACCTCCGAAGGTGTCTGATCCCCCTTGAGCTGAACTGCATTGTGGATGACTCCCCCCTGGTTATCCCGGAAGACCAGACCCATCGCTGGGTTCAGGTGAGAGAATACAACGAGATCCGGACCCCTGACAGGGGTCTGTACCTGGCAATGGAAGAAATACGGATGAAATTTGCCATGCCCTAGGCGAGGCGGGGTACTACTCGCCGGGACCGGGTCCCCTTCGGTAGGGCATTGGGTGCAGCAGGATCTGTTCTGATGGGCTCAATCCGAACGGTCAGTCCTGCGGGATGTCCGGGAGACGGAGGGTGTACGCGGCAATCCCGAAGGATACCGCTGCATTGAGGGAGGTCTTGACGCCGCTCATAGGTATGTGGAAGACCCTGTCACACAGATCGAGTATTTCCGGATCCACCCCTGAGATCTCGTTGCCGATCACGAGTACGATCGGCGCACCGCACCGCTCCTTGAGGACTGCGGACAGCGGGATGGAATCCGCTCCTCCCTCGAGGGCCCACAGCCGCATCCCCGATTGTTTCAGGGACCGGGCCGCAACCAGGCCGTTTCTGTGATAGGTCCAGGCAACCTCGTCCTGGGCGCCCAGCGCGGTCTTTGCCAGGCGTGCATGGGCCGGGGTAGGGGTCATGCCGCACAGGTGGACATGGCGGATGCCGGCACCGTCGGCGGTCCGGAAGAAGGCCCCGACATTGTATATGCTGCGGATGTTGTCCAGGAGCACCTCCATGGCCGGATCACCGGCACCGGGCAGAGACCTGGCCACGCTGTATTCTTCGTAGGGGCCGAAAACTGTCCTTGTGGGGGCCTTGCACAGCGGGCATATCGTGCCGGGATCATCCCGGTCGAGGACCGGAAAACGCATGGCGCACCCCTGGTTGCTGCACTCTTTGATCGCATGGCGTGGTTTTGGCTTCACAGCTCATGGGATATCACAGGTGGACCCTCAGGGCAAATCTTCCTGCAGGCCCCGAACAGTCCTCGAGTCAGGGCGGGAGAAGATACCCTCCCTGGCAGCAATTCTTCTGCGACTTTTCTCTTGCCTCCTGTGGCTCTAAACGGGTATATCTTAAGGAAATCATTAAGGATGATTCCCTAGTGCATGATCACATTACTATCCACGGGCGATTCTGCGGGCCGCCGGATTCGGGTAACGGCGGATATGTCTGCTTTCATTCCCATGCCGGCAACCCGGCACGAAAGAGCCCTGTCCCGCAGCACGGTCGTTTTTTTTTGGCATAGTGATATACCTGACAGAGAAGGAGGGTTCCATGAAGATTTTTGCCGTCAATTCCAGCGCCAGGCCGCAGGGCCAGAGCAAGACGAAACTCATGCTCGATCATCTGGTAGTAGGAATGCGTGATGCCGGTGCAGAGGTTGAGGTCGTCGATCTCAGGGACAAGGACATCAGGTATTGCATCGGGTGTTATACCTGCTGGACCAGGACACCCGGCGTGTGTCTCCACCGGGATGACATGACCGCCGAGCTCTATCCGAAATTTCTGGAGTCTGATGTGGCGGTCCTCGCAACGCCGCTGTATCACTTCACGGTCAATGCCCAGATGAAGGCCTTTATCGAGCGGACTCTGCCCGCAATACAGCCGTTTTTCCGTGAAAGCAAAGGGCTGATCTATCACCCGCTGCGGGGACGGCACCCCATGATAGTCATGCTCTCGGTGGCCGGATTCCCCCAGCGTTCGGTCTTTGACCAGCTCTCCTCCTGGGTGAATTTTATTTACGGGTCCGGCGGCGGACTCGCTGCAGAGATCTACCGTCCCCTGGCAGAGGCCCTGGTGCTGCCGTTTTTCAAGGATAAAGCCGACGATATCCTCGATGCGACCGCCCAGGCAGGCAGGGAGATCGTCCAGACCCTGCAGGTGTCGCCAGCGACCATGGGGCGCATTACGCAGGACATTGCCGAAGACAACAATGTGTTCCTGAAGACCGTGGGCAACCTCATGTGGAAGACCTGTATCGAAGAGGGTGTCACCCCGCGGGAGTTCGAGGAAAAGGGGCTGGTGCCCAGGCCGGATTCCCTCGAAGGCTTCATGGCCGTCATGACCCTCGCCTTCAACAGGGATGCCGCCGGTGATACCAGGGCAGTCATGCAGTTTGTCTTTTCCGGCGAGGTCGAGGAGACCTGTCACCTGCGCATCGCCGGTGGCAGGATCTCGGGCCATGCCGGTCCTGCCGGGAACCCGGACATCACCGTCCATGCCCCCTTTTCGGTGTGGATGGATATCCTCACCGGCAGGGCAGACGGGCAGCAGCTGTTTCAGGAGGGGGGGTACTCTGCGGATGGAGATCTGAATCTGCTCATGCGGATGACCGAGCTCTTCGGCAGGTAGGGCAGCCCTCATCAGTTTGTGATGCCCGGATCGATAACCGAAAGTTCAAGGACTGCTTCGAGGTGAAGGCCAGGATGCTTTCTGCCCAGGAGGTCTTGGAAATAACCGGACACCCTGTCGGCGGGGTCTGCCGTTCGGCCTGAAACAGGACATGGACATCTACCTGGACAGGAGCCTCGAGCACTTCGATACGGTCTATCCTGCTGCAGGATCGCAGAATTCCTGCATCGAGATCACGCCCGGGGATCTCTGCAGGATCGCCGGCGCGACGTGGGTGGATGTGTGCAGATAGTGTCTGAACCGGAAGGGGTTATTCCTCGAGACAGATTTCAATGGTGAATTTTCCCGTGTCCGTACTGAAGGGAATGGCGATGACCGACTGGGAGGTGATGTGGGTGATGCTGTGATTTTTCCCGGATATCACGGTGGGGATGGCCCCCTTGAGCATCCTGCCTTGAGTCTCGAGTTTCTGCCTGGCCTGGCCTGATACGATGTTGAGGATCTCTCCCACGGCATCCTTTACCTCTTCATCGATATCCGTTATCTCTTCACCGAACATCTTGCTCACTATGGACAGGATACACTCCTCGGAGAAGCTGATGGAGAGCGTTCCTCTGGTTTCTCCGATGAGACCGACGATACCCGTTACATCGCCCTTGGCGAGATTGTCTTTTTTCAGATAGGGCTTGCCGACATGGGCATGGGTGAATGCCATGCTCGAAAGCACATGGATCGTTGCATCAATAAAGGGATTTACCAAATTTACATCCATAAAAATCCTCTCTGCAGATTGTCTTGATGGTACATGTCTTCCCTATCGGATGGGGGTATCAATAAAATTAATCGGATATTGCATGAATTTTATCCGACAGCAGAGAGCGTGGTGTCAGGCCCGCTGCTCTCCCGGCAGGGCGTGCTTTCGAGGCAGCCCTTAAGGGTTGGCGCAGAGATCAAGGAATAACCCCGGTAGATCCGGTCACACTCCCTGCGCCATGTCCCATGTCATGCCCGCGGGATGTGTGCTGACTGCCGGTGTACGACAAATCGCCACAACTGGGAGATGAGCATGCCCAGGAGCATGAGGCTGCATCCGAGAAGTTCCCGGGCAGAGAGGATCTCATCCAGGAGAAGCCTTCCGCCCACAGCGGCAAAGACCGCTTCCAGACTCAGGATGATTGCTGCGTGGGCCGGGTGCGCATTCTTCTGCGCGATCACCTGGAGGGTATAGGCGATACCCACGGATAATATACCGCCATACAGGATGGGTATGGCTGCCAGGAGCAGGTTATCCATGGTATTGTGCTCGAACAGGGCGGCTGTTACGAGGCTGAGGACCGAGCATGCCGCATACTGCAGGAAGGCCAGCTTGAACGAATCCAGCTTCGGCGAGAGCCAGCCGATGATGTGGACGTGTCCTGCCCAGAAGAACGCGCCGATCAGGACCAGGAGGTCGCCGAAGGCAATGGTGAACTGATCGGTCACACTGAGCAGATAGAGCCCTGCCGCAGCGAGGACTGCCCCGGTCCAGGTGCCCGCATTGGTCCGGTGTCGAAGAAAGATGCCCAGGATTGGCACGATGACGACGTACAGGCCGGTGATGAAACCGGCATTGCCGGCTGTGGTATATACCAGGCCGACCTGCTGGAGCGATGCCCCTGAAAAGAGCACGATTCCTGCGAGAAGCCCTCCCAGGATACCGAGCCTCCTGTTCCCGCGCTTGCCCTGAGCAGGATGGCTGGTGGTGCGCATCCCGTTTCTGAGGAGAAAGGGGAGGAGCACGAGGCACCCCATGGCAAAGCGCACGCCGTTAAAGATAAACGGGCCGACATAGTCCATTCCTACCCGCTGCGCCACAAAGGCGAACCCCCAGATGATCGCAGTGGTGAGCAGCAGGGCATCCGATTTCACGGTTGATGTGTCCATACGGTTCCTGTTCTGTAGTGGTCTGTCCCGGTGAATGGAATCGTACCCGCACACCTCTGACCGGAACGGATATCCTTTCCTAGCGAATACAGAGGAAAAAGGAAACAGGTTTGTTGTTTCTTCCGGAGAGGCGGGTCGAAACTCCTGCACCGGGCGGCGGGTGGGGATAAGTTGATCCGGCATGCCCTGTGCAGCCTCTACTCTCATCGGATATCCGCGCAGTGTCCGGGGGCCGGTGCATGTGCGACAGCTCCATGGTTCGCGGTCTCCTTGACTTGCAGGAACTGGCCCTTATGTTTATTTCCTATCGGTTCACGGTCGAGAGTTTCACCGAGCACGGTCTCCATGACAGCGCGTGGCTGAATATCAAACGAGAAAGAAGATAGTCTCTGGGAGGGAGAGATGCTGGATTTTTCTCTTACGCAGGAGCAGCTCGAGCTGCAGGAAAAGGTTCGTTCTTTCACCCGCAGGGAGATCCTGCCGGTTGCCTGGTACTATGACGAGCTCGACCGGATCCCCCTGTTCATTCTGCGCAGGGCCTTCGAAGAGGGCATCATGAATTCCGACATCCCCGAGAAATACGGCGGAAAGGGGTACGGTCTGGTGGAAGGCGCGCTTGCGGTGGAGGAGATCGCTGCCGGCTGTGCCGGTCTGGCGACCTCCGTCTTTGACAACTCCCTGGGGATGGCGCCGATCCTGCTCTCGAACCGGGAGCACATCAGGCAGCGCTACCTGGGCGAACTGGCAGGAGAGTTCAAGCTGATGTGCTTTGGGACATCGGAGCCCACCATGGGATCGGATGTGGCAGGCATGCGGTGCCTGGCAACCAGGGACGGCGAAGACTATCTCCTGAGCGGCACGAAATACTGGATAACCAACGGGGGTATTGCCGACTACATGACCGTGTTTGCCACAATAGACCCCAAGCTGCAGCACGGCGGAATCTGTGCCTTTGTCGTGGAACTGGACTGGAACGGTGTAACCGTCGGGAAGACGATCCCCAAGATGGGCCAGCGGTGCTCGAATACCGCCGGTATCCACTTCGAGAACACCCGGGTGCCAAAAGAAAATGTGCTGGCAGAACCGGGTGAGGGATTCGTGCTCGCCATAAAGACCTTCGACAGGACCAGGCCCATAATCGGCTCGTTCGGGGTCGGGGCTGCGCGCTCCGCGCTGGAATTTGCCCTGGACTATGCCAGGAGGCGCCGCACCTTCGGCTCTCCGCTGGCAAACTACCAGTCCATCCAGTTCAAGCTGGCAGAGATGTTCATGAAGGTAGAGACGGCACGGCTCCTCACCTGGAAGGCCGCAGCCGAGGTGGACCGGGGCACGGTCACGAACGTGACGGCGTCCATTGCAAAGCTCTATGCAACAGAGGCGGCCTTCGAGGTGGTAAGTGATGCCCTGCAGATCTTTGCCGGTTACGGCTACACGAAGATGTACCCCATTGAAAAGCTCTTCCGGGATATCCGGCTGTTGAGGATATACGAGGGGACATCGGAAATACAGCACCTGATCCTTGCCGGCCATCTCTTCGGCCAGTACAGGCCCGTCATGCCCTCCCTCGATGAGGTGCCGGTGATGAGCTGGGAGGGTCAGGCCGGTGAATTCGAGGAAACGGCAGGCGACAAGACAGCCTGGCGGTGTCCCATGTGCGGGTATGTTCACCAGGGCGATGAGCCTCCGGATGCCTGCCCGTACTGCTTTGTGCCGGGCACGGCCTTCAAGAAGGTGTGGCCCAGGGGATAGATACACGTCATGTGCCTGCCCCGGCTGTGCAGACAGGGGCAGGCGAGTCGATAACGAAAGCAAGGGGAGGTTGATAAGCGGTGGAACAGGTATACAAGAATGTGGAATTGACGGGATCCTCCAAGGAGAGCATGGAAAAGGCCATTGAGAATGCCATTGAACGCGCGGCAAAGACCATCCGGCACATGCGCTGGTTCGAGGTTCTGGAAACTCGCGGATTCATCGAGGACGGAAAAGTGGCCTACTATCAGGTAACCATCAAGATCGGCTTTACCGTGGATAATCCGGATGTCGCCTGATCACCCGGTGTAGGAGTTCGCTATTGTTCTCATAGAGATTGTCGAGCATGGCCCTGGCAGGGGTGCAGTATTTTTTGTTGTAGAGTCCGATGGCGCTGTTGTACTGCGCAAAGAAGTCGTCCACCCATACCGGGCTGTGGCAATTCAGGCAGACCGAGTTCATCGAAAAGACAGGCCCCATTGTGTCATCCTGTGACAGCGATACCCTTGTGCCGGTTCTCGAGAGCCTGCGCATGACCTGAAGCGGTTTGATCGATGTGATTGCAATGAACCGGCTTCGCGGCAGAGAGGCACAACAACTCGTAAATAGATGATATTTTGGAAAGACAGCAGGTTCAGTCAAAAACAGGACAAAAAAAATGCCAGAAGTAAGCTTGGGTTGTAAGAGCATAGATTCGGAGGGCTATGCTCTCCCTTCTGGCACAAAAAGGAGGGCTCTCTTGAAGAGAGTTGAACGCTTTCTAAGCAAATATCCTGCTGTTGTATATCAGCAGGGCGCTGAAAATCATGTAGATGAAAGTTACGCAAACTGTAAGAACCTGTCTTATCCCGATCACATCCGGTAGACCGCCGGACGAGCCAGGAGACGCGGATAGATATGAATCACCTGATGGGAAAATCGAGGAGGAAGGGGTCAAACCGTTGTGGTTCTGTGTTAGTGGCACAGGGCCTTCAGTCCATGGTGCGCACATCATGACAACGGGGTCAGTCCCTTGCGGGAGATGGTCTTCTCGAGTATATAATGTACAATATGACTAGACACGGATGTATCATTTCCGGGTCGAGGGATTTGACAGGGGTGTGGGAACATCCTGGTTTCTGCATGCCCACTCGATCCGGTGATCCATTGATTCAAGTTCCACGCCCGATACCGGGGTGAGCCGGTGAAGGATAGACTCGGAGCAGGGGAATATCGTAAAGGAGGGTTGCTATGAAAGACATGACCCGGAGAGAATTCATCTCTAAAGCCTCAAGGATTTCAGGGATGAGCCTTGGTATGTTTGTGGCCGGGAGTGGTATGCCGCTGCCTGCAACCCTCCGGGCAGTGCAGGTTGGATTTCCTGAAAAGAGCTGGGAGGGAAGAGGTTCGGGTGCTGGGAGGACTCTCGTGGCATACGACAGCAAATGCGGAACAACGGGTGAGATTGCAGTGCGCATGGGCGAGGTCATAGCGCAATCCGGAGCGGCAGTAGATGTTCTGAAGGTTCAAAACGTGAGCGACCTGAGTCAATACCGGGCGGTAATCGTGGGCAGTGCAGTGCACGGGGGGAAATGGCTTTCCGGGGCCATGGAGTTTGTGGCGTACAATCAGGAGACCCTGTGCACTGTTCCGGTTGCATATTTTCTGGCCTGCTACACCATGCGCGATCCAACCAGCGAGAATCGCCGCTTGGCCATGGAATATATGCAGCCTACCCTCGAAGCGGCTCCGTCGGTGGAACCTGTTGCCACAGGGCTGTTTGCCGGGGTTGTGGATTACAGCAGGCTCTCCTTCCTCACCAGCAAGATCCTCCAGGTTCGAGGCGTAAAAGAAGGGGACTTCAGGGACTGGGGTGCGATTATGGCTTGGGCAGGGTGGATGCATACCCTGCTCGGGATCAAAGGCGGCGTGTGATCCTCACGGAAATTTTTCTGCCACGGGCGGTAGAGAAGGCAAAAAAAGTGCCAGAAGAAATCTTGGGGATAACGGAGCATAGGGTCAGAAAGCTACGCTCCTTCTTCTGGCATATAAAGGAGGGCTCTCTTGAAGAGAGTTTCCTAATATAACCAGATATACAAGTTCGTGTGTATCGGATGGGTGCTGAAACATGTGTAGTCTGACTGGGCGAATCATATGGTTGTTTGTCTGACTGGCCGGTTCCCCTCTCTGGCAGGATATCCGGGCAGTGCTCATGACCGGCGTTATTGACAAGAAGGCAAAAGCCTTTATCTTTAATAGAATAGATGCTCTATCGTTGCAGTGGAGCATCCGTATTCCACAGAAAACGAGAGGAGGAGCCCATGCCGCACTTTGACACCGCGCTTCGGGGGTATACATCCAAACGGATCGAGGAGGTCGAATCGGCCGATATTCTCATCGGCATCCCGTGCTACAACAACGAGACCTCCATAGAGCACGTGATCCAGATGGTGACCCACGGGCTCAACAATCATTATAAGGACAGGCGCAGCGTAATCCTTATTGCCGACGGGGGCTCCACGGACGACACCCGCGAGGTGGCAAAGGAGTTTCAGATCAAGCCCTGGCAGGAAAAGATCGTTTCCATCTACCGGGGGGCCGGGGGAAAGGGCACGGCTCTCCGCTCGGTATTCGAGGCAGCCCAGAGGCTGCATGTCAAGGTGTGTGCCGTTGTGGACTCTGACCTCCGCAGTATCACCTCCGACTGGGTCAAGTACCTCCTGGATCCTGTCTTGGAAAAGGGCTACCAGTATGTCTCTCCGGTCTACATGCGCCACAAGTACGACGGAACCATTACCAACAATATCGTCTACAACCTGACCAGGGCGCTCTATGGCAAGAGAATCCGCCAGCCCATAGGCGGTGATTTTGCCTTCTCTGCCGAGGTGGCAAAGTTCTATGTGGATCAGGACGTGTGGGAAACCGATGTCGCCCGGTTCGGCATCGACATCTGGATGAGCACCTCTGCAATCACCAACAATTTCAAGATCTGCCAGGCAAACCTCGGGGTGAAGGTGCATGACGTGAAGGATCCCTCGGCGCATCTCGGCCCCATGTTCCGCCAGGTCCTGTGGACCCTGTTCTATCTCATGGAGGTGTACGAGGGGTACTGGAAGGGTGTCGATGGCAGTACCCCGGTGGAAACCTTCGGTGTTGAAGGGTATGCCGAGCCCGAACCCGTTCGGGTGAATCTCGATGCCCTGGTCGAGAATTTCAAGATCGGCTACCAGCATTTCGGGGTCTTGTGGAAGAAGATATTCTCGGAATCCTGTTTCGTGGAGCTGGAAAGGGCGGCAAGCCTCGAATCGGCAAAATTCATATTCCCCATGGAGAGCTGGGTGTGTATTCTCTATGAGCTGGCGGCAACGTATCATGCCTGGTCCAAAGACCGGTACAAACTCATCGAACTCGTGGCACCCCTGTATTACGGCCGGGTGGGTTCGTTCGTCAATGAAACCAAGGACATGAACTCGGCCCAGGCAGAGGATCTGGTTGAGGAACAGGCGCAGTATTTCGAGGAGCAGAAGGGTTTTCTGCGGAAGGTGTGGGCAGAGAAGGGGAAGAATTCCGCAAGCTGATCGCGTGCCGCCGGACCCAATCAGCCTGGCGGATCGTTATCTGCCCAGGCCCGGTTCAGAACTCGCGCAGGGATTCCGAGATGCCGGTGTGGATGTCATACCAGAATCTCAGTGCTGCCTCGAGCTTGTCTTTCTCGAAGAGCCCCAGCCATTTTATGAGGTCGTCATCCCGGATTCCCTCGACCTCATGTTTTCTCCTGAGAAAGGTATGGACAAAATCGATATTCCTTTCGGATTCCCAGAAGATCGACGAGTTGCGGCTGGTGATGCGGCTGGCGGTTATCGCGGCGTTTTCCTTAAATGCCTGTTTCAACCCGTAGAGCGAATCCATGATCTCCGGCAGCATCTCCTCGGCCCAGCCGCGGTGAAAACGGCACATGCCGAGGTTGTCCATCATGAGCTCCTTGATGAATCTCTGGGCATTTCTTCTCCCCAGCTCCCTCGGGGGGAGGTACTCCTGTCCGTAGTGCATGTAGTATTTCCCCATGATCGCCATGGGAGAGAGCACCCCGGGCGTCCAGTACTGGTTCGGGACCATCCAGCCCCTGCGGGCAAAGGCGGAATACACGAACCGGTCGAGCACCTGTTTGCCCTTGTCCCGGGAGAGCCGGCGGGCAGCCTTGCGTGCCCCTTCGCCAAGGTCTAAGATGCCGCGTTTCGCGATAATGGAATCGAGCAGGTTCACGCCGATAGCGGCATTGTGCTCCGAGTCTGCAACCACGCTGAATCCTTGGGCTGAGAATGCCGGCTCGGCCTCGGGAATACCGAGCTCTTCGGCGGTGAGGAGCCTTTCGGAGAGGCATTCCATGAGCCAGGACAGGACACCGCCAGCGGATATGGCATCGAAGCCGTACCTGTCGGCCTGGTGGTTCAGCTTCTCCGCGGCACGCTGGTCAAAGATGCCGCACAGGGGCCCCATGGTCTGGTAGGGTTCATAGTCTTTCTTGTACTCGCCGTGCATCTTCTTGCACAGTGCTGCACACGGCTCGCCGCAGGTGCGCTGCTGCCTGGTCTCGATGGTCTCCTCGTTGAACTGCCTGAGGTAGTGATCGAGGATGAACGAGGAGTGAAGCTCCTTCCTGTCGTTTTCGTCCATATAGATGCTCCGGTAGTTGAACGAGAGCATGCTGCCGCCCAGGGTGGTGAAATTCACGCCGAAGGTGCCCCCGGTCTTGAAATTCGGTTCGAAGCGGTATTTGGTCGTAGCCTCCAGATCCTTTGCCGCGAGCTTCTGGTGGTATTTGTTTTCGAACCACTGGTCCGCGACCGTCCGGTCGCGGAAGTCCTCGTCAATGAAGGTGCCCCCGTAGATCACGCCGGCTATCCCGTGTTCCCGGAGCATCTTCGAGCCCAGGCCGCCCCTGCCTGCCCACGTGTCCACATAGCTGACCTTTCCCTTGGCTACGGGAGCGGAACAGACCGCGCCGAAATCGGTAACGAGGGCCGCTGGCCCGGCAGCGAGAATGCGGGGATCATCTTCATACCGGTGGCCGAGGTTCCCCAGGCAGTAATCCATCATCGAATAGACTCCGCCCCTGCCCTCGTTCCAGATCCGGGTCAGATCGACGGGATGGAGTTCCACCTGGATTTCTTCCCCGTGGGTCCTGTTGAGGTAGAGTATGGAGGGCACGTGCGAACGGTTCAGGATGGAGAGCATATTTATCCCGAGATTGTCGAAGACCAGGCCTGCTCCTCCCATGGATGAAATGAAGAATCCCCCCCAGCAGGGGGAAAAGCCGGTCAGGATGAGGCGGTTCGAGCCGGGGAAGATGGACCCGGCGAGGAGCCCGGTGGCGATATTGAGGCTGTTATACCGGCCCGCCAGGTGGAGCCCCAGATCGACCGGGCCGAAGAAATCGCCCACCGGGAAATGCCCGGTGCGGTAAAAACCGGTGCCTGCATCGACGAAAAGAACTTTCTGGTCTGCGTGCATACGTTCATCCCCCCTTTTGTGTACCCCGCGATTATCGTACCTTCCGTGCCCGGATGTGTTCAGCCCGGGGGCTGTCCCTCTACGGGCAGCACTGTGTCTAAGATAAGGCCTGCTCTCTTCGATGCAAGAGTTGTTCAGTCCCGGTGCCCCTCAGAGCTGAATCATCCTTGCCGGAAAAAAGATATCTCCGCAGCAGGGTATCCCCGCACCTGGCGTCATGATCGGAAGCAGGGGTCCGTCATGTGGGGCCGGCGATTTTTTTTCATGTCCCCCTTACTTGCGGGACCCTCTTTTTGTTATAATGATCTGCAGGGGGAGGCGTTGACCCGGGGAACCGGTCACACCGGTGCAGGGAGTCGGCCTTGAGGGCATTGATGCGGGCACGGGTGAGGCAGTGCCGGAAGGTCCCCCACAAAGGCAGGAGTTCTCTATGGCACAGGATTATTACGAGGTGCTGGGCGTCTCTCGGGACGCTACCCAGAAAGATATCAAGGCTGCGTACCGGAAGCTTTCCCGGAAATGGCACCCGGACATCAACCCGGGCAACAGGGAGGCCGAGGAAAAATTCAAGGAGCTCAGCAATGCCCATGAATGCCTCCGCGACGAGAAGATGCGCAAGCTCTATGACGAATTCGGCGAGGACGGCCTGAAAACCGGCTTCGATGCCGACGCCGAGCGCCAGTACCGCCAGTGGTCTTCCACCCGGCAGGCAGGACCCCAGGACCGGGCGCAGGGCTATGGCCGTTATCACAGCTATGACGATATCTTTGATCTTTTCGGCTCTGATTATGCCCAGGGCGATGCTTCCCCGCAGAGGGCCGCACAGGGAAGAGACATCGAGTATGACATGAACATAGACCTGGTCTCTTCACTCAAGGGGTTCGAGACCGAGATCACCATGCAGAGGATGAAGGGGTGTGCGGATTGCAAAGGCACCGGGACAGATCCATGTTCAGACTTCACCACGTGCAGGGTGTGCGGCGGATCGGGCCGTCTGGATGTGGCAAAAGGGCCCATGGAATTTACCAAGAGATGTCCGAACTGCCGGGGTGACGGCAAGACCGGGGCCCGGTGCAGGACATGCGGCGGGACCGGACAGGTGCCCGGCACACACAAGATCCGGGTTGTCATTCCTGCTGGCGTCAGGGACGGGTCACGGGTTCGTGTCGCCGGCAAGGGGGAGGCAGGGGGCACGGCAAGGCAGGCCGGAGATCTCTACCTGAGAATCCATGTCGAGCCGCACCCTTTTTTGCAGCGTGTCGACGACAATCTCTTAATGGAGGTGCCTGTCACTGTCTATGAGGCCGTTGCCGG
This sequence comes from Deltaproteobacteria bacterium, assembly GCA_018434685.1. Taxonomy (GTDB): domain Bacteria; phylum Desulfobacterota; class Desulfomonilia; order UBA1062; family UBA1062; genus DSAD01. The sequence goes on from JAHDOV010000019.1 coordinate 51,624, forward strand.
GGCCACCGTCACCATACCGGTCATAGACGGAAAGATAAATCTCAAGGTCCCTCCAGGGAGCCAGAACGGGCAGGTGCTGAAACTCAAGGGCAAGGGGGCTCTCAACTCCAGGACGAAAAAGCATGGCGATCTTCTCGTGAAACTCATTGTCAGGGTACCAAAAACAGACGATGCGGAGATGCTCGAATGCCTCAGAAAAATGGAGGGGGTCTACCGGGAGGATGTCCGGGCGGGTCTCAAGATATAGGCTCTGCCGGTTCAGGAGCCTTTCTTTGTGGTGGTATGAATCGTCCTGACAAGATCTTCCAGGATCGAGTCGAACTGCTGCCTCATGTCGATCATGGTCTGCCTCATCCTGAGGATGATCTCCACCCCGGGGAGATTGACATCCATCTCCTCGATGAGGGTTTTTGCGATCCGGAGCTTCTCCACCTCGTAGCAATGGAACACCTCGGGGGCTGAGGTGTCTTTCTTCTCGGGGCACACGATGTCCTCTTTCATCAATTCCTCGAGGAACGACTCGTGTATCTCGAACGTCTCGATAACTTCCCGGAAGGTCCAGTATTCCTTCTTCATCGCCATGCCTTTCTTCCCCTGAAAACCACCCCACTGGAGCGGGGGCATGTGCATCATGTATGATCCGATTTTACCATGCCTGCACAGATTTTACAATGTCCCCCGCGTTTCCCGGCGGACGGGCAGAGGAGTCCGTCCGGAGAAGAATTCTCACGAATCGGGTGCCGCCTGTCATAGAACCTCATGGTTTTTGTTCTGTGATCACGCCCTGCGGCCTGTTACAGCGCATTGCCGAAGGGAATTCTCAGTGCGCAGAACGTTCCCACGGTGTTGCCGCCGGCGTATGCCATGATGTTGAAGATGCCGTTCATGGAGGCCTCGGAGATGATCACCGTCAGGAGCAGGAAGTTGACGAAGGTGATCAGCCCGCTCAGGAACGTGGCGCTCCAGACCTTTTTTTCGGCAATTGCCTTGGTATACCTGGTGACCAGCAGATCGATAACGATACCTGCACAAAACAGAAGAATTAGCTGTAGAATCATAATACACCTCGCTGCAGGAGGCCTGTATCATGGCAGTACCGGCTTGCAACCGTTGCATGCCGGGAGTCTCCGGCGGTACGCCCCGGTGTGTGCCCAAAGCGGGCGGAAAGCCCTTATGCTGCCCGGCCTGAACCGGCGCAATCCTCCACACAGCTGCCACACACCTTAGGGTTATGAGGCAAGGAGAGGTGATATTGCTTCTGATCGCGCCTGAAAACCGCTGACCCCGTCTCTGACGGGAGAATGTATATGATGCCGTTGGTTTATAGAAAGGTTTGTTGCGTTACGTGCACAACCTGACACGCACGAGCAATGAATATCACCCTGCCTGCCTTATACCCGAGGGAGGCTCATTTTTATCCATGATATCCTCCTGAAAATGAATTTTATTTATATTGCTCTGAATATGTGATGAAAATGCCATAATGCGCGGCTGAAGTCAAGAAGGTCTTTTTTGAAGGAATCGGGAACGAGCAGGCGAGAGGTTGTAGGTGCAGGGTATAAGGTTTGAGGTATGAGGTGCAGGGTTTAAGGTTGAACAGGTCAGGAGATCTTCGTGTCAGAAGAGGTTCGGCCCGCTTCGATGAGATGCCCCGGCAGGGTGTCATGAATGATGCGCTCGATGATCGCGGGGTATGGAATGCCGGCCTTCGTTGCCGCAGCCACGAACCCGCTGTCGGGAGAGATGCAGGGATTTGCATTTACCTCGAGCACCCACGGGGTCCCGAGATGGTCGACCCGGAAATCCACGCGCGCATAGCCGCGCAGTTCAAAATGTTCCCAGCATCTCAGGGCAATGGTGCCGAGGGTCTCCAGGAGCCCCTTATCGTCTGCGGGAAAGTCGAACGAGCGCACCGTGCCCTTGTATTCATCCGAATCCTGGTCCCACTTCGCCCGGTAATCCACGATGGCATGCCTGTGCTCCGGCAGCTGGAACCTGATCTCGGCCGCGGGCAGGACTTCGGGCCCCGCCGGGCCGGCGAGCACCGAGAGGTTGAACTCCCTGCCCGCGATGTACCGTTCGGCAAAACATTCGAGACCGAGCAGGCTTGAACGCTCCTCGACGAGACGCTCCAGGGTTGACCTGCTGTCTGCCGTCACCACGGAATCGTCATCGAGACCGATGGATGCCTCCTCCCACAATGCCTTGATGATGTAGGTGTCGGGCAACGGCAGGGGTGTAAGGGGCGTGTGGCCCGGTACGAGCCACTGCGGGGTGTCGATGCGGCAGCGTGCCATCCATTTTTTGCCCAGGACCTTGTTGGAGGTCAGGAACATGGCCTCGGCAGACGCACCCGTATAGAGAAGGCCGAGGTGATCCAGTATCGATGGGGCCACATGGATGAGACGGCCGTCGCCGTCAACGGATTCCACGAGGTTGAAGACGCAGTCCGGCTTCAATGCCCGGATCTCCCTGGTGAAGGTCTCCCCGGGGAGTTCGAACGGCAGGGAGACAGCCTGGAACCCCAGGGAGGACAGTGCCCTGGATACCTCCTCGGCCTGGACGAGCACGTCGCGTTCGTCCTCCAGGGCATCATCCGGGACCGGGTTGTGCAGGATAACGATCTTCATTATCTCGTTTTTAGAGTCGCTTCAGGGCAGAATGCATGATGCGATCGATGAGCTCCAGGTAGGTGATATTGTTCAGCCTGCATATGATGGGCAGGTCGGAATGCACGGGGTTGAGCCCTGCCAGCGGGTTGACCTCGATAAAGTTGGCCTCGCCGTTGCCGTCCATGCGGATATCGACCCGACCGCCGTCTCTGCACCCCAGGGCGTTCCATGAGGCAAGGGCAAGGTCGGTGCATTTCTGCACGATCTCTTTCTCGGGGACGTGATATTCGATGATCTTCTCATAGTTGGACTTGTTGGAGTATGAGTAGATGGCATCCCCGGTAAAACCCTCTTTGAAGACGATTTCCATCACGCCCACCACGGTCGCGTCGTCGTCCGTTCCCACGATACCCGTGGTGAACTCCCTTCCGGACAGATAGGTCTCCACGAGCACGCTCTGGTGGAACTGCTCGAGCAGCTGGGTACAGATCACCGCAAGCTCATCCGGTGACGAGATCTTCGATGCAGCGGTGATTCCCTTGCCGGTTCCCTCTCCGATGGGCTTGGCAAAGAGCGGATACGGCAGGGATACCTTCTTTATATCCGAAGGCCTTCTCACCACGGCAAAATCTGCTGTTGCTATTCCCGCATCGCGGACAAGGGTCTTTGCCAGCCCCTTATCCAGGGTCAGTGCGAGTACCAGGGTATCGGAAAAGGTGTAGGGGATGCTGTACGCATCGAGCAGTGCCGGGACCTGGGCCTCACGGCCCAGGCCATTCATGCCTTCGGCAATGTTGAATACGATGTCCCACCGGTGGCCCGAGGCAAGCCGGGTGACGAGACTTTTCACGTTCCCGATCCTGTCCGGTTCGAAACCGCCGGCCACCAGGGCATCTTCGATGCCCTGGATTGTGTCTTCGCGGTCGAATTCCGCGGTCTCTTCGGCGGAGTACCCCTCCCTCAGGTAGTCATCCCTGAGGTCATACGTGATGCCTACTTTCATGATATACCTCTTTAGAGACTGGCCGGTTGGAGATCAGGGTACCTGAACAACCTGCCCTCGTAGTTTCTCAGCTTCACGTCACCGTGTTCACGACCCTGGAAATAGTCCGGCAGGAGCGGGATCTTGCCGCCGCCGCCAGGGGCGTCGATGACATACTGGGGTACGGCATACCCGGTCGTATGACCGCGCAGGCCTTCGATCATCTCCAGTCCTTTCTCTACAGAGGTGCGGAAGTGGGATGAGCCGAGGATGGGATCGCACTGATAGAGATAGTACGGTCGCACCCGTATCTTGAGAAGTCCGTGGTAGAGCGACTTGAGGGTTTCCACGTTATCGTTGATCCCCTTTAAGAGAACCGTCTGGCTTCCCAGCGGGATTCCCGCATCGGCGAGAAGGTTGCAGGCGGCAGCAGTTTCCGGGGTCAGTTCGTCAGGGTGAGTGAAATGAATGCTCATCCACAGCGGCCGGAATTTTTTCAGGATCCGCAGCAGCTTCGGCGTGATCCTCTGGGGGAGAACAGCCGGGACCTTCGTGCCGATGCGCACCATTTCCACGTGCGGAATTCGTGCGATGCTCGACAGCAGATACTCCAGCTGGGTGTCAGGCAGGGTGAGCGGGTCGCCTCCCGAAATGAGCACGTCTCTCACCTCAGGGGTTGCCTCGATGTACGCGATGGCCTTCTGCCACTGTGAGATACTTCCCCTGAACCGGTGGTTGTTGCCGACTATGCGGGAACGGGTGCAGTACCGGCAGTAGGTTGAGCAGAAGCCGGTGGTGAGAAACAGTACCCGGTCCGGATAGCGGTGCACCAGTCCCGGAACCGGGCTCTGATCCTCTTCTCCGAGGGGATCTGCGGCCTCCGAGGGGCTGACCAGATATTCGTCCATCACGGGAACCACGGATCGCCGCAGGGCCTGGGTCGGGTTGTCCCTGTCCAGAAGGCTTGCGTAGTACGGGGTGATGCGCAACGGTACCCCGCTCCTGTGCTGCATCATGGCCAGACTCTCGTCTCCGGTCAGTGCGATGATCCGCTGGATCTGCTCCCTGGTGTAGATGCTGTTGCGGATCTGCCAGTGCCAGTTGGACCAGTCCGCCGGCGTCGCGTTCGGGAAGAAATCGCGGAGAAACTCGCTGGACCGGGCGCTCAGGGGAATACGGCCGATGGAGGTAAGTTTAATGTCGGTTCGGGGTGCAAGATACTGCGATTCTGAGAGGGACTCAGATATGGGGGGGGGTTCGTCGACAACTTCGCTACCGAGGGGGTCGGGGTCCTGCATTTCAGTGGAGATTGCTGAGCATTTGTTCTCCATTTTTTAAATCCTCCTATGATGGGATATGGGTGTATTGTTGTGGCATTTCAAAATGTTTCCTGATGATGAACGCCGCTGTGACATCGAATTAGGATAGGGACAGGGTAACATCAATCAAGGATGGCAAAATCACGTAATGCCATCATCAAAATTGTAGAAAACCGTTTTCTACGTGTCATGTTCAACCCTTTTTATGGATTTGTCTTCAGCCGTAAAATTCCTTAAAACCGAAGAAATTCTGTGGCTGTTGAGATCTCTAATAGTCCTCTTTTTATAAATTGCAAGAGTTTTTTGCTGGGAAATTAAGAATTGTAATTTTGCCTGAAAACCACGGGATAGACCGGTTCACAGCGCTCAGGGGCCGGCAGTTCCGGCACGGTGACCTGAGTTTGCGGACACCGTAAAAAACATGATATAATACAAGCAGATAACTCATAAAAACAGATGCGGGATGAGCGCAGGCTGACCTGCCGGCAGATACCGATTCTCCCGGCCGGGGATCAATGGCCGGATGAGTCCGTTGAAGGCCTGGTTGCCGGAAAAAAACCATCCGGATGCGGTGCGGCAGGGATACCTCAGCGGGACCGTATTTTTTCGATATTTGTCGTTTTTCCGATCACCACGAGAATATCGCTCATACCGGTTGTATGCATCCGGTTATCCGCCGCCTGGGAATCTCCGGGGTTGAAGGCCGGGCCGAGATGGTGTAATGGCGAAAATCCGACTGGACGGTCTGGGTGTCCGGAAAGATCGAGAGATCCTTTTTTTGGGCGCCGGACGGGTTATATATAGACCATAGGAAGTAACTTTAGAAAATGAAGAGAACAGGAAGGGAGATGGTACCATGAACAATCTTGATGCGATCTTTTCGCCCCGATCCGTTGCCGTGCTCGGTGCCTCTGCGACTCCGGGGAAAGTGGGACACGATATCTTTGCCAACATCCTCAAGGGGGGCTATACGGGCACGCTCTATCCGGTGAATCCCAGTGCCAGGGCAATACTGAGCGTGAAGGCCTACAGGAGCATCTCGGAGATACCCGAAGATATCGATCTGGCGATCATCATCCTGCCGCCTGCACTTGCCCTGCCTGCGGTGACCGACTCCATCGAGAAGGGGGTCCGGGGCATTGTCATTGTCAGTGCCGGGTTCCGGGAGGTGGGTGATGAAGGCCGCATCATCGAGGACAAGATCGTGGCAGAGTGCCGGAAGGCAGGGGTCCGTCTCGTGGGGCCGAACTGCCTGGGCGTGATCAATCCCGGAGAAGCCATACGTCTGAACGCCAGCTTCTCCACGCGGATGCCCCAGTCGGGGAACATCTCCTTCATCTCCCAGAGCGGGGCGCTCTGTACGGCGGTCCTGGATTTTGCCGCAGACCGCGACTTCGGTTTCTCCAAGTTCATCTCCATCGGGAACAAGGCGGACGTGGACGAGCTCGATCTGCTGCGCTACCTCCACGAGGATCTCGATACGGAGGTCATCATGATCTATCTGGAAGAGCTTCGCCGGGGCCCGGAATTCATCGAGGCGGTCAAAGAGATCACCACGGGGCATCGTCCGACGCCGATCCTGGCGATCAAATCGGGAAGGACAACCGCCGGGGCACAGGCAGCGGCATCCCATACCGGGGCACTGGCCGGTTCAGAGGCTGTCTACGATGCAATCTTCAAACAATCGGGAATTATTCGATGCAACACCATCGACGAACTCTTCGACTTTGGCAATGCCTTCTCCTACAAAAAACGGAGCCAGCTCGGCAAGCATGTACGCAAGATTCCATCCGGGAACAGGGTGGCCATCGTGACGAATGCCGGCGGGCCGGGCATCCTTGCCACGGACATGACCATGTCGACGGGGCTGCAGCTGGCAAAGTTCAGTGAGGAAACCGTCGAAGCCCTGAAAAGCCACCTGCCCTCGGCTGCGAATATACACAATCCCGTGGATGTCATCGGTGATGCCCCCTATGACCGGTATGAGAACGCGCTCAATGCGGTTATCCGGGACGAGAACGTCGACGGCGCCCTGGTCATTCTCACGCCCCAATCCATGACCAATGCCCTGGGAACGGCACAGGCCATCGTGAAGATCGCACAGCGTTCGAACAAGCCGATTCTGTGCTGCTTCATGGGGATTATCGATGTCTCCAACGGTGTGAAGTATCTTCAGGAACACGGCTACCCGGTATACCGTTTTCCCGAAAACGCGGCAAATGCCTTTGCAGCGCTCTACCGATATTCGAAATGGCTGAGCCGCCAGCATCTGGCGCAGTTTAAGCTGAAACATGACAATGAGCGGGCTTCACGCATTATCGATGAGTGCCTTGCGGCGGGAAGAACCAGGCTGGGAGAGCTTGACGGAAACGAGCTGCTCGCGTGCTACGGCTTTCCTGTGCTGCCGACCAGGCTGGCTAAAACCCCTGATGAAGCGGTGGAGATTGCCAAGGACATGGGGCTGCCCGTGGTCATGAAGATTGTTTCGCCCCAGATCCTCCACAAATCGGATGCAGGCGGTGTCATGGTGGGACTTGGTACCGAAGAAGAGGTACGATCCGCCTTCGGGAAAATCGTGGAAAATGCCGGAAAGTACGATCCCTCAGCAGAGATCGAAGGGGTGCTCGTGGTCAGGATGGCACCCGAGGGTGAGGAGATTATTTTGGGGGCAAACCGCTATCCCACTTTCGGACCGCTCTTGATGTTCGGGCTCGGGGGCATCTTTGTCGAGGTGTTCAAGGATGTGGAGTTCCGTCTCGCCCCCATAGGCAGAAACGAGGCCAGGCGCATGATCCGGGGCATAAAAGGGTATAAGATCCTGCAGGGATTCCGCGGCAGACCCAAGAGAGACATCCAGATCCTGGAGAAGATGATGGTGAGCCTCTCTGCCCTGGTGACCGATCATCCCGAGATCTCGGAGATCGATATCAACCCGCTCCTCGTTCACGAGGAAGGCAAGGGGGCAACCGTTGCCGACTGCAGGATCATACTTGTTCCGCCAAAAGATTGATTCCGTCTGTCGTGATTCGTGTATTCCTTCCACGTGAGGGTATCCGGGCCGCAGCAGGGCGAACGTCGCTGAGGTGCGGCCCGGCTTATCAGCGCTTGTTGTTTGTTTTTCAACATGTTACGGTGTCTGAATGAAAGATTTCTGGCTCTGTTTTGTTCCGCTGTTCGTTTCGGTGGATGCCATCGGGGTGCTCCCCATGTTCCTCGGCCTGACCGAGGGAATCGAGAAGGGGCCTGTCCGGCGAATACTCATCCAGTCTGTCCTCACTGCCATGTTCGTGGCCCTGGTCTTTCTCGTGGGTGGTACGGCCCTGCTGAGGCTCCTGGGAATCAGCATCGCAGACTTTATGGTGGCCGGGGGGATCATGATCTTCGTGATTGCCATGAGCGATCTGGTTTCTGCGGAAAAGCGTCAGCGCAAGGTGGACAAGGACAGTCTCGGCGCAGTTCCCCTCGGTGTTCCCCTGATTGCCGGCCCTGCGGTTTTTACCACGTCGATTCTCCTGCTCAACTCGTACGGGGCGTTCATGACCGCAGTCTCCCTTGTCCTCAACATCCTCATCGCCGGAGGCATTTTCTCCTTTGCCCCCCAGATCAACAGTCTGCTCGGCAAGACAGGGTCAAAGATCATCTCCAAGATTGCCAGTCTTTTGCTGACCGCCATTGCCATCATGATGATCCGCAGGGGGATCTTCCTGCTGATAGCCCAGTTTATCCAGGGTTTGTGAGGGGGAAGTCGAGTACCCCGTGCCGGGCATAAAAAAAATGCCAGAAGAACGCTAAAGGAGGGTGAGCATAGATTCGGAGGTCTATGCTCCTCTTCTGGCATAAAGGAGGTACTCTATGAAACAGAGTATAAAACTCATAAACCACAGGTTACCGGGCAGGTGTATCAGCAGAACAATGAAAATTGTATCATCCCCGCTCTCGTGGGCGATCGTTGTTTGTCCTACGCCCCGGTGCTTTTCATGAAGTGAAGAACGGGTCTTTGCGGCAGGGACGCACGGCGTGTCCTTCATTTCTCCCTGACCGGACGAGAGCGCAGTGCCCGGGCAGGTACCTTCAATGGATGTGTTTGTAAACTTCTACCGGCGGCCTGTACGGGATTGTCAGAGCAGTTTCCCGTTGACACCCGAGCTGAAGATGTTCAACAATCCGGCATTGATCGCAGAGTATACGCAAGGCCCGCGTGACACCGGGGAGAACAGCAGGAGGCAGCGTATGGTTTCACTTACTCTAGCAGCACGGGAAAAACTCACCCAGCTTCATGAGGGAAAACAGATAAAACCGATCCGCATCGTTCAGGAGGTCTCCTGAGGCACCTCGGTGCTGAAGCTGGCTCCGGGAGAGCCGGGAGACAATGACGAAGTATACCACGAAGGCGGGTTCACTATCGTGGTGAACAGGTATCTGTCCGACAGATTCGGTCCGTTTACCATCGATTCCACCCTCAAGGGGTTGGTGATCCGTTCGAAACTGACAGGCACAGGCCGCTCCTGCAGGGGATAGCATGTCTTCAGGGGCAACCGGGAAGCCTGGCCTGATGATTCCCCCGGGAGCTGCAGTTCGTGGCCGCTTCATGAAAAGGTCCATAACCTAAGCCGCCACACGCCGTCAGAGGAAGAACCAAAGGAGATCCCCGCATGGATACTGCATCCTACAAACGGCTCGTACATGTCATCATGGCCCTGCCCGGTTTCCTCACCGCATTCATGGTCTCGGCGGTGAACATTGCGCTGCCGGCAATCGGGAAAGACCTTGGCATGAATGCCGTCATGCTGAACTGGGTGGCCACGGCATATCTTCTGGGAACGGCGATCTTCCTGCTCCCCATCGGCCGCATTGCCGATATTTACGGAAGGAAAAAGGTATTCTTCCTCGGCCTGGTGCTGTTCACCCTCACCACCGGGCTTATCGGCCTGGCACCGGGTGCCGCAGTGCTCATTTCCCTGCGATTCATGCAGGGCATGGCCTTTTCCATGCTCTCGGGCCCGGCCATCGCCATCATCACCTCGATATTCCCCCTTCAGGAGCGGGGACACGCACTGGGGATCAATCTTGCAACTATCTATGTGGGCCTCACGGTAGGTCCGTTTATCGGCGGGGTCCTCACCGAACACCTGGGGTGGAGGAGCATATTCTTCTGCGCTGTTCCTTTCGGCGCGATTCTCGTATATCTTACCGGCAGATACCTGAAGGGGGAATGGGCGGATTCCCGCGATGAGCGCCTCGATTATGCGGGATCATTTCTGTATGCCGTCATGCTCATGCTCTTCGTGTACGGCATGTCCTGCGTGCCATCTCGCACCGGGATGTGGCTTATCGGCGGGTCTGTGCTTGGGCTTGTTGCCTTTGTGAAATGGGAACAGCGGACGAAGAACCCTGTCTTCGACATCAATCTCTTCATGAAAAACCGGCTCTTCGTGTTCTCGAACATTGCCGCCATGATCCACTACAGCGCCACCTATGCGCTCATCTTCCTGCTGAGCCTCTACCTGCAATATATCAGGGGCCTCGGCCCCCAGGCCGTGGGGCTCATCTTCATGGCTTACCCGGTGTTCATGGCCCTGCTGACCCCTTCTGCAGGGAGGCTTTCCGACAGGATCGAGCCGCGACTGATCGTCTCGGCGGGCATGGCGCTCACTGCGCTGGGCGTATTTGTGCTGATCTTCCTGGACGAACGCACCAGCATCACCACGATCGTCTGTACGCTCGTTCTCATGGGGATTGGTTACGCGCTCTTTTCCTCTCCCAACAGTAATGCCGTCATGAGTTCGGTGGACAAGAAACACTACGGGGTGGCTTCCGGCATCCTGTCCACCATGAGGCTCACCGGGCAGATGATGAGCATGGCCGCTGTCCTGCTGCTGTTCTCGCTCTTCCTGGGAAGCAGACCCATCGAACCGGACACCTTCGGGGCATTCATGAAGAGCATGCACATAACCTTTGTCATCTTCAGCATCTTGTGCGGCATCGGTGTTTTCATATCTCTTGCCCGGGGGAAGGTGCATGAGGGGGAATCTACCGCGGCCCTTGCAGAAGAGGTTGGTGAGTAGACACGAGCACGCTTCTTTTTGCGGCATGCCGGTTCGGAAAAACCGTGCCCTGAACCAGGAGTTCCCGGGCAGCATGATGTTACGGGAGAATCGTCACTACCCCATCATCCTGTCACCTGGCAAAGATCCCCTTGATGCCCCCCGAGGTAAGGGCAGCAATATTGGCGAAGATGACCGGCAGGGGAATCATGCCCGGTGATGCGAGGTATCGGGGCGTCCAGACCGGGGCGAACTTGTCTTTGTACTGGCGCAAGCCTTGGAAGTTGTAGAAATATTCTGCATGTCTGAAGATGAAAGAGCCTGTACGGTTCCACATGGGGGCCAGCGACCGGTCGTCCAGTCCTGAAAGCGGCGCCATCCCGAGATTGAACCAGCTAAACCCTTCTCGTTTTCCCCAGAGCATGAGCTGGATGAAGAGATAGTCCATGACCCCATGAGGGCTGTCCGGAAGATGGCGCATGAGGTCCACGGAGAGTTCTTCGTGTTCTGCGGCCTGCCAGATATTGGCAAAGGCGGTGATCTTCCCGTCCGTGCGGACAAGCCCTGCGGGGAAGTGCTCCAGGTAGTCTTCCTGGAAGAACCCCATGGAGTATCCTTTCTCGCCCGTATTCTTCTCCAGCAGCCATGCTTGTGAGATCTGCCGCAGTTCGGGCATGAGCCCTCTGACATCTCCGGGCTCAACAATCTCGAAGGTGCATCCTGCCTTGTCCAGCTTGTTGAACGTGTGGCGCAGCTCCTTGCGGGCACTCCCTTCCAGGGAGAACCCGTCGAGCGGGACGCGGGCCTCTTCGCCGAGCTTAATGAGCGTGAGCCCGAGTTCGAGATAGAGGGGGACAGCCTCGGCGCTGACCTCGTAGAACACGGGCCATACACCGGACCGGTCACACATCTCGCGGAACTGCCAGGCCAGTTCACGCCGCTGATCGGCCGGCCCCACCGGGTCGCCCATGGCAATCCAGCTCGGGCCTTCGATGCCGTACATGATGAAAGCGGTACCTGAATTGTTGAAGAGAAAACGCTTGTCGCCGAGCAGGGCGAGGTTTGCATACGAGGCAGGAGATCTCCTGATTATGGGCAGTGCCCTGTCCAGGTCTTCCTGGCCTGGTCCCGAGGACCAGACCGGTACCGTACGGAGAAGCCGGCTGCCAAAAAACCACAGGCCAAGAACGCTTGCCCCGACCAGGGCGCGTAGAGACCGGGGCGCATCTGCCGAGATGGCAAAACGCCACCACAGATCGGCGGAATACTCCACATGCTTATAGGAAAAGAAGACAAGCCAGGTGGCGGCAACCAGCACCGCGGCGATGGCCGCTGACCACGCCGGAGAAAAACGGTCCGCTGTGAGGGATGCCTTCCGGGTGAAATAACGGCGGGAAGGAATCAGTGCCAGAAGCATGAGGGAAAGGATGAGGGCCTCTTCATAGTCGAGGCCCTTGAGCAGGGAGAAACCGATGCCTGCCACCAGGAGCAGACAGGTGAGGATATAGGCCGCATCGATCCGACGCTGAAGTCCCCTGGCGAGAAAGAGAAGCCCGATGCCCGCAATGCTCCCGAGAAAATGGGACGCCTCGATAACCGGCAGGGGAAGAACATCCTTGAGCCAGTTCAGGCGTGAGTGGACAGCGGGTGTCGATCCGGAAAAGAGCAGGATCGTGCCGGCCGTGAAGGTGGTCACCGTAAGGACCCTGGGTACGACCACCGAGATCCACCGCTGCAGGAACCTGGCCCCTTTGAAGAGTTCGTTCCTCTTGAGGACCAGCTCGTTGATCCCGAGGAGCAGCGCTGCTGCCATGAGGGGAATGAGGTAATACAGGCCCCGGTAGACCAGGAGTGATCCGGCCACGGCGGAAGCGGGTATCTCGGGCGAGAGCAGGACAATGATGACCGCCTCGAAAACCCCGAGCCCTCCGGGGATCTGGCTCGCTATACCGGCGACCTGTGCCAGGAGGAATATGCCGAGAACGGCGGGAAAGCTCAGGTGTAAGGCCTCCGGCAGCAGGATAAAGAGGATAACGCCAGCCATGGTCCAGTCGAGCGCTGCGATGCCTATCTGGGGCATGATGAGACTGGCCGGGGGAAGGATTATCTCACGGTCTCCGAACCTGAAGGGTTTTCTCCTCATCAGGCTCAGGAGGATATAGCCCCCCACGATGAGAAGAAACATGATGCCCAGCGGACGGACAGAGGAAAAGGGGAGGTGGAATACCGCCGGGATTCCCAGGGGCTCGATGAGGAAAACGACCCCGCTGAGGCAGAAGAACCCGAGCCAGATGGTTATGGTGCAGAACGCTATGATCTTGGTGATCTCGAAGACAGAAAGCCCCCAGCCGGAATACAGGCGATAGCGCAGCGATGCCCCGGTAAGCATGGCAAACCCGAGGTTGTTGGCAAAGGCATACCCGATGAATGAGGCCAGGGCGGTTTTCCCGACCGAAAGGCGGCGCCCGATGTAGCGCAGTGCCAGGAAATCATAGCCGGTCATGAGAAGATAGTTGCCGGTGGTGAGCACCAGGGCCCAAGCGATGCTGGATCCCTTCAGGGCCGTGAGCTGGCCGAGGATGTCCTGGACATGGTGTGCCTTGAGCTCGATGTGGATGACCCAGAGTGCCCCGGCAAAGAAGAGCAGGCCGATCAGCGGGCCGAGGACAGGGATGAGGAGTCTTCTCATGGCTGAATCCCGTTGTCGTTCACCTGGGCTGGCCAGGGGTTCTCCCGGCTGTCTTTGGCCTTGATCGCCTGCGTACAGGCATGAGATTTTCTCCTGCAGCACCAAGGGTGGCACGGCCATGGTAAGGATGTTCATTCATCAAGGATTACCTTGTGTTATATAGTAACCAGAGGGCAGGCCATTTTCAATGGGCATCTTCGTGGAAGAACAGTTTTAGCTTGATCATGTCGCAATCAGATCAGGGGGGACATCTGCATAATGCAATGATTTTAAAGATATAAATACCAGTTGATTTTGCCTGGTGCCGGGTATAGAAGCCAATTGCCTGACTGGAAACGGACAAAACATCAGAGAGAAGGACATCTATGAACAGGAACCTGGTCATGTGCGTCATTTCTGCAATGATTTTCGTGCTTGTTCCCACCCACCTGTGTGCTGAAACTGTACCGGGAGATCATCTTGCCCTGGCCGGAAAGGTAACGAATCCCCAGGGCAAGAGTTTAAGGGATGCACGCATTGAGGTCTTCCTCAACGGGGAGATTGTTGAAACCGGAGACGAGATTCGCAGCTCCGACGAAGGCACCTACGAGGCGGATCTGACGTTCCCGGAAGGAACCCTGGCAGAGGCCGTTATGGAGATACGGGTGAGCAAGCCGTCCTATCTAACGACCGGCCCGATCGAGATACAGCCACTGTTGAGGGATGAGGCCTGCAGCAGCGATCAGGGAGAATACCTTGCCTACTCGTATGTGGAACTCACCCGGGCCATCACACCTGCCTTCTGGATCGCCAGCGCTGTTCTGCTGCTCGTGTATGTGATTATCGCCCTGGAGCTGATGCACCGGACCCTTGCAGCCCTCCTGGGTGCAGCATTCATCCTGTTCCTTTCCTACACCGCCGGGACCTTTTTCCCGGACTATTTTATCCTCTCCTTCGATGATGCCATCGATGCCATTGATTTCAACGTGATCGCCCTGCTCATGGGCATGATGATTATCGTGGGTGTACTGAAGAAGACCGGGGTGTTCCAGTGGCTCTCCTATAAATCCTATGAGCTGGCCAGGGGTAATATCTTTGTGCTGAGCATCATCCTCATGGGGGTCACCGCCCTGTGTTCTGCATTCCTGGACAACGTGACGACCATGCTCCTCATGATCCCGGTCACCATCGAGATTGCCATGACCCTGAAGATCAATCCGGTCGCACTGCTCATGCCCGAGGTGTTTGCCTCCAATGTCGGCGGGACGGCCACCCTCATCGGTGACCCTCCCAACATCATGATCGGTTCCTATGCCAACCTGAGCTTCATGGACTTTGCCCGTATGCTCGGACCGGTCTGTCTCATGGTCCTGGTGGTGAGTATGGGGTATTTCTTCCTCTGGTACAAGAAGGAGTATGGACGGGCTCAGACAAGCCCAGATCAGGTGAAGCAGACCCTGGCGCACCTCAGGGCGGAATACCGGATCACCAACGGCAGGCTCCTGTTTTCTTCGGTAATAATCCTGGCGCTCACCATCATGTTTTTCATCCTGCACGGCATCCTGGGTATGGAACCGTGCATCGCGGCCATGACCTTTGCAGGGGTCCTGCTGGTGGTCAGCAGGATTGACATCGTGGAGATGCTCGAACACGAGATCGAATGGCCCACGCTCATCTTCTTCATGATGCTCTTCATCGTGGTTGCGGGTGCCGAGCAGACCGGCCTGATCCAGATCATCGCCGACTGGGTCAACCGTATGTCCAGCGGATCGATCGTGATGGCCATCCTGATTATCCTGTGGGTCTCGGCCCTGGCATCGGCCATCGTGGACAATATCCCCTTCACGGCAACCATGCTGCCGATCGTGGCATATCTTACCGAGGTCATCCCCGGTGCCGAGACCGGGATACTCTGGTGGGCGCTCGCCCTGGGCGCCTGTCTGGGGGGCAACGGCACCATGATCGGCGCCAGTGCCAACGTGGTGACCGTGGGAATGGCCGAGCGGGCCGGATACCACATCTCGTTCATGAATTATCTCAGGATCGCGTTCGTACCCATGCTGATTTCCATAGCGCTTTCTTCGGCATGGCTGTTACTGATCCGGTGATACGGGAGGGATTGAGACCCGAAAGGAGTAACCATGGGATATAATAAGATCGTATGCGGCGTCACCTGTTCCGAGGCCTCGGCCCGGGCAGCAGCCAGGGCTGCCCACCTCGCGAAGGAACACGGTGCAGAGCTCATTTACCTCAATGTTGTGGACAGCACGTTTCTCAAGGGCATCACCGTCTCCTCGAGGCCGCACCATGCAGAGGATGCGCTGCTCCATTTCGGGGATCACTGTCTCCAGTATGCGCTCGAGATCGCCAATGTTCTCGGTGTCGATGCCCGTACCACGACCCGCAGGGGCAGGGTATATATCGTCATCCGGGAGTTCATTCTCGAAGAAGGGGCAGATCTTCTGGTGATCGGTCACGAACAGAGGACGTTCTTCGAGAGATTCCTCCTCAACGGAGAGGTGGAGAAGCACGCCGAGAGACTCAGGCAGGAAACCGGCGTCGATGTCATTGTCGTAGAATGAACGAACAGCCTGGCTGACAGTGCCCGGGACAGAGGCTGTGACGGACCGGGCCTGAGCAGGATGAAGTCGCCCCTGCGCGGTGCAGGCGGACGTCAGCCTGAAGGCGTACCCGGGCCGTTGGGTGCATGCCTTTGAGGTACAGGGACACCCCGGAACCGGGCAATTCCCGCTTCCGGGGCGAGGGTCAGGTTGCCCTCTAGAGTCGGGCACTGTTTCCGGGGTTATCACCCACCACGCTGAGCAGCTCCCCGATATTGTCCGGGTCGATCTTGCCGATTCTCAAGAGAGTTATCGAGCCTGGTTCGAGGTGCACGGGAGATCCCGTATAGCCCGAGAGGATCGATTCCAGGTCTGCCTGTGCCAGCGGACGGGTATTGTCGAAGGGCACAACTTCAACGCCTGCCTTCTTGCCTTTCCCGGGCAGATAGATGCAGCCTGAGGTAAAGTCCACGGCAAGGGCAACGACCCCGGCAACCGCAATGACGGCAGCCCCGGTGACTGCTGCGAACAGGAGAGAAGAACCGTCGAGAAGCAGTATCGGGAGGTCTATTTCCCCCTTTGTCTGTCCGCGCCTCTCGGGGTAGAGAAAGTATCCGCAGGAGGTCAGGCTCACCAGGAAGGTGATAAGAACCCCTGCTGCAAGAAATCTCCGTAGTCTCGATGTCATGATCACATACCTCCGGTTTGTTCGCTTACCCGGGGAGATATTATACCGGGAACGACATGGTTGCTCTACCTCTTTTTCCTCTGAGGCACAAGGGGTAGAGCAGCAGAAAAGGGGTGACATGCCCGTGCCTGCACTGGACAACGGCTTAATATTCCTTATAATCAAATATAGACAATGTCACGAGCAAGGAGGGTACAGCCTATGAAGCCTGTTGTCATCTTGGGGGCCGTTGCCGCGGGGATGAGTGCTGCAAGCACCATCAAGCGTTCACTTCCCGAACAGGAGGTCATTGTATTCGGAAAAGAGGCCTACATCTCCTATGGCGCCTGAGGCGTGCCATACTATGTATCTGGTCAGATACAGAACCAGGAAGAACTGATTGCACTGCATCCTGACGATGCGATCCATAAGCGGGGGATCGACCTCAGGACCCGTCACGAGGGAATGCAGATCAACCGCGTGGAAAAGACCGTTACAATAAAAAATCTCGAGGACGGCAGAACTTTCGAACAGGAGTATGCGAAGCTCGTGATTGCCACCGGTGCCCGGGCGATCATGCCGCCTATCCCGGGCATTGACCTCGAAGGCGTTTTTCCCATGAAGGAGTTCCAGGACGGCATCGATCTCAAGAAATTCATCGAGACCGCCAGGCCGAAGAAAGGGGTGATCATCGGCGGGGGGTACATCGGGGTCGAGGTCACTGAGTCCTTCAGGAGAGTCGGTATGGAGGTCGTGGTGGTGGAGGCGCTGCCGCGCATCATGACCATCATGGATGAGGACATGAGTGAGATCGTGGCCGGCGGCATGAAACAGAACGGGGTGGAGATCATCACCTCGAAAAGGGTGGTCGGTCTCGAGGGGGACGGCAGGGTCAGGGCCGTGCTCCTCGATGACGGCACTTCAGTAAAAGCCGACTGCGTACTGGTGAGTATCGGTGTCTCTCCCAGGAGCGAGATCGCTCTTCAGGCAGGCCTCGAGCTCGGCCCCCGCAAGGGCATCAAGGTTGACCGCTACCTCAGGACCTCGGACCCCGACATCTATGCCTCGGGCGACTGCAGCACGGTGTATCACCGGCTGCTGTGCGAGAGTGTGTACATCCCGCTCGGACTGACTGCCAACCGGCAGGGAAAGATGTGCGGAGAGAATATCGTCGCCGAGATCACCGGGGGAAAACCCAAGCCGTTCCCGGGTATTATCGGCACGGCAGTGACCAGGGTCTTCGATCTGGAGGTGGCCAAGACCGGTATCGGCTCTTCCGATATCGAGCGGTACGACCTGCGGCACATCAGTTCCGTGAAGATCAAGGCCAGGAACCTCCCCGGGTATTTTCCCGGGGCATCTGACCTGTGGGTGAAGCTCTTCTATGAGGACGATTCCAAGGTCATCGTCGGCGGCCAGATCATCGGCGGGGAAGGCTCTGCCCTGAGGATCAACACGCTGGTTACCGCGGTTACCCAGGCCATGCGGCTCGACGAGCTCTATACCCTCGATACGGCCTATGCCCCACCATTCTCACCGGTGTGGGACCCGCTCCTCATCGCGGCCAGGGCGGCCATGAAATAGAGATCGAACTCGAGATCCCGGGCACCTGGTACAGGTTCAAGGTGCCCGGGTCATCTTCTCGTATGAGAACTCATGCTAGGCAGCCGGCCTCAATGATCCGAAGCTCACCAGTTGCTGAGAGTTTTCATCCCAGAGATTCATCCTGAGGGACTTGAGACTGTTCCGCATGGACATCGGTTGTACTGACTGCACCGCCTGTACTTCGTCATAGACCTGCTGCAGATGATAGTTCGGAATACGCGGCCGAATGTGGTGAATATGATGCAGTCCGATGTTGCCGGTGAACCACTGGAGCACTGTGGGTAAGCGGTAATACGAGCTGCCTGCCAGCGCCACCTTCATGGGATCACGGAAGTCGTGGCGGGCCCAGTACACGCCCTCGAACTGGTGCTGGATATAGAACATCCACAGGCCGATGACCCCCGCAATGAGCATGACGGGCAGTTGAATCAGGAGGTAGGTCCGTAGACCGATCGTCATGCTGGCCGCCACAATGATAGCCCCTATGGCGAGATTGGTAAAAAGAACGCTGGCGCGCTCACCCCTCTCCGCACCCTTTCGAGAAAATCTCTGTTCAATGAGGAATACATATGCCGGGCCCAGGCCGAACATGACGAAGGGGTTGCGATAGAGCCGGTAGGCGAGGCGTCTCAGTGCAGGGGCTGACCGGTATTCTTCCACCGTCATGGTCCAGACATCGCCGACACCCCGGCGATCGAGATCTCCTGCCGTGGCGTGATGAACGAGGTGCGAACGCCGCCATTTTTCGAACGAGGTAAAGGTCAGTATGCCGCTGACATACCCGAGTACCCTGTTGGCACGTTGAGAGGCAAAGAAAGAACCGTGGCAGCAGTCGTGAAAGAAGATGAAAATGCGTACCAGCAGGGCCGCCGCTACCACGGCCATCGCCAAAGTGATCCAGTATGAATAGCCGTGATGAACGGTAAGGACCATGAGAATCCACAACGCCAGATAGGGGATGAAGGTATCGAAGAGCTGCCAGAGGGCCTTTTTCGGATCTGAGGTGCCATACCTGGCGAGAACGTGCTGCAGTTCCTGTAAGGTGAGGCCGGTCCGATCAGTACCGGGTTGAGTGGTCATAGCGTGCCTCCGGTATGGGTTTTTCGCATTACGTTCAATGGATAACCAAAAGAAAAAAATGGACAGACACGGTTTGTGGGGTGTCTTTATGTGTTCAATACCATGAAATCAATTAATCCGGTGCAATATACTACAGCTGGAAGAAAAAATCAAACAAGGGGTACACCGGGACCTCTCCCGAACTGCTGCCGAACGCCGGCCGTCACGAAGATGCTCGATCTGTTTATGATCATCACCGAAGTGCCTGCTGTCGATCAGTTCGTCAAACCGGAAGATATACTTCTCGCCGCGCTTTACTGCCGATACCGGTATGACCAGTGCATCTCCCCGCAGGGCGATCAGGGCCGGGGCGGGACTCGTGGGTGCTGGCTTGCCGAAGACATTGCAGAACAGCCTGTTTTCGCGTTTTCCGCGCTGATCGATGACAATGGCCATGATGCGGCCTTTCCTGAGTTCATCGGTGAGCAGGTTCACCATGCCGCCCTTGGGGGGGAGCATGGTGAACCCGTACCGTGTCCGCAGTGCATGAACACCCTGCGGGCCATGCTCCGCTCGTCCGCGTCTCCCAGGGCTGAACGAATCTGCATTTCGGCAATACGCCGGTGCAGGGGGACACACAGCCAGGCGAGCATGCCCAGGGATCTGCCCAAGGCTGTGGCTGCACGGCAGGGCAGGGAGGGGATCAGCGATATGGCACCGGTAACGGCCCCATACTGCAATGCCGCGGATATTTTTTTCTGCACCCTCATTGCATGCTGTCCTCGGGCCTGATCCTTGGCCGGTGGCTCTATTGCATGGGCAGTTCCGGCGCCTCCAGGGGGCCGTACCAGTAGATGTCTGTAAAGTCGGGGTCTTCAGCGATGCGGGCGCAGGCATCACCCGTACAGAAAACCAGCAGTTTGCCTTTATACTGTTCGGTATCCCCGATGTTGTCCAGCCCCATGAGCGAAGCGATCTCTTTGATGTCCTCGGGCATCTTTGCGAGTTTCACCACCCCGGTCTGCGGACTTCCCTCGTTGTCGTATTCCAGCAACCAGTAGAAACCTGGTTCGTTCGGCCTCTGTTTCGTCCAGTTCATGGCAGCCTCCTTTTCATAAAAGGTGCATCATTGGAGAATCTCATATGATCACAGTAATAATAGGGGTAAACAGGCTCCGGGGCAACCAGGGGTATTCATGATGGTGCAGGCAGAAACAGGACGGATCCCGGCTGATCTGTAATCGATCTGTAACAACGGGCGGCTCCGGTCACCAGGACTATGCCGGCGGTCGGTCGACCACCCTGGTTCATCAGTGCAGCAGAGGACCGGCTGGGACAGATTGCCCGGGTTTCATGGATGCCTGCCTGCCCGGACCATATCGCAAAAGAGCTGGTATGAGTGTTCTGTAAGAAACGTGTAATCCCCCTTGTTTGTCCACGTAACCCCGGACCTGCAGATAATCCGTTCGCCTTAAGCCTCAAGCGTCATGCCTTTCTGTCGGATGACCCGGATCCCGCAGAGGGTTGTCCTTCCAGTAAGCTGTTTTCACCTGTCAAGTAAGCGAAAATGCCTGGGATGAGAGGTCCTCCTGCGTGTGGGGACTTCGCCTGTGAATGGTTGTGTTCGTATGCTTTCTAATCCGTGCCCGATGTGTAATCGCCTGCAGCTACAATTCCTCCCACGATGGAGAAGGCCCTCCATCAGGAGCCGGGATGGCTCTACTCCGGCCTGAGCCGGGAAAGGAGGATGCTATGATCTCGTCTACTCTGCGAATAGCCCTTTTCTGTTCCTGTATCGGGACGGCCGTGTTTTTCGGATGTGCTGCTGTTCCCCCGTATGAACACAGGGGGGTGCTGGAATCGGGAGATAATCAGACAGGCAACGTGTTCTCTGTGGATGTATGGATGTTTTATGGTGAGGAAGGCACCCGGGTGGTGATATCGGATGCGGTTCAGGAAGGAGAGGCACCTCCGGAAATCTATCTCTATCCACCCGACAGCACGGAATGTGAGGCCTTTGACGAAGGGCCGTGCGAGTGTTACCGGGTCCTTGATCACGAACTGGAATCGACCGGGGAATATACCCTGCTCCTGCACCGCAACGGTATGCAGCACGAAGGTGAGTACAAGGTGTCTCTTGCAAAGCTGCCGCCCGAGGGTTCCTACTGTATCGTCCCGCTTGATCCGGACGGGAAGATTATCAGATCGGACTGTGTCCTGCCCGAGGAATGCATGGAGGGACTGGAGTTTTCCGCGGGACTTGCCACCCCTTACATGGTCACCCCATATTTGGTGGCACCGTCAGCGGTCATGATCCATTCGGCACTGGGTGCAATAGCCGATCTTCTGGATTTCTCCGGCAGGGACCGGATGAGTGACCTGGTGGAACAGGTCCATGAACGGCAGATGGATCTTGCAGGCACCAGGGGGAAGTAGAGGCCGGTTTCTGCCGGCTCAGGACCGGGGCTTGTCAGCTGGCGTGGAAGGTGTCCCCGTATTTGCGGGCATAGTATGCCAGGCGGTCCTCGGGGGTATTTCCCTTGGGCGGTGCTATCTTGGCCCGTGCTGCCTTGGGCTTGGCTGGTGCTGCTGCTGTGGTCCTGGCTGCCTTGGCCGGTGCAGCCTTGGCAGGCATGGCCTCGGTACGTTTTCTGTGGGGTTTCGGACTTGCAGTCTTTCGGGATGACAGCGGTTTTCCGGGCAGGGGTTTTCTCGTGAAGAATTTTGTGTCACGATCCAGGCGAAAACGCTTGCCGGCGCTCGCATCCTCGACGAAGAGGGCGTCGTCCGCCCATTCGACCGGGATCTTCTGCTGGGTGAACTTCTCGATCCCCTCCAGGCCATAGGCATACTGCTCACAGGCCAGGGTGATTGCCTTGCCTGTTTTTCCCGCCCGTGCAGTTCGTCCGATCCGGTGGACATAATCCTCAGGGTCTTCGGGTACGTCATAGTTGATCACGATTTCAAGATCATCGACATGGAGCCCCCGTGCCGCAACGTTGGTCGCGACGAGAAACCGGACTTTTACCGATTTGAGGTCCTCGATGACCTCGAGCCGTCTATTCTGGGGGAGGTCGCCGATGATATAATTCGTGTCATAGCCGTTTGCCTTCAGCCTGCATGCCACTTCATAGGTGGCCTGCTTGGTATTGGCAAAGATCAGGGCGTTTTTGGGGTCCTCTTTCTTCAGGATTCCCAGCAGCAGGTTCATCTTCTCTTCGACGCTCACGTGGTAGAGCACCTGCGAGACATTTTCCACGGTGACCTGCTGGGGAGCTATCTCTACCTCCACGGGATTGTTCATGTGTTCCCAGGCAAGCTCCCGCGCGCGGTAGCTCAGGGTTGCGCTGAAGAGCATGGTGAGCCGCTTGGAATAGGGAGGCATCTTGCGAAATATCTTGCGCAGATCGGGGAGGAACCCCATATCCAGAAGCCGGTCAGCCTCGTCGATGACCAGGTAGGTGGTCTTGGAGAGATTGAGCTTGCCGCTTCCGCTGAGGTCCAGCAGCCTGCCCGGGGTGCCGATCATGATGTCCACCCCCTGTTTCAGGAGCTGCTCCTGAAGCTTATAGCCCACCCCGCCATAAAATGTGCCGATGGTGAGATTCATATACCTGCCCAGCTGCTGGGCCTCTTGCTCTATCTGCGAGGCAAGCTCCCGGGTAGGGGTGACGATCAGGGCCGATTCTCTCTTTTGTCCCTGTGCCCTGGAGGTAATAAGGTGAAAGAGCGAGACGAGGAACGCCGCTGTCTTTCCTGTTCCTGTCTGCGACTGAACGCAGACATCCTTGCCTTTGAGGGTGTGGGTAAAAGTGGCTTCCTGAACTTGTGTACAGGTCGTGTAGCCGGTTTCATGGATTCCCTTCAGGAGGGCGCTGTCGAGTCCGAGTTCGCTAAAATTCATGTGATTCACTCTCAGGTGGTGTTTTAAGTATTTGCGGCATGCTGATGTGGGATGCGATTATTTTTCCTGGTATACCCTGAGATCCTTTGTCTTTGATTTGTTTTCATCTTCGAATAGTGTCACCTTTACTACGTTATAAATTCCCAAAATGCAAGCATTTATTTGTACAGGGCCCTGCTAGCCTATGAAATTACGGGTAAAATCAATGATTCATACCCGATGTCGTGCCTTTGTTTCTGCGGGGGCTGATTCCCGTGTTACCTCTCGATGCGCAGGAAGGGGCACAGGAGGGCGCCCAGGATGGTAAGCCCACCCACCAAGGAAATCCCCAGGCCAAAAGACCCGGCCTCACCCACCATGCCGATGCCGGCCGGAATCATCCCTGCACCAAGGAAAAAGGAGAATGGGATGGTCAGCGAGATCGTTACGTTGCGTACACTGGCTGGTCCGATGGAAGAGAGGGCCGCGATGCCGGCGGGGAAAAAACACGCCCCGATGAGCGGCTGCAGAAAGACGGCCGGTATAAGACCAGGGCCGGTGATGTTCCCGAGAAGCAGGGTCATGCATCCGCTCAGCACAAGGATGGCCTCCATGGAGCGCTTGGGACCGAACCGGTCCGTTGCCCATCCGCCCACAAAGGCCATGGCGATGCAGGAGATCCTCGAAAGGGATACCACGGTGTTTGCAAGGCTGCGCGATATATCGTGTTCGCTCACGAGGTACAGGGGCAGCATGGTATAGATACCGAGCGTCACGCTGATGCCGAGGCTGATCAGGATGAGCATGATCCAGAAGGAAGGTTCTCTCAAGAGGATGCTCAGCGATGCGAAGCTTGGGGCCTGTCCGGCGAATTCACCGCCGCGTCCGAAACGGGCAAAGACGCATCCGGCAACCAGGGAGCACAGACCGATGAGAAAGAATACCCCCCGCCAGGGGAGGAACAGGAGGAGGACTTCCGCGATGAGCGGTGCGGCAATGAAGCTGAGGTTCGGGGCCAGTTCATGGATGGCAATGGCCTTGCCCCAGTCGCGCGGGTCGACGAGCGAGGTTATGGTGGCGATGCCGGAGGGCAGGTAGAGGCCTGATGCCATGCCGGTCAGGAGGAGTCCAGCCCGGATGGTCCACAGGCTCGTGCTGAACGATGTGGCGATGAGTGCCAGCCCGAGGGCTGTGGCCGAGAGGGTGATCGTTTTCCTGTGGGTCAACCGGCACGAGAAGAACCCTGATCCCATAAGCGTGATGAAGTATCCCGCGGAAATTATGAGGAACAGGGAGCCGGCCTGGCCGTGGCCGATGCCGAGGTCGCTCTCGATCGGGGGAAGCAGCGGGGCGGGAATGATCCTGGCGATGAAGTTCAGGAAGAAGATCGAGGTGATGAAGAGGATCGGGACGATGTGCGCATTGAATGACGCACGTCCTTTCGATGAGGCGTTATCCGCAGGAGAGGCCATGGCTCGAAGTTGCTCCCTTCATGATGCTGTGCCGTATGTTATACAGAACTCTATGGGTAGTATCCGGTGGAATATAAAGGATCGGGCCGTGCGTTACAAGGGTTAAAATGGTATACTTGCTGTATATGGAATGTGGTCCAAGAGTCGATGGATCGCCTGGAACATTTTTGTGCGGTGATCCATGCTGGAGCAACTTTCTGCCAAAGTGAGTCTCCTGGGGCACTGGGGGTATCTGGTAATATTTCTGGCTGCCTTTCTCGAGAGTTCTGCCTTCATGGGGTTGATCGTGCCGGGAGAAAGCATCGTGATCCTGGCGGGCTTTCTCTCCTCGCCACGGCCCCTTTCGCCGCCGGCATGTCTGCCATGCCGTATGGAAAATTCATCATGTACAACGCCGCTGGCGGCATACTCTGGGCCGTCTGCTTCACTGTCCTGGGCTATACCTTCGGCCAGAGCTGGCAGCTCATCGAGAAGTGGTCGGGCAGGGCAGGGGTGTTTGTCCTGTTCATGGTCGCGGTGACAGCCGGCTTCGGCTATCTCTACAGGAGGTTGAACGCCCGCCGGGAGGACATCTCTGCCTGGTTCGAGGGCCTTGCATCGGAACCCTTTGTGAGGAAATTTCAGCACAGGCATCCTGTTGCAGTCGAATTTATCGTACAGAGACTCTCCCCTAGGTCGTATCTGGGCCTGCATCTTACGGTGGGGCTGAGCGTGAGCGTGGTTTTTTTCCGGATCTTCGGGGGAATAACCGAGGATATATTCACCGGAGATCCCTTCGTGGCTGTTGATCAGTGGGTTCTTCTGGTTGAGCATCTGTGTGACCGGGCTTGAGGTATACGCCATCAAGAGACAGGCCGGTGTATCGGGTGATGTGAACCGTACAGGCCGGGATGGCTAGTCGGCCATAGGTCTGTTGGCCTGGCTTGTTCTGCTATTGTTGACACAGTGACTCTTTCCTGTATACATCATGAATGTGAACGCTACAGTCCGTCCAGGAATTGCTTCTGAGAAGAATGTCTGTCATGGACGTATCTTCCACCAAATACCTCTACGCAACGATCGGGAATACCGTGGGTATTGTCTCTTTCGTGGTGACGCACCGAGAGCTGGTGCACATCCTACACCCCGTACCAGGCGTGCCAGGATAAAGGGTCCTTGCAGCTACGAACCCCGCAACCATTTAGAACCCTGAAAGGAGATTTATTATGGATGAAAAAAAGAAGGAAAAGGCAAGAAAACTCTCGAGACGTGATTTCATCAAGGCCACCGGTTCTGCTACGGCACTTGCAGGAGTAGCGGCATCGGGGATTCTCATGGGTCCGGGACAGGCAGACGCAGCTGAACCTCCCAAGAAATGGGACGACGAGACAGATGTCGTTGTCGTGGGCAGCGGTTTTGCCGGCATGGCTGCTGCAATCGAGGCCAGCGAAGCAGGCGCATCAGTGGTTGTTCTCGAGAAGATGCGCACCTATGGCGGAAACTCGATCATCAACGGCGGCGTCATGGCAGTAGCCGGTTCCGATCTCCAGGAGCAGAAGGGCATACAGGACAGCCCGGACCTCATGCTGGAGGACATGATGAAGGCGGGTCTGTATATGAATCATCCCGAGCTTGCCGGTATGGTGGCCTATCAGTCCAGGGATGCGTACAACTGGTGCAAGGATCATCTCGGGGTGAAATTCGCCGGCATGCTCCACATGGGCGGTCACACGGTTGCCCGAAGCTGCCCCACCTCTATCTACAGCGGTTCGGAGATCGTCAACAAGGAGATGGCCAAGCTCAAGGAACTGGGTGTCAAGGTCTCGACCGGTACCTACCTCGAGAAACTCTTCCAGGGCAAGGACGGCAGGGTTATCGGCGTCCAGGTGCGGGAAGGATACAAGTTCCCGGATGAAAAGAGCGGGACGGTCAGGACCATCAAGGCCAAAAAGGCCGTGGTGATGGCCTCCGGCGGGTTCTCCAATGACGTGGCCTTCCGGATGATCCAGGACCCCAAGCTGATCGCAAAGGTGGAATCCACCAACCAGCCAGGTGCCACTGCCGAGGCGCTCAAAGAGGCACTGAGGATCGGCGCTACCCCTGTTCAGATCTCATGGATCCAGCTCGGCCCCTGGGCGAGCCCCGATGAGAAGGGCTTCGGCATCGGCCCCCACTTCGCAACCGGCGCGGTGTTCACCTACGGCATCATGGTGGACCCGGACACCGGTAAACGGTTCATCAGCGAGCTGGCAGACCGCAAGATCCGGGCGGATGCCATCATCAGGACCGGCCATCCGGCCATCGGGATCGCGGATGATGAAGGCGCCCACAAGGCAGGAGGTCCTCCGGGCCTGTTGGAGAAAGTCCTCGACCGGGGGGTTGTCAAGAAATACGACTCCCTTGAGGCACTGGCCAAAGATCACAATATCCCGTTTGCGGCCCTGAAGGAAAGTGTCGACAAGTACAACTCCTATCTCGAGGCAGGCACGGACAAGGAATTCGGCCGCTACCTGCAGAAGGATGCCAAGCCTATGGTCAAGGCTCCCTTCTATGCGATGAGACTCTGGCCTAAGGCCCATCACACCATGGGCGGAATACAGATCAACAAGAATGCCGAGGTGATAGGGCTCGACGAGAAGCCTGTTGCAGGCCTCTTTGCAGCCGGCGAGGTGGCTGGTGGTGTCCATGGCGCGGTCCGGTTGGGGAGCGTTGCCGTGGTGGACTGCCTGGTCTTCGGGCGTATCGCCGGGAAGAATGCAGCCGCTCAGAAACCCTGGGCATAGATCCGGTTAACTCTCGGATGTAGAACACGGCAGGCCCGTGAGGCTCCACCGTTCACGGGCCTGCCGAATCATGCCTCCCGGAAAGATCACCGGAAGCTATTCTTATGAGATATACAAATCCTTCACGATAACAGTACTTCCCTTACCGGCGCTGTGTGTCCCGATAGCACGCAGGTGCTCGTCCCTGGTTCGTTTCACACCGATGATCCCCGATGGCGAAGGAATACCGGCTTACACTCAAATAGCGATACTCTGATAATCTTATCAGTGATAAGCCTACATACTTCCGTTTCCGTTCCATGATTTATAAAAGTAAAAAGAGTGTAAAATTATGGGAGACATGTTGGAAACACTCACCAGGGAACAACACGGAACTGTTGATGTTCCCTCGCGCCCTAAGTGCAATGCTGCGTCTATAAATGCACCATTCCAGATAAATCCAAAAATCCTAAAGGAGATCGACCATGGATGAAAAGAAGAAGGGTAGCGAAAAGAAACTGAACAGGCGTGATTTTCTCAAGACCACAGGAGGGATTGCAGTAGCCGGTGTAGCTGCCGGGGGATTGTTTGCCGCGCCCGCGAAGGTCTTTGGCGCGGATATGCCGAAGAAGTGGGACGAAGAGGTCGATGTGGTGGTAATCGGCAGCGGCTTTGCCGGCCTGGCAGCGGCCATCGAGGCGAAGCAGGCAGGTGCGTCGGTAGCGGTCCTCGAGAAGATGCCGATGTACGGCGGAAACTCCATCATCAACGGCGGCGTCTTTGCCGTGGCAGGATCACCCAAACAGGAGGCCGAGGGCATCAAGGATACACCCGAGCTGTTGCTGGAAGATATGATGAAGGCCGGCCTGTACATGAATCATCCCACACTGGCCCGGATGATTGCCGAGAAGTCTCGCGAGGCGGCAGAGTGGACCGAGTCCATCGGCGTGGAATACAAGGAGCGCGTCACTCACCTGGGCGGACACTCCGTGCCCCGCAGCTATTCCGCCTCGAACGGCAGCGGTTCGGCCATCGTGATGAAGGAGGTGGAAAAACTCAAGAGCATGGGCGTGAACATCAGGACCAAGACCTATGTCTCGGCCATCATCCAGGACAAGGACGGCAAGGTCGTCGGCGTGAAGATCAGGGAAGGATACAAGTTCCCGGATGAAAACAGCGGTACCGTCAAGTATCTGAAAGCCAGGAAGGGTCTTGTGCTCGCCTCGGGCGGTTTCAGCAGGGATATCTACTTCAGGACCCTGCAGGACCCCAAGCTGACCGAAGACGTGGATTCCACCAATCAGCCCGGTGCAACCGGCGAGCTCCTCATGGAGGCCCTGCGTGCCGGCGCAACCCCCGTGCAGATCTCCTGGATCCAGCTCGGCCCCTGGACCAGCCCGGACGAGAAGGGCATGGGCATCGGCTATGTCTTCAACGCCATGGGTGCATTCGTGTATGGCGTGATGGTGAACCCCAAGACAGGCAAGCGCTTCATCAATGAGCTGGCCGACCGCAAGATGCGCGCCGATGCGATCATCCGGACAGGCCAACCCGCCATCTGCATCGCCGACAGCGAGGGCGTCAAGCGTGTCTCCGTCCTGGAGAAGACCATTGAGAAGGGCGTGGTCAAGAAATTCGACACCCTCGAGGCGCTGGCAAAAGAGTACGGGATCCCCGTGGATGCTCTGAAGGAAACCGTGAACAATTACAGCAAATACGTCAAACAGGGCAATGATGAGGAGTTCGGCAAGTACATGCAGACCGACTCCAAGCCCATGGAAACGCCGCCGTTCTATGCCTGCCGTGCCTGGCCCAAGGTGCACCACACCATGGGCGGCATCCAGATCAATGAAAAGGCGCAGGTCATCGGGCTCGACCGCAAGCCGATTCCCGGGCTCTATGCCGCCGGTGAGATTACCGGCGGTATCCACGGCGCTGTCCGCCTCGGCAGCTGTGCCGTGCTCGACTGCCTCGTGTTCGGACGGATTGCCGGCCAGAGTGCCGCCGCGAAGGTGTAGGCGTTTGCCGAAGACCGTAATCAGTTAATCAGCAGCATATGTGCGGCAGGGGCACTCATCGTTCCTGCCGCACGTTCCTTTTGCAAGCACCGTGATCCATGTGTCTGCCTGCACCGGATGCCGATTCAGTGCAGGAAGGTCACGTTACTCCACCGACTGGGCGATCTGCAGGATCTCCATGGGCAGCTGGATCCCGAGTTTGTTCATCTGAGAGGTGTCCACAAGGATCTTGAGCTCTTCCTGCTTGAGGATCGGGAGTGTCCCGGGGTCTGCACCGTCTTTCAGGATTTTCAGGGCCTGCGTAGCGGAAAGCGCGCCGATGAGCCCGAAATCGGACCCGACATACAGGATGGCACCGGGAAACTTCATGAGGACCAGGCTGATGCCCGGGATCTTCCTGGCATTGGCAAGCTCGATGAGTTCATAGCAGGCCTCGTAATTTCTCAGGCCATAGTAGGTGTCGAGCGGTATGGCAAAGGCCTGGGCGCCCTGGTCTATGAGCTCCTGAACAGCCGGGGTGATGTGGTCGCTCTTGTTCACCTCCCTCGAGATGACGGTCAGGCCAACCGACGGACCGTATTCCCTGACCTCTTCCATGTGGGCGATGCCGTTCTCGTCATCGCTGTGGACGATGCCGACGGTCTTGATGGCCGGGAATGCCAGCCGCACGATCTTGAGGGTGTCGAGCATGTTCATGTACAGGGTCGAGCCGGTGAATCCTTTGCCTGCCTCTGTCAACGATGTGCATCCGGCCGCGGTGGGTATGGCAACTGCAGTGAATACGAGGGGGATGCCGGCGGCTATGATCCTGTCCCTGGCGTACTTCGTGGCCGGCGTGCCGATGGTGAGGACCAGGTCGGGTTTTTCCCTGGCAATGCGGGAGGCCTCGCTCTTGATCCGCATGAGGACGAGCACCTTTTTCCACAACCCGGCCTTCTCCACATCGAAATCAATGACCGTACGCTTGATCTCGAGGTTCACCCCCTGGACCAGGCCGCCTTCTTCCAGGGCCTTGAGGAAGCTGTCGTAAGAATTCTGGTAAGGTTCAATGGCCGTGACCTGCAGGGTCTCTATGCGGAAGGTCTTGTCCTGGGCGAAACAGGGGGCGGAAAGTACTAAGAGGGAACAGAAACAGGCAAATAACAAAACTCCTTTTCTCATGGCTATCCTCCTCGGTCATGTAATGAATGGAACTGCGAATCACATCCCTGCCGTGCTTGAGGGCACAAGAATCAAGGCATGCTCATGCGCAGTACCATCAGAATTCACTTACCGCCGATGGCAGAACCCGGTGCCTGTGAACAAACGCCCTTCCTGCGAAAGCAAAAAAAAACCAGATATCACAGGGAGATGCGGATCTTAGCTGAGAGCCTTCGTGGGGACGATAACAAGGCAGCGCTGCTGAAATTGCCTCTTCTGCATCCGATTTAAGCATATGCTTTTCCAGGAGTCAAATCTATTGAGGTCTCTTGAAGGCTGCGAGCGGCAGCGATGGCCCGGAAAGGATTGAGCTCTCTCTCAGTACAGTTTGCTGTTGCATTCTCCAGGGCTCTCGTGAAAGAATCCATCATGTTCAGAATCAGGAGAATCTACGATGACATCCTCCCGGTGAACCGCTTTGCCCTCGACCAGGTCCGGCAGATCCTGAAGGAGAGGTTTCCCGGGCTGAACAGTGCCGATATAGAGAAGATCCCCGAATTGCTCACCAACCCCCTGAAACACCGGTTCAAGTCCATGCTCTATGTGGCAGAGGATATGAAAGGCACCGTCAAGGGGTTTGCCGTCCTTTCCAGGGAACCCGAGCTGAAATTCTGCTACCTCGACTACATATCCTCGAGCATGTTGATGGAGGGCAGGGGGATCGGCGGGATTCTCTACGAGCATATCCGCGACGAGGTCCTCCTGATGGACAACATGGGGATTTTCCTTGAATGTCTGCCCGATGATCCGAAGCTCTGCAAAGACCCGGAGATACTGAAGCAGAACAGGGCGCGGCTGAGATTCTATGAAAAGTATGGTGCACGGCCCATTGTCAATACACTCTACGAAACCCCGGTAAGCCCCGGCGGCGACAATCCGCCCTACCTCGTGTTCGATGACCTCGGCCAGGGGAGGCCGCTAGAGATGGCACAGGCGAAGACCATCGTACGGGCCATACTGAAGGGCAAGTATGCTCACCTGGTCAGCAAATATTATATGGATATGGTTGTGAACTCCTTCCGCGATGATCCGGTGCTGTTGCGGCCGGTGCGATATGCAAGGACAGTCCCGGTACAGGTGAATC
Organism: Deltaproteobacteria bacterium; assembly: GCA_018434685.1. GTDB lineage: Bacteria > Desulfobacterota > Desulfomonilia > UBA1062 > UBA1062 > DSAD01. The sequence continues at coordinate 83,539 of JAHDOV010000019.1, forward strand.
CGTGCAGGGGGAGATCTGCCAGGATTGCCCTGGTCGTGAATGAAAAGCACGAGATCCACCATGTGCGAGAGCGGGGGTATGTTGAATCACCTGTCAGGATCAGGACCATCCTGGAAGAGCTGGAATCCACGACGCTCTTTCAGAGGCTGCCGCCCAGGACCTTTTCAGAGAAGGTCATCAGGGAGGTCCATGATGCGCAATACATCGAGTACTTCAAGAGACTCTGCTCGCTGCTGGAGCCCGGCAAATCCGTCTACCCGTACGTGTTCCCCATCAGGAATGCAGCACGGCCCCCGAAGGAACTGGCTGTACGGGCAGGGTATTACTGCATAGATACATTCACCCCGCTGAACAAGAATGCCTTCCTTGCGGCCAAGCGAGGGGTCGACTGCTCACTGACTGCAGCGCACGAGCTGCTCAAAGGACATCGCATCGCCTATGCACTCGTACGGCCTCCGGGGCACCACGCCGAGACCCGCTCATTCGGCGGATTCTGCTACTTCAACAATGCAGCCATAGCGGCGAACTACCTGAGCCGGTTCGGCAGGATAGCGATCCTGGATATCGATTACCATCACGGCAACGGCCAGCAGCAGATCTTCTATGAACGCAGCGATGTCCTCACCGTATCCATTCACGGGCATCCCCATTTTGCCTATCCGTATTTCAGCGGTTTTGCCGACGAGAAGGGTGCCGATTCGGGAACCGGATTCAATCTGAACATTCCGCTGAAGGAAACGATAACCCCGGAGGAATACTTAAAGGCACTCGAACATGCCCTCAAGGCGATCTCGTCGTTCAACCCTGCCTACCTGATCGTCTGCCTCGGCCTGGACACCTCCAAGGGCGATCCTACCGGCACCTGGAGCCTCATGGCCAGGGACTTCGAACGCGTTGGCAGAACCATCGGCCGATCCCGGTTCCCCATCCTCGTCGTTCAGGAGGGGGGATACCGGACACGGGTCATCGGGATCAATGCACGGCATTTTTTCTTCGGGCTGTGCACCGGCATGTGGGGGTAACTCGGGCGTTTTCACCCCGGAAATGCCGGCCCTTTACTCGGGGAAGAGTTTGTGCTAGCAAGGCCTCATTATGGGTAACGACGGCACCAGTACCAGTAGAAGCCGCCTCACATACTTCGGTTAGTCCTGCACCGGCATGGGTCACGGTCTCCAGGCTGGAAGGCAGGGAGAAGAGGTGATCATGCTGCATGATAATGTACACCTGTATGTTCAGGTTTTTCTGTTCCGGCAGTACCGGAATGTAGAGATTCAGGGCACCGGCACGGGCACGCCCTGTGCAGGAGGATGGTCATGCTGAGGGAATTCCAGATATGTGAGGGCAGGATCAGAAACGGCAGCAACGGGTTCGATTGCATTCAGGTCTTTGTCAACCCCGAGCCGGAAGAGAAGAGGTTCCTGGTGGAGGATCTCAAAATCGATGAGCACACCCTCAATTCCGCCCTCGACCCGGACGAGATCTCCCGACTCGAGTTCGAGCCCGACCACATCGCCTTGATTTACAAGATACCCAAGAGCTATTCCGGCAACGACCAACTGCATTTCCGGGTTGTCTCCACCGGCATGTTCCTGTTCCGGGACCGTCTGGTGCTCGTTGTCTCTGAAGATACCGAACTCTTCGAGGGAAAACCCTTTAATCGGCTCCAATCGCTGCGGACGCTGTTCCTGAGGCTGCTGAACCGGTCGGCCTATCACTTCATGGAACACCTGAAGATCATCAATCTCCTGAGCGATGAGCTGGAGGAGAAGATCAACGATTCCATGGAGAACCGGTATCTGATCAACCTGTTCACCCTGGAAAAGAGCCTCGTCTACTACCTCAACGCCATAAATTCCAACCGGGTGGTCATCGAAAAGCTCAAGAACAGCGCTGTGAAAATCGGGTTTGAAACCGACGAAGCCGAGTTCCTCGACGACATCATCGTGGAGAACAATCAGTGTTTCCGTCAGGCCGAGATCTACTCGAACATCCTCGCGAGCCTCATGGACGCCCGGGTCTCCATTGTCAGCAACAACCTCAACATCCTCATGAAGACGCTGAACATCATCACCATCTGCATCATGGTGCCGACCCTGGTGGTGAGCGCATTCTCCATGAATGTGGCCATACCGCTGCAGCATCATCCCTATGCATTCTGGTTAATCATGACCATGGCGCTGGTATCCGCCCTGGGAGTGATGTTTGTGTGGAGGCAGAGAAAAGGGGTCAAATCCTGATTTCTCAAAAAATTCTTGACAGAGGGATAGAAAAAAGTCATGGGTAAATTGGTCGGACCACCGGACCAATTAAGGGGGCGTACCTATGGCGGCACATATTTTATCCCGGCCCATCAGCAAGACCAGGCTTCATGAAGAGATCGAGAACATCCTCATTGCAGGCATCACCAGGGGCGAAATGGCTCCCGGGGAGAAACTTCCCACGGAACGGGAGCTTGCCGGCAGACTCAATGTAAACCGTTCCACGATCCGCGAGGCGCTGAGCAAGCTCGAATCGCTCGATCTGGTGGAGATCAGGCACGGTGACGGCGCGTATGTCAGGAATTACCTGGAGAGCGGCAGCCTCGAGCTCATCAGGGCACTCGTTCACCTGGACAGAGACAACCGCGACGATATCATCAGGGCACTGTTGGAGTTCAGGACCGTCACTGCACCCGAGATGGCCGGCAGGGCTGCCCTCAACAGGACCGAGGAACACCTCAGGCAGCTCGAAGAGACCATATACGCGGATGCGGGCATGACCATCGTGGAGAAGGACATCCGCGTGCACCACATCATAGCCCTGGCGAGCAACAATATCCTCTACCTGGTACTGCTGAACTTCTTCAATAAATTCATGCACGAATACGGGTATCTCTATTTCGAAGACGAGGAGAACCGCAGGCGTTCCCTCAAATTTCACGAGGATATGTACCGGGCCATAAAGGCGGGAAACCCCGGGAAGTCGCGCAGGGTCATGCGGGAAGTCATGCAGTATTCACAGGATGTAGTGGTCGGGACCCTGCTGGGCAAGGCTGGGCAAGGAGGTATGGGATGAAGAGGTTTATCGAAGAGCACAAAGGCGAGTGCTACGATGTGGTCATCGTCGGCGGCGGCATCACCGGGGCCGCAGTGGCCTATGAGGCGGCAAGCCGGGGACTGCGAGTCGCGCTGGTGGAAAAGGGCGATTTTTCCGCGGCAACGTCTGCGGCAACCTCCAAGCTCATCCATGGAGGGCTCAGGTACCTGGCGAACATGGAATTCTCCCTCGTGCGCGAATCACTCAGAGAGCGGAAGATACTCGAGGACATCGCGCCGAATTTCGTCTACCCGTTCCCCATGCTCATGACGCACTACAAATCCTCGCTCAAGAACAGCAAATGGGTCGTCAAGGCCGGACTCACCCTGTACGATATCCTGTCCTACGACCGGGGGGCCACCTGGGACAAGAGCAAGAAGATCCCTCTCCACAGGACCGTATCCACCACCGAGGCCCTGTCCATGCAGCCGAACCTGAGGGAGGAAGACCTCACCGGCGCCTCGATCTTCTACGACTGCATGAGCATCTTCCCGGAACGGCTGACCCTTGCGTTCATCAAGTCTGCAGTGGCATTCGGGGCCCGGGTGGCCAACTACACGCGCGTGGATGGGTTTCTCTTCGATGGGGCCCACAACGTGACCGGGGTTACGGTGACGGACGTGCTGGACGGCTCGATGCACGAGATCAGGGGAGATATCACCATCAACTGCGGCGGTCCCTGGGCTGACATCATCCTGGGCCTGGCAAAACCGGAAGGGACCAGCGACACCCTGCGGAGATCGGAAGGCATCCACATCATCACGGACAGGAAGATCGATGACAGCTGCGTTGTCGGTGCAATGAGCACATCGGGCAGGCATTTCTTCCTCATCCCCTGGCGGAGACACACCCTCATCGGCACCACGGACAAGGACTACGTCGGCAGCCCTGACGAATACCGCGTGACTGCTCAGAGCATCACCGAACTCATCGACGAGGTGAACTCGACCCTTGGCGAGGGATTCGTGCAGTATGGGGATGTCCTCCACACCTACGGCGGACTGCGTCCTCTCGTGGAGGAACAGACAGAGGGGACGTATGAATCTTCGAGAAAGTACGAGATCTATGACAATGCCATAGACGGCCTGAACGGGCTCATAACCGTGGAAGGCGGGAAATATACCACGAGCAGGAATCTTGCGGAAAAGGTCATGGAACTCGTCTGGAACAAGACGAACAAACCCATGGGCAAGACCATCAGCGACCGGCGCTATCTCTGCGGGTGCGAGATCAGGGACATGCAGGACTTCATGGCTTCGCTCCACCGGGAGCACCGGGATTGCAGCAGCGACACCCTGGAGTATCTGGGAAGAAACTACGGGGCGGAGTGTGAGAAGGTGCTCGGCATGGCTCAAGAGGACAGGACGCTTGGAGAGCCGATCAATGACGACGGCGAGATCCTTGCGGAGGTAACCTGTGCCGTCAGGGACGAGATGGCACGGACGCTCGGCGATATCGTGCTCCGCAGGACCGGCATCGCCACCCTGGGCAACCCGGGCGAAGATGTCCTGGAGAAGGTGGCAGCGATAGCTGCACAGGAATTGAAATGGAGCCACAAGAGAACCGAAGAGGAGATCGGCTCGGTTATCGATCGGCTGAAGGTACCTTCACCAGGGTCATCCATCGCTGCAGAAGGGGTGCAGGAATAGTTTGTGGAAGTGAAATCACGTCACAGGAGGTGATCATGAAAAAGAGAAAAAACTTCAGGCCTGACTGGACCGAGTCTGCCCCGCAGGAAGGTTCTGTGCGCTCCATCGTGAAGTATGGTGATCCTCGTGCCTTCAAGCACCCGAGCGACGGATGGGTCGCCATGATGAAGAGAGAATTCTCTATGAGCGATGATGATTTCAGGAACAAGACTGCCGAGGGCAACGAAATGCTTGTACTGAAAAAACCCGTGACATTGAAAGAAAAGCACATCGCCGCCATCAGGGCCATCGTGGGGGAGTCAAACGTCGCCTCGGACGACTACAGCAGGGTCAAGTATGCCAGCGGCAAGACCACCGAGGAGCTCATGGAGCTCAGGAAGGGCATCATCAGGGAGGTGGCGGACATTGTGGTGCATCCGCGTGACAAGGGTGACGTGGCGGCGATCGTTGCCTACTGCAACGCAAACAGCATTCCCCTGACCGTGTTTGCTGCGGGTTCATCGGTGAATTTCGGTGTCCGGCCGGTACACGGCGGGGTCTCCCTGGTCTTGAGCACGCACATGAACAGGCTGCTGGAGCTCAACGAGACAAACCAGACGGCGCGGGTACAACCAGGCATGTTCGGTCCGGCCTACGAGGAGCTGCTGAATCACGCCCCCGAGAGCCTGGGCGCCCGGAGACGATATACGTGCGGACACTTTCCCCAGTCATTCGAATATTCCTCGGTCGGGGGCTGGGTGGTCACGCTGGGCTCCGGCCAGGCATCGACCTGCTACGGAGATGCCTGCGACCTGGTCATTTCCCAGGAGTATGTCACTCCGGCCGGCTCCTTCAAGACCCTGGATTATCCGGCGACCGCCACCGGGCCGAAGGTCAACGATATCATGAAGGGCTCCGAGGGGACATTCGGCATCCTCGTGGAGGTGACCATGAAGGTGTTCCGGTTCATGCCCGAAAACAGGCGGTACTTCAGTTTCATGTTTCCCACCTGGGGGGCGGCCGTGGATGCCAGCAGGGAGATCATGCAGGGCGAGTTCGGCCTCCCTGCGGTGTACCGGATCTCTGACCCGGAGGAGACGGACCGGGGGTTGAAGCTCTACGGCATCCCCTCGTTCGTTGACAGGTACCTCGTCAGGAAGGGCTACAAACCCATGGAGCGATGCCTGTGTCTCGGAACCGCAGAGGGAGACGCCGGATACACGAAGCTCGTGGCCGCGAAGATACGAAAGATCTGCAGGGACCACGGGGCCATCTGCCTGACCGGATATGCCTCGAAGAAGTGGGAGAAAACCCGGTTCACCGAGCCGTACATGCGCGAGGACCTCCAGGATTTCGGCATCCAGATCGATACGCTCGAGGCAAGCGTGACCTGGGACAACCTTCACCATCTCCACCAGGGGGTGAGGGCATACATCAAGAGCCGTCCGGGCACCATGTGCATGACCCATGCCTCGCACTTCTATCCCCAGGGCACGAACCTGTACTTCATCTTCCTCATGAAGACCTCTGAGGTGGATGAGTTCAGGACGTTCCAGCGGGGGGTCATCGAGAGCATCGTGAAACACGGGGGCTCGCTGAGCCATCATCACGGCGTGGGCCGCATGATGGGGCCGCTCATGGACGAGCACCTCGGGAGAGAGCAGATGGAGGTGCTTCGGGCACTGAAGCGCCACTTCGATCCGAACAACATCATGAATCCGGGCGGCCAGCTGGGTCTTGACCTGCCCGAGGAAGAGAGAAAGAAGCTCACCTGAGCCCGGGTTCGTTGCCCATGCTCGAGCACAGGGTGCGGTAAGAAGAGAGGGCCGATGCCGTTTAGGTCATCAGCGGCACCGGCCTTATTGGTTTTTTCTTTGAAAACCTATTCCCTGTACATATCGTCGATGACAGACTTGTACTTCTCGGCCACCACCTTTCTCTTGATCTTCATGGTGGGGGTCACCTCGCCGCCCTCCTGGCTGAACTCCTGGTGCATCAGGGTGAAGCGCTTGATCTTCTCGTAGTTGGCAAGATCCGTCGAGAGCTCGTTGATCCGCCTGTTGTAGAAATCGATGATCTCGGGCTTCTTCACCAGGTCTTGGCGTGATGAGTAGGCGATGTTGTTGTCCTTGGCATACTGTTCCAGTGCGGCAAAGGACGGCACGATGAGCGCACTGACATATTTCCGCTTGTCCCCGATGGTGGCGATCTGCTCGATGTAGTGGTCTTTGCCTATGGCGGTCTCGATGTGCTGGGGGGCGATGTTCTTTCCCTGGGCCGTGATGATGAGGTCTTTGATCCGGTCGGTGATACGGACAAACCCGTCGTCATCGATCACCCCGACATCGCCTGTCCTGAACCAGCCGTCTACGAATGCCTCTTCAGTCTCTTTAGGCTTGTTGTAGTAGCCCTTCATGATGTTGCCGCCCCTGGCCAGGATCTCCCCGTGTTCCCCGATCTTGACCTCGCAGCCCTTGATGGGTCTGCCCACGGTGCCGAACCTGAAGGCCTTGGGAGAGTTGCACGTGATCATGGGTGAGGTCTCGGTGAGGCCGTATCCCTGGCATATCAGGAGCCCCGCAGCAAAGAAGAATTCCTCGATCTCCTGTGAGAGCGGCGCACCCCCTGCAGAGAAGAAGTTCTTGGGCCCTCCCACGACAGCGCGTATATTGCTGAGAACAAGCTTGTCTGCAAGGGCATGCTTGAGTCTCAGGACAGGACCGATGGATTTGTTGTCTTTTACCCTGTACGCATATTCCTTGCCGACCGAGATGGCCCAGTTGAAGACCTTTTTCTTGTTCTCGGGGGCCTTGTCGAGCCGGTCATAGACTGTCCCGTAGATCTTCTCATAGAGTCTCGGCACGCTTACCATGCAGGTCGGTTTTACATCCGGCATGTAGCTGACGATATCTTTCGGGTTCGATATATAATTGTTTTCAGCGCCGCACCAGAAGATGTAGTACGACCAGGTCCTCTCGTATGCATGGCTCAGTGGCAGGAAGCACAGGCTCCTGTCATCGGTCCCCACGTTGAACCGCTCGTCTATTGCATAGAACTGGTTGAAGAAGTTGGAATGCGTCAGGATCGCCCCTTTCGGGTCCCCGGTGGTTCCCGAGGTATAGATGAGGGTCGCGATATCCTCAGGCGATACGACGGACAGCCTTTTTTCCAGTTCGGCTGCCTGTGCGGATTTCTCTCCCTGGGTGATGAAATCATCCAGATAGATGCTGTCGTCCGTGTCGATCGCGATAGTCCTGTCGAACGCAACGATCCTGCCGAGCTGTTTCTGGGACGACTTGAACGATTTCACCTTGTCGTACTGCGCCTGGTCGCCCACAAAGATGAGCTTTATCTGGGCATCGCGCACGATATACTCTGTCTGTTTGGCGGTGTTCGTGGCATAGACCGGAACCGTAATGCCCTTGACCTGCAGGATGGCGAAATCTGCAATCGCCCACTCCGGCCTGTTCTGGGAGAATACCCCGATCATGTCCCCTTCATTGATGCCCTCTTCCAGCAGGGCCTTTGCCACTGCCTGGATTTTCTGCCCGAGTGCCGCGTACGTGATGGATCTCCACTGCCCGAGCTCTTTGTAGCGCATTGCAGTCTTGTCCCCATACTTCTTGACACTCTCCCGAATCATAACTGCCAAATGGTCTGTACTCATAGCATCACTCCTTGCATCTCATAGTTGAACTGTTGTGAATACCCATAAGCCCCCCGTTCAAGCCTCTGCACGAGCAGCCACTCATTCGTAAAGCTATAGTTTACTGCCCATGAATTATATGCAGGATAAACCAGAACTGATCGGGAAGACAAGGTGAAAACATCAGCAGGTATCCCACGACGCCGATACCCCTGTTGGCCGACACCCTGGTTTTTTCACCCGGACCAGGAACGGAGCCCCCGCTTGTTCAGAAGGTATAGGACACCGTGATGGTGCCGTACGCCTGCGCATCGTCCTGGGTTTTGAATTCCCTGGTAATGAGCACGTACGCATAGGTGATCTTGAAGCGGTGGGTGATGATGCCGAGACCGAGCAACAGCCGCGCGACAAAAGGCTCCTTGTCCACGTGGTAGCTTTCGCGCACGAGATTGCCGTCGAGCACGATATTTCTCAGGACTGCAGATCCATCGACGGCCATAAAGGCATGGATGCCGAACTGTCTGGGCTCCGGGTAGAAACGCGGGTCCTGTTCGTCATACGGGGCGTTCGTGTCGGAACCGGGCCGGATGAACGAGGTGCCGAAGTCGTTGGGCAGATTGAACCCCCAGCGCACCTGAGCCCCTGCACTGGCGGCGGTGTAGGCATTCCCTACGGCACACCCCACATGCGGGATAAGGTCATACCCGATACCTGCCGGGTTCGTCGTCCGCAGGAGCTTGAGCTTTCTCTCGTAGTAGATGTTCAGGAAGGGTTCATCCTTGATCTGGTTGTCCCAGCCCTGGGGGTAATCCGAATTGGTCCATTTATGGAATGCCTTCTGGCACTTCTCTGCATACGAGTGGGGTCCGACGATCCCCGCATCAAATTCCAGCGTATCCATCCTCGAGTGGTTTCTGCTGATGAACCCGATGCCCAGGTAGCTGAGTCCGGCATAAGGCCGGTCACCTTCGATGAGTTCTTCCTCAAGGATATCTTCCGGGGTATAGATGTTCTGCCCGAAAGACAGAGAGACGTTTCGCTGAAACCCCGGTTCGTTCACAAAGGGCAGGGCATCGATCAGCGGATAGCTCCACTGTGGTATATGGGGGTTGTGACGGTAGTGGGTGAGGTCGGCGGATACCCAGCTGAATCTGATGCCGTTGGTGTACCCCCGGTCGGTTCCGGCATAGATGTCGTTTTCCTGGAAGAAGGTGAAGGTGCTGGCCTGGCTGGGTGAATCGGCCTGTGCCAGGGCAGTCCCGGGCACAATGCCGGCAAGGAGGAGGAACCATGCGGTGAGGAATCTGTCAGCCCTCATCATGGCACAACCCTTCCCATGACCGTGCTTTTTCCTGGAGGATCCCTCCGTGTCCGGCACGATCCATGGGCCGAGAGGGGGCCTAGAGGGATGCAGTAGGGCGTTTGAGTGAAAGCCTCTATTTTGAATCCTGGATACCGACTCTCGATTCCTGCTTCCATACAAACGCCTTTAGCCTATAACGCTGAGTTCTTTACCTCGACCTCCAGTCCGTTCATGAGCGCCCCTGCACCCTCGATCACGACGGCCTCGTCCTGCTCAAGGCCGCTGCGTATCCACACCCAGCCGTCATAGATGCCGTTGTCCCCGACGTCCCTCTGATATGCCTTGCCGTTTTCGATGACCCAGACCGTCGATTTGCCGCGGTCCTTGTTCAGCGCCGCAGCAGGGATGGCATGCTGGTTCCTGGCCGGAGGAAGAATGAATTTCACGGTACAGAACAAGCCTGCCTGGAGATCTCCCTGTGTATTGTCTATCGAAATCTTGACCAGAAAGGTCCTGTCTGCAAGATCGATCTTGGGATTGATTGCAGTGATAGTCCCGGCTACCGGCTCCGTCCCGGTGGAGGACAGGACGATCACCGATGTGCCCGGGCCGATCTTCCCGGCATGCCGCTCGGACACATTCACCTCTGCAATGAGCCTGGAGAGATCCATGATCTCGAATACCTCTGTTCCCGGCTTCGCATATTCGCCCGGCTGCAGGTATTTTGCCGTTATGACCCCGTCGTAGGGTGCCCTGATCGTGCAGTCCTTCAGGGCTTGTTCAGCGGTATCCCTGACGGCAACGGCCTGTTTCAGAGCCGAGGCGGCATCCTCGAAAGCGGTGATGGCCTGGTCGCGTGCCTGCTCGGTGGCGGAGCCCCCCTTAAAGAGATTCTCGATCCTGGTCATCTCTCGCCTTCTGTCCTTTACCAGCACCTCTGCCCGCTCGAGACTCGCCTGGGACTGCCTCAGTGCCAGTTCGTAATCCACGGACCTCATTTCAAAGAGGATGTCGCCCTTGCGTACGCACTCAGAAATATCGGCCCTGATGCTTTGGAGCTTGCCTCCCACCAGGGTTGTGAGCCTGGCGTGGCTCTCGGGCACCAATGTCCCGCTGGCCTCGATTGTGCTCTGAAAGTCACGCAGCTCGACAGGGGAGGTCTGTACTGTGGGGTTCCCTTTTTTCTCCAGGAGTGTCTGCTCGGCCATGGCCTTATCGTCACTGCACCCGTACGTCGCGAGCAGTGCAAGCATCGATGCGGAAAAGACGAGGCTTAAAATGAGATGTTTACGCATGAGGATTCTCCTTTATATCTGTGGATACTAATGCCGGTTGAGACGTATGCAACCAGCTGAAAACTTTGTCCCTGGCATTGTCGAGCACGATGTACACGACCGGTACGACAATAAGGGTCAGCAGGGTGGACGAGACCATGCCGCCGATCACCGCCATGCCCATGGGAGCCCTGGTTTCTCCGCCCTCGCTCAGGGCAAGGGCAACCGGGATGACGCTGACCACGACGGCCAGGGCCGTCATGAGAATGGGCCTGAGCCGTACGGCGCCCGCATTGACGATGGCCGTAACCTTGTCGATCCCCTTTTCGCGCTGCTGATTGGCGAAGTCCACCAGCAGGATGCCGTTTTTCGTCACGATGCCCATGAGCATGATGATGCCGATGAACGAAAAGACGTTGAGTGTCATCCCGCTCATGATAAGGGCCCCGAAGACGCCTACCATGGACAGCGGGAGCGACAGCATCATGGTAAAGGGGTGCAGGAACGACTCGAACTGGATACACAGGATCATGTAGATGATCAGCACGGCGATCAAGAGGGCATGCAGCAGGTAGCCGAAGGATTCCTGCATGTTCTGGCTATTGCCGCTGAGCTCGATGCTCCAGTTCCCGTCCTTGGGCAGGTATCTCTCGACGGTGGTCAGAACCCTCTCGAGCCCCTCTCCACCGGGGATGTCCCGGACATTCGCATAGAGGGTGACCGAGCGCAGCCGGTTGTGGCGGTTGATCACATTAGGGCCACGCCCCACCTCGTAGGTGATGAGGTTCGCGGCATCGATGAGCCGTCCGTCTGCGGCGCGGACCTTGACCAGGTCGAGGTTTTCCGGGCTCATGCGGAAATCCGGCAGGGCCTTGACCCGTATATCGTACCGATAGCCGGCATCCTTGAACTTGGTCGCCTCATAGCCGCCGAACAGGGTGTAGATCTCACCGGAAATGGAACGGACATCGACCCCGAGGTCATCGGCAAGTCCCCGGTTGATGTGCACCTCTATATCCGGCTTGGTGACACGCAGGTCGGTGTCGATGTCGCTGAATACCCCCTGTGATCTGAGATCCGCCACCACCTGGTCGCTGACGGCAGCCAGTTTTTCGATACCCGGGCCCTTGATGATGACCGAGACATCGCTCTGCCGCTGTCCGCCGACGCGGGAGACATTCTCGACGGAAACAGTGGTGTCGGCATACCGGCTGAAGTGCTCGCGAATGCGCTGCATGATCTCTTTCTGCGAGGCCATGCGCTCGGTTTTATCCATGAGTTCTACAAACATGATGCCTTTGTTCACCTCGTGCGCCGAACCCATGCCGATGGCGGTAAACGAGTGCACGACTTCCTTCTGGGAAAACAGGTACTGCTCCATCTCGTGGAGCCGATCCGATGTCTGCTCGATGGCAGTGCCGGTGGGCAGCTCGAAGCGTACCATGAAACTCCCCTCGTCTGCGGAGGTTAAGAACTCGCTGCCGATCATGGGCACCAGGGCGAGGCCGCCAATGAACGCAGCCATGGCTATGCCGATGATGCTCTTGCGGTGGGAGATCGCCCATTCCAGGCTGGTACGGTAGCCCCTCTCCATGGCGAGCAGGGCGTTTTCCAGCACGACATAGATCCTGTTGTGGGATTTCTGGTGCTTCATGAGCCGGGAGCAGAGAAACGGGGTCAGGGTCAGGGAGACAAAGACCGAGATGATGATGGTCAGAGCCACGGTCAGCCCGAACTGGTAGAAGAAACGGCCGATGATCCCCTTCATGAACGCTACCGGGATGAAGACTGCGGCGATGGACGATGTTGCGGCAATGACCGCCAGCCCCACCTCCTGGGTACCGGTGCTGGCGGCAGTCATGCGGTCTTCGCCGTTCTCGACATGCCGGAAGATGTTTTCCAGCACCACGATGGCGTCGTCGATCACCATGCCTACGGCCAGAGACATGGCCAGCATGGTGAGGTTGTTCACGGTAAAGCCCAGCGCCTGCATGACGATGAAGGCCCCGATCAGGGATACCGGGATGGCGATGATGCTTATGAAGGTGATGCGTAGATTCCTCAGGAAGAGAAACATGGTCAGCGAGGTCAGGACAATGCCGAAGAGGATATCGAAGCGGACCCCCTTCATGGAGTCTTCGATAAACTTGGATGCATCATAGGCGATATCGACTCTGATGCCTTCAGGAGGATTGGCGGCGATCTCCGCCAGGCGTGCCTTGACTGCATGGGCCACCTCGGTCGTGTTGGTGCCGCTCTGTTTTCTGATGCCCAGGCCGATGGAAGGAGACCCGTTGAAGCGGGCAATGCTGCGAAGATCCTCGAAGCTGTCATCGACCCGTCCGAGATCGGACAACCGGATAGTACTGCCGCTGCGGTCGGCAACAACGAGGTTCTGGAGTTCCCGGGCCGAAGAGTACTCACCCTTGACCTTGATGCTGTATTCCTTCTCAGTGCTCTCGATGCGGCCCCCGGGCAGTTCCACGTGCTTGACCGATATGGCCCTGACCACCTCCTGGGCAGTCACCCCCCGGTCCTTGAGCTTGTTCGGGTCGAGCCACACACGGATCTCACGCTCGCGCAGGCCTCCCATCTGTACGTTCCCCACGCCCATGACCGACTGGAGCTGTTCCTTGAGCACCTTGTCGGCATAGTAGGACAGCTTGCCATACGCCACATCACCCGAAACAGAAATCCACAGAAAGGCCTGGGCATTGAGGTCGACCTTGTTGACCACAGGAGTGTCGGCGTCATCCGGCAGGTTCCGCTCTGCGAGGTTCACCTTGTCGCGCACCTCCTGGGCACCGATATCGCCGTCTTTTTCCAGTTCGAACTCCACGGTGATCTGGGAATACCCCTCATAGCTCTGCGAACTGATGTTCTTGATGCCCCCGATGGTCTTGATCTGCTCCTCGAGCACATCGGTCACGTCGGAATCGATCACCTCGGGGCTGGCGCCTTCCAGGACCGTGGTAACCGTCACGACCGGGATGTCCACCTCGGGAAAGAGGTCGATGCCCATGCCGCTCAAGGCGATCAGGCCGAAGACGATGACAGCTGCCGTGATGGTGAGCGTGGTAACCGGTCTTCTGATGGAAAAATCTGCTATTCTCATAATATTACTCTGCCTTCTGACTGGTGTTGGAGTGTTCGAGTGTGCCCTTGACCCGTTCGAGATTCACCCGGGCGAGGGAGTGATCGTAGAGGCTCTGGTAGTAGAGAAGCTGGGCCTGGGTCAGTGCTGCCCGTGCATCGAGCACCGAGACCTGATCGATGGAACCCTCCCGGTAGCCGACCTCTGCTATGCGCAGCCCTTCCCTGGCCTGATCGAGAGAGAGTCTCTGGCTTTCCACCAGTTCTGCTGCATCCTGCAGGGACAGGATGGCGTTACGCACCTCGAACAGTGCCCTCTCCTGGGTGTCGAGCAGCTCGATCCGGCGTTTCTTCAGCTCGGCCTTCTGCTGGACGATGCGGCCCTCGCGGCCGAGGCCGTTGAACAGGGGTACGGTGACCTTGATGCCTGCATTCCATGCCTCCTCCCAGTCGTCCCTCACGGCGAGGTATGGATCGGGATTTCCCAGGGTGTGGTTGTAAAAGGCACCCACGGACGGCCAGTATTCGCTCTTTGTCGCGTTGAGCGATTCTGTCTGCAGTTTCTCGCCGAGCACGGCGGCCGCGAGATCAGGCCGGTTGGCGAAGGCGGCCTTGATGGCCTCCTCCTCGTCGGCACTGAGCGGTTCGTAGCCGAGCCTGTCGCTCGGCTCTATCCTGCTCTCCTGGGAGATGCCCATGGTCTTCAGCAGGCTCGTGCGTGCCGTATGGAGGCCGTTCTGGTAGCGGATCATGTCGGCACGTGCATTGGAAAATTCCACCTGGGAGCGCAGCACATTGAAGTCGGAGGCGGTGCCGTACTTTCTCTTGATCTGCACATCCTTGAGATGAGATTCTGCGAGATCGGCATAGACCTTGGTGACGCCGAGTTGCTCCCGGGCCAGGAGGACCTGGTAGTACGACTGGATAGTGGAGAAGATCGTGTTCTGGACGGCGAGCCGCACCTGCTCGTTCGCCAGGGCGTCGTAGTAGCGTGAGGCCCGAAGCGCCGCTGAGGCGGCACCGCTGTAGAGCGGCTGCGTGACGGAAAGTGTGCCCGCATAGTTGTTCTTCTGGCCGAGCGGGTAGGTGGTGCCCTCATATGTCTCAGAGTCTTTATCCTGCCGGGTATAAAGGCCATTTACGGATACGGTGGGGAGTACCCCCTGGTAGGCCTCGAGGATGCGTCCTCGGGCCACATTGTTTTCCTCCAGCACCACCTGGAGCTCCCGGTTGTGGGAAAGGGCCTGGACAACGGCCTCATCCAGGGAGAGGTGGCCGTCAAGGACTGTTGAATCCTCACTCGTGCGGCTCTTCGCTGCCTGCCACTGAAGGAAGGCCTGCTCTCTGGCCGTGGAAACCTCGGTCTGCACGGCCGAAGTGGCTGCGCAGCCACTCAACATCAGGAGGATCAACGCCAGTACATAGATCGTCTTTTCTTCTAACATGCGCATGGTTTTTCAGGTTCCTCGCTTTCTTTGATGATAGGTCTCGGAAGATCAGGCTCGGATACCGTTGAGAAATACATTCATGACCAACGGGACATCTTCTTCAGGATCGGTGCTCTTGCCCAGCAGTTGCTGCAGGATAAGGGCACCCTGGGCATCGAGGAACATGCCTGCCATCTTTGTGCTGTTCATGGGTTTGAAGAGGCCCTGGCGGGTTCCTTCATCGAATACCCGTGCAATCTTCTCCACCAGACCCCAGTACGGTGAATCCTCGTCCATGTGACTATCGGTTTTCAATTCCCTGGAGCCCATGACGATATAGAACAATTTTCGCTGCTGTTCAAAGAACCGGTATCCCTGCAGGGAGAACTCTTCCAGTTTTTTCTCAGGACTCAGGTCGCTCTCGAATATGGTATCCGCCAGGATGAAGAACGGTTCGAAGCACTTCTCCAGGGTCTCCTTGAGAAGATCATCCTTGTCCCTGAAGTGCAGGTACAGCGTGCCCTTGGCAACGCCTGCCTGCACCGCAACGCGGTCCATGATGAATCCCTGAGTTCCCTCGTCAAACAGGATCTTCTTGGCGGCATCCAGGATCAGAGTCCTGGTCACCTCATCGAGGATCTCCTTGCGTGTTCTTTTCTGCTCTTCCATAGCTCCCACATTTTGACCAATCAGTCATATAATGACTAGCCGGTCATATAATGACCAATGAGTCATCTGTCAAGGGGATTGATGAGTGGTTCAGGGAGAACGGGTATGCCTGAGGCAGGCAGCAGCAATCCGTTATAGTTCCATGGTATAACTGGTGTTTCTGCCCTACATTTATAACTGTATGTAATAAAAAGTAAAATAAACGTAAACCGGTTGCTAATCTCAGGAACAATGCTAAGGTTGCCTGAAATATAATTACATTGACGGTCTGTAAGGGAGGACCTTTTGAATCGTTTCAGAATAGCACTTGTTGAATCCGGGACTACGTCTACCCATGTCTTCAGCAGGACCTACCTGCCCCGGGCAGGCATGCCGACCCTGGGCGCAATCATGAAGAATCTGGGATATCACTGCGATATTTTCTTCCAGACCATGTCTCCCATTAATGAAGAGGAGATCCGGGGTTACGATGTGGTGGGGATCAGCTCTCTCACCAGCACGACAGGTGAGGCATACCGCCTCGCAGACTCTCTCAAGCGCACGGGCAACACAATAGTCATGGGCGGGCCCCATGTCACCTTTATGCCGTCAGAGGCACTGATTCACTGCGACTATGTGGTCCTGGGAGAGGGGGATGCGACCTTTCCGGCACTTGTTGCCGCACTGGAGAAAGGCGAGTCTCCCCATGAGATCAGGGGGCTGGCATACCGGCTTGAAGGCGGCGGCATACAAAACACGGGTAAAAGCGATTTTGTCGACTTTGCCTCTCTCCCGTCACCGGATTTTTCCCTTGCCCCCCAGATAAAACCGGGCAAGACCCCTCCCATCATCACCTCCTCGCGCGGGTGCCCTCACAACTGTCCCTTCTGCTGTGTTACAGCCGTGTTCGGAAGAAAATACCGGTTCAAGAGCAATGAGCAGGTAATCGATGAGCTCAGGCCGGTCCTGCACCGGAGTGTCTGCTTCGGTGATGACAATTTCTTTGCCAATCCCGGGCGCACCAAGTCCCTCCTGAGGGACATGATCTCGAAGCATGCAGTTCCCCTGAGGTGGTCAGGAGAGATGGCGGTGAGGGCCGCCTTCGACGAGGAGCTTCTGCAGCTCATGCACGATACGAACTGCAGGATTGTGTACGTGGGGATTGAATCCGTTGACCCCGATTCGCTCAAGCGCCTGGGCAAGGCTCACGAGATGGAGATGACGTCGCGGTGCATTGAAAACCTTCACCGCTATGGCATCGGCATTCACGGCATGTTCGTGGTGGACCCGGATGACACACCCGAGACCGTACGGAACATTGTCGATTATGCAATCGCTACCGATATCGACACGATACAGATCTGCTCCCTGACCCCCTTTCCGGGCACGAAGTCCTATAATGAGCACCAGGGCAGGCTTCTGCACCGGGACTGGCGCTATTTTGAAGGCATGCACGTTGTCGTGGAGCCGAAACACTGCTCTGCCTATGACATGCAGATGGCGATCGTGTCCCAGATGCTGCGGTTTTACGATATCAGGCGTGTGCTGAGGGCCTTCCGGAAAGGAAGAGGATGGCGGGTCAAATACCGGGCAGGGGGCCACTATCTCATGCGGAAATGGGTCAGGGAGAACGCGCAGTACATCGAAGACCTCAGGCTCGGCGTGTATTCAATGCCCGCAGATTTCGCACTCGAGGCAGGTGCCTGATCATCCCCTGCGGCGGTTGCTGGTGTCAGCGTATGGTTTTCAGAAGGCGCTGCACCCTGCTGACAGGAATCGCGAAACCGATGTTCTGCGCACCCTGGACAACCGCCAGGTTGATGCCGAGGAGTTCCCCGTCCAGGTTGAACAGTGCGCCGCCGCTGTTGCCGGGATTGATGGAGGCATCGGTCTGCAGCAGGCCCGAGCACTCGTAGCCGCACTGGGGACTGGAAAAGGACCGGTCGATGCCGCTGATCACCCCGGTGGTCACCGAGTTCTCCAGCCCGAGGGGGTTGCCGATGGCAATGACCGTCTCTCCGATCATGACATCCTCGATGGCCGCATAGTTCATTTCCCTGACCGGGTGCGGTAGCCGGACCCGGATGATGGCAAGGTCGTCCTCGGTGCTCAGGCCGGCAAGTTCCGATTCAAGCGTGGTGCCGTCGCTGAGCACGACATAGATGCTTGTCGCCCTCTGGACCACGTGGGCATTGGTCACGATAATACCGCTTGAATTCAGGATAACCCCCGAACCGAGACTCTGGAGGGTGACCGTCCCCCCGGAGTAGTAGTTGCCGAAATAGTCCCTGAAGAAGGCGTCGAGCTCTTCGCCGTATCTCCCCCAGTCGGGATGGAGGCGCAGGTCAAGGACCTGTTCGGTCTGGATATTGACCACCGACGGGGCGAACCCCCTGACCACGTTCACCACCGGGGTGCGGCGGGAGCTTGTCAGTGCGCACGACGACCCGAGAGAAACTGCCAGGAACATACCGATGAGAGAGTAGCACCATATCCTGTTCACAGCCTTCCTTTCTGACGGGTTCTGGAGCATGCCTGAAAGATATTCTCATAAAGAGACAGAGGCACGATCCCGGTGGCCTTGCCCTATAGTATAAGACAAAACCCCTGCGATGGAAGGGCGCTGCCCTGCCGGCAGGGGCGGAAAAGGCTGGACGAGGGCGTGGCCTACTGCTTCAGCAATGCCCTGAACAGGGCCTTCAGCCCGATGTCTGCATGCCTCTGGTAGACGCCGAAGTTGAAGCTCAGCTGTGAGGGACCCTGGTCCACGATCTCGATGTTGATGTTTTCGTTGAACAGGGCCGTTGCCGCCCGGGCGAGCACCCCGGGGGTGTCTTTCATGCCGATGCCTACCGGAGAGATGAGGGAGAGGTCATAGTTGATGTCGAGGAAATTCGGGCTCAGGTTCTTCCTGATAGTGTTCGTGAGAGCATCCGCCTTGCCGTTGAGGTCCCTCTGGTCGACGATGACCGCGATGTCGTCCATGCCCGAAGGGTAGTGGTGCGTATTGATGCTGAAGTCCCTGAATATGTCGAGCAGGTCCTTGGTGAAACCGATGGTCTCCCCGATCATGTCTTTCTGGATATAGACATAGGCAATGTCATCCATGCGGGCGATGCCCACGGCAGTCTCGCTCGCCTTCCTGGACGATACGATCATGGTGCCCGGGGCCGAGGGGTTGTCGGTATTGCGGATGTTGATGGGGATGCTCTTGTTCTTGCAGCTGAGCATGGCATCGAAATGGAATACGTTGAAGCCCTGTGAGGAGAGGAGACGGATCTCCTTGTAGGTGAGTTCCGGGATGACCGAGGCCTCGGGGATGATACGCGGGTCCACCTGATAGACCCCGTCGGTGTCGGTCCAGTTTTCGTAGCGCAGGGCGTCGACGGCATAGGCCACCTCGCCGCCGGTGAGATCGGAACCCCCGCGGGAGAGTACGGCTATATCTCCCTTGAGCGTCATGCCGTAGTAGCCGGGTATGATGCTGATCTCGTCATCGCTCAGGCTCAGCTGCAGGTTCGTATGGGTTGCTGGCAGCACCTTGGCGTTGCCGAACCGGTCCGAGACGAGGAACCCGATATCCTCGGGCAGCATGGCCTTTGCATTCATGCCCTTTGCCTTGAAGTAGCGGGCAATCACCTTGGCGTTAAAGTGTTCGCCACGGGAGGCGAAGAAGTCGATGCGCTTTTTGTCGGAGATGGTGCTCGAGAGATCGGACTGGAGGTCCTCGATGATGTCGTCGCCGTCGATGGCGAGATCCGTCACCAGGGTCCTGAACTTGCCCACGACCCGGTCAAAGCTTTCCCGGGCACTGATCTCCTTGCCCCGCGACCTGAAGTGGTCGCCGTCCGTGGCGATGTTGAAGAGGTGGTCGGTGACCTTCTGCGAATCTCTCGCATCCTTGCCCGGAGCCGAAACCACGACATACCGACGCTTCTCATCCGCAGCCACGATCCTTCGAACCTTTTCTATCTGCCCGGCGTTGGCGACAGAGCTCCCCCCGAATTTGCACACGATCATACCGCTCATGACTCCCTCCCTGTTCGTGGTGATTCACACCGTGCCGGAAGATGCCGGCAGGGTATTCTCAAGCGCTGCATCATAGCGTAACTTCTTTGGCAGTGAAATAGGGAAAATGGGGGTGCGGGCAGGGGGGATCGGGATCTCAGGCAGAGCGAGACCTGGGGAACAGGATCTGAGGCAGGACGAGCATGTAAGATCGAGATCCGAGGCAGAAGGCAGAGCGAGCCCGCAAGCTCATGATCTCAGGCAGAAGGGGGGGAAACAAAGAAAGACCCCACCGCAGAGGCGCAGAGGACGCAGAGCTTATTGACTTTATCTCCAATCGGGAGACGTCGATTGGAGATAAACCAGCCTGTTGGAAAAGGGTTTTAGACGGACTGGTTTCCCTCCGCCGCGGGGAAGACGTAATGAGCGCTGGGAATGGAACTCGTACCCATGTCCTGAGCTTGTCCCACATTCGTAGGTCAGGCTGTTTATTCGCCAAAGGCGGATGAGCTGCCTGACGAAGCGCTGAAAAACCTTAGGCTGTGACAGGATGAAAATAGTGATGGAAAACAGAGGCGGCGCTCACCCGGAAACATCCAGGGTGAGCGCTGCATACATTATGGAAGAATATTTTGCCTACGTAACAACCGGTAATCACACCGCGTGTGTCTCGTGGACGGTCATGCTGGTGCTGTTATCTTCTGCCGCCGCCTCCGGCACCTTCAGGCTTTCCGCCACCGCCGGCATCTATAGGCTTGTTGCCGCCGCCGCTCCTGGCAGGGAGGATGTTGAGGTCGATGTAGGTCAGGTTGTTGATAGAGTCAATCACAGCCACACCTCCGCCACCGGGTTCCGCTTCTGTTGCTTCGCTGTCTTCCGCGCTGACTTTTATCACGGTGTTCTCAGTAATAAAGGTGTTAAGAGGCACATGGCCCGTATTGTTATCCAGGCTGAAGGTGATGCGGTAATACCCATCACCATCGCTATTGTTCCTGAGGTTCCAGTTGTAGCCGTAGATCACCTTGCCGGAGACATTGATCTCTGCAGAATAGGCAAGGCGTGAATCAGGACCTTCAACTCCTTGCCATACGCCGCTGTTGTAGATAGTGGATGCAACACCAGCACCTGTCCATTCTCCTGTTGAGGCGTCCCAGGTAAGATCAGAGTCAGAGTAATTGTCTGATAGTTTCTGAATGGTCAGGCGTGCACAGCCGGAATATACAGTGGCCTCAAAGCTCTGGTACGTGGACATATCGCATCCCCACATCTCGTCAGGCCCCTGGCCATAGAGGTGATGCATGTTGTATGCCCTCATGGATGCACTCAGATCCTGGTACAGGACCGTTTCCACCCGCAACACCACGTCTGCGCTCCAGTCCTTGGCCTCCAGGTTGTCGCCCCAGTCCACGGTGGAGATCTCCACCGTGGAACCGCTCCAGTCTGCTGAACCGGCCTGCCACTGGTTGCCGGCATCCTGCTGCAGGTATGCCTTCACCCAGCCTTCACCCGGCACATTAGATTCGTCGTACGTTCCCGCGACACCATCATCGCAGTATGTGTCGTTATCGGGGTCTGGGGCGCAGCTCAGCGGGACGATATCGGGATCCACTCCTTCTTCGCCCCACCAGTACCACCATTCACCAAAAAAACTCTCAGTCCCGCAAGCTCCACGCAGGCTCAGGTATGGCCCGTCCGACCAGATCACCGGGTAGGACAGGTTGTTGCCGGTATCCTCCGATTCTTCGCCCTTGCCATCGGGTGGTCCACCTGTTTCGTCCGGGGGCGCGCCCACAGTGGGCTGTCCACCGCTGTCAACTGTTGGTCCTCCTCGTGCGATGACCGCCTGGGAACCGATAAGCGTCAGCGCCAGTATTGTTGCCGTGATAACGGCCAAGACCCTCCACCGAATGCGTTTGCAGAGTATATTGATTCTTTTCATTTCTTTCTCCTGTTCATTCAGTCGAGCACCCTCGTGGATAGTGTACGAGGGCACGATTAACGGCATTGATTTTCCGGGCCGGGAAGTCGCAGGTGCGCTCGGGAGGCCGGTGCTGCGTTGCATGAATGAGGATTTTTGGGCAAACTTCCCCTTCACACCGGTTCTGATTCATCAAATCATGCTTCCCGGCATGATCGTAGGTGCTGTTGTTCTGACTCAATCATCAGAATAATACGGCCCTATGACCTAGGGCCCTCGTGGTCTTCACATGCACTTCTCGCAGGCCGAGGGCATGTCAGGGCTCTGCTGCAGTTGACCGCCGGTAAGTTTGAGCCAGCAGCAAAGCGCAGGTGGCGCCGATGAAAAGGGCGCGTGTGCGTGTAACCCCATTGAACATTCCCTTATGTTCTATTTGGCAATGATTCTGGTATTCTGTTGGTGTCAATTCATTGATTCAATTCAGACAGATTTCAGATAATGTGAAATTTTTTCTGGGGTGAATCACGTGGGGCTGGTTACATCAAATTCGTATGAGTATCTTTAAAACCCATAATCCCCCTCAATCGGGGTAGCCATGTCCTATCTATACATAAGCAGCTGTTCGGTGATGTCAAGGGATCGTGGGTTAAATGAACTTTGTGCTGCCGGAAAGGCCTGGCTATTCGTGAGGATATCTCTCTGCTGCCCGCCTCTTCGGGAACAGGCTCTCCTGCCGAAGCTGCTCCGGGAAAGACCGGGATATGGGCCCGGTTTGATGGAACTGGAAAAAAACATTGAAACAGGTCAATTGAATATATAAAATAAGGTCAATGTGACGATGGGAGATCATGGCCGGGTTCGCTGGTGGTGAACTCCTTCGAGTATGATTTTTTGTGCACTGGACAAGGGGGAATGAACCGACGCTCTTTGCCAGCCCTGAATATATTCCGGGCTGCGGATGAAATGATTCTCCGGCCCGATTCTTCTTAGGAACGGGGAAACAGATTCCAGAGTTATAGGAGGTTATCTTGAAGAGATGCGGAGTGATTTTTATCGGGACAGTAGTGTTTCTGCTCGTTTCAGGCTATGCGAGCGCCTATGATCTGGTGTTGCTCCATGGGCTCACCAACAAGCACCAGTGGAGCGACAGCTTCCTTGATGCCTGCCTGGACACGTATGGATCGGGCAATGTCTATGTCATCTACACCAATGAATCGACCAGGGTCTGGGAGCGGTGGATAGACGGGAAAAAGCTCATCTGCTGCGGAGAGAACGACTATTCAGCCGGGGATGATTCGGTTGCAGACCAGTCGTACCTCATGACCGTCAAGACCGATCTGCTCCAGGGTTCCTATGGCCTGAGCAGTACGTTCAATATCATCGCCCACAGCATGGGAGGGCTGGTCTCCAGACGATATATCTACGACAACCCGTATACCGTGCATAGCCTCGTGACGCTCGGTACCCCTCACCAGGGATCGCCGCTCGCTTACGAGGGCGACTGGATCGACTTCTTCATCGGTGCCGATGACGCCGTGGACAATCTCAAGCCCGACTGGGTCCAGGATGTATTCAATGTCCAGTTCCCGGCGCCGGGACCGGTTGCCTCGGGCGGCGGCATCTACGCTATCGGCGGTGACGGCGATGCCTTTGACTGCTGGGGGTGGGGAGGCGAGCTCTATGTAGGCTGGTGGCTGCTCTCAACGGTACACTGGACCGACAGCGACGGGGCCGTGCCCAGGGATGCAGACCGGATCAGCGGAGCGACCTTTGTCTACCGGTACTGGAGCTACGACCACATGGAACTGGTCACGAAACGGGATGTGGCTACCAAGGCACTGCAGTATGCCGCACCGTAAGTTCTCTTAAGAGTCGGTATCGATCAGGGCGCCATATACCGGGGACAAGCCCCCGGTATATGGCGGTAATACTCTGTTGGGGACGAAGCCCTTATTTTTCCCTGGCGTATGGCCAGGCCATGATGCCGCCTTCCATGACCTTCACGTTTTTCCAGCCGTTGCCTTCCAGAACGATTGAGGCCTCATAACCCCGCAGCGATATCTTGCAGTAGCAGATGATCTCGTGATCCTTGTCCTCGGGGAGTTCGTTCAGCCGCTTTCGAAGGGCGCCCAGGGGGATGAGCCGCTCCCCGATACCCAGGCGCATCTCCTCGTATTCATCCGGTCCGCGGACATCGAGGATGAAGGGTTTGCCGTTATTCTTGACCTTTTCCTGCACCTCCATGGAGGAGATGCCCTTGAACCTGCATTTCATCTTGTTCTGCATGATGTGAGCCGTTGCAATGAAGTGATCGATGGCCAGCGAAAACGGCGGGGCATAGGGGAGGTCGGCATTCACGAGGTCTTCGACGGTGAGGCCGCCCTGGATTGCCATGGCCCACTGGGCGATCTGCTTGCTCACGTTGCCGGGTCCGACGCACTGGGCGCCAAGTATTTTGCCGGTCTTCGTTTCGGCAACCAGCTTGGTCACCAGGAGGAGCCCGTCCATGAATCCCGGCTTGTCCGGGCTCGCATTGATGA
Organism: Deltaproteobacteria bacterium; assembly: GCA_018434685.1. Taxonomy (GTDB): domain Bacteria; phylum Desulfobacterota; class Desulfomonilia; order UBA1062; family UBA1062; genus DSAD01. Next base: position 108,099 of record JAHDOV010000019.1, read on the forward strand.
CGGTTGTGATGTCTTCATAGCCGAGTCTTCGTGCAGTGCTCTCTGACAGGCCGGTTGCGCCGGCGGCGAAATCAAAGACCTTGCAGATGCCGGTCTGGATGGTGCCCGGGAAGGTCACGCTGTTGAGGGTCGCAGCATTTTCCCCTGCCACGCGGCCCTGAAGGTTGGCCAGGTCTCCATAGGGGGCCAGCACCTTTCTACCGGTGATCCGGTTGACCGTTTCGACACAGTCGCCCACCGCATAGATATCTGGATTGGAGGTCTGCATGTATTCATTGACTTCAATGCCTCCGGTCTGGCCGATGGTGATGCCTGCCTCGCGTGCGAGCCGCACATTGGGGATGACGCCGATGGCGACCACGGCGAGTTCGCAGGGCAGTTCCGTGCCGTTGGCGAGCTTCACCCCGGTGAGTTTGCCGTTTTCTCCTAAGAACTCTGCGATGCCGTTGCCGGTAATGACGTTTGCCGATTTGCTCCTGACATGGTTCTCAACGAGCTTTGCAAGCTCCCAGTCGAGGAACATGAGGAGCTGGGGAAGGAGCTCGATGACCGTAATCTCGATGCCGGCCAGCTGAAGTGCCTCGCAGGTCTCGATCCCGATGAGCCCGCCGCCGATGACCACCGCCTTTTTGATGACCTTTTCATCCCTGACTCTTCTCAGGAAGTCGGCATCCTTCATGGACTGGAGCGTGGTGATCCCCTTCAGGTCTGTACCGGGGATAGGGGGCATCCTCGGGGTCGCTCCGGTGGCAATGATGAGTTTGTCATACTCGAGCGTGCCACCCAGGTCTTTCAGCAGGTCCTTATAGGTGAGGGTGTGATTCACCGCGTCGATAGCGGTGACCTCGGTATTGGTCCGCGCCTCGATCGCCTTTGCATTGAGGTAAAACTGCGGGTCACGGGTAACACCGGTCGGGGTGCTCAGAAGCATATTGCGGTCATCGAAATAGCCGCCGACGTAGTAGGGATATCCGCAGGATGCCATGGAAAGATCGGCGTCTTTCTGCAGGATGATGATGTCTGCATCGTTGTCCATTCTTCTGGCTTTTGCAGCAGCCTTGGGGCCTGCAGCAGATCCGCCGATAATAACAATCCGTTTCTTCTTGGTCATATAACGCTCTCCTATGGATTTTTTTATTCGAACACGTGTATCTTCTTTACAAGCCGCGATGAGGTAGCTCTTCGCTCTTCAGTTATAATAGTGGCACAGCTCCTGAAGTGAAGTCATTGACATAGATCAATCTTTTTTAACCGGTGTGAACTCGTGGATATCAGGTCAGTCCCTGGAGCCATTCCCCTTGCCTCAGGGCTTTCGGGAGAGCAGGTGACGGTCCCGGCAGGAACGGCTCGTGAAAAGACGTGGTGTGCAGGCAGAGCATTATCGATGACGGCGAAGATACCCGGGGTTTCACTGTCGTCGCAGGCAGATATTTCCGATTGATGGGGCAGACAAATACCGGTATGGATCATGCGTGCTTTAAGGAATACACAACAACCTGTGATCGAGATGCCGCAGGGAAAGAAGAGAGGCATGGCTGAAAAGATTGAGACAGAAGGGGCAGGCAGATTCCAGACCGACAAGGTCCTTGCCATTGCAGGCGTTCATTTCATACACGATATCTACACGAGTTTTCTTGCCCCTGTCCTGCCGGTAATCATAAAAAATCTCGGGCTGTCACTTACCCAGGCAGGATCTCTTACGGTATTCATGCAGCTTCCCTCTTTGTTCAACCCCTTTCTCGGCACACTGGCAGACCGGAAAAATCTCAAACGGCATTTTCTCGTGGCAACGCCTGCCCTGACTGCCACGTTCATGTGCCTGATCGGGCTCGTCCCCTCGTTCGGCCTCCTCTGTGCCACCTTGCTCGCGGTCGGAATCAGTGTCGCGGCGCTCCATGTGTCTGCGCCGGTGATAACGGCCCAGCTCTCCGGCAAGTCCATAGGGAGGGGCATGAGCCTCTTCATGGTGGGCGGTGAACTCTCCCGCACTGCCGGGCCGCTCGTGGCGGTGTGGGCGGTCTCGAATCTCGGGCTCGCAGGCATGTGGCAGCTCATGTTCGCAGGGTGGGCGGCCTCGGCGGTCCTGTGGTGGCGGCTGAGAAAGACACACGAGACGGCTCCTGGCAAGAACAGGGTTTCATTCTCCGTGATGCTCAGAGAAATGAGGATCGTCATCGCCGGTGTGTTCGGCATTCTGGTTGCACGTTCATTCATGGCATCGGCCATTACCACCTACCTCCCGACATTTCTCTTTGGCGAAGGACACAGTCTGTGGTTTTCCGGGATTTCCCTGACGGTATACGAGGCGGCAGGGGTGGCAGGCGTCTTTATTTCAGGGACGCTGAGCGATACCGTGGGCAGGAGAAAGGTCCTGCTGGCAGCAACCGTGCTCTCTCCGGTGATGATGTTTGCCATGCTCTACGCACAGGGCTCGCTGCTCTTCATCGTGCTGCTCCTTCTCGGATTCTCCACCATTGCAACCGGGCCGGTGCTCATGGCCGTGATGATGGAGAATGCGGGCGCCAACCGGGCGGCAGCCAACGGGACGTACATGGCCATCAGTTTCGCCATCCGGGCGAGCGTGATCCTGCTGATCGGTGCCGTGAGCGATCTCTATGGCATGCGGCCCGCCTTTTTGATGTGCGCCGGCGTCGCCTGCATCGGCATACCGTTTATCGCGCTGCTGCCGAGGTCCGGCGATGCGTCCGGCAAAGACAATCCCGGCCGCCCCATGTAGGTCCGATGTCCGTTTCGTTTAACCGACCGGGCCGCTTATGACTGCATGTGTTTGTGCCGGGTACGAAGGGGTTACGGGAGAAAGGTTCCGGACGATCACTCTGTTTTCTTCCCGGAACCCCAGAGCGGATCATCGCCAAAACGTTCAATCCACCATTCCTGTCCCGACAGATACTTTGCAACCTCTTCCTGAGCAAAAGAATATCTGTACCGGTTACAATACTCAAGTATGATTTTATATGAGGAAATCAGCTTCTTTGTCATCTCGAGGCACTGATCATTGTTTTCATTGCATTTGTCCGGGTGCCATCTCTTGAGCATCTCTCGATATTGTGCCTTTATTTCTTCCATGGTTGCACTCTCAGGCAGTTCCAGCAATTTTCTTGCTTCGGTGATCTCCTGATAGTTATTCATGGCAATTCTTCTGTCATATCTTTCTGCGTGCCACCCGTGCCGTCATCAGCACTGGATCGTACACGGGAGAAAAGGGTGGGGCATAGGCCAAGTCTAGTTGGAAGACCTGATCGATGGTCATGTTGTTATGTATCGCGGTAGTGTACACATCGATCCGCTTGACCGACTCGGGTTTCCCTGCAAGCTGAGCGCCAAGGATACGCCGGTCTTTTTTGCTTACAATAACCAGCGAGGTTATGGGAGACGAACCCGGGTAATACCTGGCACGGTCTCTCGATGTCACCATGATCTTTTCCGGCTCAAGCCCCAGTTCGTCGGCCTGTGCATAGGACAGCCCGGTTCGAGCGACGCCGAGGTCGAATATCTTGGTTATGGACGCGTTCATGACACCGGCAAAAGACTCTTTCTCGCCAGCAATATGCATTCCGGCGAGCATGCCCTGCTTGTTGGCCTTGAGTGCCAGCGGGGCATGTACTTCGAGCCCGAAGTTGACCATAGTGCTGGTTGCGCAGTCTCCTGCGGCATAGATCGTATTGATACTGGTCTGCATGAACTCATTGACCCTGATTGCCCTGCCGGTCCCCAGGATAATCCCTGCCGCCTCTGCAAGCTCGCTGTTTGGTACAACACCGATAGCAAGTAATACGGCATCTGCCTCGATAACGTCTGTATCGCGAACAATGCCTATCTGGTCCCCCCGCTGCTCAATACTTGAGAAAGACTGTCCCAGGCACAAATTCACGCCTTTTTCAGAGAGTTTTTTCTTGATGATATCGGAGATTTCCTTTTCAAAGGCGCGGTGAAGATCCTCCCTGCGGTGAACCAGTGTTGTTCTGATCCCCTGTTCGCTGAACGACTCGACCGCCTCGAGACCGATATAACCGCCGCCTATCACGGCGATGCTCCGGGGTTTCTGTGCAGCGATGAATTTCGTTATCCGTGCAGCGTCATACAGATCGTTCATGGTGAAGACATTCGAATACCGGCTTACCTGAATCCCCATGGTCTGTGGTCGGGCGCCGGTTGCGATGATGAGTCGGTCAAACGATTCGGTGAAACGGCTGCCGTCCGACTCGACCGTAACGGTGAGTGTTGCCGGGTCAATGGCCACGACATTGTGGCCGAGCCGCAGATCAACCTTGCGCTTTTGTCGTGCCTCATCAGGGGTAACCTCCACCAGTTCTTCCATGTGGCTGACTGAACCACCGATAAGGTAAGGAATGCCGCATGCCGCGTAAGAGATGTATTCTCCCCGTTCAAAGACAATGACCTCATATTCAGGCTTCAGTCGTTTGATCTGGCTGGCTGCACTCATGCCCGCTGCATCGCCGCCTATGATGACAACCTTCATGGTCCGACCCCTTTCGCAGGGAACTCCTGCACTGTACGCCGGTGGCCCTGGGTGTACGGGGTTAGAGTGACATCGATGGAGTGCGTCTGTCAACCGGAGAATGCCCTCTCTTCCCCGTTCATTGTCTGCAATATCTGCACTCTGTTCCTCTCCTACTGGGGCTTGCCTGAAGCATGATCCGCAAGATCCGGTCACGGGTTATTCTGTCTTTTTGAATATATCATCTCCTTGAATTCATTTTAACTATAGTTATATTCATAAGTATTACAGCCAAATGATTCCTGGATCTTCAACAATACTGATCCGGGAAAGGAGGAAGGTTCATGGCAAAGGAGATCAAGGCCGGTTGTGCGAGGCCGACCGGCGGACCGGTGGGGGAAACGGGAAAAGAAGAACCTGCAAAGGACCAGGGCGTGATCAGGGAGGTGAGGAGTATGATCAGGGTTGGGAAGAAGGCGCCGGATTTTACCGCTCCGGCATACCATGGCGGCAAGTTTGTGGGCGTTCAGTTGTCCGAATACCTCGGCAAATGGGTGGTCTTGTGTTTTTATCCCGGTGACTTCACCTTTGTCTGAGCCACCGAGATCTCGGCAGTTGCCGAGAAATATCCCGAGTTTCAAAAGCTCGGTGTCGAAGTCCTGTCCATGAGCATCGACAGCGTGTTCGTGCATAAGATGTGGAACGATCATGAACTCTCCAAGATGGTCAAGGGCGGGGTGCCGTTTGCCATGCTCTCCGATACCGGAGGAAAAGTCGGTACCATCTACGGGGTATATGACGAGGACGCAGGGGTGGAAACCCGGGGACGGTTCATCATCGACCCGGACGGGATCGTGCAGGGGTTCGAGGTGCTCACCCCGCCGGTGGGCAGGAACGTGAACGAGACCTTCCGGCAGATCCAGGCATTCCAGCTTGTTCGACAGAGCCAGGGCACAGAGGCCACCCCTTCCGGCTGGCGGCCGGGTAAGATGACCCTGAAGCCCGGCCCCGATCTCGTGGGCAAGGTCTGGGAGGTCTGGAAGACCGACATGGCCTTTGATTAGGCGGCAGATGTGTGGGATGAGCCAAAGGCTCTTCCCACATATGACGATCTGAGGTGGCGGATCAGGTACCTGCTGGAGTATTCAAGTACATAAGGCATCAGGCTTCAGGCTCTGGGTACTAGGTCGAGAAATAGAGGTGTTTTTTATGTTTCTAAATTCGCAATCCGAAATCCGAAATGTTTTTCCCTTCTGCCTGGGATCATGGGCTAACAGGTTCGATCTGCCTTCTGCCTGAGATCACGAACAGACTTGCTCGTTCTGCCTGAGTTCCCGAACCCACCAGAGGGGACAATTATTCTGCTATGAACTTGTAACCCTCTCCATACACGGAAGAGATGATCTCCCTCTCCGGCAGCAGCGCGGCTATCTTCTTTCGCAGGTTCTTTATGTGCGTGTCGATGGTGCGGTCGTAGCCCTCGAACTCGTAGCCCTGTACCATGTTCACCAGGTCGTTTCTGGGGAAGACCCGGTTCGGGTGTGACATGAGCACCTTGAGCAGCTTGAATTCGCTTGGCGTCAGGCTCAACTCCTGACCGTGAACGGTCACCCCCCGGGTGTCTTCATTGAGCACGATGGGACCGGCAGACAGGGTCCTCTCTTCCGGAGCGGGCCGTGCCCGCCGCAGCACAGCCTTGACCCGCGCCACCACCTCCCGCGGGCTGAAGGGCTTGCAGATATAGTCGTCCGCACCGAGTTCCAGGCCGATCAACCGGTCGATCTCCTCGACTCTAGCCGTGATCATGATAATGGGAACAGAGGAGAATTTCCTGGTTTCCCGGCACACCTCCATGCCGTCCATGCCCGGGAGCATGATGTCCAGCAGCATCAGGTCCGGCTCGTTGCGTTTGACAAAGGAGACCACGGTATCCCCGCGGTCGAGGTGCGAGACCCGGTAGCCGGATTTCTCCAGATAATCCCGCAGCAGGGATGCGATCTTTTCCTCGTCTTCCACGATGAGAATGTGTTCGTCGGCCATAGCCATCTCCTCGCTTTTATGAAACCCCCGCTGTTACGGGCAGGACGATCTCGATCCTGACCCCGCCCAGCGTGGAGTGTGATGCCGTGATCTCTCCCCCGAACATCTCCACGATGCTCTTGCAGATGGCCAGGCCGAGACCGCTTCCCCCGTTTCTGCGTGACCGTGAAGGGTCGATGCGGTAGAGTCTGTCGAACAGGCGCTCTAAGGAATCATCTGCAACGCCCGGTTTGGAGTCTTCGAAATTCAGGTGCAGCGATGTCCCGGATTTTTCCTGCCACACCTTGAGGATTCCGGGTGATTCGGTGTAGCGAAGCGTGTTCTCCAGGATATTCGAGAAGACCTGGGCCATGCGGTCTCGGTCTGCCATCACGGTAACGGCAGTGTCCGGGCCCGGGTCGAACTGCACGGAGATGTCCTTCTGGTCAAAGCGCGATTCGAACATCTTCAGGGTATACTCCAGCACCTTGAGTATTTCGACAGGTTCGTTAACCACCGAGAGCCCCCCGGTCTCGGCAATGGAAAGTTCGTGAAGGTCGCCCACGATCTTGCCCAGGAGCATGACTTCCGCATGGATGGATTCAAGGGTTTCCCTGCTCATAACGCGTACGCCGTCCAGGATGGCCTCGATCTCTCCCCGCAGAATGGCGATCGGGGTCCTCAGCTCGTGCGAGATGTCCGAGATCCACTGCTTGCGCAGGTGCTCATACTTCTCCAGGGTTTGCGCCATCCGATTGAAGTCGTCAGCCAATTGGCCGAGTTCGTCTCCTGAGGATACCTCGATGCGGGTATCGAATTTGCGCGATGCCAGGGCATGGGCCCCCCTGGTGAGCTGTTCCGCCGGCTTCAACAGGTGACGTGAGAGCAGGTATGAAACGAGGGTGGCCAGCAGCAGGACCAGGCACCCGATAACCAGGAATGCCTGGGTCTGTTCGTAGAGAAACGCCTTCTCCTGGGGTCCTGATAACTTCTGCCTTTTTCTCAGGCCCAGCCAGCCCACGGTTTTTCCATCGCTGGTGATCTTTTTGAGGATATGGTCTTCCATCGAGGCGGCATCACCCGCAACTAACTTTCTGTTCTCGTCGAACAGGGAAATTCTCTTCGCTATCCGGTGCTGAAGAATCTTGGGCAGTGGTCTGTCCGGGGGTCGGTCATCGTCCGGCCTCGCCTCAGAGTTTCTCAGGCCGGGTCCGGGAGGTCCCTGGTCAGCGTCATCTTTCGTAAAGACGGTTCGCAGCATGTTTCCGAAGATCCGGGGATCGTCCTGTATGAACTGCCATCCCTGGTACTGGCTGTAGGCCGTGCCCAGTTTGTCCACGAGCTCGCTCAGTGTTTCGCTCTCCACCCTGTTCACGTAATTCGTGAAGTGGCGCTCGGCAAAATACCGCATGATCCCTGTCATGAGCACGACAACGATCAGGCTCGTGAGCAGAAACGCCAGAAAGATCTTATATGCGAGTTTTATCTTCACCAGTCCCCCTCAAGGGCTTTTCCCTTCACGCTCTTCCCCTTCTCTTCAGTACCAGTAATATACGTTTACCCACAATTCAAAGCATTTTATGGATCCTCACAATCTTCACATCCTTTCTCCATATTTTCTTCACAATTAGCTACTAGATTCACCGTGACATGATGAACGGACGGACAAAAACATGGCAACCATTCATGATCATGCAGACAAAAGAACATAAGGAGTGAAACTGTGAAAAAAAGCACACTGGCAAAACTGGTTACTCTGGCTGTAGTGGCGATGTTGATAAGCCCTGCCATAGGCAATGCCTTTGGCGGAAAAAGGCTCAACGATGATGCCAAGGGAGATCCTTCGTTTGGACCGAGGATCCCCCCGCTCATGGCTCAGCAATACGACACCGATGGCGACGGACAGCTCTCTCAGCAGGAGCGTGAAGCAGCACAAGCTGCCATCCTGGAGAAATACGACACCAATGGCGACGGTACACTCTCCCGGGAAGAACGCCGGGCTGTTCGAGATGCAGCTCATGATGCCTGTATCGCGAAATATGACACGGACGGTAATGGAGAGCTGTCAGCCGAAGAACGCGATGCGATAAAAGCCGACTTTATCAAACGGTATGATACCAACGGCGACAATGCGCTCTCAAAGGATGAACTGCCGGAAGGCGGACCATGCGGCTTCGGTGGGCGCAGTGGCCGTGGCGGACCAAGGGAATAATGATGTCTTAAAACGGATTAATATTTGGTGTTCGGGTCGGCATAGTTAACCCTGTGCCGACCCGAACACGATGTTCTGATTCTTGGATAAACAATGCAGGTGAGCGTGAACATGAATCGAAATATCTTGTTGTATCTGCCGATGACGGCTTTTTGCATCTGCGGTTGCGATGCCTGAATCGAAGAAGATGAAGATTATGACAGGTGAGCAGTGTATGCAGTGCACAAAAAAACGGCACATCTCCTTGATATTGTCATGGTTGATCTGGTGCTTCGTAATCTTGACTCTGGCCGGGTGTGCGACGGTGGGGCAGGATTATGTCAGGCCCGATATCGAGATCACCGATGCCTGGAATACCCGGCTTTCCGGCGGACTGAGCGATAATGGAACAGGCCCTCAGGAACTGGCCGACTGGTGGAAAACGCTTGACGATCCTGTGCTGACCGGCCTGATCGATAACGCTGTGGAAAACAATCTCGACCTGAAGGATGCCCGGTCACGTCTGCGGCAGGCCCGTGCCGAGCGATCCATCGTCAAGTCGGGTCTTTTCCCCACCCTGGATGCCTCCGGGTCTGCCACCAGGAGCGGATCAGGCGGGGACAACGGTGGTGGATCGAGTGATACGATGTATTCGGCAGGTTTCGATGCAGGCTGGGAGATCGATCTGTTCGGCGGTGTCCGCCGCTCGGCCGAGGCGGCCGAGGCTGACCTCCTTGCAAGCGGGGAAGATGTCAATGACGTGCTCGTGTCGCTTACCGCCGAGGTGGCCCTGAACTACCTTGAGCTGCGCACATACCAGGCTAGGCTTGATGTAGCAAAGAGAAATCTCGTGATGCAGGAGGAGACCTACCGGCTTGAACGATATCGCCTCCTTTCCGGTCTCCGCGATGAGCTTGCAGTGGCGCAGGCGCGTTCGAACATGGAAAATACCCGTTCCGGCATACCGGCACTCCGCACTCAGATAGAGCAGGCCAAGAACCGGCTTTCTGTCCTCCTGGGAGAGCGGCCCGGTCTGCTTCAAGAAAAACTTGACAAGTATACCCCCGTGCCGGTTGTTCCCCCCGAGGTTGCCCTCGGTGTGCCTGCCGATGTTCTGCGCAGGCGGCCGGATGTCCGCCAGGCAGAGCAGGAACTTGCTGCACAGACCGCTCGGGTAGGTGTTGCCGTCTCCGATCTCTACCCCAAATTCACCCTGAACGGTTCCATCGGATATGATTCCCTTTCTGCAGGTGATCTGATCACGGCAGGTTCCAGGGCCTGGAGCTATGGCCCGCGAATTACGTGGCCTGTCTTTCAGGCAGGGTCTATCCGGGCCAATATCGAGGTGGCCTCAGCCCTGCAGGAGCAGGCACTGATCCACTACGAATCGGTTGTGCTCTCCGCGCTTGAAGAGGTGGAGAATGCCCTGGGGGCCTATGTCGAGGAACAGGTCAGGAGAAGATCGCTGGAAGATGCTGCAACGGCTGCCCGGCAGGCCGCTGATTTTGCGCAGAACAAATACGATGCAGGCCTGATCGGTTTCGATACGGTTCTCGATTCGCAGCGGACTCTCCTGTCATACGAGGACGCGCTCGTACAGAGCGAGGCTCTAGTGATCAAGAATCTCGTAAGTTTGTACAAGGCGCTAGGAGGCGGTTGGACCCCATTGGTCCCCAATCCTGACACACAGACAACAACCCGAGGAGAAACACGATGAACAAGAACGAAGATCCGGGATTCGATATCGAACAGACAGCGGGCACGGCCTGGTTTCCGGATAAGAACAAGAACCGCCGGCGCCTGTATGTATGGGGTGTCCCGGTTCTCCTGGTAATACTCGTCACGATCTTTGTGAGTACCAGCAACAATGCCGGGACCGTAGATTACCAGACCCGGAAGGTGTCCCGGGGGGATCTGGTCATGACAGTGAGCGCCACCGGCAACCTGGAACCCACCAATCAGGTGGATGTGGGGAGTGAATTGTCCGGGATTATCGAGACCGTCGAAGTGGACTACAATGACGCGGTCAAGGTGGGTCAGGTTCTGGCACGGCTGGATACTGACAAGCTCAAGGCCCAGGTGCTCCAGTCCAAAGCAGCCCTGGAATCAGCCCAGGCCCAGGTTGTGCAGATGCAGGCCACACTGAAGGAAGCTCGTGCAGAGCTCAAGAGGCTCACGCAGGTCCATGAACTCAGTGGCGGCAAGGTGCCCTCGCAGTACGACCTGGACACGGCCGAGGCCGCGCTATCACGTGCCAGGGCCGATGAGACAGGTGCTCAGGCGCAGGTTGCAATGGCTAAAGCAACACTCGAAGTCGATGAGACTGACCTTGCCAAGGCCCTGATTCGTTCGCCTATCAACGGCATTGTTCTGAGCCGCGACGTGGAGCCAGGACAGACCGTGGCTGCCTCCCTGCAGGCCCCGGTATTATTCACCCTGGCCGAAGACCTCAGCCGAATGGAGCTTCACGTGGATGTGGACGAGGCCGATGTCGGCCAGGTACGGCAGGGTCAGGAGGCCACGTTCACGGTGGATGCCCATCCTGAGAGGGTTTTTCCTGCACGCATCTCACAGGTGAGGTATGGTGCCACTGACACCAACGGGGTCATTACCTATGAGACTGTGCTGAGCGTTGATAATGAAGAGCTCCTGCTGAGGCCTGGTATGACGGCAACCGCCGACATAACGGTTGCCAGGGTCGAAAACGCGGTACTGATTCCCAATGCAGCACTGAGGTTCACGCCGCGGGAGGAGGGTACGGAGGAGGAAGAAAGCAGCAGCGGCAGCAGTATGGTGAGCAAGATCCTGCCGCGGCCGCAGAGACATAAAAAGACATCGGACGGGAATCAGGGCGATAGTGCTGCCGGCGCACAGCAGCAAGTCTGGACCGTCAAGGATGGAGTCCTCACTCCAATACCGGTCACTGCCGGGATGACCGACGGCATCATGACCGAGATTGTAAGCGGCGATATAGAGCCGGGCATGGAACTGGTTGTCGGGATAATGAGTGCGAAGAAATGAATACAACACCTCACCGCAATAATGGAAACGATCACCTCATAGAGCTCAAGGGCATCACCAAGGTATACGGCATGGGCAGCGTTGCCATGCACGCGCTCAAGGGCATCGATCTGAGCATCGACAAGGGGGAGTTTGTGGCTGTCATGGGACCGAGCGGGTCCGGCAAATCCACCTGCATGAACATCCTGGGTTGTCTGGACACACAGACCGAGGGCACCTACCTGTTCAAGGGGATCGATGTGGGAGTCCTTTCACGAGATGAGCGGGCGCTTCTTCGCCGGAATTATCTGGGATTCGTGTTTCAGGGGTTTAATCTGTTGAATCGTACCTCGGCCCTGGAGAACGTCGAACTGCCGCTCATCTACCGCGGAGTACCTGCCCGCGAGCGCCACGCCCGGGCCCGGGAGGCACTTGCAGCAGTGGGGCTAACCGGATGGGAAACCCATACCCCGGGCGAGCTTTCGGGTGGGCAGCAGCAGCGGGTCGCCATTGCCAGGGCCGTAGTCATCGAGCCCGAAGTGCTCATGGCGGACGAGCCCACCGGCAATCTGGATTCCAAATCAAGCCGTGAGATCATGGATCTTCTCAGCGCGTTCAATGTCGAGCACGGCATCACCATTGTCATGGTGACTCATGAAGCCGACATGGCGAGCTATGCCCGTCGGACCATCCACTTCCTCGACGGCATCATCGACACCGAAGTGAACAATGGAGGAGGGGGCGTGCAATGATGTGGGAAACCATCCTTCTGGCCCTGCGGGCAATCCGCCGCAATGTGCTGCGGTCCTCCCTGACCATTCTGGGTATTGTCATCGGTGTGGCGGCAGTCATTACCATGGTCACCTTAGGCGGCGGGGCAACCGCGCAGGTAACCGCCGAGATCTCCAGCCTCGGCAGCAACATGCTCCAGGTAAGGCCGGGCCAGGATTTTCGTGGTCCAGGGGGCACACGTTCCTCTGCCGACGATTTCAAGATCGAGGATGCCGAGGCCATCAGCCGGGAGGTCTTCGGGCTGGAGGCCGTGGCTCCCACCGCGAGCACGAACACCCAGGTTATCTCAGGCAACAGAAACTGGTCGACAACAATCATGGGTGTCACCAACGCCTTTCTGCAGGTTCGCGACTGGTCGCTTGCGAGCGGGAGAGAGTTCACTGAGGCGGAATTACGTTCCGGCAGGGCTGTCTGTATCATAGGCGCCACGGTGAAGACTGAGCTGTTTGGAGAGACAGACCCTGTCGGGCAGACCATACGGTTGAAAAAGATTTCCAGCCAGGTGATCGGAGTGCTCGAGTCCAAAGGGCAGACAGGCTTCGGCCAGGATCAGGACGACATGGTGCTCATCCCGCTGCGGGCCTTTCAGCGGCGTCTGAAGGGAGACAGTGATGTCGGCGCAATCTATGTCTCAGCCCTGGACGGCATCTCCACGACAACGGTCAAGGAAGACATCGAACGGTTGATGCGCGAGCGACGGCATATTTCTTCCGGTCAGGATGACAACTTTCACGTCCGGGACATGCAGGAGATCGTGAGCACCCTGACGAGCACAACGCGGGTGCTTACCGCGCTGCTCGGAGCTGTTGCTGCAGTGAGCCTTCTGGTGGGAGGCATCGGGATCATGAACATCATGCTCGTCTCGGTCACCGAACGCACGCGAGAGATCGGAACACGGCTCGCCATCGGCGCGCTGGAGCGGGAGGTTCTCATGCAGTTTCTGATCGAGGCCGTGGTGCTCTCGTCGTTCGGAGGGCTCATCGGTGTTATCCTGGGGCTTGTCTCGGCAGGCATTGGCGCGCAGATCCTCGGCATGCCGTTTGTCCTGAATCCGGGCATCGTGGCCATAGCCTTTGTCTTCTCCGCTGCTGTCGGCGTTGTCTTCGGCTTCTTCCCGGCACGTCAGGCAGCACGCCTGGATCCCATCGAGGCGTTGCGGCATGAGTAGATCGAAAGATACGGATCCTCACACTCTTCACATCCTTTCTCCATAATTTCTTCACAATTTTTCGTTAAGTATATGCCTGAGAGCTGAGCGGATCGAAAAGATTGTCTGCCGGCTCTGTATAGGGCGGTCGAGCGAGAATCCGTGTGCCAGGCATTGCCCCCGGGTTCTCAATACTTGAGAGAGAGGAGAAAAACGTATGACATACTTCACGAAGCCCAACCTTGATCAGATCGAGGCCCTGCTGTGTATCCTGATCATGCTGATTCTCCTGGCATCCTGATGCCCGTTCAGTCAGGGGCGAATCTGTTCCCGGTGGACCTGGGGACTCAGCGCGTGAGAGGATCATGCCCGGACGGGGCTGCAGAGCGCCGTTGTGAGACAGTATGGGAGGCTGATCAATAATGCCCTGCCCGGAAAATGGGCAAAAAAAATCGCCAGAAGAAAGATTTGGGGTTAGGCATAGAATTTGGAAGGCTATGCCCCTTCTTCTGGCAAAAAGGAGGGCTCTCTTTAGAAGAGAACTTGTTCTCTATAAACCATAGTCCCCTTTGCGTGTGAATCGGTCGATCGCTGAAATAAATGTCCTTCTTTAATACCCACACTGTGGGTAAAAATCTTACAGACGACTTCATTGGGATGTAGTCGATTTGAGGTGCCTGTCCGGCTTACCGGCTCAGGTGCCAGGTGACTGATCTTTTTCTGAGCCGCCCCGCCACGGTAACCGTAAGCGGTTCACCCCTGCATCAGAGGGTGTGCAGTGCTCTGCAGAGATTTTTTATCGAATACCGGGAACTTTTATGTGTCTCCCCTTGTCTAAGGCTGCGAACACCACATGAACCAAGGAGGAGATGAATATGAGATGCAAGATGTTGAGCAGGGCAATTCTTTTGCTGGCCGTATGCACGTTCTGGGGCAGTGCGGTCCTGGCACAGCAGGGCGACGATGACAGGGACAGGACTCTTTCTCCCTATTTCTTCGTCATGAGTGATGATCCGGAAGTGGATCGGCTTCCGCTGAAATCCACGTCCGTGGCTGTGGATGTATCCGGGGTGATCGCAGATGTCCGGGTCACCCAGGTTTATGAGAATCAGGGCAGGGCCCCTGTGGAAGCCGTGTATATCTTCCCCGCATCCACCCGGGCAGCCGTCTACGGCATGAGGATGACCATCGGTGAGCGCACCATTGTGGCGGATATCAAGACCCGCGAGGATGCGCGGCAGGACTATGAACAGGCACTCCACGAAGGCAGGAGTGCCTCTCTCCTGGAACAGCTCAGGCCGAACGTGTTCCAGATGAATGTGGCGAACATCCTGCCCGGGGATGTGATCCTGGTGGAGCTGTGCTACACCGAACTCCTCTTGCCCGTTGACGCGGTGTACGAATTTATCTACCCCACGGTTGTGGGGCCGCGGTATTCAAACCGTAGTGCAACTGAGGCACCAGGGGACGAGCAGTGGATTGAAAACCCGTACCTCCATGAGGGCGAGCTGCCGCCGTCTTCCTTTGACCTTCGGCTGAACCTCTCTGCCGGGCTCCCCATCAGGGATATCAGCTGCGAGTCCCACAGGACAACCATCGGCTACGCAGGGGCGAACTTTGCCACGGTGGAGCTCGACGAGGTTGAACGTTTCGGCGGTAACCGTGATTTTGTATGCCGCTACCGGCTCTCAGGAGATGCGATCGAAACCGGGCTGCTGCTCTATGAAGGCCGGGATGAAAATTTCTTTCTCCTGATGGTCCAGCCCCCCAGGCAGGTGAGGGTTGAGCAGATACCACCGAGGGAGTATATCTTCATTGTGGATGTATCCGGGTCCATGCACGGGTTTCCCCTCGATGTCTCCAAGAAACTGCTCTCAGACCTCATCGGGTCTCTGCGGGGAGTCGACAGGTTCAATGTGCTCCTGTTCTCGGGCGGATCAACCCTGCTTTCGGAAACATCCCTTGCTGCAACCGGCAAAAACATCCGGCATGCCCTGGACGTGATCGATCGGGAAAGGGGAGGGGGAGGAACCGAGCTTCTGCCTGCACTGAAGAAGGCACTGGCCCTGCCTGCTGCAGAGGGATGTTCGCGAAGTATCATCATCGCCACCGATGGATTTGTCTCGGTTGAGAAAGAGTCCTTTGATCTGATCAGGGACAATCTGGGCACGGCAAACCTCTTTTCCTTCGGGATCGGCACGAGCGTCAACCGCTTCATTATCGAGGGCATGGCCAGGGCCGGCATGGGCGAGCCCTTTGTCGTCACGAGCCCGGAAGAGGCCTCTCCGGTGGCACAGAGATTCAGGACACTGCTCGCCTCTCCCGTGCTCACGGATATCTCGGTGAGGTTTGACGGGTTCGATGCCTATGAGGTGGAGCCCAGGGGCATGGGTGATGTATTTGCCGGGCGCCCCCTGATTGTTTACGGAAAATGGAGGGGAAAACCGGGGGGGACCATCCATGTCCAGGGACGTTCCGGAAAGGAACTGTTCTCCCAGGATACCGATGTCACCGGGGTGTTGCCGCGAAATCAGAACGCGGGCCTCATGTATCTGTGGGCCCGACAGCGTATCGCAGCCCTTTCGGACTATGCCAGGCTGGGAAGTGGTGGAGACATTGCCGGCGAGGTGAGGAGCCTCGGGCTCATGTACCATCTCCTGACCGATTATACCTCGTTCATCGCCGTGGACTCGCAGGTGCGTAGAGTTGACGGCCATACTCTCACGGTGAAACAGCCCCTCCCGCTTCCCCAGGGGGTGTCCGACTATGCAGTGGGTGCCGGCAGGTATGCCGCAAAAATGAGCTGCCCGGCATCGCCCCGTGCTGAAGAAGCTCAACTGTTGACAGTACAAGAGTATGATCACGAGGGATCTCCCGCGGTGGACGAGGCTGCTGAACACATCACCATAGAGCTGAAAGACGTGTCGGTTTCAGGCGCTCTCAACAAAGACGTGGCGGCAACCCTTGTCGAGAAGAGTCTCAGCCTGATCCAGCAGTGCCCTGCAGATGAGGAACTCAAGGAGAAGGAGGTTGTCTATACCCTGGTGGTCGATTCCCTCGGCAGGGTGAAGGAGGTGCAGGTCGACAAGACGGCCCGGGCGAGCAGGCTCACCGCCGGATGCATCGAGGCTGCCCTCGGTCAGATCCGGTTTCCCTCTTCGAAAGACTCTCAAGAGAGCCGGATCAGGATCGTTCTGGTCGTGAAATGAGCGTTGTCAGTAACCCTGGTAACCATGCCGGAACGAGGGAAACCGGAGATGTCCGATGCATCCGGTGGCCTGTTCGGGCTGTCGTGACAAAGCACACATTGTCCGGCGAGGTGTCCTTTTCCTCTGCCCCGGGCGCAGCCGAGAGAGCCGGGGTGCCTGCATCGTCGATGACGCCGGGCTCATTGTCCTGGTCTCCCCTGAGCCCGTCGACAAAGTGCAGGGTAATCACGTTTGCATTGATCTCGGCACCGGTGACCCCGTCGAAGGAGAAATCCTCCCAGGCGTCAGAGTCTTCGCTGTACTTGTAGTAGGTGTCGCAGGTCGAGCCGCCGGGTAGGTACAGGGAGATGGAAGCGGAGCCACCCTCGCCGACATTGCGCACCCTGAAGCCGATGATCCCGAAGGGGAAGGAGTAATCCGCAGGCGCGCTTGCCGGGAGGCCGCTTACAGAGACATCGGCAATCGCGGTTCCCGAGGGAGAGGCAAGGGTTACATAGTATGCCGCGCCATGGGTATGGGTTGAGACAACGTTTGCCTGGGCAGAGTCCGGCGTGCCGTCGCTGTTTCCGTCGTATCCGGTGTCGGTGCCGTCCGGTCCCTGCTCCTCGGTATCGGAAACGCCGTCGAGATCACTGTCATCGGCAGGGTATACCTGTGTGAAGGTCGCGGTAACGGCCTTGTCAGCGTCCATGAGTATGGTCGATGGGTTGGCCGTACCTTCAAGATCGCCCTCCCAGCCGGCGAACTGCCATCCTGCTGCGGGTGAGGCCCTCAGTTCCACGGAGCTGCCTTCTGAATATACTCCTCCGGGCGGATCGAGGGAGACCGTGCCCTGGCCCTCAGCGATCCACACGAGGGAGTGATACCCCGGGACAATACCGATTCCCGAGAGGCTCACCGTTACGAGGGCCTCGTCCGGGTCATTCGACTGGATCCTCAGATCTGAATCAAACCGTGCTGCCGAAGCGGGGTGGAACGTGACAGTTACTACCGATACATCTCCCGGTTCCAGGGTAAAGGTCTCTGAAAAGGTGACGGAGAAGTTCACCGCATCGGTCACCGAGATCGACGAGACGACCAGATCGCCCTGGCCGTTGTTGGAGATCGTGATGCTCTGAGCTGCAGTCTGTCCCGAGGTGACTTCTCCGAAATCAATGGCTGTGCGGTCAACGGCTATGTCCTGCTGGGAGACGTATTCATAGGCACCCCTATCATACCCGGCACCCTGGGGCCTGGTTGTGCCTTCCAGGTCGATTGCCGGTGCATCCCTTCGAGTGGCGGTGTCGATACAGGGCGAACCCGCCCGCAGGCGGAGGTTCCAGCTGGCAGGGCTGATGCCGATGGTGCTGACAAAGAGCGGGTTGTCGCTGATATTGCTGTTATACCCGTCGTATCCGTCCTGTTCGATGGTGCAGAAGGAGACAGTGCCCGGCGGTTCAGGATAGGTCGAGGGATACTCGTCTCTGCCCGCGTTACGAATATCTGCATACCGAAAGGCCGAATTACCCCAGAAGACAGAGTTGGTAAGGGTGCATTCGGGCCAGGAGTCCTCGTCGTTGTAGAGGGCTCCGCCCTCGCCATACCAGGCATCGTTTCCATAAAACGTCGAGTTCATGACCTGGAACCTGTCGACGCGGGAGTTGAACACCGCACCGCCATTGGAGCTGAAGGAGGTTGTCTTATTGCCGGCGAACAGGCAGTTCTCGACGGTACACCTGGTGTTGCCGGCATTGAGAAGAGCCCCGCCGCTTGAGTCTGCCGAATTTCCCCTGAAGATGCACCGGGTGACTCGTACCTGAGAATCCTCGTTAGTATAGACCGCACCGCCGGACTGGGCGGTATTATTCATAAACGTGCAGTTCTCGATCACGACATCGGCAGTGTAGGACCGCCGGCCGGTGCCGTTGAAGTTGTGGACAGCACCGCCCAGGGTCCCGTCATTCCCGGTGAAGGTACAGTTGGCAAGCCTGAGCGAGGAAAACGCGTTGTATACCCCGGCCCCGTCCATGTTGTTGCCCCCGGTGATGGTGAATCCGTCGATGGTGACCTGCAGGGGTTCGTCATCACCCACGAAGAAGCACCTGTTGCTGCCTCTGCCGTTGACCGTAGTGGTATTGCCCGACCAGTCCCTGTCCGTCCAGCCGGGAGAGGATTCGCCCGCGGGGAACCCTCCGTATAGGGACACGGATGATTCTATCGAGATGGGGGAGTAGAGGGTATACTCTCCCTGCCTGACCCAGATCTCGTCGCCGTCATCAGCGGAGTCGACTGCAGCCTGAATGGTCCGGAGGGCATCTCCCCAGCTTTCGCCGTCATTGTCGTTGTCACCGCTGGTTCCATCCACGTACCAGGTGTCGCCAAGGGTTGCTGCAGGAATGAGCATGATGATGACCATTGCCGTGATAAGGTGATGTAAGCCTGTACGCATTGCAGTGCACCTCCTCTGATTTGAGCGTGATCGGGGCGGAAACTGCATGATTACAAAGGAAAACCTTATGACATACCCCTCGGGCTATTCTGCATGGATATCAAATTACATTGTATTAACTAGTAATTAATAATCGTGAATCCATTCTAATCAAGTTCACCAGGCAGGTTTTTCTGTTTTGATCTGCGCAGGAGCGGTGAGTGAACAAAAAGATCCCTCTGGATTTCCGAGAGGATTTCAGACTGGAACGCGGGTTCAAAAGGGGCCCGGGAATTGTGTATCCCGGGCCCACCTGGATGGTCTGGTTATTGCTGGGTGGAGCGCTTGCGGCAGTACATGACCGGCAGCATCCCCACCAGGATCATGCAGGCAGTCAGCAGCTCATTCAAGCCGGAGCCGGTTCCTGAGGTGGCGATGAAGCACACATTGTCGTCATCGTCATTGCCTGTGGAGACGGCAGGCGTGCCGGGGTCGGTGATGATGCCGTCAGCCGATCCGTCCTGGTCGCCGCGCCCGCCGTCGACAAAGTGCAGGGTGATGATGTTGCCTTCGATCACGGCGCCGGTGCCGGTGGCCTCGTCGTAGAGGAACTCTTCCCAGGTGTCGGTTGCCTCGTCGAGTTTGTAATACGTGTCGCAGGTCTGCCCCTCGGGGAGGTAGATGACCATGGTGGCGGACCCGCCGGTGGTGACGTTATTGATGGCAAAGCTGATGAGCCCGTAGGGGAAGTCGTAGCCTGCGGGCGCACTCTCGGGGAGTTCCTGCGTGGAGGCTTCCGCGATCTCCGTAAGCGCAGGCGAGGCCAGGGTCAGGTAGTTCGCAGCGTCATAGGTGTGATAAGAGACCACGTTTGCCTGTGCGGCATCTGCCACTGTGTCGCTGTTGCCGTCATAGGAGGCGGTGGTTCCGTCCGGGCCCTGCTCCTCCTCGGTTGAAATGCCGTCGTTGTCTTCATCAGGGACAAAGAGCGCCTCGACCGCCGTGTCCGCAGTCATGGTGATGGTCAGCGGATTGTCTTCACCACTGGCATCGCCGCTCCAGCTGTCAAAGACATAGTCATCGTCAGCAACGGCCGTGAGCTCGAGCCCGGTTCCATAGGCGTACTCGGCCTGTTCAGGGGTTGCCTCCACGGTCCCGTTCTCAGAGTCGAGCGTGAGGGTGAAGGTATCGATTGCAAACGTGGCGTTGATGGTGTGGCCTGCCGTGACATTGGTGAAGGTGTAGCTGGAGCCTGCCCCGACCGAAGAGCCGTCAACGAGGACGTCAGCCACGTGGTAGTTCGCATCGGGCGTGAAGGTGAAGGTCTGGCTGCTGCCGTAGTTCACCACCGTGTCTCCAGGGGTAATGCTTCCGCCCGATCCTGCAGTCGTGTCGATGGTGTAGGTGTTGATGGCAAAGCTTGCGCTGATGGTATGGTTCGCATCGACATCGCTGAAGGTGAAGGAGGACAGGGCTCCCACGGATGAACCGTCCACGAGCACGGCAGCGATGTGATAGCCCGGGTTTGCGGTTATGGAGTAGATCTGGTCGTCGCCGTAGGACAAGCCCGTGCTGCCAGAGGGCGAGATGCTACCGCCGGTTCCGGCGCTTGCCGTGATGGTGTAGGTGTTGAGAGCAAACGTGGCGCTGATGGTGTGGCCTGCCGTGACGGTGCTGAAGGTGTAACTGGATACCGCCCCGACCGGAGAGCTGTCAACGAGAACATCGGCCACGTGGTAGCCGGCATCAGGCGTCATGATGAAGGTCTGGTTGCTGCCGTAGTTTACAATGGCGCTCGCGGGCGAGATGCCCCCGTTGGCACCGGCCGATGCCGTGATGGTGAATGTGTCGATGGCAAAGGTCGCGCTGATGGTGTGTGCCGCTGTGACGTTTTCAAACACATAGTTACTTACTGCACCGACAGAAACACTGTCCACAACCACATCGACGAGATGGTAGCCGGTGTTGGGCGTGATCGAGAAGGGCTGGCTGCTGCCGTAGGTCACCACGGTGGCGCCTGAGGGAG
This sequence comes from Deltaproteobacteria bacterium, assembly GCA_018434685.1. Lineage (GTDB taxonomy): Bacteria > Desulfobacterota > Desulfomonilia > UBA1062 > UBA1062 > DSAD01. The sequence goes on from JAHDOV010000019.1 coordinate 129,370, forward strand.
AGATGCTGCCGCCGGTTCCTGCCGAGGCGGTGATGGTGAAGGTATCGAGCGTGAAGCTCACGCTGATGGTATGACCTGCTGTGACATTGCTGAAGGTGTAGCTGGAGCTTGCCCCGACCGATGAACCGTCAACGAGGACGTCTGCTACGTGGTAGTGAGCCTCCGGCGTGAAGGTGAAGGTCTGGCTGCCGCCATAGTTCACGGTGGCGCTTGCAGGCGAGATGTTGCCGCCGTCACCGGCGCTTGCCGTGATGGTGTAGGTGTTGACGGCAAAGGTGGCGCTGATGGTGTGGGCTTCGGTGACATTGGTGAAGGTGTAGGTTGCCACGGCACCCTGGGAGACATCATCCACCAGCACATCGGCTATATGGTAGCCGGTATTTGGCGTGATGGTGAGCGCCTGGCTGCCACCGTAGTTCACAGTGGCGCTCGCAGGCGAGATGCCGCCGCCGTCACCGGCGCTTGCCGTAATGGTGTAGGTGTTGACGGCAAACGTGGCGCTGATGGTGTGGGCTTCGGTGACATTGGTGAAGGTGTAGGTTGCCACTGTACCCTGGGAGACATCATCAACGAGCACATCGGCTATATGGTAGCCGGTATCCGGCGTAATGGTGAAGGCCTGGCTGCCGCCGTGGTTGACCAGGACCTCCCCTGCGGGCGAGATGCTGCCGCCGGTCCCGGCGCTTGCCGTAATGGCGTACTGCACCGGGGCAATGCCCTCACCTGTTACCGGGATCTCGAGGGGGGATTCGTCCGGATCGTTCGAAATGATGGTGATGGCGGCGTCGAAGTCCGCTATTGCATCAGGCGAGAACACCACGCTGATATCGGTTGTTGAACCCTGTGTCAGGGTGATGGGTGTGTCATCTGCAGTCAGGGTATAGTGTGTCTCATCGTCGATGCTGATGTCGGTGATGACCAGATCGAGCGCCCCGGTATTGGTGATGGTGATGATCTCCGCAGACGAGGTCTCCCCGCTTACCACGGTGAAGGACAGGCTTTCCGGATCGAGGGAGATGTCGGGCTCTTCCACGTACTCGTAGGCACCCATGTCATAGCCGTCACCCTGGGGCCTCACCGTGCTCGCAAGGTCAATTGCCGGCGCACCGGATGCCGTGGCGCTGTCGATACACGGTGAGCTTCCTGCGAGGCGGTAGTCGCCGTTCACAAAGGTGTCGTCAGAGGTATCGCCTGCCGTGCCGTTGTCATCCCAGTGGCCCGGCGCGACAAAGGACGGGTTGACATTGAGGTTGCCAACACCGGTGTAGCCGCCTTCGACATCACAGTAGGTGACAATGGGGTTCGGTTCGGCTGATACAGAAATCTCCGGACCGAAGGTAGCCACTTCTCCGTTATTCCACATGATACAGTTGGTGATGGCTGCAGCCGACCAGATGGTGTTAATGGCGCCACCCATGCCACCACGGTTGCCTGAAAAGGTACAGTTCATGACAACTGGAGGGGACACATCGTAATAGCCGTTAAGATACAATGCTCCGCCCTGTCCGGCAGAGTTGCCCTGGAAGAGGCAGTTGGTAATGCCGGGCGAAGCTGCGCTGTCCTGCAGGTAGATGGCCCCGCCCTGTTCACTCTCGTTAACGGTAAAGATGCAGCGCTCGATCTGCGGAGCGGACCGGTAAGACCCGATGGCACCGGCCCGGGCGTTTGAGCCGTTGCTCGAGCGGTTATTGAGGAATAAACAGTTGCTGATGGTGGGCCTTGATACGGTTGGAGAGCCGTTGATATGGATGGCTCCACCCGTGAATGATGCAGAGTTTTCCGTAAAGGTGCACCGGTTGATGACCGGGTCTGCACCGTCGATATACATGCCCCCGCCGCCGTAGTTGCTTGCATTGCCGCCTGTTATGGTGAACCCGTCGACGGTAGCGCCTGCTGTTATGGAGAAGCAGGTCTGCAGGCTGCCCTGGCCGTCGATCACCGTGATCGATCCGGTCAGGTCGCGCTGGGTGCCGACACCGGTGAAGCCGCCGTAGAGTTTTACTGCCTTTTCAATGGAAATCGTATCTGCAAGGGTATAGGTGCCGGCCTTGACCCAGATCTCCTCGCCGGCCCCGGCGATCTCGATGGCTTCTTCCAGGCTTGCAAATGCCCCGGCCCAGCTCATGCCGTCACCGGAGAGAGCTGCATTGCCGTCAACATACCAGGGGCCGTTATAGATGATGCCGTCATATTCATAGGCGCCCATGTCAAATGCGTCTCCCTGGGGCCGTGTTGTTCCGAGGATGTCTTCATCCGGCGCGCCGGTATCTGTCCCGGCATCGATGCAGGGCGATCCCAGGCGCAGGGCATAATTGCCTTCAGCAGCATTCATGAACAAAGGGTTGAGCCTGATATTGCCGTTCGCATCCGGCATGCCGCCTGCTGCACCGTAGCCGTCCTCGTCCACGTCGCTGTAGGTTACCGTGCCTGCCGAGACCTGGATGTCGGTATTACCCCACACGATGCAGTTGGTCACGACCGGGGTGTCGCTGCCAGAGAGGCCTCCGCCGGTGCCGTTGCCCGCGATGGTGCAGTTCAGGTAGGTAGCATTGCTGTTCCAGTCGTACACCCCTGCCCCGGCGTAGTTTGTCTGGTTGCCTGCGATGAGGCAGTTCTCGACAAGGGCGGAGCTGCCGGCGGCATAGATGCCGCCTCCCATGGTTGAGTATCCATTCCCTGTCGTGTCGACGGCCTGGTTATTCTCGATACGGCAGCCTCTGATCACGGTATTCGGGCCGTAGAAATGAATGCCGCCGCCGTTGAGGGCCTGATTGCCCCCGATCACGCAGTCTTCGATGGTGGTGCTGTTGACATAGTTATTAACGCTGATGCCTCCGCCATAGCCCCAGGGAAGGGCCCGATTGTTCGTGAGGGTGCAGTGGATGATGGTGGCATGTACCTCGGGTGCGGAGTTGTTTTCCCGGTACACCAGAATGCCTCCGCCATTGTCGTAGGGCCAGGAGTTGGAATTAAGTCCATTGGTGATAGTAAATCCGTCAAGGGTGGCGCTTGTGGTGATGCGCACGCACTGGACCGCGGCATTGCCGTCGATGACACTGGCGTGGTTCTCGAAGTCGCGGTCAGACCAGACCGGGTCGGCCACGTCAGAGGGGAAGCCGCCGTAGATGCTTACCTGCTTTGTCACCACGATGGTCTCGGACAGGACGTAGGAGCCCTCCCGCACCCAGATGGCGGCTTCGTCGAGCACAGCTGCATCGGCAAGGGCGGCATTCAGGCTCGTGAAGCCGTCCTCCCAGCTCGTCCCGGTGCCCGAGCCGTCTGCAGCGGCATCGACGTAAAAGACGGAGGCGAGGCTCTCGCCGCTCAGCCCTACCGTGAGCTCGGTGCCGGCGACATCCTGGGAGTCGGAGACAATGCAAAGCGTCGCCGTGATAGTCCCGGTTGCCTGCGGGGTGAAGCTGATTGTCAGTGCTGCCGACTGCCCGGGGATGAGGGTCAGCGGCGTGCCGGGCGCCGTAAGGGTATAGTGGGTGGCGTCGGAAAGGGAGATGCTGCTGACCGTCAGGTTCGCGACGCCCACGTTGGTTATGGTGAGCCCTTCCGAGACCCCGGTGCCCACCATCTGGGAGCCGAAGTCGATGCCGGCGGGATCTGCGCTTAGGATGGGGACATCCGGCGCCGGGGCAATGCAGGCTTCCGTGGGCGTGCCCAGGCCTGGGAACTCCACGTCAGCCGCTGCCTGCCGGGTGCCGTCCCAGCCAAAGGCAAAGGCCTTGTTTGTCCCGATAGAATAGAACTGAACATAGATATAATTGCTGTCAGCACTCAGCGCCGTGAGGCCGTGACCGGGATACAGAGAGCTTACATCGATCTCATTGCCGATCATAGACCCGTCTTCTGGATCGTAAAAACGTACTCTCCCAAAGTTTTCAGCGACGATGAGGTATCCATCCACGAACTCCATCAGGTCGGGATAGAAACTGCTCAGATACCACTGGTCAACGAATTCTCCGGTTGAAATGTTGTAGAGCTCTATGCGGTAGGGATTGGACTCCAGATAATGCTTGTAACGGCCCAGGTACAGGGTGTTGCCATTGACTGCAACCCCGGCGCAGTATCCCCATTCGTTGCTGTTGATCGCAAAGGAATGGAAATCGTCTTCGATGCGCAGGGGATCGCCGGTGATGAAGTCATATTCGTAGTCATGGGCCATCCAGGCGGTATTCCCGTCGGTGGCGAAGCCCACGTAGCCCTGGCTGGAGCCAGGCCAGCTGCGCAGAGCGAACGACTCCTGAAACACGCCGTCCATGCTGTAGACCTTGACCGTCTCTCCCGCCAGAAAATAGAAGCTCTGCCGGGCCTGGGCAGCCAGGGGCAGAAGGCCAAGTACCAGTATTGCCATCAGGAAGATTTTCACGGTCGTGAAGAAATTCGTTACTGAACGGTTGCCCTGGGGTGTTCTCATGCGCTTTCCTCCAATGTCCCTTTTTCTTGTCCGGGAGAAGATATATCCCGGAGAATGCTGTATGCCGCTCTGGTGCGAGTGCCCCATGTTCCTGTCATGATCGACAACAGGCCACGGAGGATCGGGGGAATGCATTTCAATCACCACAATTCCACCACACACCCCGGCGAACTATAGCTATCAATTTACATGCCAGCGGGATGTATCAATGTCAACTCTCTAATTATTGGAGGGTTAACAAAATTCAACGAGGTAACGAACAAACACTAGGTGAAATAATATTCATGTATGTGAGAAATAATTTCTCCAGAGATGGAATCATCATTCCGTACCAGGACAGCACTGTTTTATGATGAGTTTGACTGGCCTTTCACCAGAGGAGTGGCGGAGATCCGTCATTACCCGGGGCTGAATTCCCGTATCAGGAGAGTTCTGCCCGCAGCAGGGGATTCCGTCAGGGAGTATTGACTTCATCCCTGCAGCATCTATCTTTGAGAGTATCCGATGGGCGGGAACCCCTGAGGAGGAGTCTCGAATGACAAAGAAGCCGACCCGTGAGGATCTTCTCAAGGAAGTCAGGAGACTGAAGAGAGAGTGCACCGGCTATAAGAAGGCTGCCGCGAGATTGTCCCTGAATGAAATGATCATATCCTGCGTGCGGGAACCCATGTGTCTCGTTGCTCCCGACTATACCTGCATGGAAGCGAATACTGCCTACCTTGCGTTCCTTGGTAAGGAGCGGGACGAGGTTGTGGGGCACAAGATCCCGGATTTGTTGGGGGAGGATGTGTTCAGTGCAAAGGTGCGGTATTATCTCGATCGTGCCCTGAAGGGGAATGTGGAGCGTTACGAAGAGACCTTCCAGTACCCTCCCGGCGCAGGATGGCGAAACGCCCTGGTGAGTTATTATCCCCTCATGGGAGAGGACGGCTCGGTGCTCGGTATCGTGTCGACTGCCCACGACATTACCGAAAGGAAAGAGGCGGAAAAGGCATTGAAGCAGTCTTATGAGGAGCTCGAAGTCCGGGTCAGAGACCGAACGGCAACCCTTACCCGGGCGATCGAGCACCTGGAATATGAGGTCGGTGAACGGGAAAAGGCAGAGGAGGATCTCCGGGTAAGCGAGGAGAAGTTTTCCCGGGTATTCCAGGCAAGCCCTGATCTGCTTGCCATCACCTCTTTGGATGAGGGTGTTTACCTGGACGTGAACGATTCATTTCTGCGGTCGACCGGCTACAGCATGCACGAGGTCATAGGCCGTTCGTCTCTTGATCTGAAGATCTGGGAGAATCCCATAGACAGGCAACGCATAATCGACAAGCTCCTCGCCCAGGGGGTGGTCCGCAACCACGAGATCCGGCAACTGACAAAAGCGGGAGAGGTAAGGACCATGCTGAATTCTTCCGAGCTCATCGAGCTCGGGGGAAGAAAGTTCATTCTCTCGACGAGCAGGGATATTACCGAGCGCAAACGCCTCGAAGAGGAACTGCGGCGTACCCAGAAGATGGAAGCGGTGGGCAGGCTGGCAGGCGGGATTGCCCACGACTTCAATAACCTGCTCACTGCTATTGACGGGTACTGTGAGATTGCCCTGCTGAAGACTGATGCCCCGGACGAAGTACACAAAAACCTGATGCGCATAAAAGAGGTGAAGAACAATGCCTCCTCGCTGATACGGCAGATCCTGGGTTTCAGCCGGAAACAGGAGCTCAAGCCCCAGCTGCTGGACCTCAACGGCATTGTGGAGAATATGAAGACACTTCTGCAGAGGTTCTTAGGCGGAGATATCGGGTTGCGACTGGACCTCGATGAGGACATTGGCCTTGTCTGGGCCGACCAGGGTCAGATCGAGCAGGTCATCATGAATCTCTCACTCAATGCCAGGGATGCCATGCCGGACGGAGGAGATCTGTCGATTGCCACCAGCAGGGCCCTTGTCGGTGAAGAATCTCAGCAGATGCATGCCGACCTGAAGGCCGGAGAATACGTCAGGCTCGTCATGAGTGACACAGGTGCCGGCATGGACGATGATACCCGCTCGCATATATTCGAGCCATTCTTTTCCACCAAGGAGGAGGGCAAGGGTACCGGACTCGGGCTCACGACGGTCTATGGGATAGTGAAACAGTGCGGGGGTGCCATAGCGGTAACGAGTGACCCTGGCAGGGGTTCCGTCTTTGAGATCTTTCTCCCCAAAAGCGCTCAGTGCCGTGCGGGCATTCCGGGAAAACCAGGGCGTGAAAGGCCCTCGGGCGAGACGGACACTATCCTCCTCGTGGAGAATAATATCTATGTGCGTGATATGACCTTTAGTGCCTTGAAGTCGTACGGCTACAACATCATGCAGGCAACAGACGCTATCGAAGCCCTTAAGCTGTGCGATGCGTCCGAACAGCCCGTCGACCTGCTGATAACCGATGTGGTGCTGCCGCGAATGAACGGGCCACAGCTTGCAGAGCGTCTTGTCGAAAAATATCCCGGCATGGCCGTGTTGTACATATCGGGTTATCCGGACGAGGTCGTTTCCCTCTATGGCGTATCGGAGTCGGTGATCAACCTCCTCCACAAACCGTTTTCTGCTTCGGAGCTGGCGAACACGGTCCGTGAGGCACTCTCCGATAAGGGCAGGCGTTGAGAATACACGCCACAACATGCCGGGTAGTGAAATCCGTGCGAGTTCGTATTGTTTATAAACATTCTGGCCCCTGATTCATGAACGGACCGGAATGCGAGCCCGTTGGTTACGGCAGGTTAATAGAAACCGGATTCAAGAGAATGCCGTGAAACGCACAACCAAACTCAAGCTCATATTCACAGCGCTGATTCTCTTCATCCTGATCCTGACGGGGTACAAGGTCTACCTCGTGGTCTTTGAGAGCACCTTCGATTCGGAAAACCTCAAGAACATCAAGGCGGCCCAGGATGCGCTCATCCACCAAGACCGGTTTACCTTCATCGTGGTGGGGAATATCGAGAACTCCATTGGGATATTCGACAAGATCCTGGTAGACAGGATCAACCGTGAAAAACCCGATCTCGTGATATCCGCGGGCAATGCGGTTGCCGACGGCGCAGAGGACAAGTACCGCATCCTCCATAAGAGCCTGAAAAAGATCCAGGCCCCGACCGTGGTCTGCGTCGGGGAGGATGAAGTCTCGGGTTCCGGCAGGTCAAGGTTTTATGACCATTTCGGGCCATACTACTTTTCTTTCGGGGCCGGCTCCTCGTACTTCATCTTCCTGGATACGACGGAAGATACCACAGAACTCTGGCAGCGCGATTGGCTCGTCAAGACACTGGAAGAGGCACAGTCCTATGCCAGCCGGTTTGTCGTCATGAACAAACCGCCCTTCAGGATCAGGGGCTCTACCCTGATGGAAAAGATCGAGGAGAGCCCGCTCATCGACGAACTCAGGGAAACACGGCTCATTCCCTTTGACCATGACTATATCAGGGATGATTCATACCGGCGGTTTCTCCTCGAGACGTTTTCGCACTACAAGGTGAATGCGGTCTTCTGCTCCAGCCTGAAGATCTTCGATCACCGTGAGTTGGACGGGGTTTCATACTTCGTCACCGGGGGTGGCGGGGGGAGCCTGCTCATGAACAATGATGCCAGCTACTACCATTACCTGAAGGTGACCGTTGGGCCCGAAGGCATGAAGTACCAGGTGGTGAAGGATGTCGACAGGGTCCGGGGAGCACCGGGGGTCTTTCTGGAAAACCTCTGGATCAGGGTTCACTCCTTTTTCTACGTTTCACTCGTCAACTTCCTGCTCGTGGTGTCTTTTTTCTTCGGGCTCTGTGTGCTCGTGTATGCCAGGCTTACGAAGAAAGTCGATTTTTACCCGGATTTTGGGGCCCGGGACAGGGAACCTGATAAGAAATTACGCATTGCAATGTTTACCAATACCTTTTCCCCGTTCGTGGGAGGCGTACCCATTTCCATCAGGAGGCTCGCAGATGGACTGCGAAACAGCGGACATACCGTCTTTATCTTTGCCCCGGAATACCCCGGAGGTCATGCCGGTGACGATGCCTTCACGATCCGCTGCAGACGCCTCATCCAGTACCGGGAGTTCGCCGTAGCCAATATCTTTTCCCGCGAGATCAGAGAGAAGTTCGATGCCCTCGGAATAGACCTCGTCCATGTTCATCACCCGTTCTGGATGGGTACGAAGGGGCGCAGACTGGCTGTCAGGAAGCACATCCCCGTAGTCTTTACCTACCACACGAGGCTGGAAAAATATGCCCACAATATCCCCCTGATCGGCGGGTTGTTCCGGAATATCCTTCCGCATTATCTTATCAGGCGGTTTGCCCAGAGGTGCGACGCCATCATCGCCCCCACCTCCACTGCAAGGGAATACCTGAGGAACCTCGGGGTGGGAAGACGCATCGTCGTGCTCCCCACCGGGGTAGATCTGCTGCTGTACGAGCGGGTTGAAGAGGAAAAGCTTCGGCGTATCAACGAGCAGTACCACAACGGCAGGAACCTTCTCCTGATATCGGTTTCACGCCTGACCAGAGAGAAGAATCTTTCGTTCCTCCTGGAGGGTATAGCGCGGGTAAAAGAGCGTTCGGAGATGCCGTTTAAGGTCGTGCTGATCGGTGACGGACCGGAAAAGAACGCGGTTATAAGTCAGGTGGAGCGACTCGGGCTCAAAGACACCGTACACCTTGCCGGGAGCCGTTCGCAGGAGGAGCTGTGCGCATACTACCGTGCCGCTGACCTCTTCATCTTCGCCTCCCTCTCCGAGACGCAGGGCATGGTCATTCTGGAGGCCATGGCGGGAAAGACCCCGGTTGTAGCCGTCCGCTCAAGCGGCATAGAAGACGTCATCCGTGACGGGTACAATGGGTATAAGACCGATGCCGACATCGGTGAATGGGTGGACAGGGTCCTGCTGCTGATGATGGACCAGACCCTCCGTGAGCGGATGTCTCTGAATGCCTGTTCGTTCGCGGGGAAGCTCTCCACGAGCAGGATCGCTGCAGGAGTCGTGAGATTGTATGGAAAGGTTCTCCAGGAAAGCCCTGCCAGGGATTAGGGATTGACTGACAGGTGCCTGCTGCACCCGACCCGGCAGGCCGCAAAATCTTGATCGCCCCCCCTCGGGTTCATTCTATTCACCCTACACCCTCCGCCGTAGCGGTCCCACAGATTTTTTTATATATAAAAATTCTGCGACGGATTCAAGCGGCTGATACGATCATTCTTTCGGTTCATCTGCAGGGGCTTCAGCCTCCAGGGATTCTTCCTGGTCTCCTTCGGGGTTTTCCTCAGAGGCTTCTTCCTGCGGGACCTCGTCCTCCAGCACGCTGAATCTGATCACCGTGATCCCGTAGCTTCCGTCGATCTCATCGACGAGGCCGGTGACCCTTACCCTGGTGCCGTCGAGCGCTGCCAGTTCATCGCCCCTGTCATCGGCAACGACCACGTAGATTTCACCGTCATCGGTTTCGATCTCATAGTTGCCGTAGACAATTCCGGTTATTGTCCGTGTCTGGGCATAAGCAGGGGCGGATATGCAAACCAGTGCTGCCATGATGCAGCAGAAACCGATCATCTCACATCTTCTGTGCATACAGAACCCTCCATAACTATATCTCCTTAGACAGCGAATTCGCTGCCCGAGTCAACAGGAAAGTGAGGGGAGGGTAATGCCTCTGCGGTGTACAGCGAGAATGCCGGTTCCCTATGGACTATTCCCAGTGTGTATCGTCTTTGAGGAAGCCGATCACCTTCGATGCAACGGATTTCTGCTCATAGCGGAACGTCTCGTACATCAGGTCATGAACGCTCTGCTTGATCTGGGTACCCTGAACCTCCAGCAGAAACCTGTTGATCGAGAGGGCCCTTTTCCTGTGACTGGCGAACCAGTGCGCCCACTGGAGAAGTTCATCGTCTCTGCGGAATCCGTATGGCGGGAGCCGGTCTAAAATATCGCTCTCTTTCTCCCAGGGTTTTGTGGCCAGCGTCTGCGCCGCATCGAAGATAAATCGCCGGATATAGCGATCCTGGATCAAGTCCCTGTCTTCCTGCACCACATGATCAACGATGCTGGAAACCAGGCGCCCGGCATCGTGAAAATCTAGATGCTCTTCCATGGCCCTGGTGATTTCAGCTATGATCTTGTGTGCCCGTTCTACGATTACAGCCTTGTCCTGTGTCATGGTCTCTTCTTCCTGTCTGGTTTTCTCTAATGGATGTATCAAATAATCTTTTTCAGATCTCATTACAAGTTCGTATCCTTCCCAAGGTGATTTCTCCACTGCCATAGTGCGCGGCGGTTTCTTCAACCATCGGAAAATGCGGGCCCTATTCGCCATAATCTCATCATGCTTGACAATGTAGTACTGCTGTCTTACTTATGACGGACACGGGAAACAACCTTTAATTAAGGCAGGCACCGGCATGGATCGTTTCCGTATGGCGATGAATGAATGACCATATGAAAACGAAAAAACAGCATGATAACAAGCAGGTTATCAAAGACAGGCCAAACATGACAGAGCATGTCCCCGAGACAACAGATCTTTACCAGTGTCTCTTCAATCTCTTCCCTGACGCGGTCTTTCTCGAAGCCGAGGACGGAAGAATCCTCGAATGTAATGAAAAGGCGCTCGGCATGTACGGGTATACCAAGGAGGAGATGCTCGGGTTAAGGGTCAAAGACCTGATCCACGAACAGGTGACCGATGTCTTTCCGGACATATTCGATGAAAAGAACATCACAGAAGGCGTGTTTGTCTGGATCAGCAGCAGGAGGAAGAACGGGTCCATCTTTCCCATCCAGTACAGCAATCAGATCATCTCGATAAACGGAGAAAAGCGCATCCTCGCATTTGTTCGCGATGTATCCGAACACTACTGGCGGAAACACTACCTTCACCATAACTGGAAGGACAGGATTCCCTGGTCGACCCAGGGAGTCCCGATACTGAGCCTCACATGGGAGCGGCGGGGTGATACCTTTGTGCTCATCGGGTTTGACGAGCGTGCTCTGCCCGCGACGAAAAATCGGATCCAGAACTATATCGGCAAGACGATCCATGAACTCTATTCGGACAGGCCGGACATTTTCGAGGATTTCAACCGATGCTTCCGGGATCGTTCGATCCTGCGGCGAAAAACGATCTATACCATGTTTTCCACCGGCCAGGAGATCATAGCCGAGCTCACCTATGTATTCATACCCGCGAACCTCGTGATCATGCATCTGGAGGACTTCACGGAGAGAGATCAGTCCGAGGCCCTCAATCAGAGCCTGGTGAGGGGTTCTCCGGTGGGTCTCTGTCTCGTGCAGGACGGGAGATTCAGTTTCGTGAATCCCAAATTGCAGGAATATTCAGGCTATACCGAGTCTGAACTCTCAGGGCTCGATCCGTATATGCTGGTACATCCGGACGACTGGCCCCTGATTCGCGACCTCCTGGAAAGCATCCCCCGGATCGATATGACCGGCATGCCCATCGAGCTGCGCATATTGAGAAAAGACGGGGGCATCACGTGGTCGATGGTTACGGCGACCTCGATCTTCTACAGGCAGAAACAGGCTGCCCTGTTCAATTTCATCGACATTTCAGAGCTCAAACAGGCCAGGGAGAAGCTCGATGAGATCACCTCGTTGCAATCCTCCATCATGGATGCCATTCCCCATGCGGTCATCGGTCTCGAAGACCGGACGATCGTGTTTGCCAACCATGCCGTCGGGTCAGTGTTCGGGTGGACGGCAGACGAACTCATCGGCAAGAGCATGCGGGTGCTCTTCCGCTCCAAGCAGGAGTACGATAAGGAAGGCAAGAAATTTTATTCCGTGTTGAAGAAAAGACGCACCCACTCGCTGGAATTCACCTACCGGCATAAAGATGGACACGATGTTAACTGCATCACCAGTGTTTCGCGGATCAGCGACACGAAAGACGACACCCGTATCGTTGCCACCCATACGGATATTACTGAAAAGAAGCTCGCGGACGAATATCTCAGGGAAAGTCAGCGGACACTGTCCACCCTGATGGGGAATCTGCCCGGCATGGCATACCGGTGCAGGAATGACAGGAACTGGACCATGGAATTCGTCAGCGGAGGCAGCTTCGAGCTGACCGGTTACAAGCCCGAGGAGCTCATAGACAACAGCAAGGTATCCTACGGCCAGCTGATTCACCCGCAGGACCGGGATATGGTGTGGCAGGCGGTGCAGCGAGCCGTGAAGAAGAATGATCATTATCAGATGCTCTACCGCATTGTAACCGCAACCAAAAGCGTCCGCTGGGTCTGGGAGCGGGGCCAGGGGATCTACTCGGATAAGGGCGATCTCATCGCGCTGGAGGGGTTCCTCTCCGATATGACCGAGCAGAAACACGCGGAGGAGCAGCTGGAGTATTCACGGAAACAGCTCAGCATCCATGCCGACCATCTGCATACCCTGCTCGAGGGAGAGCGTACCGAGATCGCCCGGGAGATTCATGACGAGCTCGGACAGATCCTGACAGCGCTGAAGATGGATCTGTTCTGGCTGAACAAGAAGCTCCCGGAAGGCTGTGATGCCATGGTGGAGAAGATCGCCTCCATGATGCAGCTCATCGATTCCACCATACGGACCGTTGAGCGCATCCTCGTGGCCCTCCGGCCGGCAATGCTCGACGACCTTGGGCTGACCTCGGCCATTGAGTGGCTGGCCGAGGAATTCCAGAGCAGGACAGGGGTGATCTGCGAGGGAATACTCGAACCCACGCCTGAAAACCTCATCACTGACGAGAAGGTATCAACGGCACTCTTTCGTATCTGCCAGGAGGCGCTCACGAATATAACCCGGCATGCCCAGGCGACCAGGACGGAGATCGTGCTGAGAATCCAGGACAACCACGTGGAGCTGAAGGTGAGCGACAATGGCATCGGCATTTCCAAGGAGGATGTCAGGAAGTCCGATTCATTCGGGGTTCTCGGCATCAAGGAACGGGTCAATCTCCTCGGGGGAAAGGTGAATATCGTGGGCAGAAAAGGCAGGGGAACCGTTCTCAGGGTGCGTATCCCTCTGAAGGCCGCTGCCACTGACTGATGCCGGGACAGATTGAGACCGGCCGTGAAGACCTGGAAGCCGCTCCTGTACGGATCTGGAAGGGCCGCGGTAAACACCGCAGCCCTTTTTAGCCGTGACCCGGGTGAATCCCAGACGTGACGCGAATGAGGAAAGTCTCTGGCTTTGTTGCCTTATTTTCAGGATAATTCCGGGTCAGGCAGAACAGCCCGCCGCGAACCGGCTGCCCAGGCCTACAAAAAGTAGGTGTTTGTCTTACCTAGAACCTGCTTTCTCTTACACTTCAAAAGGTCTTGTTCTGAAAGAAGATTCAGGGCTGCGCCGATAGATCATTAACTCGTTTCTATGGTTATCATTCCGTTAAAAGAATGTAAACGCGGGGGGAAAACGTATGTCAAAAGCATTAACCATAGAACAGCGAGAAGTCATTGGTGCACCTTCCACTTCACGGGTTGAGAAACGCTACCAGGAACTTCTTGATCATGAACCATGCATTGACTCGGAAAGAGCAGTATTGTTCACTGATTACATGAAGCAGCATTGGACCGAGCCCAGATATCTGAGGGCCGGCGGGGCCTTGAAGCACGTACTCTCCAATCTCACGGCGCGGATCTGGGATGATGAGCTCATCGTTGGCAACTGCTCGCGATATTTCAAGGGAACCCAGGTGTATCCTGAATATGAATGCTGGATGATGGAAGGGTTCAAGAAGATCAAGCGCGAAGAAGAGCGCTACATGGAAGGCACCCTGCAGGAAAGAAAGGGTGATCGCCTGGGCATCTACCTGATCTATCCCGATGACAAAGAGCAGATCCTCGATGTTGCCAAGTTCTGGGAAGGAAAAGACTGGAGAACGCTGGCCGAAAAATATCTGCGCGAAACCAAGAAGGATTTCGATCTCGTCGAGAAGTGGATGCAGCAGCTTGTGTTCCTGCGGTTCATGTTCGACGTTCCCGAGGGGCGTCTGATCGTTGACTACCAGAAAATCATCGACGAGGGTGTCGAGGGGCTCATCAAGAGGATCGACGGCAAGATCGCCGGGCTCGGAGACCTGAACACCAAGGAATCGTTCGACAAATATAACTTCTACCAGGGAGTGAAAATGGCCCTGGAAGGCCTTGTTGCCTATGCCGAAAACCATGCAAAAGAGGCCGAGCGTCTCGCTGCCGAATGCAAAGATGCCACCCGCAAAAAAGAACTTCTCGAGATCGCCAGGATCTGCCACAAGGTTCCCAACAAGCCTGCCGACACCTTCCGCGAAGCCGTACAGTCATTCTGGTTCACGCATGTGGTTCTCTTCACCGAGCTCAACGGCCGCGGCATTTCTCCGGGTCGTTTCGACCAGTACATGTACCGGCCATTCAAGGCCGACTATGAAGCCGGCAACATCACCGAGCAGGAAACCCTGGAACTTCTCGAGCTGCTGCGAATCAAGTGCGGCGAGATCAGCCGTGCCCATGCCACCTTTACCGAATCCTATCTTGGCGGCAGCGTTTATCAGAACGTGACCCTGGGCGGGGTTGACCGCTACGGCAAGCCCTGTGACAATGAGCTGTCGAAGATGTTCCTCCAGGCAGGCATCAATGTGAAGACCTGGCAGCCCACCATCTCGGTCCGCTGGCGCGAGGACATGAGCGAGGACTTCAAACATATGGCAATTGACTGCATCAAGGCCGGTTCGGGCTACCCAGCGCTCTTCAATGATACGCTCGCCACCGAGCGCTTCGTCAAGGTGACCGGGGCCAATATCGAAGACGCGCGCGACTGGGCGCCATGCGGATGCGTCGACATGCAGATCTGCGGCAAGCGTATGCCCATGTATTCTGTCCCCCATACCAATAATCTCAAGATCTTCGAGCTCGTTCTCAATCACTTTGTGAATCCGGTCACCGGC
>JAHDOV010000048.1 GCA_018434685.1 Deltaproteobacteria bacterium
CCAACACAGGAAATACCCGGGGTGTGGCTCGGCTACTTTATTGGTGAAGACACAAGTAATTTTGCGGTGGGGATCATTACTGAGGATCATGAAGCCAGATTTGTCGGATCCAACATACAATATGCAGGGCCTGAAAGAGCCTTGGGTGTAACAGCTAACTCTTCAGTCTTTTACGGGAATCTCGGTGAATATTCCTGGACCGAATCCGCTAGCGACTACAACGCAACTGTGAGGTCTCTGGAGATTGGAGGGTGGGTAGCGACAAGAGCCCTTTTCTGGGGGACCTATCGTTACAATGATACACAAGAGACAGGCGCAATATATTTCTATTACAATACAACCTATGAGGTGTCTCCCAACGTACGGAATCTGGCAGGGGACTGGGTAGCTGGTGATGTTTTTGAAGAGGGAAATACCTTAACATTAACTGTTATCCCCGATCCGGATATTGAAAATACCACGAGTGGTACGATCTCGGGTGGTGACGGTTTAGGAAATTCATTTAATGGGGATATTGTGATCCATTACCGTGCTGAGAATGTATATGATGTGACTCTTAGTTTCAATGGTGACGAGTTAACCGGTCTTGCAACGTATGTCTTGGAAATGACGACAGAAGGAATTGATATTTCAAAGAAGACGCTTGCCCTGGGTGTCTCAAACGCTGACTTGACCCGGATGATAAGCGTGCTTTCAACCCTTGGTGATTGAGAAGGATTTCCTTGAACTGGATTTCCCTGGACTGAGACAGCAGAGGTCGTGTCGGATAGCTTGTCCGCTGCTGCTGATCGGCAATCTAGTCTGCCACGAAATCCATGTTCCCTAAAACAGTGGTATTTTCATTTATCTCATGATCTATGACAGACTATTGAGCACTTCACCGCGGTGGATACATATTATACCGAGCTGGCTGTCAAACCAGTGATGGCAGGCAGGTCGCTACGCTCCCAACTCGACCTACAATCTTATTCTCTGCTATGAACTCGGTGACTCTATATAGCCTGTAGAGAGATGATCTCTTTATCCAATCGCCGTCTGCGGTGAACTTACTGAAACACTTATGAGTTTGGATTTATTAATTCGCATTTCGCAGTTCGAGATCTTTCCCCTTCCGCCTGAGATCAGGCTCCCCAAGTCTCGCTTTGCCTTCTGCCTGGGTTCTTGTTCCCCAGGTCATGTCCTGCCTTCTGCCTGAGATCACGACCCTCCCAGTTACCCTGCATAAATTCCCGATCCCCCCCCGTTCGCACAAAGTGATGAAAACTTTTCTTAGCCCCATGGAAAAGTATTTCTCTTTTTCCGTTGACTGGTGGGTCGATAGATTATAAGCTATTGAAATATAGAAAATATTTAATGGCATGCTTATTGCCATGTATGCGACTATGAGAATCGAATGTGTTCTTATGCAGCGTGATAATGTAATGAACGGGAAACTTGCTATGAGAGGTCGTATTTTATTGCTGGCCGTTTTCTTCCTCCTCATCTCCTCCCCTCCTGTACATGCATGGATGTGGGAGATGGCCGACGAAGAACTTGCCGAGGTCACCGGTGAGGGGTTCTCGAGCTTCACCCTCGAGAACGATGTGGCCCGGGCATATTTCGACATCAACACCTCAACCTTTACTGAAATCGACTCCCTCAAGATGGGCTACTACGATAACGGTGTATCCTATGGGTGGGATGAAGACTGGGTTGGAGTCTCCCTCGGTTCTTCCAGTGAGGATTTGGTCTGCAAAGGGCTTTATGTCGAAGCCGGGTTTTCCAATATTGCTGATTCTGATAACAGAACGCTTAATTATCTCAAGGTTGGGACACCGGACATGACCGGGCCCATCAGCGCTAATTTTATTTCATTTTCCGGGCATATCGAGAGTGCTGGTGTGGTTTTGGTGGACGGCAGCCGGTTAAGTCTTGGCCAGAGGACGATATACAGCACCAACTCCGAATTCAATGTTACGCTCGATAAGGATAATGGGTGGTGGTTCAGCTGGGACAATGCAACCATTACACCATAAGAGAAGGGTATAAGGTTTAAGGTACAAGGTGTGAGGGTTGGGTTGTGTAGGCATTATTGATGGAAACTGACAGGGTATATGTTTATGTTTTATTTCATGAAATGAAAGAGGGAGATGGCGAAAATGGAAAGAGCAGATCTCCCGGCCCTGTAGTTTTACATTACATAAAATTATAAGGGGGGTGATGCCTGGGCAAGGATGTAGATGGGAGCAAGAAGGATCGAACGGAAAAAGGAATTTTGGTTAAGAACAGAGAAAAGATTTTACAGGCAACAAAAAAATACATTGGAGGCTTAAAGTTATGAAGAGAGTATTGACGTTTTTGGCTATCATGTTACTGCCGTTGTCAGTTATGGCAATGACACCGGTAACAGATTCTGATCTTTCCGGTGTCACCGGCCAGGCCGGTGTGAACATCAATGCTGACCTCACCATGGACATTGAGATCGGCACCATGGCATGGGGTGATTCATCAGGTATGGATTTTGCCTTTGGCTGGGATACGGTAGCTTCACTCATCGAGCCTGTTGGCTTAGGTGCGGGGAATGATTCTGCCGGTTACATCGGTATGAACAACTTCAACATCACCAACCTCAGGATTCAGGCCCGTGTATGGGATAGCTACAATGGCTATGATGTCTCCGATCATACTCCTGGTGGAAACGGCCTGAAACCCATCACCATCGACGTTGCTACTGGCGGAGACCATCCTGGCGTGACCTTCGTACGCTTCGGGCTCGGTTCTCTCGAGATCACCATGGACGATCTGTACCTGGACGTTGCGCTGGGTTCAACAACAACTCTTGATCAGAAACTCGGTGAGGTATACATTGGAGACCTTGCGGTATACATCAATCCGGACAGCTATGTTGACCTCTACAACGGCAGAGTGGGGAGTGACACCTGCGGCGTAACCATGGATATCCATGTGAAGTTCGACCACATTGGACTCTCTGCAGTGTCCTGGGGTGACAGTGATGGTATCCTGAACGACACGGCTAACGGCAGCAACTACAACTGGATGACAGGGACTGCAGCGGCCGGTTACATCGGGCTTACCAATATATCAATGGGTGTGGTCTCCATTGATGGTGCCGTGAACATCGATGTCACCTCTGTGGCAGACGGTGCATATTTTGAAACAGCAGAGTATATCTTCAATACCTACGGGCCCGGCCTCATAGCTGCCGCTCGTGCTGCTAATCCAACCCTTGGAGGTGCATATTCGCAGGCTGCGCTTGAAGGATTAATGGCTCCGGCATCAATCAGTGTCGTGCACATCAGCTTTGGTGATGGCACCAATCCTTTCGTGATCGATGTAACGGGCCCAATCACGGCCGACGTGAAAATCGGTGCTGCGCCTGAGTTGCCCTACGATACTAATATAGGTACTGCTGGTTTTGGAACAGGCCTCAACGCCACCAAGGAACTGGGTGACATCTACCTCTCCGGCTTGAAGGTCACGATCGCGGATGGCAGCTGGGTTGACATCTGGGCCCACTAATCCGTGAGTAAGGATTGCTTGGTATAGAGAACAAAACATTTATTGGTTAGCTTATAACGAGGAGGGATGAGGGGCAATCCCCCACCCCTCCTCACCTTTAGTACGATAAGTTCCATTGGTGGACGTAATTGGTTTGTGCAAAGACGAGATCGGGAAGAGGAGAAGGGCATGTGCGCTCGCCAGAAGACGCGTTTCTTTTCATTGAACAGCGCATTCATTATTATCATAGTGGCTCAGGTCGTATGTTTCCCCGCAGACTCGAGCGCTCAGTTGTCTGAAATATCCGAGGACGATCTCTCGCAGATCACTGCCCAGGCCGGAATAAACATTACGTATGGCCAAACGGGGATGCTTATCGATATGGACTCATTTAGATTCTCCGACACGGATCACGACCCGCACAACTGGATTGAGCTCAATAATGTCACCATAGACGACGGGCAGGGCGGGTTCTTCTCCCTGGATACACCCTTTAACGTCTATGACGTCAACATGCTGGACATCGGTACCGACTCCTCTGGGCGCACACTGCTCTATCTGAACATATCCACCCATGTTGAACCCCGTACGCTTACTGTGGATAATGTTGTGTTCTGCGATCAGGATCTCGGGGGCATACAGGTGGGTAATCTAACAGGGGGGGCATCCGATCGGTTGACCATTGGGGGCCGTACGGATGGCGGATGCGGCATAGATCTCGAATACCGGACAAGGATCGATATCGATTCCGTTGAGTATACCTACAATACCCAGCAGGACTCGCTTCTCCTCAGCGGTATTCACCTGTGTCAATATGCCACAGGATCACCAGAGGATCCGACCTCCTGGGAGATGCTGGGGAAATTCATGATCGGAGATCTCGAGAATAATAAACCGGTAACCATGGATATTGGGACAGATGCCGAAGGGAACACTTCAATTCTCTACAATTTCCCGATGTCCGGATCTGCACGGATTGAAGGGGTGAGCTTCGGGGGCAATGATTTCGGTCCCTGCGCCATAGACGGGATCAACGTGCATCATCTCGCTGTTCAGATTCCCGGGAATTAGCAGCAGCGATTATAAGAGAGGCGGCTTCGTGGAGATACTCGCAAGCTTCTTGATTCTGATAGCTTTTCTGGCCTCATTCCATCCCTTACGGGAAATACCCGACGAGGAACTAATACTCTATCAGGAATCTGTCGGTATAGAGCGATCGTTTAGGTATGAGGTTAAACCACTCACGGCCTTTGTGAACGAAAATGTCGTCGAGCAGCAGTTTGACTATAGTTGCGGTTCCGCAGCACTTGCCACGATTTTGAATTACCATCTGGGAGAGAATCTTACCGAGCAGCAGGTAATACAGGGCATGATGGAATATGGCGATATTGCCATGATCGAGAAACGAAGAGCCTTTTCCCTCCTCGATATGAAACAGTTTGTGGGTGTGTTGGGGTATAAGGGGGCCGGCTACGTGGCCAATATCGATGATCTCCGAGCCTTGGATAAGCCCTGTATAATTCCTATCGTGATCTATGGGTATAATCATTTTGTTGTGTTCCGTGGGATATATGGAGATCACGTTTTTTTCGCAGACCCTAACCTGGGCAATGTTAGTTTTACCATTTCAGAATTCAAGAACATGTGGCATAAGAATATCATTTTTCTCGTAACTGATGGTGGCGTATCGACAGATGCCCTATTGCTGGGAGAGGATGATTTGCGGATTGTAGCTTTCGAAATGACGGGCACTATTCTTCAAGAGGATAATCCTCCCGCACTGATTATTGAGGAGCGGAGGCTGATGGAATCTACAGGGAAATACATTTTCTTGAATGTGAACGTAAAGTGATGTTTATTTGATTAGTTATATGATAAGGATAGCATCAGGATGAGAGAATACACGAGAAAGCTGTTTGTATGTATTTTCCTTTTGTTCTTGGTTTGCTTGTTGTTCGGAACTGTGCATGCCCAGGAGGAGAATAGTGCAGAGCAGGAGCAGCTCTTAAACAAGATCGAAGAGCTTGAAAACCGGTTGAATGAGCTCACAGAAGAGAGCCGTGCAAGGCGTAAGCTAGAGATCACTGAGCAGGAAAAGGAAGAGAAGGAAAAAGAAGTCCTCGAAGCGGTGAGTAGGGAATACACCCTTGATACCAAGCACACGGTGAACCTCGACTATAGCTTGAACTATTCATACGCCCCTAGTGAGTCAATCAATACTCTCGAGCTGGAGGCAAATCGTATTGCAGACCATACTGTACGACATACAATCTCAACATCCTACAGTGTCCTGAACAATCTAAGCGTAAGCACATCGATACCCTTTGTTTACCGATATAAAGACCGCGGAACTGAGGATGAACTCAATGAGTCGGATATCGGGGATATCTCACTTGGCGTAAGCTTCCAGCCTTTCAAATCAGAGGTTGGTCAGCTCAGAACCACGGTGAGTTCTTCGGTTAGCCTTCCCACGGGCAGGAGCCCATATAAAATTAACCCGGAGACAGAGATCTCGACAGGAAGCGGGACATACGGTTTTTCTCTCTCTGCAAATTTCAGCAAACAGGTTGATCCGATAGTTATCTTCTGGAATGTGGGGTACGATAACTCCATGGATCTAGAGGATCTTGATTATGTTCTACAGGAAAGTTACATGCTGGAGAAGGTGGAGACCGGAGAAACATTCAGGTTTGGAGGCGGATTCGGTTATGCCCTCTCATATAAGGTATCAATAAATTTTTCATTCAGCTACTCTTATACTTTCGGATCGAAGTATTTTTATCGAGGTGCATCTGCTGCAGTTAAGTCGGGAGACTCCATATCCGCTTCGACAGGTATCGGAATGGGATGGAAAGTTTCCCCTAAGACGACACTGTCCTACAGCGTGGGGTATGGTCTTACGGGATCAGGATTTTCTGTAACCTTCCGGATGCCGTTTACCTTTATATTATGAGGAATTGAGATATGTTCTCGAGGAGATTGTATGTAGCACTTGTGTTCATTCTCCTGTCTTGTTTCTATTCTACCACCGCAAGAGCCGGTTTGATCGAACAGCTCGCGGTAGGAACCTCCGGTATGTCACTCGGGAATGCCGTTACAGCATATCCCGAAGGATCCGGCGCCATGGCTGTCCATTATAACCCGGCGTCTCTTTCCGCACTGGGCACCAGGTTTGACAATGGACTCACCTTCACGGTGAGCAAGAGAACAATTAACTATACCCAGGGTATCGACCCTGAAGTAGGGGGATTGTGGGCTCCCTTCGGCGGGTGGTTCAATAATGGCAAGGACCCGTTGGATGGAACCGAGGGGAAGCTCCAGAGTGGGTATATGGTCATCCCCATCATCGACTATGAGATCCCGTACCTGGCCGGTGCGGCCATGGGTATTTCTTATAATCCACCCGGACCTAAATCAAACTGGACATTCGGATTCGGCCAATATGCGCCGTTTGCCGCAGGGCTCAAGCATCATGAGGATGATCCGGCAAGTTATCTGGGGCAATACGCATTTTTCCTCCGCATGATCCTTGCTGCGCCGGCTGTTGCCTATAGACTGTCCGAAACGCTCTCGGTTGGGGCATCCGTGGGTCTTGGCGTGACACTTTTCAGTTTCGGAACGAACATGAGGACACCCAATACGATGGTTGCCCTTACCGGGGCACTTGGAGAATCGACCGAAGGGCTCGAGATTCCCATTCTCTCTGAATTGACCCTCCCGCCCCCCTGGTTTAATGGTGGCATGACCCCATATGCGAAAGCGGGTGAGCTCGACCTTATGGTGGAGGATTATTTCACAACTTCTTATAATCTCGGAGTGCTCTGGGAGCCAACCCGCTGGTTCGCTTTTGGGGCCTGCTACCAGAGTGAGTCTGATACCACCATGGAAGGAGATTTTAAGTTCTCCTATGGTAATGAATTCCAGAGAACGGTTGCCTGGCTTGGAAGATCCCCGCTAACGATCATCGTTTCTGGTATGTTTGATTTGCCTAACAAGGCCGTACCTAATCAGAAGGGCACGGCAACTGTATCCATGACGTGGCCGTCGAGGCTTCAACTTGGAATAAAACTCCGGCCCATAAAGCAGGTCACCTTCACCTGTGATGCAAACTGGACTGACTGGGAAGCATGGCCTCAGTTGAAGATCGAGTTTGACCAGAAGATCCAGTTGCTTCGATTTGCAAGAATGCTTGGATACACAGGCGGGCCGAAAACCATGATTATCGATTTTGGTTATGAAAATACTTGGCATTTCAGTTATGGACTGGAGATCAGACCCGTGGACAAGCTTGCCATCCGTCTGGGGTATGAACCAAGGCCCACCTCGGTGCCAGATGATAAATTCGGTCCCATGCCGATCAATGACATGGAGATATTCTCTGCAGGCATCGGTTTAATTGTGGAGGACCACCCGAAGCCCAAGCCCCATGGCATGCACGCGTTGCTCCAACAGATTCAGCACCCCACTGCTATTGACATAAATGTCTCCTATGTGAATATACACGACAAGGTTGTCGGATTTGATGAGAGCACAAACCTCAATTCAACAGCTTTTACAGATATCGTCTATAATCCATATGCAGGACTGATATGGGAGCAGGAATATTCAATCTGGATATTTTCATTGAACCAAGTATTTCGATGGTAAGAACAAGGCGATATGAGACGGGGGTCATGTATTCAGTGCTAAACAACATAATAATCTGAAGGGATTGATTGAGTTGTACGAGGGCACTTTCTTGCAACAACTTGATGTGATTTCTTTCCCATAGCGTGATTTTATGACCGATGTTTGAGACCTGGAAATGGGATATATATAATGAAGATTGACAAAGAGTTAACAACATAGAGATATAGGAGGTGTAATGATTACTGTGAGAAGGACTCTCTTCTGGTGTGTGGTCTTGTGTTCCGTGCTGTGGGGCACGGCCTTCGCAAAAGAAGCTGTTGCTTTGAAAGAGACGATAACGATTTATCCAGCACCGCCGGATGGGTATTTTTTCTATCCGAACTCCATGGTGATTAGCAATGACTCAAAGAAAGTAGCCGGTGTTGCAAAAAAAGATGACAAATTCTGCATAGTGATCGCGGGAAAGGCTGAGAAACTCTATGAGGCCATTTCGAAAGACAGCCCGATATTCTCTCCGGATTCCAAATCGTTTGTATATAAGGCCAAGAGTAAGAATAAGTGGTTCTTGGTGGAGGGGACCAAGGAACATACGGGATTTGACGAGATTGGTATAATCAGATTTAGTCCTGATTCCTCCAGGATAGCATATGTTGCGGAAGATTCGGGCAAGCAGTGTGTTATTGTCGATGGAAAAAAGGGTAAGGTTTATGATGGGATATCAAAGAAGGTTGGTCTGATATTCTCGAATGATGCCGAGCATTTGGCATATGTTGCTGTTGATGAAGGCAAGATGAGAGTTGTTATTGATGGCACTGAGGGGAAAGCCTATGAGAAGGTTTCAACTCCTATCATCAGCGATGATTCTTTACATGTGGCCTATCCTGCTATGGAAGATGGCAAGTGGTTTATTGTTAAAGATGGCATAGAGAGTGAACGGTATGATCGCACCGGAGAGTATGTGTTCAGTGCCGATTCCCGGCGATTTGCGTTCTCGGTTAGGAATAATGACAAATTTTTCATAGTGCTTGATGGCAAAGAACTGGCAAAGCATGACGCGGTTTCCTCGCCTCGGTTCAGTTATAATTCCAAGAGATTTGTCTATATGGCCATTGAAGGGAAGGGGAAGAAATGGTTTCTGATGATAGATGGGAAGAAAACACCCAATTACGATGAAGTTGGAATATTCAGTTTCAGCCCTGATTCTTCTCATTTCAGCTATACTGCCAGGCTAGGAAAAAAATGGATCATGGTTGTGAACGAAAAACAAGATCCATATAAATTTGATCGCATATTCATCCCGGTGTGTAGCTTTGATTCAAAGAACTTTGCCTATATGGGAAATGAGGGAGAAAAGTGGTTTTGTGTATACAACGGGAAGAAGGGGCCGGAATACGATGCTGTGCTTGTGCCGGTTTTTAGCGAGGACTCAAAGCATTATAACTACATGGCAAAACGTGGTGAAAAGTGGTTGGTCGTTCTGGACGGGAAAGAATCGGCTGAATATGACGGAGTCTCACTTCCTACCTTTAGCCCGGATTCACAACATCTCGTTTATCTGGCCCGGGTGGGATCATACTGGTTTGTAGTTGCAGATGGCGAACCGGGACTGCAGAGATTTGCGGGGTTTCTCCAAGGTTCAACCCCCAAATTTGAGACCCCGGAACACTTCTATATTCTTGCTTTACAATTGTCAGATTTGTCTATTGTGACGCTGGAGGGAGATATTCAGGAGAAATGATCCAGCGTTTGTATATCAGCGTTGCCCCGTAGGTTGCTGCGGGGTGACAGATTTTATATTGGAGTGGAATCTATTGCCATGAAGCTAAACAGTTTAAGATCTGAGGGGCATGTATAACGTATATTAATCCTTATAGCTGAAAGCTCAATGAATTCATTTAGATAGAAGTAGAAACCCACGTCCTTTGGACGTGGTAATGTGGGGAAGGCTAAGCCGACCCCGAATGGGCTTGGCCGAAGGCCCACTCACTGCTATCTCTAATCTCGAGTTGTAGCCGCAACATCGAGAGGAAGGAGAGGGCAGTGAGCAGGTTTCGTAAATTATCACATACGATATGGCATTGTCAGTATCACATTGTATGGGTGCCGAAATATCGATATCGAGTATTAAGAGGGCCGATCGGAGCGGCAATAAATGAGAGCATACATGCGATATGCGGATATGCAGGAGCAGAAGTAGTGGAGATGAATGTTCAGGAAGATCATGTGCATCTGATAGTGATGGTACCGCCGAAGGTATCGATATCTGATTTAATGGGACGTGTGAAGGGACAGACATCGATAAAGATATTGAAGCAGTTCCGACATTTAAGGAAGAAGCCCTATTGGGGCAATCATTTTTGGTCAAAAGGATACTGTGTAGATACAGTTGGACTGGATGCAGAAATGATTCGGCGGTATGTAAAATATCAGGAACAAAAGGATCGTTACGAAGAGCAATTAACCTTAGGGTTATAGGAAAGATAAACGCGGCTAGACTCAGGCCTGCCCCCTTTGGGGGCATGGCCCATAGACCCCCCTATGGGGGGATAAAACAAAGCCTGGTCCTTTGGGCCAGGATACTTTACTTGCTAGAAATGCATGGCGTGGAAGTAAGCTGATAATGAATCGTGAGATTACGTGAAACAAGATTCAAGAACATAAATATGATCTTGACATAAAGTTAATGATTTCGAATAACTAAAATTATTGAAGATGGTTGTTGGAGGGTTTTTCTAAATTGCTCAGTCTTTCACCCGATATGGACGGAGTCTATCCATCTCTCGTATTGCAATATTGTATTGGCTTTAACGATCCGGTAGTATGAAAAGTTTTAACTTTCTTTGATAAATTGATTAGTTGAGTTGTATGGGAGGGAATGTCAGGATGTATAAAAACAAATCAATCTGTGTTGTAGTCCCGGCCTATAACGAGGAAACTCAGATCGGAAAAGTGATTGAGACAATGCCGGATTATGTTGATAAGACGATAATTGTCAACGATCGAAGCAAAGACTCAACCAGTTCTGTTGTTGAAAAACTTAGCGAGAAGAATGATAAAATCCAATTGATTGAGCATAAAACCAATCAGGGTGTTGGCGGTGCGATTACCACGGGATATAAATGGGCCAGAGATAATGACTATGATGTTGCCGTTGTCATGGCAGGTGATGGGCAGATGTCCCCACAAGACCTCCCCCTTATACTCGACCCGGTTGTCGAAGAACGGGTGGATTATTCTAAGGGAAACAGGCTGTTTACTGGCGAGGCTTATAAAAAGATACCCAAGATCAGATACTTTGGAAACGCATTCCTCTCTCTCCTGACGAAGATTGTTTCAGGTTACTGGCACGTGGCTGATTCTCAATCAGGATATACAGCCATCAACAAAAAAGCCCTCCATACCATCGACTGGGATAAAATGTACAAGCGCTTTGGCCAGCCCAACGATTTGCTTGTGCGGCTTAACGTGTATAATTTCAAGGTGGCAGATATTCCTATAGAACCGGTCTATAACATTGGAGAACGATCAAAAATAAATATATTCAAAGTCATATTCACCATCAGCTGGCTTCTCTTCCGCATGTTCTTCTGGCGCATGAAGGAAAAATATATCATCCGTGACTTTCATCCGCTGATATTCTTCTATACGCTCGGAGGAATATTCAGTTTCATTACGGTATTCTTATCCATAAGGCTCTTCTGGGTCTGGTATGTGTTCGGATATATCCCATCGATAAACGCGCTCGCTGCAATGTTTGCTTTTGTAAGCGCAAGCCTCTTTACCCTGTTTGCCATGTGGTTTGACATGGAAGCAAATAAGCATTTGAAATAGTGTCATACTCATACAACTTAAAGAGGATCTCATGAAATGAAAACATACCTGGTTACCGGCGGTGCGGGTTTCATCGGCACGAATTTCATCAGGCATGCTCTCACCCTCAACAGCGACTGGCGCATCATCAACCTCGATGTGCTCACGTATGCAGGGAACCCTGCCAACTTCGAAGACCTCCCCCCCGATGTTGCAAAAAGATACGTTTTTATTCCGGGCGATATACAAGACAAGCACCTGCTGGATGGAGTTTTTTCAAAAGAAGATCTTGATGGTGTCATCCACTTTGCCGCTGAATCCCATGTGGACAGATCGATTCTCGGTCCTGAGGCCTTTGTTCAGACAAATGTTGTCGGCACGTTCACCCTTCTCCAGCGCTGCTTGGAACACTGGAAGTCTTCCAACAACAAGGAAGACTTCAGATTCCTTCACGTTTCAACTGACGAGGTGTATGGTAGCCTTGGATCGGATGGATATTTCACCGAGAACACCCCCTATGACCCTTCGAGCCCCTATTCTGCATCCAAGGCCTCGGCAGACCATTTTGTAAAAGCATACCACCGCACCTTCGGCCTTCCTGCTGTTATTACCAACTGTTCAAACAACTATGGTCCGTATCAGTTCCCTGAAAAATTGATCCCCCTCATCATATCAAACATATTGGCCCATAAACCCTTGCCGATCTACGGTGACGGGAAAAATGTCCGCGACTGGCTCTATGTGATTGACCACTGCGAAGCTCTCCTGGCTGTTCTCAACAAAGGCAAGCCCGGAGAGACATACAATATCGGCGGCGGCGCAGAACGGGAAAACATTCAGATCGTCCACACCCTGTGCGATATTCTCGACAACCGCCTTGGATCAACTGATAATGGAACAAGCAGGGAGCTTATCACGTATATATCAGACAGGCCCGGCCACGACAGGAGATATGCAATAGATGCGGGCAAAATCAAGCAGGAGCTTGGGTGGAGTCCTCGATACAGATTCGAGGAAGCCCTGGAAGACACGGTTGACTGGTATCTTCAAAACACAAGCTGGGTGGATTCAGTGCAAAGCGGTGAATATCTCAAATGGATCGAGAAGAATTATCATGACAGACAGTCCTGATGCCATGACTCTCGTCCAGTTACAGAAACAGGAGGTTATCAGGTGAAAGGCATTATCCTCGCAGGTGGATCCGGTACAAGGCTCTACCCGATCACCAGGGTTGTCAGCAAACAGCTTATACCTGTCTACGACAAGCCCATGATATACTACCCCCTCTCAGTTCTCATGCTCGCAGGCATACAGGAAATCCTCATCATCTCAACCCCCGAGGATCTCCCCAGGTTCAAACATCTTCTCAATGATGGTTCCCAGTGGGGGCTTTCCTTTACTTATGCCGACCAGCCCAGTCCCGACGGCATCGCCCAGGCATTCATCATCGGCAAGGATTTCATCGGGCAGGACAATGTGTGCCTTGTACTGGGGGATAATATCTTCTATGGAAGCGGCTTGTATCACAAGCTTCAAAATGCCGGCTCGCTGAAAGAAGGCGCAATGGTGTTTGGGTATTGGGTAAACGACCCTGAACGCTACGGGGTAGTTACCTTTGACGAAACCGGCGCCCCGAACGACCTCGTGGAAAAACCAAAGAACCCGCAATCGAACTGGGCTGTTACCGGGTTGTATTTCTATGACAACAGTGTCGTAGACATTGCAAAAAACCTCAAACCCTCAGGCAGGGGTGAGCTTGAAATCACCGATGTAAACAGGGCCTATCTCCAGATGCACAAATTGCAGGTTGAGAAACTGGGGAGAGGGTATGCATGGTTGGACACAGGAACGCACGAATCACTTCTTGAGGCAAGCATGTTCATCGAGACCATTGAGCGAAGACAAGGCCTGAAAATCGCATGCATCGAAGAGATTGCCTATCGTATGGGGTATATCAGTGCAGAGCAGGTGATCAAGATTGCCGAACCATTGATGAAAAACGGCTACGGACAATATCTCATGAAGTTAATACGCCGGGACTAATGAGCAAACTGCAAGAGACTATGATCGTCATTCCTGCGCAGTCAGGCTTGTCCTCGAAGGGGGAAATCCAGTCTCATAAATGGTTTTAAAGGATTCCGGGTCAACCCCTGAATGACAGCATAGGTAATTGCGCGAAGCTCTCTCATGGTAACTAGTATGCGGAGATATTTTATATGAATATTCTTGTACTTGGTGGTGCCGGCTTCATCGGGTCGCACCTTGTCGATGCCCTGGTTGGGCAAGGGCATCGTGTGCGTGTGTTCGACCTGCCCAATGTCTCCACATATAATCTTCAGAAATCATTCGATTCAATAGAATTCATCAATGGTGATTTCGAGAATATTGTCGATGTACTGCCACTTCTGGATGATATCGATGTGCTGGTCCACCTGGTGGGCACTACACTGCCTGGGACTTCTAATGCCAATCCTGCATACGATGTTGAAACGAATATTATAGGAACTATCAGGTTGATTGAGGAGGCCGTCCACAAGGGTGTTAAAAAAGTTATTTATGCCTCCTCCGGTGGGACCGTATATGGCATACCAGAACAACTGCCCATATCCGAAGATCACCCCACCAACCCGATATGCTCCTACGGAATCACAAAGTTGACTGTGGAGAAATATCTCAAACTCTTCAAACATCTCTATGATCTTGATCATACCATACTGAGATTCGGCAACCCCTATGGACCCAGGCAGCGCATAAAAAGCGTACAGGGTGCGGTGGCCGTATTCCTGGGCAAGGTAATGAACAAAGAGCCTATAACGATCTGGGGAGATGGCACCGTCGCCAGAGATTATTTTTACATACACGACCTAATCAGCGCCTTTGTAAAAGTGATTGAATCAGATACGCCATCCAGAGTCTATAACATTGCCAGCGGTAGATCCACCTCGTTGAACGAGATACTTGCAGTGATTGGGGAAGTAACCGGCAACAAACCGATAGTTCACTATAACGCACCACGCAAGCTCGATACTCCGGTGAATTGCCTTGATATCGCAAGAGCGCAAAAAGAGCTGAACTGGAGCCCTCAAGTCAGCTTAAGAGAAGGAATACAGAACACATGGGAATGGCTGATAAAAAATACATGACTCATATAGTTGCAACAAATTGTCAGCCACTTGAGACTTGTTGATCAAAATGGGTATATACAGACCAGATCATATTCAGCAAATAACCCTTGTAAACTATACCCTAAGTGTTAAAACCGGTAATTGTTTGATAGTGCCGGCTTGTTTCAAACTCACACAAACGACACAGCATGAAGGTTTAAATTGAAAAAAGAGTTTAGCACCGTTTACACCCCTGGTTCCCGGATTCGAACCCCCTGGCTGCTGCTGAAAGATATGTTCAGTGGTATCCTTAACGGACGCGAACTGGCTTGGCGTCTTGCTGTCCGAGACATCACCGCACAGTACAGACAGACCGCTCTCGGTCTTCTCTGGGCATTGATCATGCCGCTGGCCAGTACTCTAACCTGGGTATTCCTCAACGGAACAGGCATAGTATCTGTGGGAAGGACCGAACTGCCCTACCCGGTTTATGTTCTTACAGGAACCATGCTCTGGTCAATCTTCATGGATGCACTGAACGCCCCCCTGCAGGACTCTATCGCATCCAAGGCCATGCTCTCGAAAATCAACTTTCCACGGGAGGCAATCATTCTCGCTGGAATATATAAAGTATTGTTCAACGGAGGCATCAAGATAGGGATCATTATCGCTGCTCTGCTGATCTTGGGGATCCACCCTGACTGGCACATTGCCTTTTTTCCCTTGGGGGTCCTGTCCCTTATCCTTGCAGGCACAACTCTTGGATTGTTTTTTACACCCATCGGTCTGCTCTACACAGACATTGGGAGGTTGCTGTCCATGGCCATGCAGTTCCTGATGTACCTGACTCCGGTGGTTTTCCCCATGCCAGAATCAGGCTGGGTTGCTCTTTTGTTCCAAGTGAATCCGCTCACTCCCCTTATACTCACGACAAGGGACTGGCTTACCGGATTCACCCCGGGATTCCTGGGCTCATTTCTTATTGTGAATGGAATTATGCTGGTACTGCTGCTCGTGGTATTACTGATCTACCGGCTGGTCATGCCCATCCTGATCGAGAGGATGAGTGCATAAAGTGGCAGAACATACAATAAAGTGAGTATATAACAACATCATGTCAGATCCTCTGGTAAAAGTTGAAGGCGTTTCCAAGAAATTCTGCCGCAGCCTGAAAAAGAGCCTGTGGTATGGTCTGCAGGACATCGCGGGCGAACTTGTCGGCAGCAACAGGGAACGCACGCTGCGTCCAGGGGAATTCTGGGCCGTGGATGACGTGAGCTTCGAGCTGAAAAAAGGGGAATGTCTGGGACTGATCGGCCCTAACGGAGCGGGAAAGAGCACCCTGCTGAAAATGCTCAATGGGCTGATCAAACCGGACAAAGGCAGGATTGAATTGAATGGACGAATCGGCGCGCTCATAGAGCTTGGTGCCGGATTCAATCCATTGCTCACCGGCAGGGAAAATATCTATATTAATGCATCAGTTCTTGGAATGAACAGATCCGAAGTTGATGTCCTGTTCGACCAGATTGTTGACTACTCGGGTTTGCAGGATTTTATCGACACACCGGTGCAATATTACAGTTCAGGAATGAGAGTCAGGCTTGGTTTTTCAATAGCTTCCCAGCTCAAACCCGACATCCTGCTCATTGATGAGGTGCTGGCGGTAGGTGATCTGGGGTTCAAACTGAAGTGCTTCAATACCATGGACCAGATGCTCGCTGACACCGCCATCATCTTTGTTTCGCACAGCATGCCCATGATCTCCAGAATGTGCTCGGAGATCATGCTGTTTGAGTCCGGGAATACAGCCTTTTACGGCAAAGACGTGGCTCACGGCATCGATCTTTACTACAACAGTTTTTCACAGAATGATTCCGTTATCTTTGCCAGCGGCGACGGCATCAGGCATATCAGGACGACAGTGCCGGCAGATGAACATATCAATGGGATGCCCATCGTGAAATGGATGGATGATCTTACAATAACCTCTGAGATTGAAGTAAACAAAGAACACAAGACCCTTAACCTGGGTTATGTTATTCTTGATAAAGAACAGAAACCCATAGCGTCATTCACTTCTGGGAGAATAGATATCACAGGCATGCAGCACAACGACTTCGATATGCTGACCATAAAGGCCAGCATGGCAGAGATCCAGCTGGCCAAGGGGGTCTACAGTGTTGATATTGTGATCTCCGAAGATTTGGGATACAAACCACTGTTCAGGGCAAAAGGGGTCTGCTCTTTTCAAATATCGGACACAATAGACATCTGGGCACCCATGCGGTTTAACGCCAGATGGCAGGTCAACGACACAGAACTGTGAGTTTTTGTGAACAGACAACCACCCGCATGAAGACCACAGCAGATTGTATTGAGATTGAAAAGGATTTCTTATGAGTGAAGACACTAAGAGAACGTATGTAACCCAGCCTGCATTGCCGCCCCTGGACGAGTTCGTGGAATCCCTGAAGATTATCTGGGGAAACCGCATACTCACCAACAAAGGGCCATTTCACAAACAATTCGAGCAAGAGCTGGCCGACTACCTGGGGGTGAAATACATCTCCCTGACAGCCAACGGCACCCTGGCCCTGGTCACAGCCTTGCAGGCCCTGCGCATCACCGGCGAAGTAATCACAACGCCCTACAGCTTTGTGGCCAGCACTCACTCCCTGTGGTGGAACAACATCAAGCCCGTATTTGTTGATATAGAGCCGGACACCTGCAACCTCGATCCTGAGAAGATCGAGGCGGCCATCACTCCTCAAACCACAGCAATCCTACCCGTGCACGTGTACGGCAATCCCTGCAACGTGCACCAGATAAGAGAGATCGGAGAGATATACGGGTTGAAGGTGATCTACGATGCCTGCCACACCTTTGGTGTAACCATCAATAACGAGCCGGTTCTGAATTTCGGCGATCTATCGGTAATGAGCTTTCACGCCACTAAAACCTTTACCACGTTCGAAGGCGGGGCAATCGTGTGCCATGACGAAGCCATGAAGAAGCGCATCGATTTTCTGATAAACTTCGGCTTTGCCGGTGAAACCACCGTGGTTGCACCCGGCATCAATTCCAAAATGAACGAGATACAGGCTGCCATGGGTCTGCTGCAGCTCAAGCATATTGACAGCTACATAGAAAAACGCCGCCGGATCGCATCACTCTACCGCGAACGCCTCAATGGAATTCCCGGCCTGCGCCTGCTGTATGATATGCCCGGCGTGAAACATTGCTATCCCTATTTTCCGGTTTTCGTGGATGAAGAAAAATACGGCATGAGCCGCGATGCCCTCTACGAAAAACTCAAACAGAACAATATCTACGGCCGCCGCTATTTCTATCCGCTTATCAGCCAGTTCCCCACCTATCGGGGGTTGGAATCGGCTCAGCCAGGTAAAATGCCAAGAGCAGAAAAAACATCGGGACAAGTGATCTGTTTGCCGGTTTATCCTGAATTAAACGAAGACACTTTAGTGAAAACGATCACTATAATAAAAGATTTCGAATGAAGAAAGCCATTGTACTCGGTGGCACTCACGACCACATCAGGTTACTTCAACTGCTTAATCTGAGGGGCTATTACACCATCCTGATAGATTATCTAGAAGACCCTCCGGCGAAACATTTCGCTGATAAACACATAATGGAAAGCACACTTAATCTCAACAGGGTTACTGAAATTGCACATTCCATAAAACCGGATCTTATAATTTCTGCATGTATTGATCAGGCTCTGCTGACCATGGCATTTGCATGTGAACAAATGAAACTACCCTGCCACATATCTTACCAGACTGCTCTTGAACTGACAAACAAGGCATACATGAAGCGGAAGCTTCATGAAAATGACATACCAACATCAAGGTTTATTGTGCTGGAAAATGCAACAGCCACTGCACACTATAAATTTAATTATCCTGTCGTTATCAAGCCTGCTGATTCAAACAGTTCAAAAGGGATCACCAAGGTTCTCGATGAAAAAGATGTTGATGAAGCAATAAGATATTCTTTTTCATTCAGTAGATCTCATAAAGTCGTCATCGAAGAATTCATCGATGGTGTGGAATTCTCCGTAGATGTAGCTGTTAAAGACTATGAACCGCACATTGTCATGGTTACCAAGAACATAAAAATGCGCCAGAATGAAAACAACTTTACAATAGTTAAAAGTTTATACCCAGCCACAAATGATCTCGAAGTGTTGTACCAAATTCATGATATAGCAAATAAAATAGCTATTATGTACGATATAAAAAATGGCCCGATGCTGATTCAATTGATCTATAATGACGAAAATATTCATGTGATCGAGTTCAGCGCAAGGATCGGGGGAGGTTCGAAGCATCATTTCATAAAGAAAATAAAAGGATTCGATCTGCTATCCTGGTTTGTTAATTCCCTTACTGGTATACCTGAAGAAATAAAACTCAACAGTCATTATAATTTTGCCAGTGTGAATTACATATATGCTGATAATGGTATTATTAATGAATTTGTTAATTTTGATCAACTTCTGAGTGACGGAATCATTGAGCAATATTTTCATTATAAAACTGTTGGAACGGTTGTGGACAATCACATATCGAGTTCCGACAGGCCTGCCGGTTATTTGATTGTTGCTGATGGGATCGAGCAATTCAATTATAAAACAAAGATAGCAGATCAGCATATTAAAATATTAGATGACAATGGACATGATATGATTATCCATGGTCTTCATTAAATATTTTCAGATTCAGAATGAAGTATGGAATAATACAGCACCTGAGATACTTGTTTAACTACAGCCGAGCAGTTGTTCATCTGCAGTCTGATTTAAACAGGCTACCTCTATTAAACGACATTACACCGTTTACCGTCAGAGAACTAAGAGTTGATGATATGGATGACCTTGAACAATGGCTTGAAATTGTGAATGATGCTTATGATGAGCCATATCATGACATAAGCTACGCAATTAATCACATACGTACTCACTTGTTTTTAAACATTACCAATGTCTACCTAATACTAGATAATGATGTTCCGGTAGGAACAATTTCAATTGGAACATACAAATCGAATAATAACATTGGTGGTGATGCAAGAATTGCCATTAAAAAGAAATACCAAAGCAAAGGCTTGGGTGTTTTTATGATTACATTAGGATTTCATAAACTAAGAGATCTGGGAATAAAGTATGGTGAGAGTATAATTTCTATTATTAGAGACCAATCAATAATGCTGCACTTCAAATGTGGCTTTGTTCCACAAACAAACAGGAAATATATTCAATATAAAAATCAGAAAAGACATTTTATCATAAGAATGCTGGTCAAAGCAAAATTAATGAGACTATACAATCAATACATTAATAAACTTTCACGCCAGTTCTTACCTCATTCTTAAAAAGATTGTTAATAATTAGGAAGAAATAGTACTAAATCAATATGAAATACAATTACGATAAAACGATAGAACGATTCAGCGGAATTGCATCTAACTATCGATGTTATCGCCCTCAAATTCCATGTGAATTATTTCGGTTCTTAAATAAACTTATAGGGAAGAAACCAAATCTGGTTGTTGATTTGGGGTCTGGAACTGGAGAATCTACTATTCCATGGTCGCGTTATGCTAAAAACGTTATCGGAATTGAACCATCACCAGATATGATAAAAAAAGCCAACGATGATAAACCAGACAATGTTAAATATCTTGTTGGATTTGGTCATGATACTGGCTTAAAAGATGGATGCGCCGATGTTGTTACTTGCTTCTCTTCTCTTCATTGGATGGAGCCTAAAACAACCATTACTGAAATTGCAAGGATTCTCAGAAAAGGCGGTGTTTTTTGTGCTTGCGGATACTTCTATCCATTCTTCAATGAAAGTTGGCAGCTCACAAAATCATTTGAGGAATGGAGAATAAAATGTTCATATGATCAAAAAAAGAATGATGATCAATATGCGAAGCAATATAATATAAATGAGTCTTTCGATTTATTCAGGGAAATGAACATATTTTCATACCTTAGAACAACATATCTTCACTCAAAATTATTTTGGAGTTTTGATGAGTTCAATGGATATGTCAATTTATACAAGGACCTAATTAATACAGATAAGAGTGAAATGTATTCCATAGCTCAAAAAGCTTTTGGAAACAGAAAGCTTACTGTAATAATAACATATACTATAAGACTTGGAATAATTTAGTCATCTTATGGATATAACTATTATTGGCGCAGGCAACGGCGGCCAGACAATGGCCGGGCACTTTGCGATGCTCGGACATAAGGTTAACTTGTATAATCGCACGCATCACAAGATAGCCCCGATTATGGCTCAGAAAAGCATCCTGCTTAATGAGGCAATCCAGGGAATAGGATATCTCCATACGGTAACAAGCAATCTGGCAGAAGCCGTTGATGGTGCTGAGTTAATCATGGTAACAACAACCGCGGATGCCCACCGTGAGCTTGCCGAAAAAATTGCGCCCCTAGTCAGTGAGGGACAGATTATCATACTTAATCCCGGTAGAACGTTGGGAGCAATAGAGTTTGCCAAAACCATCCGTGGACTTACACAAAAGAGGATTTATATAGCCGAAGCACAAAGCCTTATTTATGCATGCAGGGCCGAAATGCCAGGACAGGTAAGGGTGATCGGTGTAAAAGACAAGGTCCCGCTTGCAGCCTACCCCTGTAGCACCACCGATCATGTCATCAAAGTCATCAATTCGGTTTATAGTTGTTTTGTTAAGGCTGACAATGTATTGGTTACCAGTCTTGAAAATACCGGGGCGATTCTCCATCCCTCTGTTATTATGTTCAATGCCGCTGCCATTGAGCGCGGGCAAAGATTTTATTTTTACAATGACATGACTCCGGCAATTGCCGATTTCCTGGAGCAGATTGATAACGAGCGTCTGCAGATTGGAAAGGCTTTCGGCCTTAATCTTAGGTCGGTTTCTGATTGGGTTTCATATGCATACAGCAATATTAAAGGCGACAATTTATGCGAAAAAATCAGGGACAATCCTGCATATTATAAAATACTTGCACCTTACACCTTGCATAACCGCCTGCTACTCGAAGATATTCCTACCGGCGTCTTGCCTTACACTGAATTGGGACATCTTGCAGGCGTAAAAACACCCTTAATGGATTCAACGCTACACATTACACAAGCGCTCCTAAAAATGGATTTTAGGATGAAAGGACGAACCCTCCATAACCTGGGATTAGATAAAATGACAGTTAAGGTTTTCTTAGATCAACTTTAATTTTGAAGCTCTTATTGACAGACCAAGAAGTTTTCGGATTTATTAGGCCACATGTGGATGCCCATACGCTAGGCATTGCTGTCATATCAAACTTACTTAAAAGTTGCGGATACCGGGTATGTATCGGCAACGCTTCCATAGCAGAGGCTGTGGATGAGATATCCAAAATAGATAATATTACAATGCTGACCAAATGGATACACACAGAAAAAATATCACGGCTTGGATTCAGCTACAGGCTCGATCCGGGCAATGCGCAAAAGGCATTTGGGAGAGTGTTTCATTTACTGAAAGAAAACAAACTGTTCACCGAACAGGGTGGACCGCTTAAACAGATCTATTTTGCCGGTTTGCCTGAGTCATGCAACCGCATCCGTCGTGAATACGAAGACCAGGTCCCTGTTTTCATCGGCGATGAAACGCCATTGGAATCCCTTCAAAAAATCGGGGTCCCTGGAGACAGGATTCCCAATACGGTATTGCAGGGTTCCGCATACGATATCGACAGGATGTCATTTGCAAGGAATCTTATACAGTCAGGGGAATACCATCTTGAAATGCCTCCTGCAAAGGGAGGTTACCCTGAATATGGAACCCGTAGCGATACCCTGATGGCAAGAATAGGGAACAACCGAAGGTTGAACAGACCCCCGCTTATGCGTGTGCACATAGGCCCATACAATCCTGATTATAAAGAAGCCAGAAAGGAGTTTGCATCCTGGCTGAAGATCCTCGCCAAAACGGAATTTCTCGATATCGTTTCCATTGGCTCATCGCAGTTGAGCCAGAGCGATTTCGGGTCTGACTGGGGCGATAAGCCCAATGGAGGCGGAGTACCCATAAATTCAGAACAGGATCTTCTTGAAATATGGGAGGCATCAAGACCAATGCTGCTTCGAACCTATGCAGGTACGAGGAATATACCCCATTTAGCGAGCATTTATGAGAAAACAATAAACATCGCCTGGCATGCCCTTTCGTTCTGGTGGTTCAACCGGATTGACGGTCGAGGGCCTTATGACGTGAAGGAAAACCTTCATCAGCATATTGAGACACTAAGGTTCATAGCTGCCTCCGGTAAGCCTTTTGAACCCAATATACCACATCACTTCTCGTTTCGAGGCGGCGATGACTACACTTATGTGTTGTCGTCATATCTTGCAGCCATCACTGCAAAAAGACTGGGTGTACGCTACCTCGTGCTGCAAACCATGCTGAACACACCTAAGTATACCTGGGGTGTGCAAGACCTGGCAAAAGCCCGTGCTCTGCTGATGCTGGTGCGTGAGCTTGAAAACAGCAGTTTCACTGTGTTCCTTCAACCCCGTGCCGGGCTTGACTACTTCTCGCCGGACATTGAGAAGGCAAAGATGCAGTTGGCTGCCGTTACTGCAATGATGGATGATATCGATTCCGGACACGACCGCAGTCCTGACATCATTCATGTGGTGAGTTATTGTGAGGCGGTGAAGCTTGCTACACCGGAAATCATTAACGAAAGCATACAAATCACATTGCATTCCCTCAGGGAATATCGCAGGCAAAAGCGTCAGGGCCTGATGGATGATATGATAAATAACAAGGAAGTTGAGCATCGTACTAATGATTTAGTAACTAAAGTAAAGGCAATACATAATCTTATTGAGAAACATGTTAAAACCCCCTACAATGCTAAAGGATTGTATACCATATTCTACAAAGGGATTATGCCAGTGCCCTATTTATGGGAAGGCCGTGATGAATTTAAAGAATCAGTCAAATGGGAAACAGCTCTTGTTGATGGTGGCGTTAAAATAATAGATAAAAACAAAAAACCTGTAAATCCCATCCAACGTATTGAACATATTTTCACGAAGCATTGAATATATGCATATGAAAAATAACATGTTGTCAACCGAAGAAATTGAAAAACGCATCAAAGACTCATATGAATTGCCTAACTGGGTACTCGAAGCTGTTCCAGATCCAATGGTTACAGTCAGAACTTCCACCTACAATCATGCACACTATATCAGGCAGTGCATCGAAGGCGTGCTGATGCAGCAAACCACTTTCCCGTTTGAATTTATCATCGGTGAAGATTTCAGCACCGACGGCACCCGCGAGATAGTTCTTGAGTATGCAAAACAATACCCAAAGAAAATACGTGTAATGACTGCTGATTACAACGTGGGCATGAAAGCAAATGGTTTCAGATGCATAAGGGCATCAAGAGGCAAATATATCGCCTTGTGCGAAGGAGACGACTACTGGACCGACCCGCTTAAACTGCAGAAGCAAGTTGATTTTATGGAAGAAAACTCGGATTACGTCTCATGTTACCATGATGCCATGATTGTAGATGACAAAGGCAATATTGTAAAGGCATCCAAATTACCCGATAAATTCAAAAAAGATTTCTCAAGTGAAGAAATCTCAAAAGGAGCATGGATTCTTACGCTAACCCATTGCTTCAGAAACGTACTGAAAGATATTCCGCATGAATTTGCTCATATATATAATGGTGACACTTTCTATCATTCTCTCTTGGGAAACTTTGGAAAAGGTAAGTATATGGCCGATATTGAGCCCGCAGTATATCGGCTCCATTCAGGATCAATCTGGTCAAGCCTGGACGAATCCATCCAGCTATATCATAATGGTGTTACACAGGCATGGATGTATCGTTATTACAAAAGGATCGGGAAGATTGGGTATGCCGAACATTATAAAAATCAGTCTATAATCTGCTTTCAAAAAACGTTGGGAATATTCATATCAAACCACCGTGTTCAGCATAAAGATATTGTTAACAATATTTCATCTCATTATACAGACATCATTGTGGGAAGTTCTAACCATGAATTCAGAGAATTGCTAAAACAGGCTCAACATATAATACGTGTCAGGGAGTTTAAGAATCTTCTGAAAAAATCCCTCTTAGTTCGTTTCCCTTGGGAAAGCATAACCAAATGAAATAATTCAGTTAAACAGTAAGATATAGTTGGTGATTGCGGTAAAAAATGCTATGTGTAAAGTTTAACATGTTGATATTTTAGATTAATCATAAAGTGATACCTTTGCACAAACAGAAAATTCAACGTATCCAAATGATCAATGCATGTTTCAATTATCATCTCAAGAAGAGATATGCAAATGTTTCGAAATAAAACAATGCCAAATAATAATCCCCCTCTTTTCTCAGTTCTTATTGCCAACTACAACAATGGCGAATATCTGGAAAAATGTCTGCAAAGTATTTTTAATCAAACCTATAGCAATTGGGAAATCGTGATTGTTGATGATGCTTCAACGGACCAGAGCGAGGTAGTTTATGAGAAATATGGTAACCACAGCCGGATTACAATAATACGGAATAATAAAAATAGAGGCTGTGGTTACACTAAAAGAAAGTGTGTGAAACATGCAAAAGGAGATATTTGCGGTTTTGTCGATCCGGATGACGGAATTACCCCCGATGCGTTGGGAATTATGGTTAAATATCATCTAGCTAACCAGAATCATAGTATAATCTATTCAACACACTATATCTGTGATGGTAGTTTACAGTCTCAAAAAATCGCTGATTATGTGGGACAGATACCAATTGATAAAA
The DNA here is from genome assembly GCA_018434685.1 of Deltaproteobacteria bacterium. Lineage (GTDB taxonomy): Bacteria > Desulfobacterota > Desulfomonilia > UBA1062 > UBA1062 > DSAD01. The sequence continues at coordinate 25,915 of JAHDOV010000048.1, forward strand.
AATCCTGGACGTTAATTCGTCCAATAATTTCACATTTCGCCACTTTCAAGAAGTTGAACTACTCTAAAACAAATGGGATTTCTTCATTCTATCAAAAAGCTGTAGATAAGGACTTGTATTTCAAACTGGAAGAAACTGGCCCAGTTTTATTTGTTGATATCCCACTCTATTACTACAGGCATCATGCAAGCAGTATATCGTTGAATCGACATGCAAATCTTGCCTATCAATATGAGCTTACAGCCAAGATTATGACAATAATCAGACAAAGGAAACATAAGAAAGTAATAGACTATAAACCGCACACAAGAACTCAATTCGTAAAAGCCATCATTAATGTAGCCATTTATGAATTCCAAAGGAGAACTGGTATTATTCCTATAGTATCGTTCATTCAATCCAAATTTCTGAAAGGCATAAACAGTATCAAAACGACGATCAAAAAAGTGGTTAAACTATGGCAAGAATATTCCCATTAATTTCCGTAATCATTCCCTGTTACAATCAGGCGCAGTACTTACCTGACGCTCTTAACAGCATCCTCAATCAAACATTTAATGATTGGGAGTGCATCATAATAAATGACGGATCATCAGATAACACAAATGATGTTGTGTGTGGGTTTTTGAACCAGAATAAAAAGTTTAAATATATCGAACAAGCAAATAGAGGCCTTGCTGCCACCAGAAACAAAGGATTAGATAATTCCAAAGGGGAATTTATTCAATTTCTCGATGCAGATGATATTATTGACAGAAACAAATTTGAAAAACAACTAGCTTTATTATCGAAAACCACGAATCTTGCCCTTTCATATACTGATTATTTTTCCTCCACTGAATCTGATCTGACACGTCCTTATCCCCATGGAAGATATCTTCCGCCTACTTTTGTCCATGAAAATAAGTTGCACGACCTGATTCTCAGATGGGAAACAGAAATGAGCATACCTGTACACTGTTTTCTTTTTGACGCACGTTTCTTTAACCATCACAAGATCAGATTCGATGAAACCTTACCCAATCATGAGGATTGGGACTGTTGGATGAATATCTTTCGACTAAATCCTGAGGTTTATTTCGTACCTGAGAAATTTGCAATATACAGAATCCACACCGATTCAATGGTGTATGATAGGAAAAAAATGTGCGATGGCTATATTAAAGCATTGTCTAACCAAAAGAATTCATTCAATAGAATGTCGTGTGAATATGAGTTCATCACTAAAAAAATGAAGATGACAAAAGAAAGATATAAAAAATATAATTACTCAATAAAAAACCGAATAATCAACTTGATTCGAAGAATATTTACTGTCGCAACAAACATTGAAATTGTAACTTATTAACAACTTGTTATTATTTTTACCATTACCTTCTATCCCTCAAAGTTTCAAGCAATATCCAAAAATGATAAATGAAGGGAAAAAGGATTTAATCAATAGATTAACATTATCCATTAGAATTCTGTTTTCAGGAGCCATTACCAGCATCATCTTCCTGTGGATCTAGAATTCTATGATCTACGCTTGCGTAAAAATGGTCAGGATCGAAGATCTCTATTCATATCTTACCAGGAACCATTCAACCCTCTTACAATAATCTCTATCCTGTTAGCTTGCATAAAAACCATATATGGAGGTTGTCAAATGGGAATTATTAACAGAATTAGCTGCATATTTGAAAATTTAACATCGAACATCGATAATAATAAGATCACACATATTAGTTGTAAGGAGGAAAACGAACTTCATTATTGGAAAGAGAGAAAGAAGGCAGAAGGAGTACTTACAAACAAGCATTATGAGCACTTCTACACTACTCATTTCGGACTAACCGCCTCCTACTATGAAAATAAAATTATTCTAGATATCGGATGCGGTCCAAGAGGTAGCCTCATATGGGCTTCGATGGCTTCTCGACGTATAGGACTAGACCCCCTTGCAAAGGAATACCTTAGACTAGGAGCAAGGAACCACCAAATGGAGTACATTAACGCACCATCCGAAGCCATACCTTTGATGGATTCTGAATGTGATGCAGTCTTTTCCTTTAACTCTCTGGATCATGTTGAAGACGTCCATCAGACCCTAAAGGAAATCAAAAGGGTTACTCGACCAGGCGGAATATTCCTGCTCCTAGTGGAGGTAAATCACCCTCCGACTCAGTGCGAACCACATCGACTTAGGCCAAAAAAGTTGATTGATTCACTAAAGCCTGAATTCTATTGTGATAGCTTGCAAGTATATAAGCGTGTTGATAATGGAATGTACAAGTCAATTCTTGGAGACAACAAGATTTCCCATCCGGAAGACACAAACGAAATCGGATACATGTCAGCCAAGTTTATACGAACGACAGCAAATAAATAACCTCACCAGATTTTTGCGCACTGTTGAAAAGTAATATAACCAGAAATCTTTATATAGTTTGATGATAAGGATGAGACATCGTGTTTATTATTCGGTTTTCTGGTAGTAGCCTAATACTACTTTTATAAAACTATCTTCATTGATATTTCCTAATCAATCATGAGAAACTTTAGAATGGAAAAAAAACCTGACAATTTAAACCCCTTTGCTAGAGCAATTGCCTTTTATTTACCCCAATTCCATCCGATCCCGGAAAACGATGAATGGTGGGGAAAAGGGTTCACTGAATGGACAAACCTGGCAAAAGCCAAACCTCTTTACCGGGGACACTATCAGCCCAATGTTCCTGCAGACCTTGGCTTTTATGACCTTCGATTACCTGAGGCTCGGATAGCCCAAGCCGAACTGGCACATAAATTTGGGATCGAAGGATTTTGTTACTGGCACTATTGGTTTGGAGGGAAAAGAATCCTTGAAAGACCTTTCCAGGAAGTTCTGGAGTCGGGTGTTCCTGATTTTCCGTTTTGCCTGGGATGGGCAAATCAAACATGGTCAGGAATATGGCACGGCTGCCCTGACAGGATACTGATAGAGCAGACCTACCCCGGCATTGAAGATTATAAAAATCATTTTTATGCTGTCTTAGATGCATTGGGGGATAATAGATATATTAAAATTGAGGGAAAACCAGTAGTTGTAATCTATAATTTCAGGGGATTGCCGGAACCAAGACAATTCATTGATCTTTGGAAAGATTTGTCAGTCAAAGCCGGATTACCGGGAATTTATTTTATTGGACTTCGTGAATGGCATTTTATGCCCGAAGAATATGGTTTTGACGGATCAACACCACACAATCCTGGTGAAACCTGTGCCCTTCTCTCTGCATCCGGCATCAACCGGATAGACAGCATCTGCAGGAAAAAGTTTAGAATAAATCTGGAAACTTTGAGAAATAGACTTTTTTATCATGGAATCAGGTTCTATTCGTATAAGAATTATATAAAAGAAGACCTTCACAAAATCTCATATGATACTTTATACCCATGCATTGTTCCTAACTGGGACAATACCCCGAGAAGCGGCTATAACGGCCGTGTATTACATGGGTCCACTCCAGAATTATACAGAACTCACTTGAGAGACGCAATCAAACAGATAGCGCATAGGACACATGACAAACGAATAATCTTTATCAAGTCCTGGAATGAATGGGCTGAGACCAACTATCTTGAACCTGACCTGAGATTTGGTACAGCTTATTTGGATGCTACTCTGAATGAATTGAAGAATTTTAACTTAAGAACTCAGCATAAATCTACTGACCAACCTTTAAGTCTTGCTATCGGCGATTAAAGCTTAGATGATTTTATCATAAATTACCATATATGTTTCTGTCAAGAAAACAGATGGTTATGTAAAAAGGAGACCTTCTAAATGAAAGTGGTATTCACCCCGATATCAAACGGCAATCCCTTCCAGAAAGAACTTGCAGGGGCATTGGAGAGATTGGGACACACCGTTGATCTATATGATCCTGCCTGGCAATTCCCTCTACTCAAGTATATCAGAAAGAATGGCAAGCCGGATGTGGTGCATCTGCACTGGTTGCACCCGTTTCTCATGAAAACCACTATTCAGGGTACACTTTTGAGGGCAAATATCACGCTGTTTGAAATAGTAATTCTGCGGGCGCTTGGAGTAAAACTAGTTTGGACCGTCCATAATGTCCTGGACCATGAAAGGACACACCCCATTCTTGAGAAGTTGTACCAAAGATTCATCATGAGGTTTTTCAATGAAATTATCTTTTTCAGCAGATCGAGCGTTAGTGTATTTAACGAGATTATCGATCCCCCTCCTCAAATAAGGAAGAACTACAACATAATACCGCATGGGAATTACATCTCTTCATACATCAATAAGATCGATATAAAAATCGGAAAGGACATACTGGGGATCGATGCGAACTCCTTTGTACTGCTGTGCTTCGGGGAAATCCGCCCATATAAAGGCATTAACACCATGATCGAGGCGTTCAGCAAACTGACGGACAAAGACTATCGCCTGGTGGTCGCCGGCAGACCCCACAACAGGCCCGGGGATAAGTCTTTGAGTGAAGAAATCCTTTCTGCAATAAAACCAGACAAAAGAATCATACCACATCTATATTTCATCCCTGATTATTTTGTTCAGATCTTTATGAATGCGGCCGACATCGTGATATTGCCATATACCGATATACTCAATTCCGGCGCAGCTGTTCTTGCCATGTCTTTCGGTAAACCTGTCATTGCCCCCAATATCGGAAGCATCCCTGAACTGATAGACAGCAATGGGGGCATACTTTTCGATCCCTCTAAAGAGGGCGATCTTCAACGAGCCATAGAACAATCAAAGAATCTTGATCTGCAGGCAATGGGAAAATATAACTTTGAAAAGATAAAAAAGTATGATTGGGATTCCATTGCTCATGAAACATCTGAAGTATATTTTAATCTCACCCGGGTTAATTCCTCGAAGCTTGCTTCGTTGTTTTTTACATGAGATAAGCAGGGTTGATGAGTGAGTATATACATAAGAGGCATAATGTATCGGTAATTTTGTATCATTTAGTATGTCCAGCTAAATACA
>JAHDOV010000023.1 GCA_018434685.1 Deltaproteobacteria bacterium
GGACGACATCCCTCTCCTGACCAGGATCGGCATGCTGCCCGGTATCGACCTGAAGGTAACCACTGAAGACGGATCGTTCGGTCACAAGGGCCTGGCAACGGATATCCTCGGCGACATGGTCCATACTGCACGGCAAGCCGTGACCCTCTATGCGTGCGGACCCCGGGAGATGCTTCGTGCAGTGAGCACCTATGCCAGCCAGAATGGAATCAGGTGCGAGGTCTCGCTGGAAGAATACATGTCATGCGGCTTCGGGGTGTGTTCAGGCTGTGTCGTGGAAACAGTTCACGGGAACCTCAGGGTGTGCAGGGAAGGGCCGGTATTTGATTCGTCGCACCTGATATGGAGTTGATCATGGATACATCGGTTCGGATTACCCCGTCCCTCACATTGAAGAACCCGGTATTGAACGCCTCGGGAACCTTTGCCTACGGCGAAGAATTCTCGGAGATCTTTGACCTCTCTGTCCTGGGGGGGATCGTGACAAAGGGGCTCTCCCTCAAGCCCAAGAAGGGCAATCCCACGCCGAGGATCTGTGAAACCCCCTGCGGGCTCATCAATGCCATCGGGCTGGAGAATATCGGTGTCGATGCCTTTGTCGAGGAAAAGCTCCCATTTCTCAAGCAATTTGGCACCCCGGTGTTTGCCAATTTCTTCGGATCCTCAGAAGATGAATATGTGCTCGCGGCACATAGTCTGGATGTCGAGGGGATCTCGGCTGTCGAGATGAATGTGTCGTGTCCGAATGTGAAACAGGGCGGGATAGAGTTCGGTAAAGACCCCAAGGTGCTGTTCTCGCTGGTCTCGATGGTACGCAGGGAGACCGGCAAGACCCTGCTGGTCAAACTCTCGCCCATGGTGACCGATATCCGCCAGATGGCCCTGGCTGCCCAGGAGGCCGGTGCGGATGCCATCACCTGTGCCAATACCATCCCGGCCATGGCCATCGATGAGACGACGTGGAGACCGGTTCTGGGCAATATCACCGGAGGACTCTCAGGGCCGGCAATCAAACCGGTGGCATTGAAGATTGTCTGGGATGTTCATCAGTGTGTACAGATACCCATTATCGCCTCGGGCGGGATCACCACCTACCGGGATGTCGTCCAGTTTCTCCTTGCCGGTGCATCCGCTGTAGAGGTCGGCAGCGCCTCATTGAGAGATCCGTTCTGCTTTACCGGGATTATCCAGGGAATATCCGATTACATGAAAAAGTATTCCTTAGCGGCGGTTACCGATCTGATCGGCAAACTGAAAACATGTTAGTGATCACCGGATAGCGATATCCCTCGAGTTGTGCCTCACGACGTGCACGGGTTCTTTACCCGGGCAGGTATTGTTGTAATGACATTTGATTAGCATTGGAGGTGCAGATGTTGCGGCACGTGGGAAAGACAACACCCCTGGCTGTTGTGTTTGCAGGCGTATGCCTTGGAATCCTTGTTGTTCACCGTGATATTACCCCCCTGGTCTTCACCGGCGTACTTGTGCTTGCGCTGACCGGCCCGCAACGGTTTGTCCATCTCCTCACCGGCATCGTCACAGGAGTTGTTGCCCTGTGTCTCGCCCCGGGGTGGGCAGATGTCCCGGAAGGCAGACATCTCGTGGAAGGGGTGGTGGAAAACGCCGGCTTTTCCCGTGGAACATACAAAATTGCCCTGGAGGGGGTATCGGTGGATCACCGGAAGGTGAGGGGAAGTGCGCTCATAACCGTGTATGAACACGTGGCAGCTATCGATCCGGGAAGCCGCATCAGGGCGTATATGACGGTCAGGCCACCCAGGATGTATGGAAATTCCGGGGAATTCGATTATCAGGAGTATCTCCTTACGCAGGGGATCACCCTTGCCGGCGTTGTCAAGGATTTTGAAACCATCGAGGTCATCGGTTCATCAGCGTCCCCGGGTTTCAGAAACCGGGTTGTCTCGCGACTGGATGCCTTTGCCCGGCCTGAGTCCGAGGTGCTCAAGGCGGTTCTTGCAGGAGACCGGTCTGGCCTGGTATATTCCCTCACGGATTGCTTTGCATCACTCGGGATCGCCCATCTCATGGCCATATCAGGCCTTCATATGGGCATTATCATGTTCCTGGGATACACCGCTGTCTTCGGCGTACTGAGGCTCATCCCCCCGTTGTCTCTGCGCTGCGATGCGCCCTTTGTTGCAAAGACCGGCGGACTGATAGCTGCCCTCGGGTACACCCTGTTTGTGGGCGCGACAATCCCTACCTTGAGGGCTGCGATCATGGCAGGCTGCGTCATCGGCTCCATAGCATTTCTGCGCAAGGCGAATCTCCTCGAGAGCCTGGCTCTCTCCGGCATAATCATAGTCTTTTTATGGCCGGCCTCACTCTATTCGGCAAGCTTCCTGCTCTCCTTCTCAGCCGTATTAGGCATAATCGCTGTCTGTTCCCGTCTCGAGACGTATCCGTAGTGGACCCTGCTGTTTGGAATCCCTCTCGGTGCGACGGTCTTCACCCTGCCGGTGGTCATGTACGTCTTCGGATTTGTATCCCCCATGAGTATCCCGGCCAACCTGTTGCTGGTCCCTTTTTTCAGTTTCGTGATTATGCCCTCGGGCCTTCTGGGACTTGCAGCCTCTTTCCTGTGTGAATCTTTTTCAACGCAGCTCTTTTGTCTGTGTATGGATGGCATCGGTGTCATCCTCAAGTCAGGTGAACTCTTCGGTAGTTTGAAACCCGTTGCAACGCCATGGCTACCCTGGGTTTTTCTGACCTATGCCGGGCTCATCACCGGCTTCTTTGCCGGGCGCTCCCGGACAAGAGCCATCCTCATTGCCGTGAGCTGCATCCTCATTGTCAGTATCCCCATCGCCAGACAGGCCTCACGGTCTGTCCAGCCCATGAGCTTCGACTTCATCAGCGTGGGACAGGGAGACAGCACGCTGATTACCAGGGGGTCTTATGCCATGCTCATCGATGCCGGCGGCTCGTATTCAGGCTTCGATACCGGCAGGTTCATCGTCGGGCCGCACCTGCTCGAAAGAGGAATAACGTCCCTGGATCTCGTCGTGATCACCCATCCGCATCCTGACCATATCGGGGGTATCCCCTTTATCCTTCAGCGGTTTCCGGTGGGGGAGGTCTGGTCGAACGTGAGCTCTTACCACAGTGCCGGCTTTCAGGATATGATACGGACCACAAGAGAAAAATCCCTCCCCTTGAAAACCGTTGGTTTGGGTGATACATATGAGCACGGCGGGTTGAGAATATCTGTATTGAACCCCCAGATACCGCTCGAAGACAGGATGGATTCAATGGACCAGAATATACATTCCATAGTTCTGAAAGTGTGTGATGAAACCATGCGTGGCCTCTTCATGGGCGATGCAGATGGTCTGGGAGAGATCCGAACAAGCCGCCTCGATGGGGATCTCTCTGCCGATGTGTTGAAGGTGGCACATCACGGCTCACGGAGATCCTGCCTGAACATGCTGCTGGACAGGGTGAACCCCGGAATTGCCGTGATTTCCTGCGGAGAAAAGAATCCATACAACCTTCCGAGCAGAGATGCCATCAAACGTCTGGAAAACAGAGGAATACGAGTCTACCGGACAGATATGCACGGAGAAATAACCATAACACCTGCAAATATGGTTCTCGGGGTTAAGTCGGGAAGGGTTCATGCCGATAATTAACCCAATAGACACCACTGGTGCAGCTGAAATAAAGAAGAGGTGTATGAAGCATACAATGAACAAGAGAGGGTTTTCCCTGTTAGAGCTCATGGTGGTCGTAGTGATCGTCGGCATCCTCGCCGCAGTGGCCGTGCCCAATATGGGTGCCTGGCAGTCACAGAAGGATCTGAAGTCTGCTGCCAGGACGATAGCCTCTCAGATGCAGCAGGCCCGGAGTGAAGCCATCATGCGGAATATGGATGTCTGGCTCGAGTTCTCCCCGGCGAGCAACTCGTACCTCATGCGAACGAACACGCAGGTACTTGTGCCGGCAACCACCCTGACAAATGGAATATCCATGGACAATCCAACAACCTTTCCGGCAAATCAGGCACGGTTCAACAGCAGGGGGTTCGCCGATGATCCCGGGAGCATTACCATCCGGGTCACCGGAGAGAACGATGACGATAACTGGAGAAGAATCATTTCTATAACTTTAGGCGGGAGTGTAAGCATAAATCCGTGAAACGTATACAGGTGATCCATAACAGAGATGGTCTCACGCTCATCGAGCTCATGATCGTCATGGTGTTGTCCCTGCTGGTGATGGCCGGTGCCTACATGGCCTACCATGCTCAGAACAAGTCAAGCAATGCGCAGCATCAGGTTACGCAGGTTCAGCAGGATCTCAGGGCGGCAATGGATATCATTACCCGGGATATCAGGAATGCCGGGTGTCAATCGCAAAAGGCCATAGTGCACCCCATAGATGCCTCTACCCTGAACAGCACCGGATTGGACAACATAACCTTATACATGGATCTCGGCGATGGAGCCGGGGGCAGCCTGGATAGTGATGTAAACGACACAGGAGAGCACGTGTTGTATCGCCTGGACGGCACGGATCTGGAGAGAATCGATTACAACGGCCCTGGAACGCAGATCATTGCACAAAATGTGACCGAATACAGCCTGCATTATTATCAGTATGATCCTACGACGGAGACCAGTACGGAAATACCTGTTGCATCGTTATCCGGAAATGAAACCCAGGTGAGCTACATCGATGTCACACTGACGGTTCGGAGCAAACAGCGGGATCCCGACACAAACCAATTCTTCTCCCGTTCGCTCAACAGGCGTGTCAAATTGAGAAATGCCGGAGAATAACAAGGATGAAGAAGGCTCTATGATGGCCCCACATGCCCAGAATGATCTTCACAAAAGCGATGTCGCAGGTGCCCTGAACAAGGGCTTTACCCTCATAGAACTGCTGGTTGCCGTGCTGGTATTCAGCATCGGGATCATCGGGGTAGCGAAGATGCAGAGCGAGGCCATCAGGGGGAACAGCTTTGCCATGCAGATGACCAGGGCAAACAATATCGCAGAAGATGTGGCTGAATATCTCAAGGTGCTGCCTTTCATCTCTACATCGCTGGGCGGTGCTGCCATCCCCTTGCCGGCAGATGTAACGATTGCCGCCAACGATGTCACCAGCAGTGGAATAACCTATGAGCGAGAATGGATTGTCAGGCAGGTTGCCGGAAAAGATAACCTGCGCAGCGTCTCGGTAGAGATATGGTGGCAGAACAGGGAACACAGCGTTGCCCTCATGTTCTACAAGAGACAATAAGCCTGTGAGAAATGAGGTATGGAGTATGCCGGAAAAGAGAACACCCCAAAGGATAGTGCGTGATAATGAAGGGATGGTGCTCATTCTCGTCCTCATAGTCCTTGTTGCCACCATCATTATCGGGACCACCGTCATGAGGACAACCACAGTCGACACAAAGATCACAGGAAACGAACGCATCGTGATGCAGAACTTCAACAAGTCGGAAAGCGGCACTGAGTTTGCCCTGGATGATCATATTTCTTTTGTAGGCACCCTCGGCATTGCGATGAACACGATCTATACATACACTACAACCGGCACGCTCCCTTCCGACCTGGACGACCTGGATGAACTGAGCGTGTCCCTGTTCCACAAAGGGGCTCCTCCCATTGCAGAGTCTGATGAATACGTTTATGGCATTGGGGGCGAGAACGAGTTGGAATCCCGGTACTACCAGGTCAACGCCAGGCGGGGGAATGAGCAGGTGGAGGTATCCGCCTTCAAGATGTTCCCCAGGGTCAGTGAATAAAGGAGTCCCGCCATGTTGAAAAGAATAGCACCCTTACTGGTCGTTTGTGCAGTCATTCTGTTATCACAGGTCGGAAATGCCGACGATACGGGCATTTTTGGCGGCGGTGTGATCGACGTTCCCCCCAATGTGCTCATCATCTTCGACAACTCGGGCAGCATGAACTGGACGACCGAGGAATACTACGGCGAAACCTACGACCCGTCAGTAACATATCCCGGGTCCCACAATAACAGGTATGTCTATTATAAGGAACGCTCGTGGGCGAACTGGTACAGTTTTCAATATATCGGAACCGACAGGGTGGTCAGTTCCTCAGAGATCAACTGCACCTCTGCCAGGGAGACCCTGAACGAGAAGGGACACTGGTTGGGCAATATCAGTACGAGTGCCCCGCACTATTGCGGGTCATGGTACACGGCCAGAAGACTGAGGACCGGCAATTACTGGAATTTCCTCGAATCAGTCTCGGCGGTGGAAAAAACCAGGCTCCAGGTCGCAAAAGATGTCATTTCCGATCTGGTGAGCACGACCCCGGGCGTACGGTTCGGGATCATGGTGTTCAACTACGACAAGGGCGGCCACCTCATTGCCCCCCTGCAGGATCGGACGACAAGCGAGATCAACACCCTCACGACACAGATTAACGGCATCTCAGCCACCACCTGGACCCCGCTTGCAGAGACACTGGCAGAGGCAGGTCTTTACTTTGCCGGTGAGAATTCCTGGTCGAATTCGAGCACCACGCCGGGAATGTTCAGCGGAACCACGACGTATGATTCCCCCATAGACTGGCGTTGCCAGAAGAATTACGTGATTATCATGACTGACGGTGAGCCCACTATGGACCAGGGTTCCATCCTAACAACCAGCGATTATATGCATGGCAAACCGATACAGGACAAGGATGGTGATAATCACGAACCCGGGTACAGTGACGAGATATCCTACCCTGATGACGGCAGTGACTATCTCGATGACGTGGCGAAATTTCTCTATGAAGAAGACCTGCTGGCAGGAAGCACTGCCGATACCGGGGGGATATCCTTTGACAATGACGACTATCCCACGCAGAATATCATAACCTACACCGTCGGATTTGATGTTGCCAATACCCTCCTGGAGGAGACCGCAGATGCAGATCACGGGCAGGGGGATTATTTTACAACGGAAGAAGGCGACAGCTTAAGCGATATTTTTGAAACAATCCTTGCCAGTATACTGGAAACCAGCATCCAGTTCGTAGCGCCTGTTGTCCCGGTCAACAGGACAAACAGAACCTTTGCAGACAATGCCATGTATCTCGGATTGTTCAAACCTGCCAGTTCCGGGTTCTGGAAGGGGAATCTCAAAAAGTTCGGCCTGAATGACGACGGGGTGATCCTCGACAGGTATGGAAATTCTGCAGTGGACGCGTCGGGCAAGATCAAAGAAGGTGCAAAAACGTGCTGGTATGAAGTGACCGGGCTCGAAGGCATCGCTGTTGAGGTGGGGGGTGCAGGACAGGTACTCCTCGAACAGTCCGCGAGAAACTTCTATACCCGGGAGACCGGGACTGCGCTCATCACGTTTAACAAAACCAACATAACCTCATCCGATCTCGGGTATGCTGATGATACCTATACGAACGAGCGGGATGATCTGATCGATTATGTCAGGGCGGACGGACGGTACAATCCCGCTGCCACCGGTGAAACCGACAGGCCTCGAACCTGGCTGTTCGGCGATATTTTGCATTCAAAGCCAGCGGTATTATATGATGATCTCAACAGCACGAACGTAATCTTCGTCGGTGCAAACGATGGTTTTCTCCACTGTTTCCTCGATAATGACAATACGCAGGTCGGGCAGTCCAATACCAATCTTCAAGACGACCAACTGACCGAGGCATGGGCATTTATCCCATGGGATTTACTCCCGGATCTCAGGTCCTTGCCTCCCGAAGGGGAAACACTCTACATCACGGGTGACACCGTGCACGACTATTTCGTTGATGGAACGCCTATCGTCTTCAGGCCAAAGGGAACTCCGAGAAAATCGTACGTGACCTTTGGGCTGCGCAGGGGTGGAGATAAATATTACTGTCTGGACGTAACGAATTATACCTCTCCTTCATTTGCGTGGGAGATCCCCAGTAACATTCTCGGCACTTCCAGCGAAGCCCTCGGGCAGTCCTGGTCTATCCCGAGATTTATCACGGTAAAGACCTCCTCGGCAGATACGACCGGCACGCAGATGCTCCTGTTTGCAGGGGGATATGATCCGAACCAGGACAATGCAGATCCAGGGGCCAGTGATACGAAGGGCAGGGCGGTCTTTGCCGTCGCACCAGGTGCCACGAGCTGCTCTCTCAGCTCCAATGTCAATTTCAATCATAGCAACTACGCCAGCATGACCTACAGCATTGTGGATCTGAATTCCTTCGACTGCAATGAAGACGGTTTCGAAGATACCATCTATGCAGCCTCCCTGGGCGGGGACGTCTTCGTCTTCTCAGACCGGGACGGTGACGGCACCTGGGATAAACGGAGACTCTTCAGTGCCGGCAATGACGGGGGCACGGACAGGCTGAGAAAATTCTTCAAGTCACCGGGGATCGTCCGGATGAACTTCTCCTATGACTACATCTACATCGGTTCTGGCGACAGGGAAGACCCCTTGAAAGAGACCGTCACCAACAGGTTCTATGCCATCAAGAACAAGTGGCCTGTTTCCTGGTCGGACTCAACAAGCACGATGACAATAGCCGACCTGGAAGACGTGAATACCGATCTGTTCAACTCACCGACCGCCACCGAGGAACAAAAGACGGACAAGTACGAGTCCCTGGATACAAAAAGCGGGTGGTGGTTCAATCTTCCCAATACGGGAGAGAAGGTCGTATCGTCACCGATCATATACGATAAAGCAGTGTGGTTCACCACGTTCACACCTTCTAACGACACATCCGACACCACCGACCGGTGCAGCACATCAAGCGGTGCCGGTACCGGCCGTCTCTATGCGGTCAATTACAAGACAGGCAGTGCAATCTTCGATCTGAACGATGACGGGACCAAGGAACGCAGTCTTAACATCGGTGGCGGTATTCCCTCTGATCCGGTTGTCATCGTCACGAAAAAGGGTTCGTACATAGCGGTAGGCAGGCAGGAGGGCGTCGAGATCACCACATCTCGCAGCGACCAGCTCATTAACCCGTACTACTGGCTGCAAAAGTAAGGCGTCGTAAAGGAGCATGAAATGATGAACACAACCGGGAAGACTCCCCTATTCAGGACCGCGGCATGTGTCATGGCGTTTGTATTCTGCCTGGGATCGGCCAGCGCAGCAGACCCGCTGGGCATGGTGTTGAACGACTGGAATCCCTTGGAACTGACTGGAAGAATCATGGAAGTCGGACCCGACCTGGATTATATCGTGATACATGAAAACAGGATCCGGATTGTGGATACCGTGAAAAACGGCAAGACCTATGCTACCGGCATCTACAATCTGAATGGGGCAGCAGTGGATAAGCATGCAGTGAAACAGGGAAAATACGTGTATGTGCGTGCAGGATCCGCCATAGATGCCGACCTGGGACTGGAGGTCATCGTGGCAAAGGAGATTTACCTGCTTGGCGGTCCCATGAGCAGAAAAGAACTGAAGAAGAACAAACTCCTGAGCGCTCCGGCAACGCCATGGGAATAATCTGAGCACTGGAGCTGTCCTGATGTTCTCCAAAGGACTGGCTCAGAATTACGGTCCAGCCCCGGCCTCATCATCAGCGAGCAAAAGCCCTTGCGGCATTCTGTGTGCAAGAGATTTGGCCTGATACCTGCACACCTTACTGCAGAACAGCAGGCCTGCATAATCTGTCAGAGGGTATTTGCTGCCTTGTGGGTATGTGCTGTGATCTTCACTGTGCGAGTATGCGCACATGGGCAGTATCTTCTTCTACCATGAAGTCCGCCTCGGTTATCTGTTCACGCTTCAGGTTCTCCATGATATCGAAGAGGCTTCCCTTGATCTTCAGGGTATGACAAATGGTGTGCCCCTCAATGCTCTCAATCTCTACAGCGGATATGCTCTCCATGGCCCGCAGCGCACTGATGAGAGACTGATAGGTGACATAGTCGCCAATGCCCTCGATACAGAGTCTCTTTTTCATGACAACAGGGCTCAGACTGAGCATTCTCTGGGTGAACCGGGCCCGTATGGGGGTTACCACCTCGTCTATCATGAGAGCGTTCATGGTTGAAAGGGGGAAATCTCCCCGGTGCGAGGCAGACCACGAACCGATCGGTTCGGCAGTCTGAAGGTCTATCAGGTTCATTTCCACGGAACATTCGTAGAGGGTGTCAAGGACCGGCGTATAGCTGATCGAGCCGGTGAGCAGCAGATCTGCCCCGGCAGCCCCGGCTATATCCACCGGGCTCGAGTCCTCGAACCGTACCCCCTTGAGCCTCCGGGGAAGATCGAGTACATTCTCTCCGCTGCGGGAGAATTCTTCCGACAGTTGCGCTTCGAAGGAGGAGTAGGCCTTTTTTCCCTTCGTGGTCCACCACTCGTGGCGTTCCTCATTGCCCGGACCATACGAGGTGATCATCAGGAGTATCTTTGGCCTGAGTTCGAGAGGAACAGTGAGAGCATGAGCATAGAGCCAGTCTCTCAGGGATTCTTCGTCGAGTTTGATATCCACGCTGAGTTGAAGGACGTCGTATTGCCGGTTCCGCGAGGTAATCTTGTACTGGATGATGTCCTGCATCCCGCGTGAGTCGATATAATCAGGTAATATCTGAATGAGATCGCGCGACGAGGTATTGGGTACCTGCCGCAATGCAACATGAAGAAGCGCCTTGGCAAAGGCATCGTTCAAGGCGAGCTGCTCGGCCTTTGCGAGGTTGTCTTCCTCGATTGCTCCGACCCCATATATCTCAAGGGATGTGTCACCGAGAGCATTGATATGTGAACAAAGAAATAGAGTCAGACAAAATGCAAAGGCCGCAAATCTTTGATGTTCCCTCATCCCGCTAGAAAATCTTTAAGTTTTGAATTCGTCTCAGAAGGTTCTATACTCGCGACTGCGTGTTTATAGATGAGTATAGGTTTATCTGTCTGAATCAAGATGCAGAAGGGATCGAAACTCTTTACAAACCCCTCAACCTTTTCTTTGTCCACGAGCGTAACAATTATCGGGACCTTTTCCTTCCTTGCCTGGTTGAGGAACTGATCCTGAACATTGAATACAACTTTACCCATTACAACCTCCTTGTAGTTCACGATGCACTTGTTTATCGCAGAGTGCATTTACCTTCATATAATGTATTAATCAAGAAATTCTTTTGATCAAGCCCTTTTTTATGTTAGATCATCATTTCCTGAATATGTTTCCATTTAATATGTGTATGGAGATCTTCATGACAGAACAAAACCCTGAGATACGGGCCGAGGACCTCAGACGTATTATAGAGCACCACAACTACCGGTATTATGTCCTCGATTCACCCGAGATATCCGACGGGGAGTATGACCAACTCATGAGGGAACTGGCAGCGCTGGAGGAAGCACATCCGGAGCTGATTACCAATGACTCCCCGACGCAGCGGGTGGGTGCGTCTCCACAGACATCATTTCCGCCGATGGTGCACCGAATACCACTGCTGAGTATTGATAATGCCATGGACACGGAGGAAGTTACGGCTTTCCATGGCAGGGTAGCCCGCTGGCTCGACAAAGAGGATATCGCCTACTGCTGCGAACCGAAGTTCGATGGCCTGGCCGTGGAACTGGTCTATGAGCGAGGCTTCTTTTCCCGGGGGGGGACCCGGGGGGATGGTATGACCGGCGAGGACGTTACCGGAAATCTCAGGACCATCAAGAGTATCCCCCTGCGGCTCAGAGGCGATAACATCCCCGAGGTGATCGAGGTGCGGGGCGAAGTGGTGTTGTTCAAGGCTGCCTTTAAGGAGCTCAACCTGGAGCGTGCAGAGAAGAATGAGCCTCTGTTTGCAAACCCGAGAAATGCCGCGGCCGGTTCTTTGAGGCAGCTCGACTCGAAGATCACCGCATCCAGGCCTCTCGTGTTCATCGCTTACGGGGTCTCCGATGCTGCTGCGGTCGGCCTTGACTCACAGTGTGCCGTGCTCGAGAGACTCAGGGATTTCGGCTTCAGGGTCAATCCGGACAAGCGGTTATGCAAAGGTATGAGAGAGGTGATCGACTTTGTCCTACAGATGCAGGCGAGAAGAGAGGAGATCCCCTATGAAATAGACGGGGTCGTTATCAAGGTCGACCGGGTGGCGGACCAGGACGTGCTCGGGGTCAAGGCACGATCTCCCAGGTGGGTCGTGGCATATAAATTCCCCCCGACACAGGCGACAACCATCCTTAATAAAATCGATGTGCAGGTGGGCCGAACCGGCGTGGTAACCCCGGTTGCCATCCTCGAACCCGTCAGGGTGGCAGGGGTAACCGTCAGCCGGGCAACACTCCACAATGCAGACGAGGTGAAGCGAAAGGATGTCCGGGAAGGTGATACCGTTATCGTGCAGAGGGCAGGGGATGTCATCCCGGAAATCGTAGCACCGGTTCAGTCTAAAAGGCCCCAGGACTCTCAGCCTTTTATTATGCCGGACAACTGTCCGGCCTGCCGTTCTCCGCTCGTCAGAGAGGGGGCGCTGTGGCGATGCGTGAATATATCGTGCCCGGCGATCATCAAGGAAGAGGTGTACCATTTTGCCTCGAAAGAGGCTGTCTGTATAGATGGTCTCGGAAGGAAGATCGTCAATCAGCTGGTGGACAGAGGGCTTATCCGGGATGTCTCGGACCTTTACATCCTTACCCGGGAAGATCTCCTGGGTCTCGATGGTTTTGCCGAACTCTCTGCTGCAAACCTGGTCTCATCCATAGAATCGAGCAAAAGGGTGAGCCTCGATAGATTTCTCTATGCCCTGGGCATACAACATGTGGGCAGTGTTGCCGCAAAAGAGCTCTCCTCCCACTTCGGCTCCCTTGCACGTATCATGGGGGCAGGGGAAGATGAACTTCTCGAGCTGAAGGGAATCGGAAAGGAGATAGCGCAATCCATTCGTGATTTCTTTTCCAACGAGCAGAATCAGATGGTTGTTGCCAAGCTCCACACCCACGGGATGCAGGTATCTTCTCCGGTGAAAGAAGAGAAACGGCTCTCGGCGTTGAGCGGGAAAAAATTCTGTTTCACCGGAACACTGAGCTCCATGTCACGTCCCGAGGCAAAAAAGCTGGTCGAGGAACTCGGTGGCCAGGTGGTGAATTCGGTGAGCAAACAGCTCGACTTTCTCGTTGCCGGCCACGAACCAGGATCCAAGATGGACAAGGCTCGAGCCATGCAGCTTGCCATCCTTGACGAGGCTGCATTTTTGAAACTGCTTGAGGAGGCCTGAGGATATGAAGGCGCTGCATATAAAGATTTACGGCAGGGTTCAGGGCGTGTGGTTCAGGGCAAACACGCAGCAGACCGCACAACGCCTGGGCCTGGCCGGATGGGTCAGGAACAGGCCTGATGGCGGGGTGGAAGTTCACGTCCAGGGAAGCAGGGATGACGTGAACGAACTCCTTTCCTGGTGTCACCAGGGCCCGCCGGGGGCCCGTGTCGACAGGGTCGATTTCGAGGAAGTGGGGATGGATGGCGCTCTCACGGGGTTCACTATCCGGTATTGATGCCTGAGTATTCCTCACTGTTCACCGGTGTTCTGACAAGGTCAGAGGCCCCTGCATTTCCCCCTTGCATAATACAGAGCTTTATTATATGAAAATGCCGCTCCTTGCTCCTCATGGGGCTACAAATCCACAAGGAGGAACGTATGAACTACTATGAGTTGATGTTTATTCAAAACCCTGATCTCGGGGAAGAGGACCAGGAAAAGCTTCACACCAGACTCAGGAACACCATCGGGAAAAACGGCGGAGACATCATCAGAATCAATGATATGGGAGTCAGAGGACTTGCATACAAGATTCAGAAGAAGCCGAGAGGTCGCTATTTCCTGTTGTATCTCGAAGGACCGGGTTCCATGATCCCGGAGATCGAGCGGTTCCTGAGGCTTGATGAGAACGTCATCCGGTTTGTGGTCGTCAAGCTTGACAGACACACAACCAGAGCAGACCTGGAACCAAAACCAGAACCAAAGCCGGAGCCAATACCCGAACCAGCCGAACCGGTTTCCGAGACTCAGCCAGAGGAGGTTACAGAGTAAGATGCAGAACAGACCATCAAACCCAAGACAGAGGACCTATTACAAGAGGAAGACCTGCAGGTTCTGTGAAGACAAGAACATCCCGATAGATTACAAGTCACCTCACATCCTGAAGGATTTCATCACCGAGCGCGGCAAGATCCTTCCAAGGCGGATAACCGGCACCTGTTCCGGCCATCAGAAGAAGCTGAGTCTCGAGATCAAGCGGGCAAGGATCATGGCTCTGGTGCCATTTACCGTTCACGACTGAAAATATGCCTCTTATAGACAGAGGCCCAAAGATCCTGTGGATATACACCGGGGTCTTTCTTTTTATGTGCGTCCTGGTCATAGCGATGACACCACAAGCTGTGCCGCTTGCACTATGCCTCCCTTCCATATACTGCGCATTTTCTGAGAGAATCCGCGGAATCAACCCTATCATTATAGGGTTGATTCCTGCGGTGTTGATCTTTATCCCCCCGCTCTTTCAGAGTGTTATTCTCTACCTGAGCCTGCTTGCGTGCGGGATTCTCCTGCACTGGCTTGTGCAGAGGGAGCATGTCGGCCTGGCCGTTCTGATTCCGACATGCCTGATCTTTTCTCTGTTCATGCTCAGTATCTTTTTCATAGCCTCCTCGGAAGGGATATCCTTCATGGCGGTCATAGCAGGGTGGGTCGAGAACATCATGAACCAGGTCGCTTCAGTGTACGAAACCATGCTCTCGCCCAGCGACATGATGCAGTTCAAGATGAACAGGCCGGAGATTCAGGGCCGTATCATCGACCTCTTCCCTGCAATCATGGCAACGACCTTTGCCTTTGCCATGTGGATCAACCTGTTGATTGTGGCAGCGATCAAGAAGGACATCCTGCTTCGGACATGGAAATGTCCGGACTGGGTGGTCGGTATCTTTATTCTTGCCGGTGTGTTATCCATCATCACTGCAGATACTGTCCGGGCATTCGGACTGAACCTGCTCATCGTGGTGGTATACGTATATTTCTATCAGGGCCTGGCCATCGTGGCATCGTTTATGGCCGGACATAACTGGGTCAGGATGATCAGATGGGTTATTTATGTATTGATCTTAAGCCAAATATATATCATGATTATCGTATCAGCCCTCGGTTTATTCGATACCTGGTTCAATTTCAGGAAAAGAATAAGAACTTCTAAAGGAGATGAAACATGAAGGTAGTACTGTTGGAAAGTATCGAAGGTCTCGGAACTGTCGGCCAGGAGGTCAAGGTCAAGGAGGGATATGCCAGAAACTATCTCATCCCCAAAGGTCTTGCGCTCAAGGCAACGGACAGTAATATCAAGGCATTCAAAGACCAGATCCAGTCGCGCATCAAATCCGACGCGAAATCAAAAGAGCATGCCCAGATGATCGCAGAGCAGCTTGAATCCGTTACATTGCAGTTTGTCGTCAAGACCGGTCAGGAGGGAAAACTCTTCGGATCGATTACGAGTTCCAACATCTATGATGCCCTTGTAGAAAAAGGCTTCGAGATCGACAAGAAAAAAATCCTGCTGCCCGAGGCAATCAAGCATATCGGGGTACATGAAGTAACCATAAGGCTCTACCCGGAAGTCTCTGCCGCGGTAAAGGTAGATGTGACTGCAGGAGCCGAGGGCTGAGCCAATGGATGATTCTTCTGTAATTCTTCCGCACAACAAAGAGGCGGAAGAATATATCCTCGGAGGGGTGCTGCTCGAGAACTCCTCCCTCGATACCCTCACAGAAGTAATCTCCCCTGATGATTTCTATGCAGAACGGCACCGGATCATCTTTGAAGAGATGCTCCACCTCATGGACAAGGGCCTGCCCATCGACCTGGTCTCCCTGACCGAGGCAATAGAGAAGAAGGGGTCGCAGGACAAGGTAGGGGGCGGGAGCTATATCGCCCAGCTCGCAGACCATATACCCACCACGGCCAATATCGAGTATTATGCCAAACTTATTCGCGACAAGTCCATCCTCAGATCTCTCATTGCGGGCGCAGGCCAGATAATCAAGAGTGCACGCAATCCCGGGGAAGACATCCCGCATGTGCTCGAGAACGCCGAACAGATCATTTTCAATATAAACAAGCAGATCAAGACGAATAAGGGCGGCCTGATCAGGGTTGGCATCCCCCTGCAGGACATGTATCACAATCTCGCGAGGATGGCCAAAGGGGAGATCGACCAGGGAGTGATCCCCTCCGGATTTATTGATCTGGACAATCAGCTCCTCGGCGGTCTTCACCGGTCCGATCTCATAATCGTTGCCGGGCGGCCATCCATGGGAAAGACCTCGCTGGCCATGAATATCGCTCAATATGTGGCGGTTACGGAACAGATGCCCGTTGCAGTATTCTCTCTCGAGATGGGGATAGAACAGCTGGTGCTCAGGATGCTGGCCTGTGAGGCCGAGATCAATCAGAGCTTTGTCCGGTCGGCATCGTCCCTGTCCATGCTGAAGAAAGACGACTGGAGCAGGCTCCTGAATGCCTCGGGCGTGTTATCGGAGGCCCCGCTCTACATTGACGACACCCCGGGGATTTCCCCCATGGAGATACGGGCCAAACTGAGGAGGCTGGTAGCTCGTGATGACATCAGGCTCATTGTCATCGATTACCTCCAGCTGATGAGTTCGAAGACCAGGATCGACTCCCGGGAACAGGAGATCTCCGAGATCTCCCGGACGCTGAAGGCCATTGCCAAGGAATTCAACATCCCGGTGATAGCATTAAGCCAGCTCAACCGGAGGGTTGAAGAGCGACAGAACAAGCGCCCGCAGATGGCAGACCTGAGAGAATCCGGTGCCATTGAACAGGACGCCGACATCATCTGCTTCATCTACCGTGACGAGGTATATAACCCGGAGACGCCCGACAAGGGGATCGCCGAGGTCATCGTTGCAAAACATCGTAACGGGCCGACCGGCGAAGTCAGGCTGGCGTGGCGTCCCGAACTGACACGATTCGGCGACCTGGCAAATCGTTGATTAATCCGCGCAGGCCTTCATCATTGTGATTTCTCGGCTCTCGTGTCGTCTGGTACGAGCCTGAACAGCGCCTTCTTTCGGGCTCATCTCCCAGGGCTTTCTAGAATTTCTTTCTCCTGATGGGGTATTCATGACCGATATGAATATCCTCCACAAGGATATCACGCTGTCTTTCAATGGCGGACTTGATGCGCTGGAGAGACCGCATCTCTATCTGCCTGACGCGCTCTCTGGTGACGCCTATCTGAATGGCGATATCTTTCAGCGTTGCAGGTGGATCGTTGAAGAAGCGCTTTTCGATGATGAAGACTTCGCGCTTGGTGAGAATAGGCGGCTCTGATTTGAGCAGCTTCAGGAGGTAGCAGTGTCTCTCCTTGTGGGTGTAGAAGTCATCCTGGTCAGGTCCTTCATACAGCAGATGATCGAGGAGGCTTTCTTCGGTCTCATTCTCTCCCGAAACACAACTATCCAGAGAGATGAGGCCCTTTGCATGCGTCAATCTCCCTGTATGAACCTGGTAGCTCTTGTGGATGAAATTTTTGATGTAGGCCTTGATCCACCAGATGGCATAACAGATGAATCGAACCCCCATTTCCGGGTCGAACCGGGTCAGGGCCTTGACGAGGCCCATATTCCCCTCCTGAACTATCTCAAGCGGACCGTACCCGAGATGGAAATAACCCTGGGCTATCTTCACGACAAATCTCAGGTTGGATGTGACGATCTTCTGTCCTGCCGCTATATCGCCCTGCCTGTACTTCCTGGCATAATCAAGCTCTTCTTCTGGGGTGAGCAGTGAATAATCTTTTATCTTACGGGTGTAGAGCTCAAAATCCGACGACGAATATTTGCTCCCCATAGACCCTCCCTCAAAAAAAGGAAACGAATTTTAAAGCTACCCCATATCTTTCACAGTTGTCAACACATTATTTGGGTTAATTTATTATGGTAGTATTATCAGTTGGTTAAATATGTTTTTGGGCTGAAACATGATAGTTATCTTGCTCAAAACTGAATCTTCATTCATCCGGGGCTTTTAACCCCTTATATTTTCTTGGTCCTTATGCTGTTCATGGTGCGTTTGACATAGATAAAAACGATAATCGCTATGCATGCAAGCAGGGCGATGGTTGCCTGCCGGGAGTATTGTTTGACCAGGTCCATGTTGTTGCCCACAAAGTACCCTATGGAGGCGAGCACGACAACCCATATCGCCGCTCCGAGCGAGGTGTACAGGCAGAACTTCCAGAGGTTCATCCTGGCAAGCCCTGCGGGAAATGAAATATATTGACGGATTCCCGGAATGAGCCTGCACACGAACGTGCTGATCTCACCGTGCCTGGAAAAAAAGGCATCGACCTTCAGGAATCGTTCCTCGGGGAGGAACAGGTACTTCCCGTAGCGCACCAGGAGAGGCCTGCCGAGCCACAGCGCGAGGAAATAATTGAACAGGGCCCCCAGGAGGCTGCCGAGAATGCCGCAGACGATGACGAGCCACAGCTCCATATCGCCCCGGTAGGCGAGATATCCTGCGGGCGGGACGACTACCTCGCTGGGAAAGGGGAAGAATGAACTCTCCAGGAACATGAGCGCTATAATGCCGAGATATCCGAGCCTTCCGATCGTATCGACAAGCCACGCAACGATGTATTCCATACACTCCGCTCAGGGTGAGAGATTTTCATTGCAATATATCCATTATATCGATAGATTGTAAACCGTCAAATACGAAAGATCCGAAGGTTATGGTAATCGCCTGATATGGGCACAGACACTGAAATCGTTACTATCGAGTCCCTGTCCTATGGCGGCAGGGGGGTTGGAAAAAGAACCGACGGAAAGATTGTATTTGTTCCCGGGGTCATTCCTGACGAGCAGGTCCGTGTTCGTGTATCCAAAGAATATGCTTCCTATATCATAGCCGAGGTTGATGAGATCCTTGAGCCCTCTCTGCACCGGGTCGAGCCGGAATGCCCTCTTTTCTCCACGTGCGGCGGCTGTGACTGGCAGCATATTTCGTATCCCGAACAGGTCAGATGGAAGAACGATATTCTTGCCGGCGAGATCAGCAAGACATGCCGGTGCGTTGCCCAGCAGCAACAGCCGCCGGTATTGTCGGAGAAGAGCTATGGATACCGGGGTCATGCAGTGGTTCAATGCAGATACGACCCTGACTTCAGCGTGGGCTTCTTCCAGAAGAAGACAAACCGGTTTGTAGGCTTTGAGCAATGCCCTGTCCTCAATCCCCTGATTCAGAAGACGCTTGGAGACCTGCGGGAGATCCTCCATCGAGACCCTGTCTACGGTATCTCCTCTCTCGAGATCCACGCACCGCAGGATGAGGTCATTCTCCTGGCACGGTGCAAGGGCACTGCGCACCTAAACGATATCCGTACCATGAACAAGATCTATACCGAGCTCAACATCTCCGGCGTCTCGTTCGTCACGCATGGTGCACGCAGGAGCGATCACGTGCTCGGACAACGATTCTGCAGGTATGATGTCCCCACCGGGAGCGGCACCATCCAGCTCTCGACCGGATTCGGCGGGTTTATCCAGGCAAATATCCGGGTAAATGCGGATCTTGTTGCCTATGTCATGGACCTGGCCCGGAATTCACACAGCATCCTCGACCTGTACAGCGGCAGCGGCAATTTCAGCATACCCCTGGCACAGGTTTCCAAAGAGGTTGTGGCCATCGAGAGAAACGCCCGGCTTGCCTCCCAGGGGAAGACCAACGCCAAGAAGAACAACATAGGCAACGTCCGTTTCCTCAGCATGGATGCCAGAAAAGCGGTCGAGTCCATTCGAGACGAAATGCTCAGGTTCGACACCATTATTCTCGATCCCCCCAGGGAAGGGGCGAAAGATATCGTAGAGATTATTCCCGAACTGGGTGCATCCCGCATCATCTACATTTCCTGTAACCCCAGCACCCTTGCCAGGGATATCGAGTCTCTTATCGGGGCGGGGTTTATCCTGAAGGAAACCCGCGTCTTCGACATGTTCCCCCAGACGTACCACCTCGAGTCTGTCTCGTATCTCGAAAGGCCGTAGCGCCTGATCGCCTCACTATTTTCAGCTAGACAAATCCTCTTGGCCGCGGGTATATGACTCGTGATGATCTTCGGCATTGTGTGTAAGGAATATAACACGGAAGCCCTCACCCTTTCGGTGCGGGTGTGGGATTGGATGCAGGCAAAGGGCTTCACGTGTTTGCTTGAGCAGCATATTGCCGATTTCATAGGCTGCGACCAGACTGAGGACATCTGGAACAGATCCGAGCTGCTGCTTGTCATAGGCGGAGACGGTACCCTGCTGCGGGCTATCCGGCTGTCGGCCGAGCGGGAGATACCCATCCTCGGGGTGCATATGGGGTATCTCGGGTTCCTCACCGAGGTCATGGAAGACGAGGTGTACGATGCCATCGAGTCCGTGATCAAGGGGGATTATATCCGCGACGAGAGGATCATGTTCAAGGCTATCCTCATCAGGGATGGCAGGACGATATCCTCGCATCATGTCATGAATGATGTCGTCATCAACAAGAGCGCACTGGCAAGGATGATCAACATCGAGGTGTGGACCAACTCGAGGTTCATCACCTGTTACCGTGCCGACGGGCTCATCGTTTCGACACCCACAGGCTCCACTGCGTACAATCTCGCCACTGGCGGTCCCATCGTGCATCCCCAGGTGGATGCCATCATCCTCACCCCCATCTGCCCTCATGTGCTCTCGAACAGGAGCATCGTACTGCCTGATTTCCAGGAAGTCGTCATTGTGGTCACCTCGGGAAAGTCATCTGATAATGTCTTCCTCACCCTTGACGGACAGAAAGGGTGCCCCCTCAAGGCAGGAGATCGGATCGTGGTAAAACGGGGAGAACAGAAAGCCATAATGCTGCGGTTTCCCCAGCGCGATTATTTCGAGATCTTGAGAACGAAGCTCGGATGGCAGGAGAGATGATCGATTTCCTGAAGATATCATCACTGGCAATCTTTGATGAAATCGAACTGGAGTTCGGCCCGGGGCTCAATTGCATCACCGGCGAGACCGGGGCCGGAAAATCACTGATTCTCGGAGCCCTCACGCTGCTCCTCGGGGCAAAGGCCAGCCGGGATCTCGTGAGGCCGGGCAGGGAAAAGACAAGCATCGAGGCATTATTCAGGGTCTCGGGAGAAGAAATGGTCCTCAGGAGGGAGATCTTCCCTTCCGGGTCGAACCGCTGCTATATCGATGGCAAACTGGCTACCGTTGCAAATCTTGCGGAGGTGTCGTCCGACCTGATCCACATTTACGGTCAGCATGAATACCAGGATCTGCTCAACCCCGCACAGCACATGGCGATCCTGGAGGACCTGGCAGGTCTTGACCGGAGCGAGATCCATGCCGCCCATGACGCCCTGTGCGCAGCACATAAACAGCTCCACGATCTCGAGACGAAGCTCCGGCAATACCAGCTCGACAAGGACGATCTCGTCTTCAGCCTGAACGAACTTCGCTCCATCGCCATCAGCCAAGGGCTCGAGGACGAGCTCTCAGCCGAACTCTCTCTTGCATATTCAGCCGCCGAGCTCAAGAGGTCGGCGCACCTGGCAGAGGACATCCTCTACTCGGGAAACACCTCTGTGGTTGACCTGCTGGCCCAGGTGAGGGAACATCTTTCAAAAATAACCTCGATCGATCAGCGGCTCTTCGATTTCTCTCAGTCCCTGGAGAATATCGTGGCCCAGATTGAAGACATAAGTCTCGGCCTGCGGGAAAGGATAGAAACATACGAGTATGATCCGGAAAAGATCGAGACCCTGGAAGGCAACCTGCACGCCCTCCAGGACCTGAAACGCAAATACAAGACCGATGAGAGCGGATTGCTCGCACTGAAGGATGACCTGGCAAAAAGGATCGCCATAACCGAAGACTCGAGCAGTGCACTCCAGGAGGCCTCTTCGGCCCTTGAACTGGCTCAAGAAACCTACGAGCGCCTGCTGTCGCAGTATCTGCGCAACCGCACGTCGTTTGCCGATACATTCTGCAGCCGTATCAACACAACACTGAAGGATCTGGGAATGCCGGGAACCTGTTTCGATGTTCAGCAGTCAGACCCGGATCATATCGGGGACCTCATCGTCGATGCCAGGGGTGAAATAGCCCCGGCCAATTCCCTTCTCAAGGGTGAGTTCTTCATCTCAACAAATGTCGGACAGAATCCGCTTCCCCTGTGCCGAACCGCATCGGGAGGTGAACTGAGCCGTATCATGCTTGCCATCAAGGTGCAGCAGAAGACCACGCAGGACGCCACCCTGGTCTTCGATGAGATCGATTCCGGCATCAGCGGACAGACTGCCTTCATGATTGCACACAGGCTCAAAGAGCTCTCGAACAACGCCCAGTCCATCGTGGTCACCCACCTCCATCAGGTGGCATCACTTGCCGATACGCATTTTGTCATTACGAAGAATGTTGTGGATGCCAATACGGTCTCCACTGTCCACTCGGTGCACGAGATGGACCGGGTGATGGAACTCGCACGGATGATGGGAGGAGAAACACCCAGTTCCACCGTGATCGAACACGCAAAAGAGCTGGTAAAAAACCATGAGAACCTGGCTCAGACATACCCCTGATAGCGTTATCCACAAGTTTAGGTTTGACATTTTGTGCGGCCAGTGATGTATGTAGAAAAATTTTGTTGGGTTAAGTGTAATGATACGAAAAGCGTTGGTAAACGAGATACCTGAAATAAAGAGATTGATCGAGCCTTTTGTCAAAGAGGGGCTCATCTTGCCGAAGTCGCTTCTTTCGCTGTATACATCGGTGCGAGACTTCTGGGTCCTGGTCGACGATGAAGACCAGGGGACAATACATGGCTGTTGCGCGCTCCAGGTTTCATGGGTCGATATAGCGGAGATACGGACCCTGGCCGTGGGAAAGGCTTTTCAAAAAATCGGCGCAGGCAGATCGCTGGTGAATGCCTGTATTGACGAGGCAAGCCAGCTCGGGGTGAAAAAGCTGTTCACCCTCACCTATGTACCTGGTTTTTTTGAGAAGATGGGCTTTGCCGAGGTTGACAAGACCTCACTTCCCAACAAGATCTGGGCTGATTGCATTCACTGCCAGTATTTCCCTGACTGCAGGGAAACCGCACTGGTCTACCAGATATAGAGGATGAGCATGGAACTGGGAGATAAGATACACAAGGCAGTAGATCTCCTGAGAAAAAGATCCATCAACGATTTTGAAGTATTTGGCAGCGCCACCGACACCATTCGTGCGGAATCCAAGGACTGCACGGTAGGGTCTCTCAACCGGGCCAATGAGTCCGGGATAAGCATCCGTATCCTCGCTCATGGTGCCATGGGATTCGCCTATGGGTCCGAGGCCACGGATGATCTGATCGATTCCGCCATGAATTCTGCCCGTTATCAGTTCAAAGATGAACATCATCATCTCCCGTCATGCCCCGATGGTTACCGGGAGATGGACGTATTTGACCCGGCTGTCTCCGCCCTGAGCGCGGATGAATGCATTTCACTGGCCATCGATCTCGAAAAAAGCGCCCGGGAAGCGGACAAGAGGATACAGCAGGTCCGCAAGGCATCCTTCTCCCGGACCGTTGCCACCTCACATATCGTGAATTCACACGGGGTGGACATCTCCTCCACTGCCTCATTCGTCTCCGCTTCCGTTATGGTCATGGCAAAAGACCAGGATGAGAGCCAATCCGGGTATGAGTTTGATCTCAGTCATCGGAAACGTGATATCAATGTGGCCAAGGTCGGTGCGGATGCAGCAAAAATGGCAACCGACATGCTCTTTGCCAGGAAAATCAAGACAACAAAGATCCCTGTCGTCTTCGACAACACGACTACGGCTCAACTGCTGGAATTCATCTCTGATGCCTTCATCGGAGAGAATGTCATCAAGGGGAAGTCTTACCTGAAAGATAAATGCGGCAAGAAGTGTTTCTCGAGCATGATCACCCTTACCGACAACCCTCTCGACAGCCGGGCTGTCGACGGATGTCCGTATGATGGGGAAGGGCTCCCTTCCCAGGAGACAATCCTGGTAGACAATGGCTCTGTTCTTGCATTTATCTATGACAGTTTCTGGGGAAAAGTAGCCGGGAAACCTTCAACGGGGAATTCGCTGCGGGGCGGGTATCGTTCCGTACCGACACTGGGTGTCCGGCATATATGCATGAAACCGGGCACAGGGGATATGTCATTGGAACTCAAAGGGTTAAAGCTGGTCCTGAAAGTCACCGATATTATGGGCATGCATACCGCAAATCCGATAAGTGGTGAGTTCTCGGTCGGAGTCAATGGCCTGCTCCTCGAAGGAAACAATGCCCTGTATCCGGTACGCGAGGCGGCACTCTCCGGGAATATGTACGAGCTGTTCTCCCGGGTCGGCGCGGTAGGCAGTGACGTCCGGGAATTCGGACATGTGCTGTGTCCATCCGTTCTGTTTGAAGAAATGGACATCAGTTCTCAATAAAAGGGATTATATGAAATCACACTGGACAATACTCATACTCTCCAAAGAGAATGAAGGGATAAAAAGGATCAAGGTTTCTGTACCGCTTATCTTCCTGGCCGTATTTGTCTTCGTGGCACTTGCCGGATATTCCTGTTTTTCCGGCTACAGGCTCTACCACCTGCGCACGGACATGTCCCGTATAGACCAGATCAAGGAAATGAACAAAGACCAGAGCAGGCAGATCGCCGTGCTGTCGGAAAAAGTGGCCGGCCTCGATGAAGAGATGAGTGTTCTCAGGAGCTTCAACAGACATTTAAGCGAGCTTGCAAAGGTCGATCTCAACACGCCCGAGGAGATCATCGGTGTCGGGGGCGGGGGTTCCGATGCCATCGGATCAGGCCAGGGCACGGCTGTCCTCACCGAGAAGATTCTTACCCGCAAACTCCACTCCCACATAAAGCAGCTTGGAGATGATGTCAGCATCGAGAAAGAGGTATCCAAGGAACTTCTCGCCCAGATTGAACGACAGCGCTCGCTCATGGCTCACACCCCTTCGGCCTGGCCCACCCGCGGGTGGATCACCTCAGGCTTCGGATGGCGGAACTCACCGTTTACGGGAAAGAGAGAATTCCACAAGGGGATCGATATCGCCTCCAGGAAGGGAACCCCGATATATGCCCCTGCAGACGGAGTAGTAACGTCGTATTACAACAATGGTGGTTACGGGAACTTTCTTGTGATCAATCATGGTTTCGGGATTGTCAGCAGGTATGCACATCTCTTGAAGTCCAATGATATCAGGGTTGGACAACGGGTGCATAAAGGTGAGAAAATCGCATTCCTCGGCAACTCGGGCCGGTCCACCGGTTCACACGTGCATTACGAGATCCTCGTAAACGGTATTCACGTGAACCCGAAAAGATACATGTTGAAATAGTCTTCCCTATATTCTATTACTTATAACAAGTTAGATTTCCTGAATAAGCTAAGGACCGGATAATCCATATGTATAATTGGTTGATTAAGATCATCGGCAGCAAGAATGACAGGGAGCTCAAGCGCCTGGCTCCCCTGGTGAACAGTATAAACTCTCTCGAAAAGGAGTTCGCGGCCAAGGACGATGCAGCACTCAAGGCCATGACCCCACACCTGAAGGAGAGACTTTCCGCGGGTGCAAGCCTCGACGATATCCTGCCCGAGGCCTTTGCAACCGTGAGGGAGGCAGCGAAGAGAACCCTCGGGATGAGACCTTTCGATGTCCAGCTCCTCGGGGGAATCATCCTCCATCAGGGAAAGATCGCCGAGATGAAAACAGGTGAAGGAAAGACCCTCGTGGCGACCATGCCCGTATACCTCAATGCCCTGACAGGAAAGGGCGTGCACGTCGTCACGGTCAATGACTACCTGGCTCGGCGCGACTCCGAATGGATGGGAAAGATATACCGCTATCTCGGGCTCGAGGTGGGTGTCATTGTCCACGGGCTCGACGACATTCAGAGAAAGGCGAATTACCGGGCAGATATCACCTACGGGACGAATAACGAATTCGGGTTCGATTATCTCAGGGACAACATGAAGTTCACCTTCGAGGACTACGTGCAGCGAGACTTTCACTATGCCATAGTCGACGAGGTGGATTCCATTCTCATAGACGAGGCCCGGACCCCGCTCATCATATCCGGACCGGCTGAAGACTCCACCTCAAAGTACTATGATGCCAACAATGCCCTGAACGAACTGCTCAGGAGAAAGGATGCCGATACCCTCTTCAGCAAGGACGAGAAGGCGAACACCGTGGTCTTCACCGAGGAAGGCGTGGAGCTCCTGCAGAAGATCACCTCGAAGAGCAACCTCTACGAACCATCGGAGTTCGAGACCGTCCACCATCTCAACCAGGCTCTCCGTGCCCACATCCTCTTTCACCGGGACAAGGACTATGTGGTCAATGAAGGTGAAGTGGTCATCGTGGACGAGTTCACCGGCAGGCTGATGCCCGGAAGACGGTATTCCGAGGGTCTCCACCAGGCGCTCGAGGCCAAGGAAGGGGTGAAGGTCGCAAACGAGAACCAGACGCTCGCCTCGATCACCTTCCAGAATTACTTCAGGATGTACGAGAAGCTCGCAGGGATGACCGGCACCGCAGAAACAGAGGCCCTGGAGTTCAAGAATATCTACGGACTCGAGGTCATGGTGATCCCGACAAACATGCCCATGGTCCGCATGGATCATTCCGATGTCATCTACAAGACAGAGGTGGAGAAATACCGGGCCGTGGTCTCCCAGATCGCCCAGTGCCACGAAAAGGGGCAGCCGGTCCTGGTGGGAACGAGCTCCATCGAGAATTCGGAAAAGGTATCGAACCTTTTGAAGAGAAAAGGACTGCCGCACCATGTCCTCAACGCAAAGCACCATGAGCGGGAGGCAGAGATCGTTGCCCAGGCAGGGAGAAAAGGGGCAGTCACCATTGCGACGAATATGGCCGGTAGAGGCACGGACATCATGCTCGGCGGGAATCCCGAATTCCTGTCCAGACAGCGTGCGAACGGCGATGACGAGATCTACCGGGAAATCATCTCCACATTCAAGGATCAATGCGAAAAGGAACACCATGATGTCATAACTGCCGGCGGGCTTTTCATCCTCGGCACAGAACGGCACGAGAGCCGGCGCATCGACAACCAGCTCAGGGGCCGTTCAGGAAGACAGGGAGATCCCGGTGCGTCGCGCTTTTACCTGAGCCTCGAGGATGACCTTCTGCGCATCTTCGGTTCCGAGCGCATCTCATCCATCATGGACAGGCTCGGCGTCGGCGAGGACGAACCCATCGAGCACAACCTCATCTCACGCAGTATCGAAGGGGCGCAGAAAAAGGTCGAGGGAAGGAATTTCGAGATCCGCAAACACCTGCTGGAATATGACGATGTCATGAACAAGCAGAGGGAGGTTATCTACACCCAGCGGCGCAAAATCCTCTCCGAGGAGAACCTGCGTGACTTTATCGAAGAAATGATCGATGAACTCCTCGATGAGGTCATCGAGGTCTATGTGCCGAGGAAATCAGCGGCAACGGACTGGGACATGGATGGACTGCGGGGCTGGATCAAGAACACCTTCGACTTCCAGCTGCAGTACTCCCCTGAAAAGGGTCAGACTTCTGATGATCTCCTCGAGGCGGTCCGCTCAGAGATAATCGATGCCTACAACAGGCGGGAGGAAGAGTTCACCCCCGATATCATGAGGATGGTCGAGCGGCAGATCCTGCTCCTGACCCTGGACAGCTACTGGAAGGATCACCTCCTTTCCATGGATCACCTCAAGGACGGTATCGGCCTGAGGGGCTACGGCCAGAAGAATCCGTTGAGGGAATACCAGCGGGAGGGGTTTGACATGTTCGTCGCCACGATCTCGAGGATGAAAGAGCTCTCACTCGAACGGCTCTTCAAGATCCAGATCCAGCGGCAGGAAGATGTGGAAAAGATCTCCCAGCGGGAACGCAAACAGCGTATGCAGCTCGGCAGGGGGGGTCCATCATCCGAAAAACCCTCCACGATCAGAAGAGACGGGAAAAAGATCGGAAGAAACGATCCCTGTCCCTGCGGTTCGGGCAAAAAATACAAACAGTGTTGCGGCAGGACGATATGACACCTCGAGGATTTACCTTTTCAGCTACGAATGCCGGCGTGAAATCCCCCGCGGTTACCGGCCTCGATATGGGGCTCATCTTCTGTGACACAGATGCCGTGGTATCCGGGGTGTTCACGACAAACCTGGTCAAGGCAGCCCCGGTGCTCGTGGGCATGGACCTGGTGGCCAGGGGAACCGTACGGGCCATTGTCGCCAATGCCGGCAATGCCAACGCGTGCACCGGCAAAGAGGGAATCGACGACGCCATGGCAGTGACCGGTGAGGTTGCAGCAAGGCTCGGGGTAGGGCGGGATCAGGTGATTCCCCTTTCCACTGGCGTGATCGGCGTCAGGCTCCCTGCTGCGAGAATGATCGACAAGATTCCCCGTCTCACCCAGGGGCTTAGCGATGACGTCCAGGTATTTGCCCGCTCAATCATGACCACAGACACATTCCCCAAGGTTGCCTGCCGGCAGGCAGGCAACGCCAAAGTGCTTGGTATCGCCAAGGGGGCCGGCATGATTGCCCCGAACATGGCAACGACCCTTGCCGTGGTGCTCACCGATGCAAAAGTATCCAAGCAACTCCTTGATAATATTATTATTAAAGCCATTTCGCACACATTCAACGCCATAACCATCGACGGGGACACCTCAACAAACGACACGCTGCTTGCACTGGCTTCGGGGTATGTCGAAGAACCTGTTGCCGCGGTCGAACAAGCCATCACTGAAGTGATCCAGGAACTGGCCCTGATGATCGTGAAGGATGGTGAAGGAGCGACGAAACTGGTTCAGATTACAGTCAACGGCGCCGCTGACAACGCCGGGGCAAAAACCGTGGCCATGAGCATCGCAAACTCGCTGCTCGTAAAGACAGCTCTGTTCGGGTGCGATCCGAACTGGGGAAGGATCATCGCGGCCATCGGCTACAGCGGGGTCACGGTTAATCCCGACAAGATTGAGATCACCATCGGGGGATATCCTGTAGTGGTCTCCGGCATCGAGGCCCCGGGGTTTGAAGAGAACACACTCTATGAGATCCTCAAGAAGCCGGAGATATCCATCGATATCCTGCTGGGCAGTGGCAGCGGTGAATTCCGCGCTTACACCACCGACCTGTCATATAAATACGTAGAGATCAATTCCGCATACCGCACCTGAAATGTGCGGTATGCCTGTTTAGCCGATAATATATGTTATGTTAAATTATAATACTCGCTCATGGTGCCGCATGCCCCCTTTCGTAATCTCATGAAAGGTTACCACCATAGGAACAGTTCCTTCATGCCGGGATTCCATTGCCGTGCCTGCCATTAAATAAACCATTCACCCTGCAGATAAAATGCAATACAGGGCAAATGGTGAAGACTTTTTAATCAGTTATTTCAGGTGGTTGGAGATCCCTAGATAGAGCCCGCAATCGAGCGCTCAATGACCTCGTCCACCAGGGCCTGGACCTTGGCAGGCAGGCCTTCGATCTTGATATCGAGGAACCCGCGGATAATGAGCGAGCGTGCCTGTTCCTCGGTGAGCCCCCTGGTCATGAGATAACTGAGTTCTTCGGTCGAGATCTTTCCCACAGCAGCCTCGTGAGAGAGATTGATATCCGGATGCGCACCGCGGAGCTCGGGGATCGAATGGATGACCCCGTTCTCGTTTAAGAGCAGACCGCTGCATTCCATGTGGCCGACGGTTCCCGGTTCGTTTCCCGAGAGCATCTGCCGGGAAATGACCGTGCCGCCGTCAGAGACGACCCTGCCGATGATTTCCCCATTTGCACCGGCCCCTTCGAGCAGTGCCTTTGCACCCGAATCAAAATAAGAACCCTTCTTTGCAAAGATGATGGAGAAAAACCGGGCAGAGCCACCTTGTTTCACATGCGCTACCGGGTATGAGACAATCTTCTTCACCGCTGTCATGGCTACATAGTTTGAGATGTACCGTGCATTTTCACCCACGAGTATGGCCCCAACGGGAAACACCTCCACTGTATTGCCCCAGTTGTGGAGCATGGTGAAGCCCAGTGAGGAGTTCTTGCCCAGGTAGGTCTCGGTGATTCCCACATGGGTGCCCTGGCTGTGATGCGTGGCAGTCGTGCACCCGTTCACGATATTGATTTCCGCCCCGTCACACAGCTCTATGATGTTGTGTATGAGCTGGGTCGATCCCTGTTCTCCGAAGAGAAAGGCCGCCTGCAGGGGTTCCTCTATCTTGACGCCCTCTTCCACACGGATATAGTACCCAACCGGCTCGGAGTTATAGGACATCCTGGTATATTCATTCTTGTCCTTGTCCACGATGCCGAAAAAGAGCTTCTCACGTATGTGCGGGTAGACATCAAAGGCCTTGGCAAGGGGCATTACCTTCAGGC
Source organism: Deltaproteobacteria bacterium (assembly GCA_018434685.1). Taxonomy (GTDB): domain Bacteria; phylum Desulfobacterota; class Desulfomonilia; order UBA1062; family UBA1062; genus DSAD01. The sequence goes on from JAHDOV010000023.1 coordinate 30,450, forward strand.
CTTGGTATCTGCTCTCAATATCGAGTATCGTGTGGTCGAGGACCATGAAATTGCCGCAACTGGCAGCGCATGCGTCATATCCAATGTTGAGTAGCTGTTCCGAATCCACTGATGGTATGTTCATCGTTCGTCACCTGTCTTGATCCCTTGAAATTGTTCGGCAAAGCAACTGGCACATTTTTCATAACCGTGCAGCTTTATCTCCTCGAAGATCTCGCCGGGCGATCCGCAGCCCCGCACGTGTCCATCCATGATCACGTAGGCGATGTCCGCCTTGACGTAATCGAGGATAAAGCCGGTGTGGGTTATGATAATCGATGACCGTGTCCGTTGGGATATCGGCTTTTCCTTCTCGAGCATGGTTTTCACCACATTGGCTATGACCGAGATGTTCTCGATATCCACCCCTGATTCCGGCTCGTCGAAGAGCATGAGATCAGGATTCTGGAGCAGGAGCTGGAGGATCTCCGAGCGCTTGCGTTCCCCGCCTGAAAAGCCCACATTGATATCTCTCTGGAGAAAGTCGGTGAGGTTGAGTGCCTTTGACCAGGAAGCAATACCCTCGGGGTTATTATTGATGTTCTGCAGCAGGGTCTGCAGCTTAACCCCCTTGATGGCCGGCGGATACTGGTAGGAGATCCCGATCCCCAGCCGCGATATCTCATCTATCGAGAGCGTGCCCAGATCCTGTCCCTTGAAGAGGATCGTTCCCTGGGTAATTTCATAACCGGGCAACCCGGCGATTGTTCCGAGCAGCGTGCTCTTGCCGGAGCCATTCGGACCGAAGATGACGGCAGTCTTGCCCCGTTCGAGCGTAAGGTCGATGCCCTTGATAATTTCTTTTCCAGCCACAGATACGTGCAGATCTTTAATCTCGAGAAAACCCATATGAATATCTCCAATGCTGTGTGTTTACTCTGCCTGAAAGCCAAACCCTGTATCATAAAAAAATGCCGAAAAGTCAAGGAAACTTGTTCCCTCGCGCCTTGCTCAATTATAAGATCAATATATTCAGAACAGTATGTCAGGAGAAATGCCCGCCCTCCCCTGTCCGCGGATTGAACCCGTCTGGGCGGGCCACCGCTGGCGCCAGCAATACAATACAGCAGGTACATTGAAGTCACATATTGATTTATCTTATTGATATAATTGATATAATATGTCGTCTTATTGAATTCGGCCCGGCACTGAATGACAGGTGACACCACCCGCACGGTGCCGTTTTATTGAGTTATATGATCATTCGATCATATATTATATTCATTACCCTCATCATACGATGCGGGTATCACCTCGGCGGGTGCACATCGAGTGCGCCAGGAAGCCCGGGCCGGAGCCTTCCGTGCAGATCCATCCACGCAGACTGCGCCGGGCATTTACTCACAGAGTTTTCCGGCGTTATTCCATTACCTTTTCCATGCCGCTCCAGGAGAATTTCCGGGCAAGGTCCAGGGCCTCTTCGTGGGATAATCCCTCATAGGCGAGTGCAAATATGCCGTTCTTTGCCTTGGTATTGAGCAGAACGACAATGGTGCCTGTCTTCTCCATCTTGTCATGAGTGATCCCGATGCGATGACCCGAGACATCCATGGTCTTGGCGACGATCTCCGGGGATTCCATGTTATATCCGGCCTCGAAGGGTGCCCAGGTACTCTGCGCAATGCCCCCCACAACGATCTGGGCACTGATCTGAGCGCCATTCTTCTCATATTCCCTCACAGCATTGACCATTTCCCCCATGGGACCGTTCATGTTCATGCCGGTGGCCTCCTGGGCCTCCCAGCCGTCAATATCGACGAGCTGTTTTGTCAGATCAGCATAGTTGGGCATCTGCGCATACGCAGGCAGGCACGAAAGGACCGCCAGTAAAACCGCTATGACCAGTAACTGTTTTTTCATACGGTGTTTCCTCCCCCAAACGCATTGATTTCATAGATCTTCTGTTATAGGTGAAACAGCAGGCGGATTCAATCACAAATCATACATGCATGAGTTGACTTCTCTTGTTTATCGCTATAGTTTTAAAGTAAAAAACATGCAGGGAAGTGCTCCACCGTCGTCAAGAGAAAGGATATGGTGCCCGCATACCATGAGTTCGATACGATTGCTGCCGCAGGATCTCATTAACCAGATAGCTGCCGGAGAGGTCATAGAGCGGCCTGCCTCTGTCGTCAAGGAACTCCTGGAGAATGCCCTCGATGCGCAGGCAAGCTCCATATCCATCGACGTCGAAGGCGGGGGGCTCGAACTCATACGGGTCGTTGACGATGGGTGCGGCATGGCCGAAGAAGACCTCGAGGTGTCGGTCCTGAGGCACGCGACGAGCAAGATCCGGAGCTCGGACGACCTGTTCTCCATACATACCCTGGGGTTCCGGGGCGAGGCATTGCCGAGCATTCTGTCGGTCAGCAGGGCCACCCTTTCCACGAGGACTGCCCGGTCGCCCAAGGGTTTCTCCCTCTCGATCGAGGCAGGCATGATCGCTGAGAAGGCTATGAAGGGCATGCCTTCCGGCACCATTGTCGAGGTGAGGGATCTCTTCTTCAACATGCCTGCACGCAAGAAATTTCTGAAAACCACTGCCACCGAGCAGCGCCACGTCATCGATATCGTGTCGCGATACGCCATTGCCTATCCATCCACACGTTTTCTCCTCACCATGGGCGGACGGACAGTGTTGAATCTCAGGGAAGGGTCCTCCCCCGAGGAACGGGTGAAGGCCATCTGGGGAAAAGGGCTCAACGGCAAACTGCACACCTTCTTGGAGGATCGAGGAGCCATACAGGTGCACGGCATCGTTGCATCGCCAGGGGAAAGCCGGCCAACCCGATCCGGGATCTATACCTATGTGAACAACAGATCTGTCCGGGATCAGACCCTGAGCGCGGCCGTCGTGGAGGGATACCGGGGCCTGCTCATGAAGCAGCGCTTCCCGCTTGCTGTGCTGTTCATCGACATCGACCCTGCGGAGGTGGATGTGAATGTGCACCCGGCAAAGGCCGAGGTGCGCTTCAAAAACTCTTCCGCGGTTTTCGGCCTGGTGGCAAAGAGCATACGGGATACCCTGACCTGCCCGGCCGAGAAACCATCCTACACCCCGCCCGCAAACCATTCCGACTGTCCCGATGTCCGGGAACAGGTGCGGCCCCTGTACACGATCCCAATACAACGCCGTCAGCCCGCAGAGGAATTCTTTCAGCAGAGCCTCTTTGCACCGACCAAAACAACCTATGCCGACAAGGCTGTAATCGGCACCCTGCACTCGACCTATATCCTGCTCCAGGATCATGCCGCACTCTACATCCTCGATCAGCATGCGGCTCACGAACGCATCACCTATGAGAGGCTCAAAGAACTGCCGGCCGCTGCTGCCGGCACCTCGCAGATGCTTCTTACTCCGGTTGTCCTGGAACTCTCGCCGGTGGAGTTCAGCGCCTTTGAAGAGATTGCGGCTCACATCGAGCAGATCGGCATCGAGACGAGCCCGTTCGGTGACTGCGCAGTGGCTGTCAGGTCCATTCCCGCTGCACTGGACAAGGGTGATATCCGGGGCATCATCCTCGAGCTCATCAGCGAAGCAGTCCAGGGAACTCTCGGCAAGGGCGATTACCAGCACGAAATCCTCTCCAGCATTGCCTGTCATGCCAGTGTCCGCTCCGGGGACAGCCTTTCTCAACCGGAGATCGCCGCACTCCTCGATGATCTTGACAGGATCGGTTCCCCGCTCACCTGCCCCCACGGCAGGCCGCTGTATAAGAAGATCAGCAAAGACGAGATCGAACGGTGGATCGGAAGACGCCCCTGATTGTCATAACCGGACCCACAGGTTCCGGCAAGACCGGCCTCGCTCTCGAGCTCGCCGGTACATACCCCATCGAGGTAATATCTGCAGATTCCATGCAGATATACCGCTACATGGATATCGCCACCGCAAAGCCCGATGAACAGGAGCGATCTCTCCTGCCCCACCACCTCATCGACGTGGTGGACCCTGACGAAGAATTCAATGCAGGCATTTTTGCAACACTTGCCAGGGAGAAGATATCCCAGGTGTATGCCGCGAAAAAGATACCCATCGTGGTCGGCGGCACCGGGCTCTACATAAAGGCGCTCATCTTCGGCCTGATCCCGGCACCGGCCGGATCGGAGAGATTGCGCGCCTATCTCCGGTCGCTCGCCGCGAGCAGGGGCAGCCGGCACCTCTGGGACGTTCTGGCCAGGCTCGATCCGCCCTCGGCCGGAAAAATCACCCCGAACGATTCCGCCAGGATCATCCGCTACCTGGAGATCGTCTTCCTCACCGGAGAGAGGCCCAGCATGCTTCAGGATGGCCACGGCTTTGCCCTGCCGCTGTTTGATACGCGTATTGCCTGCATCATGCCCCAGAGGCAGGAGCTCTACCAGGCCATCGACAACCGGGTATACCGCATGCTTGATCTCGGCCTGGTGGATGAGACCGAGCAGCTTATCCGCAGGGGGTACAGCCCGTCGCTGAGATCCATGCAGACCCTTGCCTACAAGCATGTCCTGAGCTACCTCTCCCATGAAACAGGTCTCGATGAGGCCGTTTCATTGATTCAACGAGACACGAGACGCTATGCCAAGCGCCAGATCACCTGGATCAGGGCGCATCATGCCCCTCAGACCTGCTACGACCCTGCAGCGGCACGGCCCGTCATTGCCCGCTGGCTCGACGATATCCTCGCCTCGTGCTGATGGCGATCACTCCTGCGGGAGAGGAACCTGAAGCAGCCCGTAATCTGCCCTGAGCGCAGCACGTAATGGTATTTTCACATATTGCAAAACCGGCGTTATATGATAAGGGATAATTCGTGAGTTATAACACAAGACGCTATTTTGAAAAACGCATCCGCAAGAAGGCAGGAACCGCGATCCACGACTACCGCATGATCGAGCAGGGAGACAAAGTCCTCGTGGCTGTCTCCGGCGGCAGGGACTCCATCGTACTGCTCAAGGTACTTGCAGACCTCCGCAGGTCAGCGCCCGTGAGTTTCGACATCATTCCTGTCCATATAGCAACCGGATTTGAGAGAGACTTTCCCCGCATCGCCCACTGGATCGAAAAAACACTCGACCTCAAGACCCTGGTGGTCGAATCCGGGATCTCCGAGATCCTCAAGGAGTCCTCGGACCCTGACAAGAGTCCCTGTGCGCTCTGTTCCCGGCTTCGCAGGGGAAACCTCTATTCCCTGGCCCAGGAACTCGGGGTATCCTCCATTGCGCTGGGCCACCACATGGATGATGTCATCGAGACCTTCCTGCTGCGGACTCTCTTTACCGGGCAGATCGGTGCCATGGCGCCGGCACGGGTTTCAAATGACGGGAACAACCGGGTGATCAGGCCGCTGGCATACTGCACGGGCGAACTGGTCAATGACTACTTCCGCTTCCTCGACCTTGCCCCGGTGGTAAATGCCTGCATAATTCGACCAGACGGAAAACGCGAGTTGATCAGAAAATATATCAGCATGATGGAAAAAGACATCCCCTCGGTGAAATATTCCCTTTTTGCCGCGCTCGGCAATGTCGATATGAAGAGCATGTGTAACAGGGAGAACACGTATGCGCATCCTCATTGATCCTTTCACGCCCAAACCGAGGGTTGTCAAACGCATTGCAGAAATCCTCTCGGCCGGGGGCATCATCGTGTATCCCACAGATACGGTCTATGGCCTGGGGTGCTGCATCACCAACAAGAAGGGCATCGACAAGATCAATGCCATCAAGGCCTCGGTAAAGCCGCGGAGCATCATGTTCTCCGAGATCAAGTGCATCAGCAAATATGCCAAGGTGTCCAATGAGGCCTTCCGGATAATGAAGAACCTGCTGCCCGGGCCGTACACCATCGTGCTCCCGGCCACCAGACTGGTCCCGAGGCTCCTCCAGTCCAACCGGAAATCCATCGGCGTGCGCATACCCGATCACTGGTTCTGCAAGGCAATCGTGGATGAGATCGGTGAGCCGATCATAACCACGAGCGTACCCCTGTCTCACGAACGGCTCCACATAGACCCGGTGGAGATAGACGCAGACCTCGGTCACATTGTGGATGCGGTCGTAGACAGCGGAATCCTCCCCGACATCCCCTCCACGATGATCTCCCTCGAGACCGACACCGTGGAGGTGATCCGCGAGGGGCAGGGACCTCTGGATATTTTCGGATAAACTGAAATGAGAAGGGCTCGGCCATGAAGAAGATGCTGATCAATGCAATCCATCCTGAAGAGATCAGGGTTGCAGTAGTTGAAAACAGTGTTCTCAAGGAACTCCACATAGAGAGCTCCCTGAAAGAACAGCTCAGGGGAAACATCTTCCGGGGAAAGATCTCGAAGGTGGAAAAAGGCCTCGATGCGGTGTTCGTGGACTACGGGCGGGAGAAACACGGCCTGCTGCCGAAGGGGGATATGAACCCTGCCTTCGTCCCCGGCGCGCTTGCGGGCAGCGACATCTTTCCCTGCCTGAGAAACGGGCTCGAGATCCCGGTCCAGGTGAGCCGGGAGGAGAAGGGTGCAAAAGGGGCGCTGCTCACCATGAACCTGTCGATTCCCGGGCGGTACATGGTGCTGGTGCCCAAGCAGGAACTCGCCGGCATATCCCGCAAGATAGAAGACGAGGTCCAGAGAAAACGCCTCAAGGAGATCATCGGTCAGCTGCAGCTCCCCGCTGACATGGGGCTCATTGTGAGAACAGCGGGCATGGATAAGACCAAGGCCGATCTCTCCAAGGACATCAACTACCTCATGAGGCTCTGGAAGAGCATGGAGGCCGAATTTGTCAAGGCCCCCTGCCCTTCGCTCATCTACCGGGAGGGCGATATCATTATCCGCTCCATCAGGGATTACTTCACCAGCGATATGTCCGAGGTGCTCATCGACGACGAGGAGACCCACAAGAGGGCCCTGCTGTTCATGAAGAGCGTCATGCCCAGGCACCAGAACCGCATCAAGTTCTACAAGCAGTCAAAGCCCCTGTTCACGAAGTACGATCTCGAACAGCAGATACAGGGCATCTACGACAAGAAGGTGAAGCTGAAATCCGGCGGCACCATCGTCATCGAGTCGACCGAGGCAATGGTGGTCATCGATGTGAATTCAGCACAATCCCGCAGCAGCAAGAATATCGAGGACACGGCCTTTTCCACCAATATGGAGGCTGCAGCCGAGATTGCCCGTCAGCTGGTGCTGCGCGACCTGGGCGGCCTCGTGGTGATCGACTTTATCGACATGCGCTCGAAGGACCACATCCGCAAGGTGGAGAAAGAGCTGAAAGACAGGCTCAAGGAAGACAGGGCCCACCTCGTGATCGGCAAGATCTCCAAGTTCGGCATCATGGAACTCTCCCGTGAGAAACTCACCTCCACGCTCATGGAAAAGAGCCACATAACCTGTCCGACCTGCGATGGGACAGGCATGGTGAGGTCGGTGGAATCTTCGGCATTCATGGCACTGCGTGAGCTGCAGCTCTTCATCAACCGCAACAAGGCAAAGAGCATCAGGGTCGGTCTGCCCAGGGACGTGGCACTCTATCTCCTCAATCAGCAGAGGAAACACCTCATCAGGATCGAGCAGGAATTCTCGGGCGAAATCCACATCTATTTCCATGAGGGGCTCAAACACGGCCAGATGGAGATCATTCCGGAACCCCAGGCATCTTCCTGAGGTGAGAGCATGCATCACAAGCCTTGAGCTTAACCGTAGAAATCTCGAAGATAACATGAGAGCAGACATATCACGTTTCCAGGGGGACCCTGGGCTGATATGGCAATGGAATACCTTGGCGATGCAATGGTTCATCCCACAGATTATCTGACAGATATAATTGGAGAACTGTCGAGTTCCAGGACCTCTTCTTCATTGATGGTGTCCACTGGTTCAGGGCAGGTTCAAGATCACCACCGGGACCATTCACTACCCACCCGGCCGCATCCAAGGCCGTTATAATTTAATCGACTTTTCAAGCGCCGTTACCGACATATCGTTTGTTATGTAGTGTCTCTCAAACAGCCATAGGCGAAAGGAACATCATGAAAAGAACATACTTCTACAATACCATGTTGCTCATCGGGGTCTTACAACTGTGCCTGTTCCTGGCTGGATGCGGGGGAACTGATAAAAGAGAAGAAACCTATGGCGATGGTAAAATTATGGTCCGTTATTATGTCAAAGAGATCGATGGGAATTTTTTAATACATGGGATGTATAGATCCTGGTATCACGACGGCACAAAAAGAGAAGAGATTGAATATGAAAAAGGCAAAAAGCATGGAAAATATATTTCATGGCATGAGAATGGAACCAAAAACATAGAGAGCGAATTTAAAAATGACAAAAAGCATGGCCTTTATGCCTCATGGTATGAAAATGGAGCCAAAAAAGAAGAGATCGAATTTGAAAATGATGAAATGAACGGTGATTGCACCTGGTGGTATGAAAATGGAACCCGGGGATGCCAAGAACAATACGTTAACGGATTACGAGACGGCACCTCCAAAAACTGGTATTCTGATGGTCGAAAGAAATCGATTGCGAACTATAACAAGGGAACTATCGATGGCAAGATTGTTATCATGGACGAAAAGAACGAATGTACTGCCAATTTTAAAGATGGACTCCTCGATGGTAAACTTGAAGCATTCTATTCCGAGGACGCATGTGATTTTGAATTGAAGATTAAGGCATCCTTTAACAATGGTGTCCCTGTCGATAAATTTTTTATATCACAGCAGAACAATTGCAATGGAACCACGTTTTCAATAGCAGGCAGATTCCTCAAAGATTCAGTACAGATCGATAACATGCAGAATATTGAGAACGATGGAGACCGTTTATTGGCTGGTGGTTTATGGCATAATGATTTCAATGCATTCTTTTACTCCTGGAAAGGGCTCGGTGCGCTGTGGGACAATTACAACTTTGGGACCGGGTTTTTTACAGAATTACTCCCTAAGCTCAAAAACTGTGTTGCAGAAACTGAAAATCTGAACATGTAGCGTGCTTTATTGAAACAGCTAGAGAAAAACAACCCCTCCCATAGCATAAAGAGGGGTTGTTTCAACAATACTCGCGGCATTATTCCAATGGGATATATTTATCCAAAATGGGCCCGGCCAATCCGGAACAAACGAACAAACCGGGGTCAGCGTAGTATTTTTCACAGCAGGAAAAACTTACTCCGACCTCGATATTTTGACTTTCTTTGCTTGCACAATGAGAATTTACCTGTCCTGCCGAGGTGAGAAGACTTTTCTCGATTATAAGTATTGTGGTTATTGCCGATAAAGTGTATACTTTAAAGTGTACATTTAGAGGTGATTAAGATGAAAGTGACCGCCAAGGAATTGAGAGAAAGAACCAAGGAGATCATGGGCTCCGTGGAGAGAGGTGAAGAAGTGGAAGTGACCTATCATGGGAAACCTTTCGCCGTGATAACACCGACACGGAAAGTCAGGAAAGCCGATAAGCACACCATCTTTGGGATGTGGTCCGATACTCCCCAGGCTGAAGATGTGGATGCATACGTTCGCAATCTGCGAAAGGGAAGAACTTTCGGTGCTGATTGATACTGATGTCTTGATTTGGTACCTCAGAGGCAACAAGAATGCGTATAAAGTCATTGATGCCCAGGAAGGCTTTGAGATCTCTGCTGTAACCTACATGGAACTGGTCCAGGGAATGCGCGACAAAAATGAACTGCAGAAAATGAGGAAAGCCTTAACAGAATTAGATGTCACCATGCTTGCCATTAGCGAGAGTATCACTTCCAGGGCAATGGTGATAGTGGAAGAGAACTATTTAAGCAGCTCCGTTGAGCTTGCCGATGCTCTTATCGCTGCAACAGCTATTGAGCACGGACTTGATCTGCTGACAGGAAATGTCAAGCATTACAAAGTAATAAAGAATTTGAGCCTGAAAAACTTCCGTCCCAAATGAACCACATCAAAGAAGGCTAAGGGTAATAAAAGAACTCAGAAATCAGTATCCAGAATCAAATGATAATAGAAGCAGCTGACGGAGATTTTTCATTTAAATTCAAACAAGCTGCGAAACATGATCATGCCCTGCCCTGTGGTTCACACCACGGATTATCTGACTGAATTAATTGGATAACTGTCTGATTTGAAGACCTCTTTTCCCCTATGATAAACTCCAGGAGTCAAAATAGTCAGTTTTCTACTCTACTCTGTTTTCTTTTACTTTAAGTCAACCTCATCTTTTGCTATCTCAACATCTTCAGATCTTATATCAATATTTGATCCCACTTACTCAACCATAAAAAGTCAACTGATTACACTGTTTCTATCCTATAATCACTTTAATATTAATTACATATGCAATATTGAGCTGGCATGGCATACCGCTTGCTCTACAGTTATCAATCGATCGTAATACAAATAAAACTAATTAAAAAAAAGGAGAAACAGGATGAAGAGGTTGACAGACAAGGCTATGGGGATCAAGGTTCTAACGATTTTACTTGCTGCTTGTTTTATTATGCAGGCATCTGCCACAAATGTATTTGCAGCTTACACCGATCAGAGTGGTTCTCTGCCGGGGATGGATGACAGTGACAGCACAAATAAGACGTTGCGTACATCCTTGCTGGTTGCTGGTGTTGTTGCCGTAGGGGGGTTAATTTACTACCTGGTCACAAATTCTGACGCCACAGATACGAACTCACTTGAGACTGACAAAGTATCGTTTTCGAATGATTCTTTTGGTGGGATCAAAGTCGCCAGTCAAAATCCGCCAAAGAATATATTGAGCACCATCTTTAATAAGTTTAAGCCGGATAAACAGGGATGCTCCGTTCTTGATTTTGCGTATCACTTTTAGCGGAGGAGGTTTTAAACCAGGTTTTCCAGGAGAGGTACAACAATCTTTCCTGGAAAACCTGTAAAAGCGTAATAAAAATAACCAATAAAATGGCAGTTATTTCAAGGCAATATGCCTATGACAATACAATCATGGTTAGTCTTTCTTGATGGATTCGCAAAAAGTCAAAAATACTCCCTCTCTTGAAGGGAGACGGTGTTGGAAAAGGCCAAACTAAACTCCCTCTCCCTTGAAGGGAGAGGGTTGGGGTGAGGGTGAATACATCATTATTTCTTACACCTCAAACCTGCTCTCCACTTCATCCCCTGTCCGGTCCCTGTTCCTGAACGCTCCTATCTGGATGGTAAAGTCTGGTCAGACTGTTCAGGGGAGTTCTTCATAAGAAAATCATAGAAGAAGTACCCATAACCACTTGCGGAAGCACTTTTCGTCTCTATAGGCTCAGGCTCAGTCACGTTCTCTCGTTCGTGTGAAAAAGCACCCTTAAAACCAGCATGAACATTGTCAAAGGAGTGACCGGAACGATTATTGAGAGTTGCTACCAGTGAAACAGATGCCCCCAGAAGGAGCAGGGAAAGAAGAAGCAGTGCAATATTCTTCCAGAGAGGAGGCTGCTTTTTGTAATTTCTCTTTTTCTTCATGTACCCGCCCATACAATCTGATAGACCTGTAACTATTGTAAACTTTGTCTTCGCATCACTGCAATCTCTTTTCACACGGAAATACTATTCTGCTTATTACCCTTGTTTTTCAAGGGCGTCATTCACAAGACCCCAGAGCTGACCAAGCTGGCCATGGGTTATTCCGTTTTGTACAAGGGGCGCCAGAACGCTTTTCGCCTTGGTCAGCCAGGCGATCTCTTCTTCTTTCCTGCACACACGGTACATGTTCCAGTGGCTGATGGCATAGTCCACACGGAAATCTACGCGGTCAGGCTCTTTGGTGCAGAGTTCTTCCATAATCTGTATTGACTTTTCAAAATATGAGATAGCTTTATTGGTACCGCCTGTGGATTCGTAACTTTTCCCCAAGTTATTGAGGCTAACAGAGAGATCTCGGCGGAAATCGGTACGGTCGGGCTCTTTGGTACAAAGTCTTTCCATCATCAAGAAATACTGATTAAAATACAAGATTGCCTTGTCATTATTGCCCAAAGATTTATAGATATTGCCTAAATAATCAATTGAAACACCGTAATAATAATAGAAATCTGTTCGATCGGGCTCTTTTCCACAGAGCTCATCCATAATCTGTAAGGATTTTTCAAAATACAAGATTGCCTTGTCATTATCATTCATTGTTTCAAATATCTTACCCAAGTTATTGTAAGTTACGGCATGATAATAGCTAAAATCGGTACGGTTAGGGTCTTTATTACAAAGATCTTCTATAATCCTGAAGGATTCTTCAAAATATGGGAGTGCTTTGCTGGAATCACTCCTGATATTATAGAAATAATACCCTATATTACTCAAACTGATGAAAAGATCGCGGGAGAATTCTATACGATCAGGTTTGTTTAAGCAGAGTTCTCTTCTGAGTTTGAGAGATTTTTCAAAATACAAGATTGCTTTGTCGCCATCGCCAATGGACTGGAAGATGTATCCTATATTATTGAAGTTGACTGTAATATCTCTAATAAAGTCGGTATCGTCAGGCTCTTTGGCACATAGCATTTCAATGGTCTGTAGTTCTTTTTTAAAATACAAAAGTGCCTTGCTGCTGTCCCCCATTGCTTGATAGATTCTTGCAACGTTACTGAAGCTGGCGGAGAGATCTCGGCGGAAATCGGTACGGTCGGGCTCTTTGTTACAAAGTTCTTCCATGATCTGTAAATCTTCTTCGTAATACAGAAGGGCTTTGTTGCTATCCCCTATAGTTTGATATATTTTGCCAATGCTACCTATGCAGACTGCGAGTTCGCGACGGAGATCGAGACGTTCGGGCTCTTTAGCTTGGAGCTTTTTAAGACTATCCATTATTGTAGTGAAAAAAAATAAAGACCAAAGAGTGTTGCCGGTCTTTTCAAATAGAGTTCCCTTTAAAAAAAAGAAGGTTGATAATTTTAATGAGAAAATTTTCTTTACGAGCTTCAAAAGAATCTGTTTCAAGAGTGATTCATCTGTATAAGGTTTACTGTAAGCGACCCATTCAAATAATGTACCTGCTATGACTTTATAAACAGCAAAGAGCGGATCAGTAAGGGAAAAAATATCTTGTAAGAATTTATACAAGCATTTCCCATCTCCTATTTGATAAAGATATATGCCTGTAAAGAGAATAGTGTTAGTTATATCTCCAGATTTAGAATTGAATTTTGTTAGCCCGTATCCGGCCAGCATCTGATAGTAACTCTTCCGGGCCTGTTCATCCTTCAGGTAGCGGTCCTTCACCGCATCCAGCAGCTGCTGATGGAAGAAGCCGATGAGCCCTTCCCGGTTTTCTCCGGCATTGTGCAGATATGCAGCCGCCGCCCTTCCCAGCCTTGCCCAGATGTTCGACGGCAGCCTGTCTTCGCCTTCGCGCTTTAAGAGTTCGAGCAGCTCGCTTTCCAGGAGGCCGTACCGGGAGGAGGCAATGAGGGAGAAGGCATCTCTCACCAGCTGCCTGCCGTGGTCCTCCTCGAGGCGGGCAAGAACCTGGGCAAAAAGCCCGGGTATGGTGCCTGGCATCTGGTCGATACGGTCCGTGATCTCTTCGAACCGGGGATACACCCGCAGCTCCTCGCAGGCCACGGTCAGATACAGGGGCTTGTCTGCGTCGGCCTTGCCCAGGAGCAACTCCATCTGGTCCCTGCCCCGCTTTCTGTCGTGGCCGAGGCCTTTGCGGAAAACCTCCAGGCGGTCTTTGACAAGAGCACGGCTGTTGTCTGAGGGCAGGCTCTGCATCCAAGTGACAGGGATGCCTGCCCTGACGGCTGCATCCACGGTCTGTCCGGGCAGGGTGCTGACCACCATCCTGACGTTTTCCGGCAGACGCTTAGGCAGCCAGTTCAGGGTATGGGCATGGAACGTAGGCATCATCTGGTTCAGGGCATCGATGAAGATGACCACCCTGCCCTGGCGGGCAGCGGTATTAAGCGTCAGGCGGAAGGCCTCGCTGATCTTGTCCATGTTGACCAGTTCTGTTGCATCGAACGGTATATCGAAGCGCCGGGACACGGTCTCGATGATGTTGAGCAGCAGTCTGTCCACCTCATGGGACATGGGGCTTGCCCCCACGAACCTGGTGACCAGGCAATCATCGGGATGATTTTTCCGCCACGTGCGTGCTGCCACGGCCATGACCGCGGACTTGCCGCTGCCGGCCTCGCCCGCTAGCACGAAAGGCATGTGCCTTCCGGCATCGTTCAGATAATCCGCAATGCTTCCCAGGGTGTCTTCCCGGCCGATGAAGATGCGGGAGCGCTGTTCCATGAACCTCAGGTGATGCGTGTCTTCTATGACCAGCGGGTCGGTCTCTGCTTCTGACTCAGGATACTCATCCTCTATGGCCTGCCAGAGATCTTCCAGCACTGCTTCCCCGAATGTTTCCAGTCCCTCCAGATAAACATCGCTGTACCGGTTGATGACTTTGCACTGTTTTTCATTCAGGCGTGCATGCTCATCGTTGTCGAGGAGGTTGTCCTCCCCGACGATCTCCCTGAGCAGGGCCATGTCCTGTTCCGACAGGCCATCACCCAGCTCTGCCTTGGCCTCGAGCCAGTTGACACGCAGGCCCCTGTACGTGCAGGGATAGCTCTCCTCAATATGCCCGTAAAGGCTGTCATTGCTGAACGCCTCGCGGATGTCATCCTTCAGTTTTGAGAGCCTGCCTGAGGCATCCGGGTTTTCCGCATTGGCATCCGGCCGCTTGTTCTCAGGAACCTTAGAGATAAATGCCGGATCCCTAAAATAGAAAAATGCCCGTGGTTTCATGGCATGGTTCTTCAGCACGCCGTGGTAGATCTCAAGGGCTGTGACGGAATGCCCATCTTCGAACTCCTTCAGCCAGTCGTAGCGTGCCATATCAGGCACGTCATATGTGTCAGGCACCCACCCGTACCGCTCGCCCAGGATGCCGATGAAGAACGGGCGGCAGTTCTCGATCTCGTCCAGACAGATCTCCAGGACTTTGCCGCTCTCGGCCTGCTCCTCGGTCACGCCCCAGCGCAGGTCCACATCCACAAGGTGCAGCCCCTTCTTCAGGCAGCGTTCCTTCAATTCCGGAAACACGTATCGCACAAGGTAGTCGCGTTCCGAGTGCATGTCCCTGAACGTAGACGATATGAATATGCGGATGGTTCGTTCCTGTTTCATGGTTCCTCCTCGATTGTATCATCACAAAATAACAACTCATATTTTTATTATAGTATATTGCGGATCTGTACAAGATCATGCTTTTGCAGAATATGTGCCTGATAAATGAAAGTTGATTTAACTATATAAAAACAGGTTGTTGAAATGCCTCTGGCCATAGACATCTTGAATATGATCATGGATATTGATAATCTTTCTGATTGGGAAGTTGAGTTTATGATATATTTGTTGAGTTTATTGAAAAGAATAATAAAAAAGGAATATCAAGGAGATCAACTCACCATATCCCGATAACTCAGGGATAAAATTCGGTCAATAAAGGGCACCTCTAATAATTAGGTTAAACCTGCGGAGATTTGGCTTGAATCCAGAGTATATATGTCCCTGATGGTGAATTATTAGAAGCCCCCTAAATCTTTATTGACTCTTATTGTCACTTACAATATAATATAAATTATCAGGTCATTATTAAAGCCTTTTAATTTACAATGAGTTGGTTAGATTGAAAGGAGATCATATGTTATTCGAGGGCATAAGGAAAAAATTATGGTTATCTAGAATCAAATCTGTTGTTGACCTTTCATCTGCTCTAGAAAATAGAATTCTGAGACATGAACTTCATTTTGTATATCAACTCGCAAAGATTTCAAAGAAGTATGACCGCAAGGATAAAAAAGATCGGGCTGTTTTCAAAATATCGCTCAAGTTGCTCGTTGAAGAACCATCAAAGATTGATGATACGATGAATACGGGCGATGGTATCAGACCCTTCATAGATCAGTTAATCCAAAATCATGCTGGTATTATTACTGATAAAATGAAGGATGAACTCTCTCCACGAATTCCTGATGGCTGTATAATTATTGACTCCGCAACTCTTCTGGCAACTGTTGAACTGCTTCTCTCCGATATTAATGATGATGAAGTGTATTCCCTGTTAATCAAGGATATTAAAAATAATCCCACAAAATATATCGGAGGATATAATGATTGGCTGAATGCAACTGCAAAAAATATATTTGATGCAGTTCATGACAAAATCCAAGAAGGCATACCCAAGGGATGCAACGTAAACAGTTCCGCATGTACCGATGCTCTCTATTCTTTATTAAATACCAAAGAACACGTCGACATTTTTGAGAATAAGATCTCTTATGACGTTGTAGTAAGCAAATTATACGAGAAAATTAATGAAAACCCCGAATTATATATTTCTGGTTATATAGACCTCTTAATGAATACTGCAAAAAATTTCTTTAAACAAATCGCAAGTCAATTATCATCCAGCCTCCCCAATGGATTTTGTCTGGATGAGGATACTTCGATCCTACTTCTATGTTCTTTGATAAAGAAAGGATACGAGCCTTCAAATATTTTCGAAGCTTTTATCAATGAATTGAAAAAAAATCCAAGAGGGTACATCTATAATCTTCAGGAAAGACTCGCAAGAATCATAAGTTCAAATTCAAGCTCAACCCAAAGAGATTATGCTATGGTCTCTTCCAGAGATTAAATGATTCCATCATCATAGGGGAGTTGCCTTCGGGCTGGCAAGGCTCCGCTCTATCCCCTTGAGTATCAATCCTGCCCTTGCAGGAGAACATTGTCTTGAAATCGATTTTGCCCGTTGCCAACATGATTCAGCCTCTTTAACATTTTCTCCATGCCAATAGAGAGTTCCCAACCCCACCCATGCTTCTGCCTCACGTGACTTCTGGTGATATAGCTGACCGAGACGTATAACTTCCCGGTACTGGATTTCAGCAGCATCCGGTTGGCCTCTCTGATGTGTGATGGCAGCTCTCAACAAATGCGTTCCAATAATTAGATCATATGAGCTTTCCTGCGTTATGCTCTGCTCTATATCGCAAACGAGAGTATTAGCCGAACCTGGATCATACTGGACCAGGAAACACCAAGCCAGACCAAGTTTTGCAGAATATAGGTAGGGGATATAGGAGCATTTCTTTGCATCATTAATGGTCTTTTGAAATATCTCCATGGCTTGAACGAGATTGAAGTCATTACTGAGGATAGAACGGGTATACTCAAGCCATGCCCTCAGATGAGATATTGCAACCTTTTCCAAGAGAAGAGAATCAAATTCTGCTAGCATGTCAGCCATATTCAAGTGTTCTTCAGACTTGTCAAAGTTCATATTGTCCTTCCATGCTGTTGCTAGAATGCGATGAGCTGCAATGGTTCGGGTAATGTCTCCGGAATCCTTTGCCTTTTCTAAAGCGTCATTCGCTAGGGCATACACATCGTCATATTTGTACTGGAGAAGCCTTATGGAAGCTAAACCCAACAGGTTTGCAGCAGCTTCATCTGTAATTATTGGATCTCCCATTAAGCAGAGACTCAATGCGTTTTCATAGGTTTTATATGCAGCATCGAGATCTCCCTTATAAAGGTACAAGGAGCCGCATTCATGGAGCGCTATGGATGATATTCTTCTGTCATCCGATACTGCCTGTGCCCGTATGAGCTGCGCTTCAGCATCTTTGTATTTGCCCAGTGAGCTGTAGATGCCGGCAATCTGGGTTATCAGACCTGCGGCATAGGATGATTGACGGTTTCCTTCGGTGATATGGTTGACGAGCCCGTGAAGACATATTAGACCTTCATGCTGATACCCTCGTGCGGTCCATCGATCACTGAGTTCAAGCTCGTTTGAGTTTATCAGCAAGATCAGATCATCCCATCTACAGGTATAGGTAAGATGCATGGGGAGATGCTCTCTGAAATAGGGGTGCATTGCATCCTTGCCTTTCTGATACTCTTCCATGCCTGCAACAGCAAGGCGTCTATGTCCGGATAGCCTGTCAATCCAGTAGTCACCTGCCTTCTTGTTGTCACAAAGCCAGTCAGTCAGAGATTTGTGGGATAACCGTATCCGATCATCCATAAATCTCAGCAACGAGCCAAAGGAATCAGCGATGTTGTTAAAATCATAACTGTTCAGACCGAGAATGGCTGAAAGAAATTTTTGATCAAGCGGTTCCTGTGCCGCCGATATCAGCTCCAGAAAAGGGCGGCATTCATGCTTATAGTATGCAAGGTCATATGCGACAGCTGCAGGAGCGGTTTTTTGGGGAGAACATTGTTTTTTGATAAATTGCAGGAAAGCCTTACCCAATCCCTGTGAATGCGTGGGAGGGAACTGGCGCTTCAAGAAATTCAGGAACACCTGACCCAATCCCTGTGGAAATGTATCTATGCCATCGATTGAAAGGTATCCGAAAAGAATGTCGTTGCATATATGCTCAGCATAAAGAAATGCACCTTCACTTTTGTGGAGAATGTTCTCGATGAGGTTATCTACGTCCTGCCGGCCTTCGAACTTCGATGAAAGCCTGTGATGAAGGTAGTTGCGGATGTCGGAGCGATTTTCTTCGTTCTCGGCATCAAAAACGAACGGTTTAAGATGCTGCAGAGGCACTGTAACATCCTTTTCCGGCCTGCTTGTGATTACTATTCTGATCCACTCCGGCAACCTTCCCGCATGAGATGCAATAATGTCCGCAAGGGGGTTGTGGAGATCTTCCCTGGCTTCATCGAGCGCATCGATTACAATCAGATAGCGCTGCCTTCCACCATCTATCGTACTGCGCAATGGATTCAAAATGAGATAATCAAAAAGTTCCGATGATTGTTTCTGGTTGAGATCGCCTATCTCCGGCAGCATCAGGAGCAGTTTGCGATAGTCAGGCAACCTGGTGGCAATCTGAAAGGCAATACTTCTGATGACTCGCTGTGCGTTCCTATGGTCCGACTTGTCCCATTCACAGAACTGGACGGCAATTACTTTGTCCCGGCCGAAGTGAGCCAGATGAGCGACAAATGCGCTCTTTCCTACCCCAGGAGCACCGAGAAGCCAGAAGATACGCGAGGTGGGATATTCATCCTTATACCACTTCTCGATGACATCGATCAGCCATCCACGTCCCACCAGGCCATTCTTCAGCAATTGCGAGATACGCGAGACCGATGAGATGGGTTTCAGGTGTTCTTCCAGTGTTCTGATTTCTCCGGCAAAACGTCTGCTTTCGTCGCTCTCCACGACTCGAACGATTTCGGCGAGCTTTTCTTGATACCAGTTCTTCCAAACCGTTTCGCCTGCAGAATTCTGCTCCTGCCAGTCATGCATATCAAGCCACTGGATATGGCTGATACTGCTTGGAGGCATTACCTCTTTTTCGTTTTCCACCAGTATGGTCTGAATGTTTCCCCCTTTTGCACCGATGGCGATGGCGATCTCATCGAGGCATACGCCGGGGTCGCGTGTGGAATGCTTGGAGAGAAAGGACATAAAACGGTGGCACTTCGTTATGCCGTCTGTAATGGAGCACCGCCAGTCATCTCCAGGCAAGATCCTGGTCTTGTCGAACCAGACATCATGTCCACGTTTTTCAAGATCTGTCTTTATACATCGAACGAGTTTCTTGCTACTATCATGCCCATAGCTGAGAAAGATTCGCAAAGGGTCAACAGATTTTTCCTGATCGAACTCATAGAGGCAGTCTTCACACAAATATTTGCCCCGTTTCTTGCTGAAAATGACATTTTCAGAGCTGCACTTGGGGCAAATGAGATCCTTTGTCATGGCGCTACCCCTTGGTCTTGCCCAAGGAAGACTCTGTACAGGATACAAGGTTGATTGAGCTGATTCTCTCCTTTTCTCAGCATTATTGCTCTACCCGGCATACCTTAAACCCCGCATCTGCAAGGATTTGAGGCATGTTTTTGATAGCGTCTCTGTCTTTATCCTTGTCTTCTTCAGAAAGTTCGTCCCAGGGAATAAGGGTGGGGTTTGTCTTTTTCTCATTGTCTTTAACCGGGCCCTTTACCCATCCGTCACGCTTGCGTTCCTTCACAAATCGGTCATGTTCCATCACAGCCATCAACCCGATCTCTTCATTGGTGAATTCAAAGAGCGGTTCATCCCAGTTTGTCAGTTTCATAATGTCGCAGCCGATAGATGACAGCTTGTTCCTGATATCTTCTGCCTGCTGCCGGTTCGATTCCTTCAATGACTCAGGCAATTCAGTCCAGGGGACCATGGATGGGTTGTCATCTGTTGTGAGGCCCTTCTCCATTTCACCCATCAAGTAGTTGTAGTGTATGGAAAACGCCAACTGCTCATAGACGCCGCGGGACACCACATCATCTGTGCATGCCTGGTCAATGAGCCCGAAGGGCAGCAGGTTGTCAAAGCTGTCCTGGAACTTATCACTCCCATTCAGAAGGCTCGAGAGTCCTGTATCGTGCTCCATTCTGAGGATTATGGATATTTCCCGACTCGAGATCTTCTGCTTCAGGATCAAGGCCGTCGTTATTGCCAGTGATTCGTTATCCAGGCAGATATATACATTTGTCACATCGCACACATCTTTGTCGAAGAGGAAAGCACCATGATAAAACTCGGGGCTTTGTACATCCATATCCAGGGCCCTCAATTCACAGATATGTTCAATGTTCCGGTTCTTTAAGCACAAAAGATCTTTCTTTACCTGTGCATGCTTATCTATGATGGTGATTCGCGGGACATTCATCTTATACTTCAGGCCCCTGTGATATGCCTCTGCGATGCACTCTGTCAGGTTCTCCCCCAAACGGCCCATACCGACAATCACAATATGCGGCCTGACCGGAGAATGTTCCTGCTTATGGGGGAAAGGCGGATATTTCTCGAGCAGTATCCTCGACCCGCTGTCAAAGATATTAAAAAAATCGAGCCTGAAGGCATCATTGGTGCCGAACTGCAGCTCTTTTTCCCTGAGCAGATGGCACAGTTGGGGGTCCGTCACATGGACAAGGCAAGTGAGCGCCCTGCCCTTTCTCTGCCTGAGCAGTTCCTGAACATGGACCGCCACTTCGACATTCACCCCATCGTCACCGCAAACAGAGATGAGGTATTTTGCCTTTTCAACCCTGGACCTGTGAAGCAGTCCGGGATTTGTGGCATTGCCCAAAAAGACAACAATGCCCTTTTCATTGCATCTGCCGATGAAGCTGTTGTCATCATCCTGCTCGATGACAACCACGGTATAGCCTTTCTCCCGGAACCTCTCGGCAAACAACAGGCCCTTGCGGCCAAGCCCGCAGATGATCACATGATTGTTAGTGAACATTATTCGTATCAGGTTGAACTGTTCGTGGAAGATCTTGGCCAGGCCGGCCAGTGCTGCATAGCCCATGAGTGCCGGGGCCAGAACCCGTGCTATCTGCAGCATCCAGTTCAGATCACCGGACACCGATCCGGATTCGAGGATGAAGAGCTGGAGTGAGAGGTAGATATTGTCCCATGGGGTGCGATAGATGTGAGCTGAAAGGGAATGTTCCCTAAACCCGAGATATCCGAGAAGAAACGCTGCTGCCCAGCAGGACATTATCAGCGGCCACTTGTAATCCTCGACTTGTTGGTGAAGATAATTTACAAATCCTTTGATCTTTGATTGGTTGTTTGATGGTTCCAATTTATGCTCTTTGTGAGTCATTCACCTTCTCCTATTTTGTCAGCTCCACACCTCTCGACGGGCACTGCTTGCGAAGCTTGGGAAAAACCTGCTTCACCAGGTGGTTACGTTCAACCATCATGTCCCGAGATGTTGATGATACGAAGATACTGATCTCGCGGTTTTTGTCCTGAGCGATCAGGTCTATCAAGAGATTTCCTCCTCAATGTTAAATATTCAAAGCAAAATAGAATCGCCAGTCTTCAGCGAATATTCTTGATGTATATCAAGCAGAAAACAGAATATTTATATCATAACCAGGCTCAATGAAAAAGCTCGATGTATCAACATGTAGATTGTTATCCGACCGGTTGATTACACAACATTCTCCAGCTCTGCAAAGCTCATCAGCCGCACCCAGTCCTGCGACTCTGTGAGCATCAGGCTCTTGGCAGCCAGCAGCATGGATTCGAGCTCTTCATGGGTTTTCACACTTTGATACTGATCATTCAATGTGCTTAAATGATCTGCCATGACCGAGCTGCGTGAGGCAATGCGCGAGAACTCCATGAGCAGGCGGTAGCCGTTCATGGCGGCAGCAGCGGCAGGCAGCGTGACAGCAATAACAGATATGACCTTCTCAGCCATATGAACCCAATGCCCAAATAACTGGCCATATATATTCGTCATAGAGATCGCCAGGTGTGCGCAGGTAACTGCAATGGCCAGACCAAACAGCCATAGGCCCAACTGTTTGAAGATATGGTTATTTCTCTGGTTAGTTTTTGCTTTGTCCCGGTGGTAATTAAGCTGGTCTACTATCCAGCATGTCTTGATATACTCTCCATAAGCATCAGCATCTTGCCCTGCAGGCCGCTTGAAAGCCGGTATTGCATAAAGAATCTCATCAAGGGTTTTATTTGCCCAGGTTTCGCTCTCAGCCGAATACAGACCAACCGGCAGATTGGATGAATGGCTTGGATTCATTCCACATGCAGCCAAGTAGAATGCTGTCCGTATTCCCTCTGTCAGGGCGCGGCACCTCAGCCAGTTTTTGTGTACGTGAGCACGGTGAGCACGCAAGATCATTACAAGCAGGCTGATAAGGGAAACCAGCTCACAAAAATATGCCAAAAGAGAGATGATGCGATTATCATGAAAGACCACTGCCACAGCCATGAAGAACACTGCCGCAGTGGAGAGGATATATGCGTTCCGGCCCGTATGCTGATATGTTTCTTGGTTCGCTTTGGCGATGATGGAGGCACGGACATAATATGGAAGAAGATAATCGGATACCACCTGTTTCAATTCCTTGGGGATCGGCTCACCACAGTCTTTGCCAAATAGCTTGTCGTATTGATTGAGAGAATACGATTGAAATTCCTCATCGCGTATCGGCCAGGCATTGAATGCATCGAGTTTGTCAAGATGACGGGCATTGAGTGCACCCCCATTTTCCAATTTAAGATCGTGCTGTTCTTTCGTCGAAATGATGAAAACCGGTTTTCCCTCCTTGATTGCCAGGGATACGATCTCCGCTGTCCCTCCCCCGCCACGTGCAGGTTTGCCATCCCACAGGGCTATCAGTATGTCGCTGTGCTCAACTACATACTCCCCTATCCTGCGATATCCGCTTCGACGAGCATCAACAGTATCTGCCCCCTGTGTGGCATTGGCAACTTTCATGTCCAGTTCGATACAGCGGTGGGACTTTTTGAGTAATGTTGTGAACTCATCTTTTGATTTAGGAGTGACAAAGTCATCCAGATAGTCTTCCCTTTTGAAAGGAAGTGCAGCGATGAGACGAGTATTGGTTTGCTCAAGCACTATCCGGGCGACGAGCCTGTCAGCGCCTTCAGCTAAGGGAGAGATGATAGTGAAAGACACAGGTGTGGCCTGTAATTCTTGTATATTCTTTCGAGATTCTGCATTAAATGCCTCAAGATACCTGGTTTCCACTATTTCCCTAATTTGCTGTTCAAGATTCTGCTCATCAGTTAAGCTGCGATGGCCGGTTACGCCAATGCGTATACGGAAAGACACAATTGATTTCGGTTGTTCTTTATTCATGTTTATACTTTTATTACAGAAAATTTCCTTCGAGGTAAATCATTGGTTTTTTGTTGCTTCGCCCTGGATTGATTTTCTTGGATTGTTTTCTTTTGGAGGTTATGGATTTTATATTAAACAGCAATGGAGATGCCACATGTACTATGTTGTTTTTCTTTTAATGTTTATTGCGATATGATAGTGTGTCAAACTGCAAGCATAATATATTGATACATGTAATCAGCACCAATTTTCATAGAGGAGGATTCTCATGTCACAGAAAATCGTCATCTATGGCGACCTGATTCAGGACATCAACCTTCTGGAGCAACCCCTACCCCCGGCGTTCCATTTCCAGACCCTTCCCCATACAGTTCAGAAGACCACCGATGGGGGTGTTGCATACATGAAAAAGCTGCTGGAAGGAACGTTGACAGGCTGCACAATTACTGCCCCCCAAGTCGATCAAGGACAATGGGAAAAGAACGCAGTAAGGGTTTTTCAGACCTGGAAACAGTTTCCTGCATCGGCAAAAAGCAGGAATAAGGTGTGGCGCATCTCCAAACTCATGGGTCGATCATCTTGTACAGAGATTCCCAAAGTCATTAAATCGATTAAAAAAGCCCCTCAGGCAGATCTCATGTTGATAGACAGTATGGGGATGGGCTTCTTAGGAAAAGAATTGATGTGGGAAGACCCGAAGGCAACTCACCTGAAAGAGTCTGAAAAATGGGAGCCGTTTGAGTCTCTGGTGAGAAAGGTGAACCCAAAAGATATAATTTTCAAGCTCTCTTCTTTTCGTGAAGGCCTTCCACTGCCCTGCACCTCTGAATTATTGAAAAAGACCACGGTAATTCTTTCGGTCAAGGCACTCCGGGAACGGGGGGCTGACATTTCAGAAGGGCTGTCCTGGGACAAGACCATCGAGGACACAGTCAGGGAATTCAGCAATGGACTCTCCAGTCATGACCTGGCTCTGTGCAAGCGCGTGGTGGTGCTCTTCTCCACCGAGGGGGCTGCAGTCTTCGAGCCTGAAAAAGAACCCGGCAAAGAAGAAATCAAGTATTTGAAAAAATTCATCTACCATCCCTGCCAATACGAAGGGACTTTCAAGACACAGCACCCCGGTCATTTCTTCGGCGACATCTCAATACTCACCGCTGCCATCATACGTCATATCATGGATCCGAAAGGATTCCCCCTGTTTGCAGCTCTTTGTCTTGGTCTGTCGGCCATGCGCACTGTTCACGAAAAAGGGATTACAGAAGACAAAACAGGCCAATTTGATATCAACATGCCTGCAAAGACAGCCTGTGACCTCCTTTCACTTCCGTACACTCTGAAAGAATTAGAGAATACAAAAGGGGCTACGAAAAAGAAAGAAAAGGAAAGAAAAGAACAAATAGAAAGCATAAAAAAACAGCTCAATGACTGCCTCAATAAGTTTGCCTGCTCGTTCCAGCACGACCTGCTCCACGATGGTGAGTTGAAAAAACAGCATGAGGGAGAATCCAATCTCCTGCGAGATACCACCGGTTTTGGCTATGAATACGTGGCTGCCAAGGCATCTGAGATCGTCATAAAGGGTGCGCGAAAGGCATTGAATCATGTCCCCATTGTCTCATATGGCAATTTCCTGACCGCTGACCGGCAAGAGATCGAACGGATCAATTCCATAAGAAAACTGATCACTACCTACTGTGCAGCACCTGGTGACAACAAGCCCCTCTCCATCGCAGTCTTCGGACCTCCGGGCGCAGGCAAGTCCTTTGCCATTAAACAGCTGGCCAACGAGCTCGGCTTCGAGAAGAAACTGATCCATGAGTTCAACCTCTCCCAGTTCTGCAGAGATACTATGCAGGAACTCCATACCGCATTCCACCAGGTCCGTGATGCCTCCATGAAGGGTAAAATCCCACTCATCTTCTGGGATGAGTTCGACACCGACAAATACCAGTGGCTCAAGGAGTTCCTTGCGCCCATGCAGGATGCCGAATTCAGGGTCGGCAGTGTCACTCATCCCTTCAACAAGGCGATCTTCATCTTTGCAGGAGGAGTAACCAAAACGTTTCAGGAACTCGATGCGCGAAAGGATGATGAGTATAACAAGGGACAAAAAGTTCCCGATTTCATAAGTCGTCTCAGGGGGTATGTAAACATCAAGGGACCAAATAAACCCGGAAGTGACGACCAAGAAAAGGAATCTGTAAATGAAACAGACCCCAATCAGGTAAAGGAACCTGTAAAGGAAACAGACTCCAACCATGAGTATCTCATTCGCCGGGCTATACTGTTCCGCTCAATCCTGGAGCGTTTCTGCAGTCATCTGATCGGGGATGACGGCACTGCTGCAGTGAGCGGTCCGCTGGTACAGGCATTCCTGCGGGTTAAGAAGTACAAGCACGGTGCGCGGTCCATGGAATCGCTCATCACCATGAGCAGCCTTGGAGGTGTCAGTTTCTTTGGTGAATCTTCACTGCCGTCGGATGACCTTATGAACCTTCATGTGGATGTGAAAAACTTCCGCACACATCTACAGGCAAACACTCTGGAACAGCCCATAATAGAACTGATCGCCGCAGCATATCACGAGGCATGGTGCCAAGAGAAAAAGGATCAAGGCTACGAGCTGGGTGAGGTTCGATGTGACGATGAAACCAAGAAGAAAACCCACCCGCTGCTGAAAGCTTATACCGAGCTCAGCGAAAAGGATAAAGAGGCTAACAGGATAACCGCGCGGCTCACCCAGCCAAAGCTCAACAATGTCGGGTTAAAGCTGGCATGGAAATGCGGTGTGGATAAAACCGACATCGACCTTAACGAATATAAGGAAACGCTCAGCAATATCGAGCACGATATCTGGCTGAGAGAGCATCTTCTGAGCGGCTACGAGGATGCAGACAACACAGAAGATATACTCCGCCTTCACAGGAATATGAGGCAGTTCAAAGAACTGAGCGATGAAGATAAAAAGCTCGACAGTGTCATCATAGAAGCATTGGAAGAGGTTTTAGAAGACAAGCAGTACACGTTGGGGCCTGCCGAGAAAGAATAGGCAACTTAGGGATCTGAATCTTGAGATACAGCCTGAAGAAGACAGGGTGCTAGATATACGAAGAGAGATGTTCTGTATCAAACTAAAATATTGTTGTGTACATTAAAACCGTGATGAAATGTATTATGAGGGTTCGCGATGCCAAAACGTGTGTTCATAAGTTTTAAGGCTGAGGATAAGAAAAAAGTTGATGGTCTCCGTCTGCTTGCAAAGAATCCCAACTATGAACTCGAGTTTTATGATGAATCAATACGTGCTGCTATTGACAGCCGAAATGCAGTGTATATTAAAAGCATTATTCGGGAGAAAATCGAGAGAAGTGGGGTAGTTTTGTGCCTGGTAAATACTGATATGCACACAAGTTCCTGGGTGAATTGGGAATTGGAGACCGCTATAAAGCTGGATAAACCAATTGTAGCTATGGCAGTAAAGGATGTGCAGGAGGCAATATTGCCAACACCAATTCGAGGGAAAGTACATTTCTACTCATGGAACCCTGCATCACTTGGTAGCTACCTGGTGAATGCCGGAATTATAGGATCATAATAGCACCGAATCCTGGCCCCCTACGATATCCCATTTCGAATACTGGTTTATTTTAATTACAGCCTCGACTTCGCCCGCTACATGTTTCCCTTCCTTGTCAAATTGTCGCACGAATTCTACCGAGATGTTATAGAGATCTGCCCTTACGGTAAATACTGTTTACTCTGAATCCGTCCTCAATTTCCCTCTTAACTCAACATGTTATCCATCAAAACTCAACCTATCTCAGCCAAGTTCACAGCAAATATTGTCAACTAGATTGATTTACAGGGTAATTTATCACTGGCACAGTCGTTGCTCAAATTGTTCCTGCTATAAAGACATAGAGGGGAGGCAGAGATGGGACAAATGAAATGCCCTGAGAAAACAACAACCATGAAAAGAGCCGGTTCGGGAGGAGGCAAGGCTATGGAGGTTAACAGAATCAGCATCAACGGCAAGACAGTCCAGCTCGGCCAGCCATACCGGGCGCAAACCTCGGAACTTGTGGGCAGGGACAGGGAGATGAAGAAGATCCTGGCCGCATGGATGGGCAGTGCGGGCGACATAACTCTCTCGCCTCTCCTGGTGGGAGGCCCGGGCATGGGCAAGAACCGCCTGGTCTACGAATGCGCCCGTGTCTGTGCAAAGGAGCTTTACATATTCCAGGGGCACGAAGACGTCTCTGCCGAAGACCTCATATGTGCGGTACGGTTCAGCGACGACCGTGAAAGGCAGATGGACTATATTATGTCACCCATTGTCACGGCCATGATCAGGGGCGGCATATGCTTCATCGACGAGATAGCCAAGATAAGGCCACGGGCCCTTGCCCCTCTGGCAAGCCTGCTTGACGAACGCCGCTACATCGATTCAATCATCCTCGGTGAGCGTATCTATGCGCACCCTGGCTTCCGCCTGGTCGGGGCCACCAACACCATCGATTTGCAGCAGAACCAGCTCCCTGACTTCATCCAGTCGAGGATGCGGCCTGTTATAACCGTTGAGTTTCCCGGACGTGCAGAGATAGACGCCATCGTCACCTCCCGTTTCCACAGCCTCAACTCCAGGAGCCGTCCTCTGCTCGATAAGTACTGGAATCTCTGGGCGGAGCGTTATGGAGACCATCCGCCCACCCCGCGCGACAGCATCTACATCTTCGGCTATGCCCACAAGCTTGCCGATTTCGAATCCGCCGGCAGTGACAGGCCGCTTGTGCTGGATGGATCGGTCAAGGCAGCTCCCATAACAGAGGCCCACATCGCCCGTGCCATGGAGGCGTTCTTTAAGCCAACCGACAAGAGGAGCGCCTGACATGAGAGAGAGTTTGATCATCCATAAACTGGACGATGCCGAGCTCTTCGTGGTGCCTGCAATCCACTATCACCAGTTCTTTGCTCACGAAGTCCATCGCATCTGCGCTGATCCGGACACGCGGCCGGAGGCTGTTGCCGTGGAGCTCGGCCCCCAGATTGCCCAAGAGGCCGGGGACTGGCTCCGAAAGCTGTGCAGAAAAAAACACAAATACGGTATGCTTCCGGTCATGCTGGGGATCACAAAAATAAACGATCTGATCCGGCCATCACTGAGGGAAAAGGCCATAAGCCTTCAGCAGGAAAACCGCATGGACCTCAGTGAACTCCCTTCCGATCTTTTGAAACAGGAGCTGGACTTTGCAAGCCACTCCATGCTCCTGCTTTCACCCACAGACAGCATCATCGAGGCACTCAGGTGCGGGGTGGAACTCGCCCTCCCCGTTTTCGGCGTGGATCTGGACGACATAGCCGGATATGACCATGAGACTGTACACATGGAGGTTCCCTTCCCGGAGCAGGACCTGTCGGTCTATGTGTCCAGAAATGCACCTCATGTCAGCCGTTACCGTTTCGATGAGATCGACCTTCGCAGGGAGATCGCCATGGCCGCCCGTCTTAAAGCGCTCCTAAAGAAGTATCGCAGGGTTCTCTTCACCTGCGGCATCGGGCACTGGCTGAGCATCAGAAAACTCCTGGACGACCCAGACCTCAGGCCTGCAAGGATTCCCGAGCAGAATGAACTCAAGACAGACAGATTCAGACGTGTGCTGGTCCACCCATCCATAGCCGTACAGTATATGGACATGTTCCCTGCACTGACCATTGCATATGAAGCATACCGCAGGCCCGCGACCACAGGCGAAAGAGAAATAGAAGACCTGCCGCCATCAGATTCTTGTGTTTTGTTCTACGAACAGCTTGAAATTGCCTACAGTGAATACCTCAAAAAATCTCGTGACAAGAAATCTGCAAACTTTAAGGAAACTTACCCTGAGTGTTTCAGGCAGTTTGAGGCATATCTCAACAATATCTGCCTTCTGGATAATGCCCCGGTCCCGGGCATTTTCACTGCGCTTAGGGCTTCAAAGGAGATGGTGAACGAACCCTTCATGGAAGTTCTGTCAAATACCATGATGGAGTTCCCCTGGGCCTCGCAAGATCAGTTCCCTGACCTGCCGATGGTAAGCCCCCAGGAGCGCAGTTTCCCGGGGGCAGTGGTGCTTCATGGAGGAACGCTGCCCAGTTCCAGGCGGTTCCATGTACGTTCCTATCATCCGAGCAGCCTGCATACCGATTCTCTCGGCAAACTCCCGTATCGCAGGAAAAGCCACGAATCAACTGGCTGGAGTTCCCTCTCATACACCTGGGTGCCCTGGGACCGGCTTGTCACTGCACTGTCGCTGCGCGCAACTGCAACAACAGGGCGAATGCGCACGGGCAAAAATGCTGTGGCATTCGAAGGCAGCCTGCTGGGCGGCATCGATGTCAAGAAAACCCTTCGTGCATACGCGAGGGGAGAACAATCACTCTATGTCAGGGATACTATCCCTGAAAGATCCGGACAAGCCGGGTTCATGGAAAGATTCCCGGTGGTGTGGATTCTTGATCAGAATCCTGACGAAAATGCATGGCTCAGCGCACAATTCATCCCCTGCGATCACATAATGCCCCATGTAACGGACAGGCCTCGCCTACAGCGCATCATGGATGAGCAGGGCGATAACATCGTTGCAGTCATTGGTTACAAGACGAGAGATACATCCAGCGGTCTGTTTGCCTCCTCTAACAGCATAGCTACGGACCACCTCTATGGGCTTGCCGTGTTGCAGCCGCTTTGCTGGACCAACAAGCAGCATGCCTGCTGGTTTGAAGCTACGGGCTACAATCGCAATCCGGTTTGTTCCAACACATCTTTCAACAATTATACAGGCAGCATCTCTCTGCTCTACCAGGAACGATTAGGGTTAAATGTGAGAGAATATCACTGGTCAACCGTTCTGATCCTTACAGCCCTTCCCTATGCAAGGGGAAATATCACCATCGTTGTTCCCGATGGTTACCAGGTGGAGCAGATCGTGCACCAAAAAGCGCATGAATACCGTGTACATATTAATACGGTGCCGCTCGATCATTTTTCCCGGACAGAGACCAACCGCATGGCAATCTGCCATTTTGCGCAGGCCATGACCACTGAACCAGAGTACACCTTTTCAAAGGAGACAGAGAAGATCATCGGTGAACGACAGACAGAGTATCTTCACCTTGTGCCACATGAAATCCTGGAATTCGGAACCAGATAAAAGAGAGAGGTGAACAAATGGGACAGCCACGGGAGATAAAATACCAAAGGATAAAAAAACCGAACCGTGAATATGGTGATGATGGCAGTATATTGTACATCTATGTCGATGATGAGCCCCTGGAGCATATACTCTACGGCAATGGATCACACACCCAAGATCCGGTGAATCTCTACCTGCCCTTATACAAGCATGTGCGCGCCATTGAGGAGGCTTGCGAAAAGGGAGACATGGAAGCTGTCATTACTGCCTCCAAGCCCTTCTTAAGTGGCACCCTTCACCTTTCTTCAAATATATGCCGCTGGCTGGCAGAAGCATTATCACGGGTCTTCCCTGATATGCCAAACCCGGTGATAAGCTTCGACTACACTGCTTTCCGGCCCCTGCTGGAAAACATGTGGTCGGTTGCCTGTGAAGACAGGAACGAGAACCTGCAGATCAAGACAGCTCCACTTCTTACCAGATGGTATGAATACCATGGCCATTACCGGCGATCACTTAGAATACATATGGAAATTCTGTATCTTCACCACATGAACCAGGATACTCGTATGGAAGCATCCACGATCAATAATATAGGCTTTGTCTATCTTCTGGAAAAATGCTGGAAGGAGGCCATGCACTATTTCGACGAAGCTGCAAAACGCTACCATGACCTCGGTATAATAATCAACCACGCCAACTCCCGCTGCAACTGGTGGCACTGCAGGTTTGAACTTGGTGGCTGGGGTGAATACGAAAGTACGAAAAATGAGCTGGGTGATTACGCAGAAATCTTGAAAAATTCTCAGAAATGGCATGCAAGAAAACCGCATATTCTCCTGGCCCGTCTTGAAGAATTTTGCGGTAACCTGGAAGAAGCGATCAGTCATGTAAAGATTGCCATACAGCACACAACCGGCAGCGGGACCAGATACACTGAAGAAGATGGTAAGTATCTTATCGAATTACTGGAGAAACACCATATGGCTGATTACTCTCCAGCAGATCTGCCTCTCCTGTAACCCCCTGCTTTGATAATCTCGACGTCGTCCGAGAACACGCCATTCTTTTTCAATGACCCTTGGACGATTGCCCAGAAAGGTATGCCGGTGTCCTGCAGGAGTATTTTGCTGGTTAATCAGAATCCATCTTTGATTTTGCTTTTTTTTCATGGCAGTTGAGATCGCGTATAAATGAATACATAACTCAACAATTATAATCAATTCATGATGGCTTCTATTTCATGATATTGTCGATAACAATTTAATTTAATTTACTATTTATTCTGTGGCATACCCCTTGCTCAACATCAAAAGTCGTAAAACTTATGAGGAGGTAAGAAATGAACAGTAATCAGGCAATTTCGGAGACGGGTGTTTTCCTGGATATACAACAACAAAACGATAATGTTCTGGAAAGATTAAAACAGCGAAGTGATCGGTTCATAGGTGTTAATGAGGGCAGTGGTTCAAGTCGCTACTATGACAAGCATGAGGTTATTTCAGGGCTTCGCAATGATCTTATTAATGGCAGGCACCAGCGAGACAGCTCTGTTGTCGTCTACGCCAAGAAGGAAGACGGTACGTGGGATCAGACCAAAACAAATATCGATGACTTTGTCCGGTCAGATTTTGATCTTCGTGTTCTCTATCATCCTGTCTGGAGCTATGCCATGGCAGGGCTGAAATGGGGAGCACTTGCAGGAGTAGCTATAAAGCTGGCTGATACTGCCTTGATGCTGGCATACGTTAATCCGGGGTTTGCATTTCTTTTTCTGGTTGCTATAGGAGTTTGCTTCATCCCGAGTATAGGAGTACTCGGGGTTTGTCTGATATCGTTTTTTATGATCAAGTACAGCCATGTGAACTTTTTCTTAATGGGTTCAGCATCTGCCTTTGTGGGTGCAGCGCTAGGCTGTCTTCCAGGCATGGCTATCGGTGGAATCATAGGCCTGAGCCGTCGAAATGGCCTGCCCCGGGCGCAAGACGCCCAGATCGAATCTCCCAGCATTATGCTTAACGCCTTTGTATTGCCGCTGCTTGGTACTATTGGACTGTGGGCATTCTATATCTTTGTCTTTAACCCATGGCTCATGAATTATTTGCAGTAGCAAACGAATGTAACACTGGCAGAAACGATCGAGAAGCAGATGAATCGTCTTGGAATATGGCTTCCTTATCCTGCTGCAAGAATACCATAAGGAGGGAGATTTAAAATGTATTCAATATCCTTTGGATATATTTATCCCACATTTTGCAGTTGAACCATTTTATGGTGTTTAATCATTCATTGCACATAGCTTATTTTGTGGGAGCGGCTTCAGCCGCGATAATATCTTTGTGCATTCTCCTGTAAAATCAGGAGGCATCATTCTACCTTCATCATCATAATGGTATGTCCCAGTTTTTGGCGAAGGTCGTACATATCATCTGTATATTTCAGGATGATATGTGATTGTACATCGAATGGCAGAGGAGGCATAAACCCGTCAGAATATACATGTCGAAGTAAAATAACCGGCTTATTTGCGGCATGAGCCATACCCAATTCATACATTACATTTGGACGATCTCCAGTTGTAACAGCTATGGCAAAGGAACAATGGTTAATTCCGTCTCGTATAGCCTCGATTATGTCACCGTAAGGTACTGAATGGTCCGTTCTCCAGGATTGATAACCGTGAGCTGAAAGAGCCGGCTGAATCACTTCATTATAGATAGGATCATTATCTTCGTGAAAGGGCATTATTACAAAGCAACCTTGTGTGAGACCGCGTTTAATGAAGGCACTAACGATTTTTGCCAGATTAGTGATTTCCGATTGATCCAATTCAGCCAGGTTTGTCTGTTCAAAACGCTCTACTTCATCCGGCTTAATGTTAAACCAACTTATGATATCTTCTCGATATGTATTCCAAAAATCTCTCGAAGCACCATTTCCAAAGGGAAGAGGTAATATAGGTCGTTCAATGGCCAGAGCAACGTCGAGCACCGATCGTGTACCATGTTCGCCTTCTATTGAAACAACCACATCGGACATATGAACCATGCTGAAACGACGTGATTGAGGATTCCGTTTGTTCAATATACGTATCAGCCCTTTATTAAATCTTATCAGCTTCTTGAAATCTTTGTCCACATCTGGGAGGAATGTCTCAATATGCTTCTCTAAAGGGACACCCCGTGACTCGAGCCCATTGATCATCCCTTCCACGATCGAGTAATCTGCTGTAGGGACATTTGGTTCATCTGCCAGGTAATGGAGACCACCTGTGATTATGACTAAACCATCTTCCATTGCAAGAAGACTTCCAAGCTCACGCCAGAGACAAGCAGCATTTTCGCTCAACCGACTGCCGCCACTGACCAATAACCGGCGGGGACGAATGATGTTGTTCATAATTAACCTCTAATAATTTCATGCTAATTTTATCTGCAGCTCCCGGCAAAGAATTAGGAGACACTGTGAAAATTCAGAATTTTCATTGTTCGCCTAATGGGAGACGAGCCGCAAGTGAACTTTGTCAGCAAAGCGTCGTCGTTCTGGCGTATCGTCGATTCTACAGAAGGCGAACATATTCAATTGCTTTACGAAGTTGATCTGAAAAATCCACACTAGTTGCATTAATTATCTGATATTGATTCATAACAACTTTTAAGCCATGCTTAAGCTCAATGTTCTTGTCTAGTCTTATTCCAACTATTGGACGATCCTCACTATCAGCGAACTTGATTTCACGTCTAACCCATTTAGATTCAACTGCTGCTTCACTTAAAAACACCAGTAATAGCTTGCAGTTGGAAACTTTCTCCTCTATCAACTCATCCCACTCCGCACCACCGGGAATGCCACGGTCATACCAGATATGATAACCCCAACTTACGATCCGATGCATGAAGGATATAATCCTCGGTAAATCATCTCGCTTATAACTGATAAAAATATATTCAGAAGGTGTTTCTGATGGTTCCGGTGGACAAATTACTATCCATGGAGATGTTACATTCTCATACTTTAACCTCTCTCTTTCGCACCAAGCGCCAATCGGGCCTTGCTTCCTTTCGACCATCTTTTTATTCATTCTGTCAAAGGTCTGCTTAGGCTCTAGAGCGATTAGTTCATGATAGAGTTCAGGCATAATGGATTTGGGCGAAGCGAGGAACTCTGGTTCCTTGGCATACCAGACTTGTTTAAGAGGCATAACAAATTCTTTTGATTCATTTGAATCTATGTGTTTTTCTAACCAACGCTCAATCTCCTCTAAAATTACATAGTAACCCGTGTGCGCTTGAAATTTATTCCCTGCGGAGTCTGAGCCTTCTGTCACATCAACGAGCTCAACGACAGTATGTAAAAACCCAAAATCCGTCATCGACATTAGCCAAATATTGATCTCGTTTGCCTCACAAGCATGATATGGTAAGTGCTTGAGGGCTATGACATTACCACAGAGATCAGGTAACCCTAAATCAAAATAGTGTCGAGCCATAAGTGAATGAAGAGAAATGAGTCCACCATGGATTTCCTGCGCTAAACGAGTGGCAAAATCATACAACAAGTCGTGCAAAAAAAAGTGCCTTCGGATTATCCCGTTTGCATCTGGCTTCTGAACGAGATAAATGAGGGAGCGTTCGGCAAAGTTAATAAGAAGATCTTCCGTATCTAGGTTGTCAAGGTTGCCAGTAAGTTGCCAAAGTGTTGCTACAGAGGCCTCGGGTACAGGCCAGTCGGGATTGAAGATAGCCAATTCGGCGAAGCGTTTCTGCTCGTCTGAAGATAACATCTCCACGCTGGCTCTCATTGCGACCAAGATGCTGCTTTGTTCTTTATTGAACGGTTCTCGATCAGTAATTTTTCCCAGATCAGCCTTGTGTAGATGCTCTAACACATAACGGAAGTCACCGCCGTGTTCCCTAGCCAGGCTTCCGCAGAACGAAAGGGCAAAGGGCAAATAGCCGCACGCCCGTGCTACTTCAAGAGCCTCGGGTGGTAGGGCTGTGGGCGCTATGTTTGCGGCATCGGCAAGCAATATCAGTGCTTCATGTTCAGCGGAGAGTGATAAGCTCACCAATTCGAAGTTGAGACTGTGGAAAATGCCAGAGACACGGGTGGTGACAAGCATTCCGCAACGTGAGCCAATGATGTTGAAGGCCTTGATATCGGCAGCACTCCACACATCATCAAGGATGAGTAGGACGGCTTTGGTTGCAAGTAGTTCACGGAGTACATCCAATCCTTGTGACACTGATGAAAATTCATCATTGCCGCCCAGATGTTTGACGATGTCATGCTGGCGCTTGAGCAGGTCATCATCAGAAAGCTGCTGACCGCAGGCGACCCAGACAATGCCATTGGGATAGGATTGACGGATTTCACGGTTGCGGGCCAAGGCGGCTGCTAGCACGGACTTGCCGATACCACCCATGCCTTGCACGCCGACCTTAGCATCTGCGCCGGTGATGACCTGGGGTTTCTGGAGATTGATCAATAGGGCATCGCGTACTTCGCGCATGAGGTCAGGGCGCGCAAGGAAATGCAGAGGTAGGCTGGGCACGCCAAAGAGATCTCCGAGCTTAAGGTTGGGCTGGTTCAATCTTTCGATAAGCCTGGCCAGTGCTCGTTCATATTTTGAGTCTTCGCGGAAATCCTCGTACTGGAGCAGGCTCAGTTCGCCAGGGATTTGATTGTAATCGCCTAAACGCAGGATTGGGATAACGATTATATGATCGCATTCAAGTGCGAATTTCCATTCCTCTCGGACGTTTTCCGATAATACAGCCTTCGGTCCACCTATATAGATTACCCTATCTATTTCAGTTCGGATGGCATTCTTAATTTCCTGATGAAACGTCAAGCCTCGGGACATCAGTGGCTTGCGGTCAAACCAAACAGTAAATCCAGCCTTTAATAAGTCTTTGTGCAATTGTGTAACAAAAGGATCGTCATCGCCTCGGGCATAGGAGAAAAATATCCTGTTCAACCTGATCATCTCCTTTCTGGAAGCTCCAGTACATGTTGGTCTAAAGCGGCTTCCTCGCTAACGCCCCAGCGTAAATCGATAGCCTGGAACCGTGCACCATGATTCTGGCAGTAGTCTCGCAGCCGGGGAAAGACGTGTTCCTGCAACGCATTCCTCTCAGCTTTCAGATCGTTGAACGTCGAGCTGACGAAGACACGAAATGTTAATTCACGCCGTTCCATAATTGTTCAGCACCGGAGCCATCATTTACTGCGTCATCCTTTTTAATTCTTCCTTCGCTTCGTAGTAGCTCTTCCAATTCATCCAGAGATATGCGGCGATTGCCGTGGTAAAGGTTGAGAAAACAGACCTGGCCGGACTCCAGGGTTGCAACGGTAGTACCATCATGAAAAAGTTCACGTGTTTGTAATGGAACTTCAGAATTCCAGTTAGCTAGAGAACCATCAAATGTTCTCAAATATAGTTCAGCTGAGCGACTTTGATTTGATGAAGTAATAAAGAACTCTCCAATAACACAGTCAGGTTTTCTCTTCTCGTAAATGGCAAGCCCAAATTCCGGATGATGCCTGTTAACGTCCTCTAACGGTTCCACTTGCAGACACGCTCCGCTCCCACTGTCCCATAGCCGAAACAACCCATCACGTGACCAGGAAAGCAGGCGTCCATCGCTCAGCTCCAAGACTCCTGCGACCGAGTCTGTATGCCCTTCAAGGGTCGCCAGGCACGCTCCTCGCCACCTGTCCCATATCCGAAGCGTATCATCCATTGACCACGAGAGCAGGCGTCCATCACCCAGCTCCAGGGTACCCATGACCAAATCCTTATGCCCTTCAAGGGTCACCAGGCACTTACCACTCCACCTGTCCCATATCCGAAGCGTATCATCCATTGACCACGACAGCAGGCGTCCATCGCTCAGTTCCAGGGTACCCATGACCAAATCCTTATGCCCTTCAAGGGTCACCAAGCACGTACCACTCCGACTGTCCCATATCCGAAGAGTCCCATCTCCAGACCATGAGAGCAGGCGTCCGTCGGTCAGTTCCAGGGCACCACTGACCCAACCCGTATGCCCTTCAAGGGTAACCAGGCACTTACCGCTCCGGCTGTCCCATAACCGTAGCTTCATGTCTCCCCACGAGAGCAGACGCCCATCGCTTAACTCCAGGGCACCCCAGACCAAACCTGTATGCCCTTCAAGGGTAAGCAGGCAAACACCGCTCCGGCTGTCCCATAACCGAAGCTTCATGTCTCCCCACGAGAGCAGGCGCTGATTGCTGAGCTCCATGGCGCCAATGATCGGGCCTGTATGCCCTTCCAGGCTCGCCAGGCACGCACCGCTCCGGCTGTCCCATATCCGTAGCGTCCTATCGCCTGACCACGAGAGTAGACTCCCATCGGCCAGCTTCAGGGCACCTTTGATGTAGTCTGTATGCCCTTCAAGGTTCGCCAGGCACGCACCGCTATGACTGTCCCATATCCGTAGCGTCCTATCTCCTGACCACGAGAGCAAACGCCCATCGATAAGCTCTAAGACACCGTAGATTATACCTGTATGCCCTTCAAGGGTAACCAAGCACTTACCGCTCCTGCTGTCCCATATCCGAAGAGCCCCATCCTCTGACCACGAGAGCAGACGGCCATCGGCCAGCTTCAGGGCGCCTTTGACGTAGTCTGTATGCCCTTCAAGGTTCGCCAGGCACTTACCGCTCCGGCTGTCCCATAAACGAGGAGCCCAATCCTCTGACCACGAGAGCAGACGCCCATCGATAAGCTCAATGGCGCCAATGATCGGTCCTGTATGCCCATCAAGGGTAACCAGGCACTTACCGCTCCGGCTGTCCCATATCCGAAGAGCCCCATCCTCTGACCACGATAGCAGACGCCCATCGCTCAGTTCCATGGCTCCATTGACCGAGCTTATATGCCCTTCAAGGGTCGCCAGGCATGGGTTTTTCTGAAAGTGCGCCAGACGTGCATTGCGGCGAAGCCAAATCCAATCGCACCTATCCTCTTCAAGCCATTTTTCGGCGGCAATCGTGAGCGGGCTGTCGTCGGCATCTTCGATTGCAAGCTGTAGAAGTATTTTATGTACAGGCCATTCTTCATTTCCTCGTCGGAGAATGTGCGCCTTCTCACGGAAAAAGGCTTGCCAGACATCCAACCTCTTAATTGCCTCTGCGGGTGCCTGTTCAGCCAGCAGAGCGTAATCCGAAGAAATCGAATCAAGAAGACCCAACTCACACTTGCGCATCAACCATGGAAAATCGGTCACCAACGCCTCGGCTCCAGGCCAATCACCGATTCCGGCAATATGCTTAACCAGATTCTGGATGAAGTATCCATCATCCGGGCCGGTGTGCCAGCCGTCGGGGCATTCTTTGCGATAGGCATCGAGCAATTGCTGATGCAGCGAGTTGATGGAGCCGAACAGGTGTGTGGCCATACCGGTGGCGAAATGGTGGAGCAGGTTGTGTAGATCAACACGCGCTGATGCGCGGTCAGGGGAGACGGATGGTCGCTGAACGAGCGAGCGACGAGTGAATTTTGCCAGCAACGCATCGCTCTGGCGCGGGGTAAGGTTTGCGGTGTGTTGCCAAAGTGTTGCAACGGCGGCATCAGGTGCACCGGTATCAGCATCGAATACAGCAAGTTCGGCAAACCGTTGTTGTTCGTCTGTAGGCAGGACACGTAAACTTATATCCATCGCTTTCCAGGCATTCTGATGTTGGGCTTCATCAGGGTATTCTATGGAAAGGTATTCGAGATCGTGTTCTCTCAACGCTTCAAACACGCTGGCCCATGAAGTACCTCCCTGGACCATACCGCCGCACAGGGCGAGCGCCAATGGCAACCGGCCGCATTCCTCTATGATCTCTCCAGCTTCGAGTGGGAGTTGCTCCTGTGGTATCTCAGCTGCACCGCCGAGGATCGCCCGGGCTTCAGCGAGCGTGGGCAGTTCAACCCGGTAATGGTTTTCCTTAGCCGCCAGCGCTGTCACCAATCCAGCATCACGTGTAGTAAGAAGTATCCGGCTGCGAGCACCGACAACGTTGAAGGCATCGGCATGGTCTCTTTCCCATACATCATCGAGGACGATCAGTGAGGCTCGGTCGGCCAGTAGTTGGCGGAGTTGCTCCTTGCCGGTTTGTCGGTTGTCGAACTGGCCGTCTCCACCCAATGCAACAGCGAGCTGGCGTTGAAGCTCCTCGATTCTGGGTTGCTGTCCGAGCGTGACCCAGTAGATGCCGTCCTGAAACGCGCGGCGCACCTGTGGATGGCGAGCCATAGCGTTGGCAAGTACACTCTTGCCTATGCCCCCCATGCCCTGCAAACCAACGCGTGCCGCAGCACCAGTGACGACCACAGGTTTCTGCAAGTCCAGCAGCAACAGGTCTCGCAATACCTTGAGACGTTCCGGTTGTGCCTGGTAACCGTGCGGCAGTTCGGGCACAGCCACGAGCTTACCAACCGGTGGCATTGATTCGGAGAGTTGGCGGATGAGGTTGTCGATGTGGACCGAGAATTGGGAGTCGTCACGGAAGTCCTCCGCATGGAGCAGCCGCAGGTCTTCAGGGATCAGCGAGTAACCGTCAACTCTATTCCCACCCGCATCCAGGCCATCGAGGCGTATGATGGGATTGACGCACTTGTTGGCAGCGAAGTAAGCAAATTGCCATTCCTGTGTAACATAGTCGGAAACGATGGCCTTGGGGCCGACGACCAGAATCAGCCGCTCCCGGGCGTTGATAGCGTCGCGGATTTCCTGGTGGAAGGTAAGTGCCCTGGAAGGCATGGAGACGCGATCGAACCAGACATCGAAGCCGGCCTTGGTAAGGCTTTCATAGAGCCGCTTTACAAACGGCTCATCATCGCCGCGTGCATAAGAGATGAATATCTTGTCCACTATGATCAGCTCCTTTCCAGAATCCCCAGCACATGTTGGCCCAGTTTCGCTTCCTCTGATACGCCCCAGCGTAGGTCAATTGCTTGTAACTGAAATCCATTGTGCTGACAGAGCTGTTCCAGTTTAGGAAAGGCATCTGCCTCCAAAGCGTTCCGCTCATGTTTCAAGTCACTGAATGTCGAGCTGACAAACACTCGAATGACGTGGCGGAGACGGATCTTCGATTGTTGGTCACTCATGATCGTCCTTCCTCAATCACGTTGCGGAACATCGAGGAAACGAAGTCGCGAATGTGATGGTTGTCGTTCATGGATCAAGAACCCAGTATGGCGCGCTTGGCGTCGGCCAGTTCTACGTCGCGGCGGTGGTAGCCACATTCGTTGATGAGTTTCTCTGCGGCGGCGAGATCGTCCTGCGGAAATTTCCATGGGTAAGGTTTCTCGCGGAAGAAGAGCCGGGCTCGGTAAAGGTGGATGTCGGCCATGTGCAGCCGCATCGGCCCGCGAGAGGCGATGTCCCACGCTTCGTCGAGGTCGGCCCGCGCAGTATCAGTTTTACCATCGATAACGTCCATCCAAGCACGTGAAAGAAGGCCGCGTGGAACGTCATCGTAGTTTTGAGACCGAACAAGGCCATCGACCGCTTGCTGGATATGATGACGACAAACACTAATCTTCTCACCATCCAATATTGAATGTAGAAGTGTTGCTCGTCCTGCTGTCAGATGATCGAGTGCAACTCCAAGAACCGAACACTGGGCTTTACCGGCGGTCTCACGAATGGATTTTGCCGCGCGGTCAAAGACTATAGACCATATTTCATCACCATCATGTTGGCATCTGTCTTGTCCTGACGTAGGTTCTTGCGATTGCATTGACGATCGGTGTTCTAACATTACTTGCCATGCCTCTCTTTCGACTGGAGACAGGTAGAGGTCACAGAATTGAAATTCTGATATTTGGTCTGGCAAGAGGGACTCAGCACCGTGAAGTTCCAGCGTTGCGATGAAGAGAGCAAACGCTTCCATTCCTTGACCGGCTTGGTTAAGTGCGTTCGCATTTGCTGCGAGTATGCTGATGCAATGAGACTTTACGCCGCTTTTGTCCGCATACTTACCAGCCTTGTCAATCGTTGTCACCGCATCAGCGATATCACCGACCTCTAGTTCCAATTCACTTAAGTTGCGGGCACGAATTGCCGCCTCGTTCCATTCGTTCGAGTCAAAGGCGTTCTCCATGCTAGTTCGCAAAGGCGCTATGGCCTCGTGAAGTCTTCCAGATGCCCGGAGGCACAACGCAACTTCATTACGCATCCAATCTGGCGCTATGCCTAATCCTCTTGGCTGGGTCCACTTCTCTCGAAAGAATGCCGACAAAGTTTGCAGCGTAATGTCAAAGGCGCCAAATCTACGCCACAGTAATCCTTGTCCGCGGTCAATGCGAGGATAATAGATATTGCTAAACATCTCGACAGCCAGACCTGCTTTGCACCCGTGGATCACCGATTGGCATAGCGGCAGCAAATCTGAGAGTCGTTCTGGCTGAAATTCTGAAGTATTCGCAAGATGCTCACAAAGTCGCCGGTGTGCTACACGCCAACTATTTACGGATGTCTCGATAAGATGCTTGGCGAAGTGCTCTCGAATTAGTGGATGGCAGTCGAGCGAGCGTGCAGAATCATCATTGGCTTCAATGGTCAGGAGACCAAACTCAGCGAGAGATGAAGTTGCCACATTCCAGTCTTCTTCGAGGATTGGTTCTACGATACTATGACTAGACCCTCCATTCAGTTGAGACGTAAATAGCGAGTCGGTCAGACCTGCTATTGAGGGAGGGCTTCGCAATGCAGCGATACAACCAGCGTCAGCAGGGCGGTCAAACAAACCTAGGATACGCAGAACGGCGAGTTGCTGCCTATAAATCTCACTTCCGCGGTTAAACCAGTTCTCGAAAGCAGCGAGCATTCTGAAGGTCGTGCCCCCTTGCTCCTCGCGGTCGGCTTCCTCGAATTTCACCAAGTCGCGGCGGCGAATGTCGCCGCCGTGAGCACGGGCGAGGAAGCGACCCAGCAGGTTGAGCGTGAGGGCGTGGCCGTCCACTTCCCGACTGGCGGCGAGAAGTTCCTTGTCGTCGTTTTTGATCCCCGCCGCGCCGGCCCGGTTGGCACCGGCGTGATGGAGCAGTGCGGCGCCGGCTTCGTCCGTAAGGTTGCCAAGGTCGACGCGGAGGACACTGCCCCACGGCGAACCTTCACGACGTTGGAAATCGGCGAGGTCGGTGAGTGGTTCGCGGGTAGTGATGAGGCAGAGGCCGCGTTGTTCACCGGTGTTGGCCTTGCGTGCAAGGTGCTTCAGCAGGCTCTGCACGCCGGGGGCGCGGAGTTGGCCACCCATCGGGCCGGGCGGGTATTGGAGTGGTTCGATGCCGTCGAGGATGAGCAGTGTGCGTTCGCGGGCGACGGCTTCGGCGAGGAGGCGGCCTTTCTCCCACGCCGAGAGCGTCAACTCGCATTGCACGCCGAACCATTCG
This sequence comes from Deltaproteobacteria bacterium, assembly GCA_018434685.1. Taxonomy (GTDB): domain Bacteria; phylum Desulfobacterota; class Desulfomonilia; order UBA1062; family UBA1062; genus DSAD01. Next base: position 73,704 of record JAHDOV010000023.1, read on the forward strand.
ATGGCGTGGGCGATGAACATGTCTTCGGAGGCCTGCCGGTCTTCCTTGGTGCCCTGACTATAGAAACTCCACGCATAGACGCGCTGCGCGCCGAACCAACCCTCGCGTTGGAGGCGCTGGAGCCAGTGTTGGACGAGCATGGTCTTGCCCACGCCGCCCCACGCGACGAGGGAAACGATGGCGGTGTGCGGTTGCGCGAAGGCGAGGTCGAAGAGGGCGAGTTCCTGTTCCCGGCCGATGAGTTTCTCCTCGCGCAGACCGGGGCTGCGGGTAAGCGGGAACTTCTCGAGGTAGATGTGGTCAGACGGTGGAGGCTGGTCAGACTTCGGCAATTCGGCAAGCGCAACGCGGCTAATTTCTGTTGCGATGTCGGTGGCGAGTTTACGGAAGATATGGTTCTGTTCGGCTTCGGTGAGTGGTGAGATGGGATTCGATTCATTTGGTGCCTGAGTCGCTCGCAACCAATCATGAACTTTCCAGCCACACGATTCACAGATCACCGGGAACACCGGAAGCTTGTCGTGTTGCTGGCGCTCGCGGAGGAATGGGAATTCCTTCTCAAGGATGTACTGGGATTCGAGAGCTTCAGGGGTAAGCAGCACAACCGCCAATCGGGCACTGCTCATGGCCTGTGTGATGTCGTCGTCCCAGTAGGAACAGATACGTATCTTGCCGTCGTGCCACATATCAAGGAGATGATGTCGCTCAAAGACACCGAGGTGTCGAAGTAGCCATGCTCTCCATTCCGGTCCGTTTCCCCGGTGGCTGTAGCTTATGAAAATGCGCGATTGATTGGTGGTTTTCATGATTCAGTCACAAACTGAGGTTGGTCGAGGACTGCGTGGCGGACTTCGAGGTCGGTGATGGAACGCGGTTCATGTTTCTGTCGTTGCTTGTCGGCGTTGTCGCGGAAGTGATGTGGTTCGGGCACCCAACCATAGCGCTGGCCGAGGATGCAGACGAAGAACGGCTCGACCCGGTCGATCCATTGCCGGCAGTACTCCCAGGAGTTTGCCAGTTCTCCATCTGCTCCCTTTTCCGGTACGCCCCAGCGTAGGTCAATCGCCTGGAACCGCGCACCGTGCTCCTGGCAGTACTCGCTGGGACAGGGGAATACGTCCCTCTGCATCACATCCCTTTCAGCCTTAAGATCGCTGAACATCGAGCTGACGAATACACGAAATGTCAATTCATGATGTTCCATAATTGTTCATCACCTGTGCCATCATCTACTTTGTCATCCTTTGTCATTCATTCTTCCATCTTAATTCTTCCTTCGCTTCGTAGTAGCGCTTCCAGTTCATCTAGAGATATCCGGCGATTGCCATGATATAGATTTAGAAAACAAACTTGGCCGGAATCAAGGGTTACGACAACAGTACCGTTCTGAAAAAGATTTCGTGTTTGTAGAGTAACTTCAGAGTTCCAGGTAGCAAGTGAACCTGTCGAGGTTCTTAGATGTAGTCTAGCTGAGCGTTTTTGATTCGATGGAGTAATGTTGAACTCTCCAATACCGCAATCAGGAATTCTTTTCTTGTCAATGGCAAGTTTCCATTCCGGATGATTTTTGTTAACTTCCTTCTTCGTTTTCATCCAAAGGCACACACCGTTACGGCTGTCCCATAACCGAAGCGTATTATCCAATGACCAGGAGAGCAGTCGCCCATCAGACAGTTCCATGGCACCACGGACCCAATTCTTGTGGCCTTCAAGTGTCGCCAGGCACTCACCGCTCCGGCTGTCCCATAATCGAAGCGTATTATCCCATGACCAGGATAGCAGTCGTCCATCAGTCAGCTCCATGGAACCATTTACGCTATTCGTGTGCCCTTCAAGTGTCGCAAGGCAGACACCGCTCCCGCTGTCCCATAATCGAAGCGTCTTATCATATGACCAGGAGAGCATTCGCCCATCAGAAAGCTCCATGGCACCCCTGACACAACCCGTGTGGCCTTCAAGTGTCGCCAGGCACTCACCGCTCCTGCTGTCCCATAATCGAAGCGTATTATCCTCTGACCAGGAGAGCA
>JAHDOV010000044.1 GCA_018434685.1 Deltaproteobacteria bacterium
GGGGATTTTTTTATGCAGTCTCTCCAGAGGGACTCCTCGCTGGCCCAGACACTATTTCTCTGATACGTCCAAAGCGAGCACACAGATACCAAAACACAAATGGTGGTAATACCCACCCACTTGGGCTTCACGTACCTAATCACCAGCAAAACAATCACCGGAATCACAAACATGCTCGGCAAGTACATCCGGTGCTCATACACCAGTTCCAATGGTATCACCGACGACTCAATAACCAGATTCCCCAATAACCATACTACCGCAAACGAGATAACCCGATCCCTCTTCGCAATAACTACCGCCAGGGCAACTAATATAATGATAGCTGAAATGGAAAGCAGGGTGCTTAACGGATAAAACAATGAATACGAAAGCGGAAAATCATAGTCCAGGTTCAATCGCGATGGATGCGGCAATACCACCAGACTCAGGTAGTGCATCACTACCCGAAACTCGGTCAGCACCCTCTGCCCTAACGTGAAATCACGCCTCTCATACCCCGAAAGTACTACCTCAAGCGAATTCCCCACCGTATAAACAAAACCTAAAATAACAAAAACAACGACTACTACCGAGAACCGTAGTATATTCCGTTTCAGCCAACCCCTGTCCAAATCCTGGAAAAAATACCACTCATACAAAAATACAAAAACCGGCAACGTCACTGCGATCTCCTTCGAACCTATCGCCAGTAAACCTGCCCCTATGCTCCCACCATAGAACAACCCCTTCTTCAAATAAATTGCAGTCAAACGCCCCCGTACATACAGCACCAGCGATAACACATAAAACATCCCAGCCATGCTCGTCATCCGCTGCACAACATAGGTGATAGATTGCGTGTGAAGAGGATGCACCATCCACACCAACACTGCAAAAAACGTGACCATACTCACGCTTATTGAATCCTGTATTAATAGACCCGGCGACTTCCTCCGCGAAAGCTCCAAGGTCTCCTTGATCAAGAAAAACAGCAGAAAACCCGTGACAATGTGAATCAAAATATTCACCACATGATAACCAGCCATATCATACCGGTGAAAATAATAGTTCATTGCAAAACTGATATTCGGTATTGGACGCCTCGAACAGCGACTCTTAAATGCCGCATCCAACAAACCTTCTGTACTGATCGCGGTTAGTTGTATGTTCCGGTTCTCTGATATGTTCCCTATGTCATCATAAATAAAGGGCGCCTCTAAAGTATTCGAGTAGATAAGCGCTACGATAACTACAGGCACTACTATTGATAACAGCAGAACACAAAATCGCCTGGAACTCGCTGATGTTACTCCTGCCTCATTCAAACGCGGTGCCGGTTCCGCCGCCACCACTACCTTACTCTTAACTCTCTTCTTCATAACTGAATGTGTATCCATTCGAAATAAGAAAAACAGCCCATCCTAATTTAAATAAATAAAAATCATCGTCAAAACTTCAAAGCTTCTTCTTTAATTATCACCTTCACAACCTCGATACAATCCCCAAACTAAAACTCAATAAACAGGAGATTGCAGCCTGTTAATGTCGAGGAATATGCCCTAAAACCTGTTTACCGACAGACAATCCCCCATGGGGGGTGAATTACATAGGATATATAGACGAACTGGTCTATGAGAAAATTTGAAGGGAACTTACTCGATGAAGGGGAGACCATACTTCATAAGCATGTTCAACTTATATGGCACACAAGTATGGCAGGAAAGAAGTTGCCTCAATGGAATGATGCTTTGTTTCTGGATTATTCGGCGCAGGTTAATAATCCGTCTGCGTTGAAGCCAAAGAGATCTAAGACAGGACACATATATTTTTCGGAAGATTTGCGGGTCTTTCTTGACGAGAGACAGGGCAATGCCCTCCACGATGAGAAGAATGAGGTGCAGCGGCAGAATGATGGACAGGAGAATCGTGGGGTAATATAAACACAGTACAAAACTCTTGTTCCGTTCGCTCAGGCTCCTCCTCTTAAAGCTCGTCTGCAGTCTGTTTTCAACAACTTTCCCGCCACCGAGGCTTTTGCCGACCCAGTGGTCGTATCCGGAGTCGGCAAGGGCAATTACAGGATACCCCATGAGCCTTGCCACACAGCACAGGTACATATCTTCTGCGAGGCTTTCAAACCATTCGGGAAAACCGCCCAGCTCTATCCACAGGGATTTCTTCATCCACATGCATGCGCCGATCACCATGGCAACGTTGTTTCTTTCATAGGATTTATTCGGGACCGCGTTCATGAAAGGATCCAGCAGCTCGCCGATGTCGATAAGATCCCCGGTGCCTGCATTATACTGCGGGAGGGTGAGTATCCCGGTTTTGTCATTTTCCCGGGAGAAATTGTATAGGGTTTTTATTGCATTTTTATGAAGTTCCAGGTCATTGTTCAGAATCAGCACATATTCACCTTGAGCAGCATCCACCATGCGGTTATTACTCGCACAGAATCCGATGTTCTTCTCGCTGGTCAATAATAATACGCCAGGATAATTTTTTCTTATGAATTCAACGGATCCGTCAGTAGAGGCGTCGTCATGAATAATTATCTCTATAGGGACATCACTATCCTGGTTACACAGTGATTCCAAACAAGGACCTATGACATCGATCCCATTATAGTTGGCTATACATACAGAGCATTTTGGATTATTCATGGGAGAGATTTACCTTTTAATTACGGATTGATACGCTTCAATGTAGCGGTCTGCACAATCATCCCATGTGCCGATATCCTGGAGGATCCATTCCCGTGCAGCTTTTCCTGTACGATTATTGTTTGACGGTTTACTAAGCCACACGAGGCCTTCATGGAAATCTTCCCTGGATGATGCCAGCCAACCGGATTTTTTATGTGTTATTACATTAGCATGTGCTGAGATGTCTGATGCCAGAACAGGGAGCCCGGATGCCATTGTCTCGAGTATAACCTGCGGACGTCCTTCATCGTGTCGGCTGAGGGTTATAAGCCCCGCAGCTTGGGGGAACCACTGTTCCAGCAGTTCTGCCGGCGTGGCTGGACCATGATAATTCACCCATTCGGGAACAGTGATGTCTGCTTGTAGTGGCCCAAAGAGGTGAAGCTCATCGTTTTTCTTGAAAAAGTCCATACCCCAGTCAAACAAAGGACCGATCTTGTTCACTGTCACTCGTGAGATTACCAGCCATTTTCTGGGTTGCTCAAGATCCGGCTCTCTTTTTATCGATAGCCAGGATGAATCTACACCAAATGGTATATAACAAACCTGAGCGATATCACCAAAGCGTCTTTCTAACTCCGGGACCATCCATTCACCATTGGGCGCAAGGATGCACTTTCTCTGTGAAATGACCCACCGAAGTAGTTTTGTCATTCCTGGCAGGTCCAGCAGACCAAAGTCGTTGCCGAGCACACTGATAACAGCCGGTTTTCGTATTCCCCACAGCGGAATGGCATTTTGCAGCCAGTTCACATGGATGACATCGATAGTTGTCTCTCTCTTATAAGCCCGGCGAAGCAGGTACAGGAGTTTCACAATCATGCCCACACTTACCAAGCGTCGGCTCCGAATTACATGGGCAATGCCACCGGCATTCATCAGGTTTCTCAACCATTCTGATTCTTCAGGTAACGGGGCGTAAGACACCCCCTGCGGCTTCTCACCGGGCGGTGACCAGAGGGAAAGAGAAACACCGTTTTTGTTTGACAGGCTCCACACCATGTTTTTTATAAAAACCCCGCGCCAGTCCCTAAAATCTTCGGGGTAGGATGTGCTGATCATTAAGATATGCATTTCTAATCTAGTTGAGAAAATGTACGGGCATTATTGGGACTCATTAAGAGAGCTTTGCACAATTACCTATGCTGTCATTCCGGGCTTGACCCGAAATCCAGAAAACTATTGATGAGACTGGATTTCCCCCTTCGAGGACAAGCCCGCCTGCGCGGGAATGACAAATAGGTGTAGTTTATACTATTATGCAAAGGTCTCATTAAGATATTGCAGTAATTATGACTTGAGATTATCAGATGGGTTCACTGTCATCAGAAATTATGAATTTAATGTGCTGCCCCCTGGCTATACGATAAAAAAAGAGAAGATTAGGAATAAATCCCTGGGTGCGAACCTTGATAGAGAATAGTACAGTGAACGCATTTAATATCCCCCCTTTTTGCAGTGCATTAATATAGCTATCAATAAATGTTGGCACTTCACAGGAAAGATTGTTTAGATGATTTTCTAATTCCTTTGCTGCGTGGTATAAATACAGTATTGTAGCAGCAGCCTTATTAGGCGTGGAATGATTAATTAATTCTTTAATATTATGGTAATATGGGTTTTTAGCGCCTAGAACATTTGATGTGTGCTGCCTGTAAAGGACTTTTGCTTCTGGTATGAATAGAATATGCCCACGACACGCAGCAATCAAAGCAATCCACCAGTCATGCATAAAGATGTTTTCAGGAATAGGCAGACTCTGATTTATTAGCACTCTGTTACAGAGGCATGTACATCCCGTAACAAAATTTCGTGCCAGAATAGTTTTCAATGTATCAACATCCACATGCCTCAATCTTTGGAATTTCATAAATGACGGCGCGATTTCGCTCCCTTCAGCATCTATGAGCCGGAGATCTGTGTGAATCAACAGCGGTATGTCTGCTCCAAAGTCACGTTCAGCCTGCTGTATTCTCTGGTAAGAAGCTTCGAGTTTATCAGGAAGCCAGATGTCATCCTGATCGGATAATGCTACATACTCACCCCTGCATAACTTTATTGCCTGAGAAAAACTTCTTACAACACCAAGATTATCTTTATTGCGTAAAAGTCTCACATGGAATGGCGCTTCACGAATGAACTCTTCCAATATTCCTATTGTCGAATCTGTGGAGGCGTCATCCCATACCACCAGCTCATACGGGGTTAGTGATTGTTGAACGAAACTCTCCAGTTGCTCTCTGAGGTATTTCTCTCCATTATACGTACAAAGGGCAATAGATATTCGAGGCGGTGTATTCATGGGGTTGCCGGGGCTTATCGAGCGTTCTTTTTCTCAAGAACTTCGGTATATACCTCCTCCACTCTGTCCACATAAGCCGGAATGGATTGAGGAGGTTCTATTCTAGTCGCTAATTTGGATAGGATTGTCCTGTCCTCTATGACTTTTTTCATCAATAGACTGAGCCCATAAGAGTCTCCTTTCTCGAACACAAGCCCATTCTCTTCATGATGTACCACTTCCGAGATACCACCGAGATCTGTCCCGATCACAGGGACTTTTGCAGCATGGGCAGAATACATCACAAGCGGGGTATTCTCATACCAGATTGAAGGGACTACAAGCGCATCGATTCCAGAGAACACTTCACCTATCTGGTCATTCGGGAATGTCCCGCAGAATTGTATCCTTGTGTCTCCTGCAATCAGATTCTTCAGCCTTTGCGTATATGTCGGATCTACATCAGGGTTTCCATAGAGTCTAATCTCAAAGGGAATGTTTTCGGGGATGAGCCGTGCCGCCTCAATAAGGATATGCGCACCCTTGTGTTCTAGAAAGGTGCCGATGAAACCGAACACACACCTTTCATTGTTGCGCTTTTGAGGTATATTTTCAAAGGGCTGGGCGTTGATCCCGAAAGGAATAAAACTGGTGAGATCCTGATTCAGGCCATTTTGAACCAACATCTTTTCCATGAACCTGGCAGGGACCATCACCCGGTCAAGCCGGTTTATACGCTCCATAATAAATTCTTTGCGTCTAGCCAGATAAGAGAGGTTGGGGCTCAAACGCTTATCAGGCCACCAATCCTTGCCTGTCATACGGCTGAGAGATGCGATGAGTTTATCAGGAAGAGCATTGAATATCTTTATTGCCCAGCCAGGGAGCCGGTCGGCTGCTGATGCCGAAACAACGTGCCGGATGCAATTTACACCATCCGGGTCAGGTCCGAGGCAGAGTGTGTTATCAGGCATCCTCAACTGGGTTTTAATGCAGATGGTCCAGAAATCTGTCGGTGTGAAGACCACAGGAATATTGTACTCATTGCAGACTTCTATGGTTGAAACAGTTGTCCTCATAGGATGAAAGATGTGGACAATATCCGGCTTAGTGTTGTTTACATATTCCCTGAAATAAATTTTGAACGAGAGATTGTTGTTGGAAAAATCCACAAAGTTTGTATTGGGCGATATGACATGTACATTATAGTTGTAACAGTGGACAGGCAGTCCGTCGTATTCGTATGCAGTGAAGGGCTTTTCTTGTGCATCAGAAATTTCTGCAGGAAAGCCGGTAATGACCTCCACATTATGGCCGCGCCTCTGGAACTCCTTGGCTGTCTGATAGGTCAATACCTCAGTCCCGGTTGAGAACTCTGGCAGAAACTGGTGAACTATTAGTGTGATCTTCATTGTCGGATTATATTGATAATCTTCACATTACTATATATAATCCAGTCAACTTTTGGCCAGATCTGTTAGCTTCAGGAGCATCTTTAAGGTTAGTGGGTGAGAAAAGTCTAACAAGTCATTCCTTTGAGACTCGTCATTCATCATCAAGAGCATTGCAAGTACTTCGAACGATATCCATCTGTTAAGCCCAAGAGCATCAATTAAGCCAGCAATATCAAAATAGCTGGGTAATGTCCGGATATTTTCTGCAATGAGCCAGTTCACTTCAAACCTGGTTTTTACCATACTCCCGGATTCGACTATTGTGTTGTATTCATGAACTCGATATTCAAGCAAGCACTTCTTAAGTAGATGGATCTTATAATGCTGAGCCAGCTGCAACAGCATATCCCAGTCATGCGCATATCGTAGAGACCTGAATATCCCAACTTCCTGAAATACATCTTTCCTCATGAAGTAATTGGATGTGGTGACGAGAACATTTTGGGTAAACGCTGCTAACAGGAAATCTTTCTCTTCGAATATTTTTAGAACATCTTGATACCAATTCAACCAGGCAGAGCCCCGCAGCGTTTTATCCGACAGTATTTTATTCAACCAGGTAAAGTGCCGTAGTGCTGTCTTTAAAGCTGCTGAAATCCAAGGTGCCTTGTTTATTAACCTTGCAGAAATCTTTTTCGCCTCATTAGACCAGGAGAATATGTTTTGTGTTGATTTTCTCTCAAGAAAGTTACCCTTGCTGTCTATTCCTTCAATCAGTGTTATCACAACTGGATAATCCCTGTTTGCTTCCAAAAAATGAACACACTTTTCCAGCCGTTCGATATGGTACACATCATCGGAATTCAAAATGCTGATATAATCACCCTTGGCAAGTGATATACCTCTGTTGATGGTATTGTGTGCTCCCTGATTTTCTTGTGAAAAGTACCTAATCTTCGGGTCATGATAGGATTGGATTACCTGCTCGGTTTTGTCGATAGAACCATCGTTGATTATTATTAGTTCGAAATCACCGAATGTCTGGTTCAGTACGCTCTCGATAGCAGCGCCGATATACTCCTCGTGGTTATATGCTGGGATGATGACACTGACTTTCATTATAGTAATTGAAACCGGGGACCTTTCATTTTATTGCTCCATTCATACAATATTCCAATAATGTGGGCGCAATTACCTAATTTATTGTTCAATTTCTATTAAGTAGGTGTTTCTTTGCATTTCTGACAGTGTAAGGTCCATATCAAATATTTGATAATTTTGTGTTCTTTAGTCCGCGCATAATTTTTCTAAGAGGTTGGGTACCTTTCAAAATAACCTTTCGTCTCAAACTGTTTTCAGGCACAAGCACCCTTAGAAAACCAATAAATTTGCTTCCCCATCGCCATATCCTTGAATGATAAATCCGATTCAATTTTTCGATCATCTGATTTATTTGTGCATCTTTAACCTGCCAGTCATTGAGGAGTTCCACATAGTCGTCAGCCGAAAGAATCTCGAAAGCCCTCTTGAACATCTCATGATGAGCCTTTCTTGAAAGTGCTGCATCATTTTTGTGGATGCTGCTTATTATGTTGGTTTCGGATTTTTTCCCATCAAGATACATGTAGTGTTCACATGTAATTACCTTCAGATGGTAAGGTTTTGCATGCTTAGCAAGTCTTTGGAACATGTCCCAATCTATAAAAAAGCTTCTATTCTCATCATAGCTGCCGGCATCTTCCAGAAGTGACCTCTCATGAACTGCGTTTATATGACTTATATGCCACATGGTAATATCCGTGATGATTCCCTTGTTAAGGCTTCCTCTTGATACTTCTTTGAAGTTTTCTCCTTCTCTGGTGACATATATCTCATGGGCATCGGTATGAAGAAAACGCACATTGTTTTCTGTCATGTACGAGATGGCAGTTTCAAGATGGTTTGGATACCAGATGTCGTCGTCATCGAGGTAGGCTATGTATTTTGCTGCACCCTTACTGATGGCAAAGTTGAGAGCACCGGGTTTGCCTTTGTGAGGTATTACATAATAATTGATGCGCTCATCATTGAACTCTTTGACTATGCCCGAGAGCTCAGCTTCGCCGCCGTCATTTACTATGAAGAGCTTCCATTCCTTATAAGTCTGATCAACTATGCTGGCGATGGCTCTTTTGACCAGTGTTAGATCTGGGTTATATGTGGGCATGATAATGTCCACTGAATTGCTGAAAGTAACATCACTCATCAAATACCTCTTTTCCCAATTTTACCGCTTATCACTGGTACAGTCCATGAGAGGGTCACTATAACATTTTTTCATCACCTCCACGGTGCCTTTGGTGGAACCGGAGTCGACTGCCAGTACTTCATATTCGAATGGTGCTTCTTGTGAGAAAAACGAATCAAGCGATCTTCTTAGCAAGTGCTCACCATTTTTTGTCCGGTATATTATCGAGGCCTTTGTGTACATGGGTTTTGGGGTGTATGACCTTGGTTATCTAAACCGATCTCTCAGTCTTTTCGTCAGATTATACGAGAAAGAATTTATAATTTTTGAAATTCCACCAGAGGCTTTTACGGGTGAATGGGTAAACACTGGGGTCATATTGAAATATGGTGCTTTGCTGCCGATAATCATATATTGCCGTGGAATACCGTAGTGCAATAATTCGATCTCAAAATAGACCACAGTAAAGCCAATATCCCTCACGAGCTGCAGCAGGTCTCTGCCGTAGTCTCGATAAACAAGTGTATGGCCGCCATGATAGACGGGGGGTAAAAGATGGATATCTTCATCACCAGCTATTTCGACACGAGTAATTGTTTCTTCTCTGGAATGATTATATGGTATCTGAAGAAGAAAGATGCCCTCAGGTTTCAGTACCCTGTATATTTCTTTCAGTGCGGCCTCATATAAGCGAACATGCTCTAAAACGTCAGCAGTGATGACCACATGGAATGAATCGTTATCAAAATGCAAGTTTTGAAGATCTGCATATCTTTCATGGTCGAAATCAGCTTTTTTCAACTCATCGGAGTCATATTTCGTATTAATATAATCGAATGATTTGGAGAGGTAGGTAACATATTTTGAGACTCCACTTGCTTCAAAGATTTTAATGTCTTTGTGTGGGTTGCTGGAAATCAATTTTTCTATGGAAAGACCGAAGAACAACCCAAGTGAGTAAATGAGAAGCCTGTTTCGACTTGATGAATCACATACAGGACACCGGAAGCTTTCGCGTAGGCGGGAAGGGTCAACATCGATGAAGTCAACGTTGTTGCCGCAGATATTACATTTACCTTTAATATTTGGCATGTTGATACCTTTAGACCTTTGCATAATCCGGTAAAAAGCGTTTGGGGGAGTTTTATGACATTTTAAGAACTTGTTGAAATGAACTACCCCGCAGCAAGCTGCGAGGTATCCAAAACCTACTCGAATAACGTCAGTTGCTCAGTATGAATCTTTTTATATTCTTTTTCCCGACCCTGCTCTCTCACATATGCAGATATCGTTTTCTCATTCCCATA
>JAHDOV010000054.1 GCA_018434685.1 Deltaproteobacteria bacterium
AGCGTGTGCTTGCCTCCGCTGGTGGAATGTCAAGCAACTCTCCGCCGCGGCGGACCGCAGCATGACATACAGTCTTGTTGTCCGAGCATGGGGGAACGTGATGCCAGGCAGAAGGGGAAAGATTTCGAATTTGAAAGACAGAATTCAGTAGTCAGAATAAAACCCCTGTAGGAGCGGGTTCAGCCGGTGCCTTGGCAGGACCGTTGTTTTGGAGGAGATCCAGTCGCCGCTGAACCTGCTCCTACAGAAGGTTTGTAGCTGATGACACTGTAGGAGCGGGTTCAGCCGCGACCTCTCCGGATGGTGGTGCCACACTCCTCTCGTGGAATGTCAAGCAGCTCTCCGCCTCGGCGGATCGCAGCATGACCTACAGTCCTGGGTACGAAGGTTGGGGTGATGCAGGCGCTGAGAAGGTATGTTCACTATAGGATGAACCTGGCACTACGTAGATTTTCTCCGTATTACTTCTGTAATTTTTCAGTATTGTGTTTTGGAGGCAAGTTAGAGATATTTAACACTAAAATAGGTTCAGTTTATTCATTCTAATCCATTAATTGAAAGAGGAGGGGAAACATGAATCGTATTGCAGGTAAGTCGAGTAAATTAATACGGTTATTTGTCGTGTCGCTGTTTGCCTTAACCCTAATCGGCTGCGGATTTGTTGCCAGCGTGCCCTGGATACGGAATGCCGACAACAACCAGGTGGTGAATATTGGCGATTCAATCTTTGCCTTGTCCGGGGAAATTCAGGATTTTCTCCATGCATATGCCGGCCAGACCTTCCGCCGCTATGCTGTTTCAGGCGCCGAGATAACGGGCGGAGTCTTAGCGCCATCGGTTGCCAGCCAGTATAACACGGCAAGAAGTGATAATCCTGACATCGACATAATCTTCATGGATGGCGGGGGAAATGATATTTTGTTGCCGGCAATAGCCTTTGATCCTTATGACTGCAAAACACAGTGGTATGAGTGGGGCAAGCTTTCAAGCAGCTGTAAAAGCTTCATCGATGACATCTATGTCGAGACGGTAAACCTGCTGAACGATATGTATGCCGACGGCGTTGACCATGTCATTTATCAGGGATACTACTACACAAAAGATACCTGGCTCATGCAGCTCGATGACCTGGAAGAGGCTATTGATTATGGCGATGTAAGGCTCGCACAGGCATGCCAGAATTCAGCAGTGAACTGCACGTTCATTGACCCGCGCTCGACCATCAAGGATTCGGATATAAAGTCAGACGCCATTCACCCCACAACATCGGGCTCGCAGAAACTGGCGAATCTGATCTGGCCGGTACTGGCACCTCTGCTTTAACAATAAACAGGCACAGGCAGCACTACACTGTTTAAACGTAACTCGTGTACCACAAAAGACAATACCGAGGCACGGGAGCTTTGCAAAAGCCCCGTGCCCCTTTTATTTTTCGGCTGATAAATAAACCCGAAACGCGTAATATACACAAGGTGCTGCGTTAACTTATTGATGTTTTTTTTTGCCGAATTCGTTTTGCTTATCGGCCATGATATAGTGCCGGAGGAGATGCATGAAACCGCCCTTTGTTGGAAACTTGAAGCTAACAGGAGTATTTATAACTGGCGCCATACTATTTTCAGCACTGATTTTTGGTTATCTTTACCTTACAAACCAGTCGGATGCCGAATATCCCTTCGAAGATAATGAGCAGGCAGTTGAAGGCGCTGATTCGATACTTGCAGACACGTCCACGCCGGATTCCAGTAGCCTTCTGAAAAATAAGTATTCGAGACGAACCCTTGATACAAAGGGAGGGTTGTCACTGGAGGACCGGCTCGTAAAGGAATTGCAGCAATTTTACGGCAAGACCATCTCGGAAAAAAGCACACAGGTGCTCCTTCTCAAAATCAAGAACTTTTTGACAGGGCTCTATCCAAAAGACGGGGATGAACGATTTTATGTCATCCTCAAGCGGGCATTCCCAGATCTGGCTGATGAAATCATGCTGACACTGGAAAAACTGGAGCAATACAACCGGTGGGTCGATGAAAACACCCACCTGTTTTCTCAAATGAATGAACTCGAAAAACAGGGCCTTGTCTGGAAGAAAAGAAAGGAGTTCTTCGGGGACGAAGCAGAAGACATATGGTCGGAAGAAGTATTGGCATATGAAAAGAGAAAACAGGAAATGCGCGATACCATACGCCTGCTGGACGGATCACATGATACGACGATGGATGAAAAGCTCTTTGTGTATAAGAGTTCGCTTATCCAGGCATATGAAGACTCTCCCGAGGCATATATACTGGGAAATACCGATATGCTTGCCAAGGTTTTCTTTGGGATCGATTCCGTCCAGGAAGAACTCAGGCAACTGGACCCGGACCAGCGCAAACAGGAAATAAACAGAATTCGCAGCGAGATGGGCTACACGCAGGAACAGGTTGCAGAAATGGAAGCCCTGGACGAAAATCGCGATCGACGCTGGGATAACGGTCTGAAGTATATGAGTGAACGTGATCGGATCGTCCAGGAATATGAAGGGCCACAACTCGATGAACACCTCAATGAGCTTCGAGAAAGATATTTCAAACATGAGGCACGAACAATCGAACTCGAGGAAATTGACGGGTTTTTCCGGTATGAGAGAGAACGGATCTACGGGAGAAATTAAGCAGGCGCGATAAACACGGATTGTCGATGGCGGTGAGGAGGTTTTTCTATAATGAGATCAAAATATTTCTCGACTGGTATACTTCTGTTCTTCATGCTGCTGTATGGGCAGGGATATCATTCGGCCAGGGCTGAAACACCCGGTGCACCGGGACTTTTTATGCCTGAGACAACGGCTGACTTTCAGGCAGTTCACGAAGGGGCGCACGTGCAGCATAGCTTTGTGGTGCACAACAGGGGCTTATCCCCCCTGGATATACTTGAGGTGAGAACCGATTGAGGGTGCACAGCTGTTTCGTATCCGAAACAGATTCCTCCCGGCGGTGAGGATATCATTCTTATTTCCTTTGATACAAAAGGCTATGCAGGCAAGCATGTAAGCAAGTCTATCCTTGTGCGGACAAATGACAGCCACACCCCGGAAATCAGGCTGATGATCTCAGGAGACGTCGAGGCCAGGAATGACCTCTCTTCAACCACTGCACGATTGACCGGCACTGCAGGTGAAGAAATTAAACAAACCGTGACTCTTTCACCATCAAAAGAAAATCCGTTTGAGATAACTTCGATCGAGGCTGAAAAAGGGGATAATATCCGGTACGACCTGACAGAAATAAAGCAGCCCGACGGTGAGGAATATCTGCTGACCATCTACAATACAAAAAAAGACACGGGCTGGTTTATCGATAAGGTTCATATAAAAACCAGCAGCAGCTTAACCCCTGAGTTCACCATCAGCGTCTTTGGCGTCATCCGTGATGGCACATGAATCCATGCCATGAAGGTTCTCATTGCCGGATTGGATACCGCGTCGGGTTCACAAACGATCAGGCACCATCTGATTCAATGGACAAAAGATAGGATTTGAGGTTGGTTTTCTGTCTCTTGATGCCGAGTTTCTTTCTGATATTGTCCCGGTGGGTTTCAACTGTTCGAGTGGAAACGTTTAAAAACTCGGCTATCTCCTTTGTTTTTTTGTTATGCCTGATCAGGTTTATGATCTGGATTTCCGAGGGGGTGAGCTTGTGCAATGTTTTTGAGAGATCGCGCATAAACGGCGATGCAATATCCTGAAGGTTTCGTTCGATCACTTCAATCAAGGCTTCCTGATCTTTTTCTGACGAGGTTTTTTTCATGCGTTCAATATAGGGGAATATTGTTTCCCTGATGTTGACGACCATCTGCTCTCCAAAATCTATCCGGTCATCCTCGCGTTTTTTCAGCAACACCTTCAGTGCAACATTTGCCTCGTCCAGGCCCAGTGTGTGTTCTTTAACTTTCTTTTCCAAGGCGCCGTGCATTTTCAGCAACCTGTTTCCTGCCCGCTTCTTTTCCGTCATGTCAAGAATGGTCTCGATTGCGCCGGTTATATTTCCTGCAGAGTCTTTGAGCGGGGCGGCTGTCAAGAAAAGCCACCGCTGCCCGGAACCCAGGTGAGAGAAAAACGCTTCGGCCTCGTAGGCACCTTCGACTATTTTTGAGCTCCTGGAATTATCACCATAATGTTCTCTGAGTTGTGACGGTGATGCATTGTCGAGAATCAGGTCTGCAAGCACTGGACGTTTCTGCCGATAAAACGGCTTCCAATACCCACCGGTGCCAATCACATCCTCGGCCTTGATCCCTGTGAGTTTTTCACATGCCTCATTCCAGTGGGTGACCAGGCGATCCGTGTTGATGACGAACGTTGGAATCGGCGTGCCCTTGATTATTTCACGAAACCGCTGTTCACTCTCCCGTAATGCTGCTTCGGCAAGCTTTCGTTTTGTTATGTCCCGTGCGATTCCTCGAAAACCAGTGGGGTTGCCCTTTTCATCCTTCATCAGGCTGCATACTGTCTCGATATGCATGAGGGTGCCGTTTTTTGTTATCGCCTTGCAATGCAGTCCTTTTCCGGTTTTTCCCGAGCTGCAGATAGCAGCAAACTGCCTGGCCGCCTTATCACAATCATCCGGGGCAATGAACCTGCTGTAGTGCATTCCAAGGGTTTCTTCATGGGTATAGCCCAGATTCTTTACCAGCGCATGATTAAAGAAGACCAGGTTCCCCGCAAGGTCGATTTCAAAATAGTTGTCTTCAATGTTTTCAAGGATGGTTCTGTATTTCTCCCGGCTTGTTTCCAGCTCCGCCTCTATCGTTTTCCTCTCGGTAATGTCGAACACCTGAACAACGGTAAAAACCCTGCCGGCAATCGACCTGGTGAGGGCTGCACTGATTTCAACGGTTCTTTTCGTGCCGTCTTTCCGTGCTGTGCTGATTTCATAGCGGTGGGGGAATATCGTTCCCTCCTGCCTGAGGAGGTACCTCTCCGCAACATCTTTTTCATGTTCATCAGCAATGAACTCCCTGAAATCACTCCCTATGATCTCATCTAACGTATAACCCAAGATATTGACGAGTTCGTTGTTGCCATAAACGACAGTATAGTTGTCATCGATGACAGCCACCCCGATGTGGGAATTTTCAACAATAAACCGGTACAGGTCGACGCTTCGGGAGAGCTCGTCCTCAACAGCATTCTGGAGCTCCAGCTGCTCCTCGAGCCGATGCACGCTTTTCTTCAGCTTTTCAGTGCGACGTTTTCCTTCCAACATAGATCTCCGAATAAATTATCCATCAGGATAAAGATGGCACGCTGGCCACACTGCAATCTCTGCGCATTCAATTGGATATGACATCTCATAACAATACAACTGGGTAAAATTTCAACAATCCCAGAATTGTAAACTATATGACAAGAAAGGTTCAACAGGAAAATTCATGTGTGGAAAATGTGGGCGAGCAGGGGAGGGCGAGAACATAGGCAGGACAAGACTTGGGGAGCATGATCCTAGGCAGGACGAGCAAGATTGTTCGTGAACTCAGGCAGAAGGTATTTCTTTCGAGACGAAGGTTCGAGATGCAAGGCAGAAGGCAATTGGTTAAGAATGCTCGTGACCCCAGGCAGGCAAACAGGGAAGATCGAGATCCCAGGCAGAAGGCAGAATGAGCCGGATAGATCAGGAACCTAGGCAGAGCAAG
>JAHDOV010000035.1 GCA_018434685.1 Deltaproteobacteria bacterium
AGCCCAGTCATTCGCTCGCAGGAGGGCTTGTCCTCGAAGGGGGAAATCCAGGCTCCTTAGTCTTTTCTGGAAAGGCATGCTATCTCCACTCGCCGTCTCCCGACAAACAATAAGATTCTTTCTCCGCGACCTCTGCGCCCCTGCGGTGAATTCTTTGTCATTAGCCTCTAATCTTTTGTCTTCTCAATTCAAAATCTTTCCCCTTCTGCCTGGGATCTCGATCTTCCCTGTTTGCCTGCCTGGGGTCACGAGCATTCTTAACCAACTGCCTTCTGCCTTGCATCTCGAACCTTCGTCTCGAAAGAAATACCTTCTGCCTGGGATCTCGAACCTTCGTCTCGAAAGTCGTAGGTCATGCTGCGATCCGCCGCGGCGGAGAGCTGCTTGACATTTCACCAACGGAGGCCAGCACCACCGCCCGGAAAGTCGCGGCTGAACCCGCTCCTACCGAGGTTTTTATTCTGACTACTGGATTCTGACTACTGGATTCTGTCTTGAAAATAGAAACGTCCCCATACTGTTCCATTGCGATAAATGTGGGCAAAAAGAAAGCCTCCATAAAAATGGGCCCAGGTTCTATCGTGAGTGCTCTGTTTGTAAAACAAGTTCGTTGTTTTTCATGAATGCTGATGCATCATAAGGAATTCGGATCTGTGTTCGGAGCGTGTCTAACCTGTCAACATCACATGTTTGGTAATCTGAACCCGTCCCCGATTTCGTCCAGGATCTTGGATACTGATCTATACACCTCTCGACTTCTGCGGCACGTCTTATTATTATTTCTATAATTCAACGCATTTGATTTTAGAGGAACAAAATGGAAAGTCATGAATTTCAATATTTTGATGTTGAAGCATGTCATGGTAAATTCAGACCCTATCTATAAAGTTCCGGCCGTTATGTTGCCGGCTTCAGCACCTAAAAACAATCCGTCTAAGGAGCAAATTCAGACGATCAGGCAATATGGGTAAATAAAATGCAACGAGCAACTTGTCGAAACAGAAGATTGGGTATTCAGGGGATGTCCCCTGGTTTTTTCCGGGAGAATGAATAATGGAACTCAGTTACAATCCCTATGGAATCTTTGTATCCAGCACAACTCCTGCGGGGCTTTATGCCCGAAAGAAGTGGCTGAACCAGGAACTGACGCCCCAATGGAAGGCGGATTTTCAGCGGCGCGTCGAGGCCATTCTCTCCCATCAATCACCTGACGGTTCCTGGCAGGACTCCGCCATCGAAACGATACGGCACCTTTTCGATCTTCATCTGACGATCAGGGAGACAACCCGGGGAATCGATACCGCCCTGGACTGGCTGACCGAACTTGCGATGGATGCGCTTGAAAGGCGATCCACAAGAAATGAACCCCAGAGCGAGGAAATTCTTCGTTCCCTACCCTTCACACCCGGGAGTTTTGACACCTTGCTGATAAGCGCAACTTCCTTTCTCTCGAGCATTTTTGGGCGTGAAGAAGATACCTGTGTTCTCGCCATGTATGAATCGCACACCAACGCGATTCTTACCGAAGAGGCTCGGCTTCAGGGGTGGGAATCAATCAGCAATATCCTGCGGGCCTTTGTCGTGCATTCCATGTATTCGATGAACACGGCCACGGAAAAGCTTGTCACAAAATTGGCCGGGGTTCAGAAGGAATCGGGACGGTGGGGAAATAACATTGATCTGTACCAGACAGTGAATGCCCTGGCACATCTCGATCTGCAAAATGCGGAGCGTCAGGTGAAAAAGTCCTTCGGATACCTTGCCGAAACGCAGAACAACGACGGGACTTGGGGTGAGATCGACCGTGAATGGAATACGTTCCTCGTTGTTCATGCTATGAGGAACAAGGGGGTGCTGAAATAGGCTCGGAGTAATAGAGGATTACCAGAAGTAAAGAAGGGGGGTCAAAATGAGAAAAGAATTCTTTGGCACAGATTTCACGGATTACACGGTTTATCCATATAAAATGAGATCCATAAAGTAAGGTGTCCCATTTCCCTACCCTTTCCTAATTTCTTGTAATGTTACAATAATAAAAAGGGCTTATAAAAATGTTGTAGTGCAAGACCCCAGTTTTCCTACCCATTAATTCAAGAATAAAGATTTGACCCCGGTTTCTCTCCAGATTGCGAAGATGTTCAAGAAACTCAGTGCCTGTATCTGACCCTTGCATCGGCATCTTCAACAACAAAATAAGACTGATACCTCTGGTCATACGGGTTTGGAAGCAGCCTGAATGACGGTTTTCCCGAAAGAGCATTGGTTACGTGCAGTATCTGAAATATCGTGTTTCGATTGCGCTTCTTTTTTGCCAAATCCATCGCCAGTCTGATTTCCGATGACCCTAGTTTGAAAGACTCGTCTTCACCCTGCGAAGCTTTAACCTCGACACAGAATGTCTTGCCTTCATGAAGGATGACGAAGTCGCATCCACGTCCGTCATCTACCTTGTTGTCCGGATAAACAAAACTGCTGTTTCCTGACACCCATGTCCCCGAGTGAACAACCGAAGCACCATAGGATCTTTGCAGCAATCGGAATGCATGGATTTCTCCGGAGAGTCCAATCAGATTTTCCATCGATTTACTGAGAGGCCCCCTTGATGGCTTTTTCTTTTCCCCACCACCATTAGTCGGTTTTTTCTTTCGACTTCCCACAGGCTTCAGTTTGGTTAAACTTTTCAGGTTTAAAACATCGAAATCAGAAAGTCCGTCATCGGTAATGCCTTCACAGATATGCGCCCAAAGGTTCGATAAGTTATCCTCGGAGCTATCAAATTCACGACCACATATTGGCACAAGTTTTTTCTGGCGACGTATCTGCTCCTTGAAATTATCCAGCCTGGCTTGGGCCTCATCAAGGTCTTTAGATGAAAGCGACAGCCCATTCAAAAGTTCGCTAAGTGTTGATGACGCATCGACCTTCTGCCAGAACACGGCATGACTGTCATCTCTTGGCAAGAGCGTCAACTGTCCGAAGATATACTCGTCATCCCATATACGCAGATATCCAGATTTCTCGACAATCCCTGAATATCGGTCAGCAAGTTGTTCAACCCCGGCTTCCCAGGGCGCGGTATTGTTATTGTTTTGATTCAAACACCAAGCAAGGCCTGCCCTCTGGAAGGTCTGCAACATCCTTTTGAGATTGTCGTGATTTGATTTCGCCGCCTGAAACGGATCAAAAGAAATGTCGATTCCTGCGAAGCTGAGCTTATCTCGCAGATCTCCAGGTGAAGAGGATGATCGTATAACTTCAAGCAGATCAGCGCCGGTGCCAATGCTCTCAAATATTGGGACTATCTCTTTCATCGCCATGCTAAAGTCGACCACCCAGAAATCCTCAATAAACGTCTCTGGACATTCGACTTCCTGCAATTTTTCCGCAAGTTCAGTGAAACGCCCCAACTCAGGTGCGCCCCTCAACATGCCAGCAATCAGAGAACACAAGTAAAGTGTTGCGGATACGATGTGCGAGCGTAGCTCACTGGTAGCATTTGAGTTTTGAAGTGGCGGCTCCCCCAACTCCTCCAGCATTGAGTTCCAATGGCGAAGCTGAGCTTTTTCCCCATGAGCCTCCCAAAAAGACTTCCCGAGATCAGCAATATTTCTTGAGGTGCGGGCCATTGTCAGAATGTCAGCCCCGCTAAAACCCTGTAAAGGCAACGCATTCAGGAAAGTTAGCACTGCTTCTTCTGTTTCCAATTCCACCAACTTGCCAATATCTGCACTGGGAGCGAGAAGCATGACAAGTGGCCGTATCATTCTGATCAGAGGACCAAGATCTCCCCGCCACTGCTCTCTTGCTTCGAGAAATTGATCTTCACTTATCTTGTGCTCCAGAAGGGCATTTTTTATTTCATCAGAGTCTGGATCACTGCCCCCAATTTCCTTCAATGCAAATTTGATATAGACTTCCAAATCATCTCGCTGAATTAGGAATGCCAAGGCCTCGCTTAATAGGTAGGGTTGATCCCGGGTCTCTTCGGTTGCCAACAGCACTTTTCCCTTTTCGAGCCAAAGAGCGGGAACCTGAGGACTTACAACTATCTCATCTCCCTTAAACAAACCAGCCTCAAGATTAGAGACCCAACATATCCGAGCCTCACGGAATATTTGGACACGCTTCTGGAATGGGTCGGAATTGGTTCCTTTGGCCTGAACTCCCGTAAAGGCAACAAAGGACAAAATCATGGGGATGATCCATTCCAATTCACTGTCCGCCAGCAAACCATTTTTCATTTCGTTCCATGGATTACCGTCGACCAGTGGCTTCAAGTTTAGACTTGAGGCGAGTTGCACCCCATCGCCATAAAAGTTCTTAAATCCTTCAGACAGGCGTTTTGCGTCTGAAATATCTATAGCGATAACCGGCAAAGAAAATTGTTCCAACGCATCGACAAAGGATGCTGTTGAATCTGGCAAGTAAACCGGTTGGTCTGTGGAAGGGATATGCACGGTGATGGGGTTATTGCCACGCCTAATGATTAGCTTGGGAGGGAATTGACTGTCATCTTCGGGTTCGAACGCACCCCATGCGTCACGCACTTGGCCTAAAAATACATTTAATTCTGTAACATCTCCATCAAGTGCAGAGGCGAGATCATTTAACAACCTTGTACTTTCGCTTCGATTCTCGGTATCAAACTTCGGCATACCCAAGTTGGCAAGAGCTGCCGCCAATGAAGGGTTTCCGTCAAGCATTTGAGCCAAGCGTCCTGAGAGCGGTTTTAAATGAGCAAAAAGTCGAGGTTTTCCGGATAAACGTTCACATGTGACATACCATCGCTCGGAAGCTTTGGACCAATCGACACCACCATCCGTTTCAGTTCCAAGCCAGGGCAATTGCTTTAATGCAAAAAATGCTGGAGACAAAAGAGTCGATCTATCTGATAACCCCTCAATTTTCTTAAAATTCAACTCCAACCATGAGTGCTTCCACTTGGCAATGCTGCCAAGAAGAATATGCATAAATGATTCCCTGGTCGGCTCATCGAAATCAGGATACCTTTCAAGGCCGGGAATTACGCTGAATTCCTGCATCTCATATTTGAAATATCCGTGATAGGCTAATCTGATTTTTTGATTAACATAGTCTGCATATTCAGCTCTGAGTTCTTCAGGGATGCCCAAAGGACAAGCATCCGGCAAGTGGAAAGCATGAAGAGAAGCGTAGAACTTTGACTGCCAACTCCCTGGGTCTACAGATGATAATTTCAGACCATCAAAAACACCTGCATCTCGCAAGATTTGTTGGTATTTTTCTCCGACTGTTCCCCATCGCTCATCCTGAGGCCCGACAAGCAGACGCTTACTAGCTTCTTTACAGTCTGGACTGTTGGCACCTCGAAAATATCCCAACGTGTATGTGCCCAAAGTCCCTTGCCAACCTGGACCGAAGCTGGCTTCACGTAGTTCATACCAACCACCGCGACAGGGAACAGGGAGGGATTTCAGGAGGCGTAGGGTCTTTTCTCCCTTACCTCTATCAACAAGGCTTGAAACCAGACTAAGCCCCCATAGGAGAATATCTCGACACAGATCACCTTCAGGTGACTTTAAAGAAACGGGGAGTTTTGGTGACCTGCGGATAAGTACGGAATTCATGATGTCTTCGACTCGAAAACGTTGAACGAGTTTTGTATCCAGGAATCTTCTTATTTGCGTCTGGATACGTGCATCCTTCTCATCGTAGATCTGTATTTCCTCATGAAGGAAAGCGACATAGCTCTTCAAACCATGTGGAATTTCATGTAAAGCGCCTTCATTGAGCACTTCTTCATCGTCCAGACTGCCTTGCCTTGGAGTAAAGAAAACAGCGCACTCTTCGCCGAAGGCATGAAGCGCATTATCTGTTCCAAGGAGAACTTCTTTACCTTTTAAATGGGTGCTGTCTCCATCAAAGAAGGAAATGGCGTCATTCCAAAAAGCATTCCACTCGATCTTGCCTCCTTCTTTGTGCAAATCCTTGGCAATCGACTCGACTGTATCTGCTTTTTGGTTAACAAGTGGAAATGGATCGATCTTGATCGCGCCAAAAAAACTTTTTATCAGGAATTCTCTTCCCGACAGTGCCTTCGAAAATGCAGGGAAACATGCATGTTGCCTTAACTTTTCCTCTGTTAAAAAATTTGCTATCGGAAACGATGGGATCAGGCTGGTGAACTCAAAAGAATTCCACCCACTATCAGTCAACGCGAGCAATTCTTCACATAAATTAATTTCAAGCATCTCCGACACTATTTTGAGGTTTTCAAACCATCTCAAGCCCGGCAACTTTTCATCTGGCCAGGGTGAGAGCAGATCGATTATGGCCCTTGCCTCGTCAACACCATGGGCCTTTAAATCAGTAAGTGAAACCTCCATCGCCTTTTGAGCAGCAGCACGAAGGAGAATCCCGTTGTATGCGTTTTCAAAATCGATATCGGTACGGCTCATATCACCAAAGAAAGGCGCGCTGATGTGCGCCGCGCATCCAGTGGAAAGATCAGTCGGCAAAAAGATACTGAACACTCCTTGTTCTGGACTATCTCCGAGGCGCACGGCAAGGCTGATGACAGCTTCTTTCAGTTCAGGCCATTTTCCAGGCAACTCCAACAGTGAATTTCTAAACTCATCAGAAGCTTCATCACTCTTGATTGACTTATTCCATATCCAATAAAAACGCGACTCCGTTTCGGTGCTGTCCTGGATTACAATCTCATGTCCATTGTGCGCCCCAGACAATCGCCTTGATTGCCTTCGATCCAACTGTCTCCTTTCACCCCCTGAATCAAGCAACAGGCTCCCGGCACGATTAAGGAAAAGGATTGTGTTAGCGTCCAACGCTTCGAGCTTTTTCTTTGCAAGTTCCCGTGAATGAGCGTTTTTGAACGGCAATCGGATGGCTGTGACAAACCCACGATTCTGAAAATTCTGAATAATTGGGCAATCAGGAGGCCCCGGAATCGGAAAAGGGAGTAAATACGGCGATAGGTATTTCAGCTCCTGCGGAAGCCAAGAGGGAGCTTTGGGGGCAATGCTTTTTCTGAGTTTTTGCAGGATTTCATGCCCCCAATCAACAAGCGGAATACTTTCCCCCAAAGGCGAAGGCACATGATCCTCACCCTCACAAAGTTGAATGATTGGCTGCTTGAATTTTTCGATTACAGTCGGGCAAAAAGAAAAGCAATAGCCATCGAATGTCGAACTGCTGGCCGAGCTTCGAGAATAGATTTCTGGAGATGTAGTGATCTCAAGAACGCTTCGAAATCCAATACCTTTATTTCCGATAGATTCCTGAGGATCCTTATCGCTTTGGCCTAGTTGTGAAAGGCTTCTGAAGTTTGATTCTGAAAATGGTTTTCCATCATTTGCGACATATAGGGCGCCGTGTTCACCATCGTTTGGATCAAGAACAATTTCGATCCGAGATTCCTGGTCTTGCGTTTGTTGATCCAACAGCGCATCGTGAGCATTTTGCAGCAGCTCTATAAGAAACCGGCCATGATACTGATGTTCAACCTGCTCCGTTAAGTTATGTAAGCTCTTGTAATTTGAAGTACCCTCAGCCAGTTCATACAAAAATGAACGAATTTTTGAACCCGTTTCGTGAACAATTTTGGCTGCAAAAGATGTCGTGCTGGTATCAGTTGATTCGAACATTGCCCCTCCTCATAAATATCGGCCTATTCAATCATCTCGACGATGCGCCATTTTCCGGCAAACGGTTTCATCTGCTTCATAGAATGCCTTTCCAACTATTGAAATTTTGGGGTCAGAGTACGTTTTTCCTGGTTTGTTAAAGAATAAAGATTCGACCCCAGTTCTTGGACCTCATGTCTTGATTCATTAAAGAATAAAGATTTGCCCCCCGCTCTCCCACAGTTCTACCTCTATCGGGCCAGAACATTGCAGACGAACCTCACCCCCGTGTTCCGCGCACAGATCAGCAATGCAAGTACAATGAACAGCGTGAGAACGACGAAGACAAAGCCTCTTGGGATGCCTGAATAAATGAAGGTGAAGATTGAGGACGGAACAAAAAGCACAACGGAGATCGCAAAGAGGTCACGAAACAGGAGCCAGCGACCGTGGGAATTAAGCACGACAGTATCCGTTTGCTTCTCTTTATATATACTGTACCAGAGTGCATTCTGCTCCTCTGCACATTTAGGAAGAGGTCCATACTTAGCGATGAGATTACCACGTGAAATCCGGCTATCCTTGTCAACCAATTCCGTGAAAGCTCTACTGCCAGGGAGGGGATTATTCCAACGTGCGAAGATGAGGCGGTGCTTCCATTCGGCAGATAGAAGGTATGTAAGCACAAGTGTCATGATATAGAAAACAAGCGACAGCACCGTACTTTCAAAGGTGAACCCATCTTTGCCGATAGACATAGTGTTGACGAAAGACCAATCGAAGTCATTTGCTAAGGCAAATCCAACGTAAAACAATACTGTGAATCCGATAGCATATGGGGCGTTCTTGGTTTTCAGTGTCATAGCTGTCTCTTTCTGCCTAGTCATCTTCGACATTATCGTAAAAAGGCAATGGCTTTGCAATTTGCCAGCCCCTACCCGGCATACCACTTGAGAAATGGTTTTTGGCAGAGCCTTGGGTTGCAATCACCAAGGCCCCTCGTCGTATAAGGGCATTAACAACGCGTTTCGATGGATGCTTTGGCTCTCCTTCCTTCGATGCAGAGATCAAGGCGGTGTATTCCGATGAACTGCCTTGAGGTCTCTTCGTACCGAGAAGGCTGTCAAGCACTGCGGGACCCACATTCCGCTTGCTACCATGATGAGGTGGCTGGAAGAACGAGAAGTCATTCAGTGCAATCCCAAGGGCTTGGGCATTATTGATAGCCTCACGCAAACCTGATACACCGACGTCTGCAGCTAGAAGCGCCTTTT
The DNA here is from genome assembly GCA_018434685.1 of Deltaproteobacteria bacterium. Taxonomy (GTDB): domain Bacteria; phylum Desulfobacterota; class Desulfomonilia; order UBA1062; family UBA1062; genus DSAD01. The sequence goes on from JAHDOV010000035.1 coordinate 8,897, forward strand.
TCTCTCCAAATGTGAACAGGGATACGACTCCGGAGTTGTTCTCACTGGAAACAGCATCTTCTGCAGGGTCCACAAGTTTCTCATCATCCCAGGTCTCAGCGATCCAGTTTGACACGGTTGTGGCTGCTCTGCGTAGTGCATTAAAAAAGCTACGTTGCTCATCCTCAGTCACTTCTGTGATGGAGCGGAAGTTAACCAAACAGGAAAGGTAGTAGTCTCTTGTTGGCGCAACAATTGTCAGATTCGGAATGCCGTGATATGCATATGTGAATGGCTCGATAATTGGTATGCCTTGCGCAACCGCCTTTTCCTCGACAGCGTAAGCATAGGGGTGCCCCTCGATAAGCCTACGGCGCAGGCTATCCTTCGATACTCGCCCATCTGTAACAAGATGGTAGATCTCGTCAACATGATCCCACGGTCGGTGCATGAGTACTTGAGAAACATCCAGATTATCAAGCACACAGGAAAGACCCGAGGCATGGTCTTGATCTGGGTGAGTGCATATAACGAAATCAACACTGTCGCTGCCGTAGTAATGGGGAATATGTTCACAGAGAGCCTCGCCGGATTGCTGCGTTCCCCCATCGATGACTCCAATAGTCCAAGTCGCTCCGCCATCCGAAGAGTACCTCAACGAGATTGCGTCCCCTGATTTCTCGTTGTCACCCACAGGTAAAAAGTCTATTTCATAGAGCATACGTTCCCCTTTCAACAAAAATAATACTGTGTATAAAAAAGATTACATATGGGCCAATAGCTTTACAAATTCAGAAATATAACAATAAGCATATATACCCTACCAAAGTATATTTTTAATATTATATCTTTATAATCAAATAATAATCTAGTACGCTTCATCAAATGCTTAACGCGATAACTATAGCTAACATGACAGAACCCGTAGTTGTGTATACACCTAATTCCTGAGTAGATAACTAACGAGTATTTAGCAAATCCGCAAATCATCCAGAAACTCCGATGCCGGTTCGACACTTGTTACCAGAAGATGATCCCGAGCACGGGTGCAGGCAACGTAAAGCAGGTGACGTTCCGTGTTATACACTTCTTCCAGATCCGTGTCGTCCGAGACTGTTTCGATTCGTTCCTGGAGAGGGATTACTTCATCATCACAGGCCATAATTACAACAGCCCTGAATTCCAGACCTTTTGCAAGGTGCATTGTGCTGATCGAGATATATCCGCTTGTAGTCTCGACGTTCTCGTCAAGCACATTAAATGGGAGACTGGTTTCTTCTACTGCTGAACGACTCCTTTCCAGTTCAGCAGTGGAGCGCACGAAAATACCTATTTCGTGAGGCAACAAGCCTTCTTTTATTCGATCCGAGATCCATTTACTTACGGTCTTAATCTCGTCTTCGGGAGTATCCAAAACCATGATGTTTGGTTTAGGTCCGTTGAATACTGAAATTGTACCGCTTCGTTCTTCTTTATTGCCGTCAACATCAGTTAGTTCGGGTCCCAACAGTCTGTCGGCCTGCATTCTTATCTGGTGGGATGTACGATAATTTATTCGCAGTGTGTGTGAACGACCGCGAATATCTACTCCGAGCGCTTTCCAAGAGAAAGGCTGCTGGAATATCCTTTGACCAAGATCACCGGCAAAGAAAAGGCTGTTAGGACTCCAAGCAGAAAGTGCGGCAAGAAAACGCAACTGAGGTACACTTATGTCTTGTGCCTCGTCTACGATGGCAAAGTCAAAAGGTGGGCATTTGCTCGCAGTTAGCTTTTTAGCTATCCGGCTGAATAAACCGGAGTCTGTTACCAGATCCCGAGCTTTAAGTTCGGCACGAACACGTTCGAAAATCGTCCAGAGAACAGTACGCCGACTTTCCGGCAATCGAGTTTTACGACCTAAGCGCTTGACATCACGGTACTCTTCCCATGTCTCCAATTGCCATGCATCTACAACCTGTTCCCACTCCGTCATCAAAAAATGCAGGGAGAACTTATTATTATCAACGTCTGCAGCGGCCTCTTCCAGTAGTTGTTTAATAACTTCTAGTGATGCAATATGCGGACGACCGAAATTTAGCTCATAAAGCCTATGGCCAATCGCATTCATGGCATGCACTTCCAGCCGTTCTCCAATCCGTGGTTCATTACTGATCAATCGTCTCAGCTTTGTTCTCAGTGCATTTGCCAAGGCGTCGGAGAAAGTAGTGAGCAACACCCTTGCATCTGGGTTGGAACGTGCAAGAAAAACTGCCCGATGAAGTGCGACAATCGTCTTTCCTGTACCCGCTGAACCCGAAATGCGTACGGGGCCGTTGTATTCGCGTTCAATCAACTGCTGCTGCGCCGGATGGAGAAAGATCGTCCATTTCTCCCAGGGATATTCGAGGGCACGTTCAAGTTCCTCAACATTGTTCATCACCCGGAAACGGCGTTGGGCATCCGGATGGCTAAATGGATCTGAACCAACAGCAACCATCTGTGCGACTTTTGGCTTCACGCCGGTGGCAAGATCCAGTAGTGCTTCAGCGGCCTCACCGGGCAGATGGTCGGTCAACTCAAGCAAAGTATCCTCATTGGCCTTGCGCACATCGTTCAACCATTCAGCAGGCACTCCGTAACTCAGTAGATCTTCATCAGAAAGGTCAGTAAACAAAGGCTTTTTTTGTGGAACCTGTCCTTCCACCTCAATATATTGGGGGATGATGATTTCCTTGACCGTCTCCCGAACCTCAATCAGCTGAGCTGAACCAGTCTTTGGGTGCGTTTCCAGCTTGCGTCGCTGCGCCCAGTGATAGGCATTTTCGTGGTGATCAACGTAGCAAAGCAACAGGCTTGTATCCGTTTTATGTACAATTATACGAATGTCAAGGTTCACCCGGACAGACCAAAAGTTGGGGTCCCTGGTATTATCGAGCTTATGAAATTGTAATCCCGGATGGGCCGGGTTCAACTGAAGATCGAACGCAGTGGTCTTCACTGCCTTCTGCTCTTCGCCGGTCAGCTTGGCAAGACTATCGGTAAAGGTATCGGCAATGCGGAAGTCCATCAGTTCACTCTTCTAGGTTGAGCTAGCCGATGCGTCATGTAGACATTCGAACCGCAGGTGGTAGCTTGTTTGAATTTCAACTTAAAACGGCATATCTTCCTATGGGAACAGATTATCATCTTAGGAACTTTTACCCTGCCAATCATCTGCGATAGGCTTCCAATCAGCTTTTCTCTCGACAACCTTCCCCTCGTCGTCTTCACCTATCCAAACATTCCAAAAATCCGGATCGTCCGAATGTGGTTGCTGAGTTTTTGGCAGATCGTCCACTTTCAGCAGTACGGGGAGCTCGGATGCCCAACCGAGAAGAATCGCATACTGCGATGGGAGAGACGGCAATTCACGGAGCAATCCGCGAAGATTGTCCGGCACCAGTCGATGTACCAATTCCTGGTCACGGTCGTTGCTGATACGATGCAGTAGGAACGTATTGCATTGAGAGAGCACTGTAGGTGAAAGTTCAGATGGGCGCTGAGATGATAGCACGAGACCGAGCCCAAACTTCCTGCCTTCACGGGCGATGCGCTCGAACACCTGGCAGCAAACCGCAGCAGCATCGTAGTTTTCGATGTCGTCCTTGTAGCGCTTGATAAAGGTATGTGCCTCCTCCATCACGAGCACTGTCGGTAACGTCACCTTGTTTAGCTTCCGGTAGCGCTGAAGCGCCTCAAAAATCATGCGGGCTGCAACTGCTGTAACTACATGGATGACCTCGGTTGGTACAAGCGACAGGTCCAGAATGATGAGTGGGCTTCCAATTGTCTCATGCCCGCCGATGTAGTCATTCAACCACTTTTCCAGGCTGAGAGACCCGCTATTACCAACAACGGAATTAATTTTGCTATCGGAAAGAAACGTCCTAATCCTAGAAATCAGGAAATCCAAGAACTGGCTGACATTCTCTTGTTCAGAAAGAATCTGCAAATGATCGGCTAAGTCCGTACCCTTAAACTGTAGAGGAACGTCTTCATCTGGGCCTTCCTGATAGATGATTCCTCCCAAAGTGCTCAAAGCCTCATTCAAGGAATCGATAATTTTTGAGACCTGATCTTCAGTGAAAGCACGGTAGTATTCGATCGTCTTCCCATTTTTATCGAAAGTATGAAATGTTTCATCCAGTGCTTCTTGAATTACATCTTGTACATCTTCAAGTAGGTGTGTTGGATAGTCTTCCTTTTTCTGCTCCAAATCACTCCAGATTGCCTTCAAGCGAAACCCGAATTTGCTTTCATCCGATTTAATTGCACCTGAACGAAAATCACGTTGAAGGGTAATCATTGTCGAAGAAAGATATCTGCGTAGTTCTAGTTCCTTTTCTTCCTCTGTATGTTCTCCAACGCCAATACGCCCCGCCTTCACTTCGCGAAGGGCGCGCTTAAGCAAGGGTCTCTGCGTTTTCGCACTCGCCTGTGTGAAGGAACACCACTCCGCACTGTTCCAGAACCACAGGGGCACTTGTAGGGCTAGTTCACCCACTTCGGGGCTGACTTTAAAGATCCTTGTTTGTAAACACAAATCAGCACCGCCGAAGGCTCGTGAATACTCTCCATTCGGGTCCAGAATGATAAACCGGGCGTTGGGTTTGTCTTGTGTTGTCTCTTTGATTTTCGAACGTGCGGCCTCAAGCGACCAGCGGATTAAGCCAGCGACGGAACAGGATTTACCGCTACCGGTGTTGCCGAGCACAGCAAGATGCCGTCCGAACAAACGATCCGGGTCAATCGAGACCACTGCGTTTCCTGCAAGCGGACTGGTGCCTATGCGTACATGCCGCCGTTCGCCTGACTCAACGATAGAACGAAGCTGCTTTTCAGTGGGCAGTAAAACAGCGGCCCCGACCGACGGTAGCGCATTTGCTCCACGGCGAAAATTGTAGCGCTCTTCAGCCCCGGCTTGCTTGCGCAATGTACCAATCGGATTCAGGCTCATCTTTCGCAAGGGGTATGGTAAGTCGACCAAACCAAAATCTTGGACGCCTCGGCGTTTGGGAAAAGCAGAACGTTCGATTGTTAACCATTCTATCTGACCAACAAGGTAGCCGTCATCAAGAGGTATTAGTACATAGCCGTTCACCCTGGGAAAGGGGCGGGCACTGCCAGCATTAAGGGCAACCGATTCAGGTGCCTCTATATCCAGCATCACTTTTACTTCGTCTGGCGAGATAAAATCAACAGTGCCAATACGCAAGCTCTCGGCATGGGCGAAAGGGGTATTACTCATACCTCGCCACCTTCTCCCAGTGTGGAAGTATCCGGACGATCTTTAGAATCATTTGGTTTAGTTCCTAACCGGGATTTGAGCAACTCTGCCATACGAAAAGTTGTTCGGTCGATGGCGGGTTTCGGCAGGTAATTATCAACAAGCGATTGAAGCTCGCCTACATGGTTTCCAATCAGTAGGCTGACCTGAGCGGGCCTCCCTAAACTTTCGTAGGTTTTCATAATGCGATCCAACGGGTCGTCGTAAGAAATGACAACAAGGTGGGTAGATGGAATGGTGAGCATGTCCTCAATAACACGGTTGATATGTTCATCCCCGAAGCTGTATCCAAAGGCTATCAATGTGTGGTTTGGACGGCACGCTGCTGCGGCAAAATCCCGAAACAGCTCTACATATGGATAAAAAGACGTTTCCCGATCTTTTGCCGCATTGGGATAGACCATCAGCTGCATTGCGTCAGGATCGCTTGTTCCTGGTGCATTGAGATAAGGCTGTATGCTGTTGGCGCCAAAGGGGAAAGCAATCCGACGAATGCTTCGCGCGCAGTCCACCCAATCCAATGATCCGTGCAGCTTGGTAAATCGTGCAACTCCCTCCAGATAGCGAGGCTCACCTCGAATGCCAGGCGGGTTGTAGTGCATGTCCAGGTCAAGTCGGGAGGAACGAAAGATCGGGGCTAGTGTGCCGACGAAGCGGTCCAACAAGTGCATCCCCGCGACTTCCGCACCAGCTTCAATAAAGCGATCATAGTTGGTCGTGAAAATGTTCAGGCGATCGCGCGTGCCGGTACGACTGGCAAAGCTCATCATGAAACTGACGAGGTAGTTGAAGGCATCTTCACGCTTTGTCTCTTCTGCGTCTATCAAACCCTGCTCGCCGCAAAGAATGGCGCTTGCGAAGTTTGTAAGCACATCGTTTAATTTCTTCTTCAGCGCATCTGCTTGTTTCTCCATTTTTTCATCACTTAAGCCAAGAATCTCCAACCCTCGTAGCAGTTCATTGGCAATGCGAATCTGATCTTCGATATTGCCATCACCGCGGCCAGAAGCCTCAGCTGACCTTTTGGCCTCGGCATTGACTACATCATTGAACGTATCAAAATTTCCAGAGCCCATTCCCGGAAGCGGATTACCTGTCCCGAGGCGGTGAACAGCATGGGATAAGCCAGAACCTAACAATAGCGAAAGGTGCTCGGATTGGCACAATGCCGTCAGCCAAGGCTCGATACGTGGTCGTAACTTATCCGATCCAAAGACCTCTTCTGGTTTTGCCCATGAGCAGGGCGATTCTTCACTCAGCACAAACTGGGATGAGGTATCGCCAGTAGATCCATCTTGTGGTATAAAAATGACCGGCTGCACATCATCACGAGATTTGAGGATGTTTCTCGCAATATTATTGCGCTCTCCATTTACATCATCAATCATTTCATTCCTCCTTATACCCGGAACACCTTCATAACCTCATCGCCAAGATGATTAATCACCTTCACAGCGATGCGGTTGGACGCAGGCTTATCGAAGGGTCGTGAGATGTCACTGTTCAGCGTTTCCCATGCGTCTTCATTAATCTCAGCCTTAAGTGTTGTCTTAAGCGCCTTGTACGGATCATTTGCGCCAAGGAAATAGGCATGACGGACGAAGAAACTTTCCTCGTTATAGTCGGTGTCGATAAACCAGCAGGCAATGCCCTCGGCCCCATCGCTACGGACCTCTCCGGTGTTGGGGTGGAACACATCCACCCCGTTGATCTTCACCTGAATTTGTCCGTCTTCAGTATCGAAGATATCAATATCGGGTTCACCAAAGATAATAAACAGATTCCCCTTGCCCGTGTTCTTGAGATCATCTGCCATATGCAAATCGGCATTCATCCGTGCCTTGAGTACTGGAATACGGCCCAGGTTGTTAAACTCTGATGAATGGGCATCGTAGTTGAAGGCACAGGCGATCAACGCATCAAAGTCAGCATCTCCTGCCTCACGGGCGGCGGCCACCAGGTCAGGGCGCGATACGGTCCCGAACTCCGGACCGATGAAAATGGCAGCACGTTTCTCGGTGCCCGATTCTTCATCGCCTTCAATGTAGCGCCCTTCGGCACAGATATAATGCCCAGGCCATGGCTTGATTGACATGAAATTGATCTTGTCTTCCTTGTGGGCCTGTTGTACGCCTGCTGTTTTGAGGTTTTCCAGGATCATCTGGGCAAAATCCCGTTCCTCTGGATAACCGGTGTCTGATTCCGCAACCCCCTCGATAAGCTCGTCGTTTTCATCGATTACCAATACACGGTGAGGAGAAAGGCTCTCAACTGTGAACGGACCAGCGACACGGACCTTTTTCTTATCCTCGTAGGGTTTGTCATAAAGGTACTCATATTCGGCTTTAGCGGCAATGGAAGCATCGATTTCCTTCTGCCTGGCGATGCGCTTTCCCCACCACCGGGCATGCAGGTTCTTGGCTTCGTCGGGCCAGTCATCTTCCACATCGCGGGGGATATCCCACTCCTCCCATGTCTTGCTCAGCTTCATATTAAGCTGTTCACGCAAAGACACCAGGGTCTCCTGGAACTTCTCCCAGATCACATCGATCTCTGTGTTGTTTGCGATGGATTTTAAGGTGATGTGAGGCACACGTTCGTATACGAAGCCCTGCCTGATATTACCGTATGTTGGCGATTCGGATGGAATGGTGCGGGTGACTTCGGCCTCTTTGATCTGTCCATCATGACTATCAGCAAGGAGATAATAGAGGTAGCGTGCACCCATGATGCGAGCGCGGGCTAATGCAAGCGCAACGCGAGAGGTATCAATCGTGCTCCATCGACGGCCCCATTGCTCGGCGACATAGGCTGTTGTTCCCGAACCACAAGTGGGATCGAGGATTAGATCTCCTGGATCAGTAGTCATTAGCATGCAACGTTCAACAACTTTCGTGGTCGTTTGAACAACATAGACTTTTTCCTCGTTAAAACCGCCTGACTGTGTATCCAGCCAAATATTATCACGTCGTTTCGCTGGCCAATTGTCCCAATAGAGTTTATGATGGATTCCTGTCTTGGTGAAGGCAAAACGATTTGCCTTATCAATTCTTTGAAGTCCTTCTATTGTGGTCTTCCAATGACTATTTTTACTAGGCTTATAGGTCTTGCCATGACATTCAAAGTCCTGTGGCGACTGAGATGCACCGTCGGACAGCAATGGACCGTATCGATAGATTCGGACTCCTTCCGGAATTGGGTCGCGGCCCTCACGTTCTTGTCTTGTCATCCTGCGGACCCGTAAGTCACTGTCCTCAAGATAAACATAGTAAGGATCTCCAAGCACAGGGCTGGGTAAGGACTCATAGCTGGAACGTACCTTCACTGCGTTCTTCGACTTTGCAAACCAAAGAACAAAGTCGCAGATGTTTGACACACCTGACGGAGCAAACCCACCTGTTTTCTGAAAAATTATCTCGCTCAAAAAATTATCTTGTCCAAATACTTCGTCCAAAATTCCACGCACTCGATGGACATTCTCATCGCCAATCTGCACAAAGATTGAACCGCTTTCGGTCAGCAAATCCCTCGCCACAGTAAGTCGATCCCGCAAATAGGTGAGATACGAATGAATCCCATCCCGCCATGTGTCCCGGAACGCTTTAACCTGTTCCGGCTCGCGGGTAATGTGATCAACCTTGCCGTCCTTCACATCGCGACTAGTTGTAGACCACTGAAAGTTCGAGTTGAACTTGATGCCATAGGGCGGATCGATATAGATGCATTGAACCTTACCTCTCAATCCTTCGCGTTCGGCCATCGAGGCCATCACCTGCAAACTATCGCCCAGGATCATGCGGTTACTCCAGTTGGCGTCGTGCTGGTAGAACTCGGTCTTGGCACTCTCGCTCGGTAGGCCGTTGAAGTCTGCAAAAAGATCCATCTGTTGTGCTTTGCCTGCTTGATTCTGTTCTTTGGTTTGCTTTAGCAGATCGTCTATCAGGACCTTTGGATGGACCTTTTCCTGAATGTACAAAGGCGGTGCCTGTACCACCAGATCAGACCAGTCCTGTTCATCCTTTCCATGCCACACGAGTTGAGGATCGAGGTCGCGGTTACGGCGCTCATAGGCTATACGAACAGGATTCTGTTCTTCCTTTCGCATCACTGATTGAAATTCTGCAGTCGGGATGTTCTTGCGAGAGGCTTCATCATGCGTGATGGTTTCAATGGTCTTGTTCGTTTTGTTTTTCCCTGTTTCATTTGCCATGGCGTTTCCTTACATTGCCGCCTGTTTGGCGACTGAATCAATCATGTTATTGAACTCGGCTTGTACCTTGGTTTCAAAGTCTGTCTCTATTCGATAGACCTCGGTAAACTCGGCAAAGGCCCAGCGGCCGTATTGACCGTTATTGTTAATTCCTGGCACCCAATAGGTCTCCATGGTGGATTTCTTATCCCTGGCATCTTCGCGACGATATCCCTTGATCTCAACGACCAGATGCAACAGGTCGTGATCTCCATGACCGTCGTCCACCAGCACAATGAAATCCGGCAGATAAATGCGCTGTTCAGAACCGTAGCGGTAGGGAACTTCAAAGCCCAGGTTGTGGTTCTTTACATAGGCCTTGACCTTCGGGTGGGACTCGGCAACGCGGCAGAATTCCGCCTCCCAGTCGCTGTCGAGAATGACCCAGTTAATGTGGCATTTACGTGGGTCAGTCTCCCACCGGCTCTTCTTGGAGGTATTGAAATTCACATGTATGGTCGAACCAGTGGGATTGTATGGGTCGAGCACTGCTTTGATGGGGCGTTCTCCAACCAGAGATCGGGTAATGCCGTCGGTAATGCGTTTGCAGGCCATGTCGGCCAGTTCCTGGTATAGCAACTGTGCGGGATAAGTGCCACCTTTGCAGACCAGGCAATCATCGAGCCACCTTTTGGTAATCCGTTTGAGCTGTCCGAACAGGTGAAGTTTGGGTTCTTCGCCAGGGTCTCTCCACCTGGTATAGAGCAACCGCTTGGTCACGTGAAACAGAACCGTGGACCTCCGCATGTCTTCCAGATGTTCAAGGCTCAGGTCCACATCTTCACCTATGATGCCCTGATTCTTGGTTATCGATGGACCTACAAGGTCCGGTGTCAGCTCCAGAATAGAGTCATCATTAAATTCTGCGGTGAGGCGCTCTTCTGGTAACTCGACACGATAACCACTGACGCGGGGGAACAGGATTTCGAGGTGGTCACGCTCGGGGCGCACGGCCTTGACATGGATAGTTTCGCGTGGTGGTTGTGGTGGTGCGACAACAGGCTTTGCTGTGAAGTCAAATGGTATCCCCAGTACGTCAGCATATTCCACGTTAAACAGGTTTTCTTCATTGAGATCGTATGACTGTCGACGAAGCGCACGGCCAATGACCTGTTCACACAAGAGCTGGGTACCGAATGCACGCACCCCTAGAACATGTGTGACAGTGTTGGCATCCCAGCCTTCTGTGAGCATGGAAACCGATACAACGCAGCGTATGGACTCGCCAAGTCGATTTTCCTTGCCCACAGTGTTCATGACCTCTCTCAATATGTCCTGATCGGTAATATTCTCGGCCTGTTGGCGGTCACCGGTGCGTTCGATAATTTCCCTGCGAAAACGCTCGATCTCGTCGGAAGCCATGTCGCGGAAGTTCTTATCCAGTGCATCACCAGATTCCAATTGTTCACTGTCTATCAACAGAGTTCGAGGTCTGGCAAGCTGGTTGCCATGTTCATCAAAATTCCGAAAAAGCTCAAGGCGTCCGTTCTCAAGCGAGATGGACTCGTCTTCATTCTCCCGATAGAAGCCAGAGATATAATCGTAAACAAGCTTGGATATTGAGGTATTCTGACAAACAACAATGAAGCACGGTGGTATGTGAATACTGTTTTCTTTCCAAAGATCGTATGTTTTCTTATAATGACCATAGAGGGCTTCCAGTGCAGTTTGTAGTTCAACAGGAAGACTGAGTGGGTCCAGAGTCTTTGATTTGCCTCGACCCTTCTTCGGCATCCGAATGCGGATATGCTCCCAGAGATTGCGAAACTTCGGCATCTCCCCACCAGGGATATTGTCAGCTACAGGGACACGTGGTAGTTTAACAATGCCGCATTCGATGGCGTCCATCAATGAGAAGTCACTCATCGTCCAGGGGAACAGGGTGCCCTCAGCATAACCCGAACCACGTAAAAAGAAGGGGGTGGCTGACAGATCAATAGCGCGTGCAATGCCAAGCTTGCGATTAACGGCCTCTAAACCGGTTATCCACAGGCGCGCAGCTTCATTGTTCTTTTCCGCCTCTTTCTTTTCGTCACCCTGCAAGTCACCTTCAATGATTTCTCCCGGTTTCTCTCGATAGCAATGGTGAGCTTCGTCATTGAACACCATGATGTTTTTCATACCCATCAAGTCGGGCATGACCCTTTGCACCATCTGTCCCTCGGTCTCCAAGGTTTTTAATGCTTCTCCCCGACCCTGAAGAAGGGAGCGACCACCCTTGGAAATATCCAGACGTTCGCGTTGTTTGAATGCATGGTAATTAGTGATAACGATTTTTGCCCTGTCCAAATCGGCGAGCATGTCATTAGGGACCAGTTCCCGGCTCTGATAGTAACTGTCCGGATCATTAGGTAAAAGAACACGAAGACGGTCGCGTATTGTCAGACCAGGGGTAACAACGAGGAACCCGCGGGTGAAATTCTTGCTATTAGGACGACGAACGGTGTTGATTGTCTGCCATGCAATTATCATTGCCATGACAGTGGTCTTGCCTGCACCTGTTGCCATCTTTAGGGCTAATCGAATTATTCCTGTATTAGTATCGTTGCTGGCATTGGCAAGATGATCAAGAAAAGTCTTTCCTCTTTTCCCTGCCTTTGGCGCTACCTCCGTAAGCCAGATTACGGTCTCAACTGCTTCCACCTGACAAAAGAAGGGCCGAAGGTTATTGAATCTATGGTGCCGCCAATGCTGCAGCAACCGGGCAGTCTCGGGTGTAACCTGCCAAATATTAGGATTGGGCTGGTTCCTCCACAGGTCCACATGTTGACGGAGTTCATTAATAATCGATGTAGGATCATACTGTTGGTCTAGAGTCGAAAGACCTTTGCCTTCATCGAATATTATTTGTTGTTGAGTAGATGATTCCTTACGCTTTCTGGGCTTCGGAATTGGAGTGATGAACTCTGCGCGGCGTCGGCGTTCAATAATTTGTTGTGTAGGCTGGCCCTGGTCATCAAGCTCCCAGTGACGTTGTGGGTAATCATAAGGAGAGTTGAGTATGGGTCGTTCGAAGAATCGATTATCCATATCTAACGTTTTCCTCTGTAATTTGACTTAGAACTTCTATCTTATCTGTTTCCTTACCCATTTCTCTACTCACAGTTTTCGCGACAATCATCTTCATTAGGAAAATGGATGTTCTGATAATTCAATTAATCCCCTTCCTTAAAAGATTATAACCCAGTCCGAATCATTTCATTTAATGTCGGCATTCTACGCCGAACATATTTAGATGTCAAAGAGTTATGGAGAATAGATCAGTTAAATAAAAGATAGAAGGGTGAACAGAGTTCACTTCTTTTTGATCGTCGAATAAGAAAGACAGAGCGGGAAAGATTTCGAATGTCGAATTTCGGATTTCGAAAAGAGAAGACAAAAGAAATACAAGAAAATATCTACATGCGGGAATGACAGAATAATCCCCTGTAGGAGCGGGATCAGCCGCGACTTTTCCGGACGGTGGTGCTGCCTCCTCTGCTGGAACGTCAAGCAACTCTCCGCCGCGGCGGATCGCAGCATGACCTACAGACTGCTTGACAGCATTTGACAATCATGTGGCCTGATTATTCTTCCGGATGTCCCTCTCCGCTGAGGGTGTGGGTAAGTAAATGGGGTCGGACCAAGACAACCACCTAAAATACCTGGTTAATTGATCAAAAAAGCCCCCTTTTTAAGGCTTAGAAGGCTTATTTTGATTCCAAAAAGATGGTTCTAAGAAGATTGTCTGGCTATTTGGTATGAGGTGAAAGATCATTTCGAATTACGGATTGGATCAATCAAACAAGTGGGGTCGGAAAACTAGTGCCAAAGTGTTTTTTCGAGCAAAGAAGTCCGTGAACTTTGGCACAGAGGCACAAAGTTAAAAAAAAGACCTGGAGTATTAGGTGTCAGCCCGTTGAAATATTGCATAGAGGTTTAATCGGCATGGAGATATCTGCATGCACCGACACGGTAAACGCACTCATTGATTCGACTTGAGAATGGCCCAGTTGCGGGCATCATTGATCGTTATCTGCCTCTTAGTGACCTGGTAGTTCAAGCTGAAAAAATCATCCACATAGTTGTTCCACTCAGATAGGCTTTTGTCGAAGGTGAAGTGTTTCTGTAAGGCACGACGCATATTTGGATGTTTATCCAGGATGCAGATGGTGAAAAATATAGATATGGTCTGGCTAGTTACATTTCCCTCGCATTCTTTGAAAGAGTCTTTAAACTTTTTGAAGAGTTTTCCCAGAGTGCCGGAGTCGATATTCCCGATGGTATGGAACCAGTTGCCGACAATTCTGTTTTGAATATCGGTGTTAGCAGCTTGAGGATCGTGACTGGATTCCCTGATGAGCTTTTCAATATCCTTTCTGATATTTTTTATATCAGAATTATGCGCCTTGAACTCAACGTTAGCTACCTTATGAAATTTCCCTGCGCCGGCAACATAGAGGCTGAGATCCGATGATGCACTCCTTCCACCACCGCCTGTAGTAAAACAATATGTCTCACTGGTGGGTGTCTCGATAGAATAGTAATAACCCAGTCTATTTAACACACTGCAATAGAGAATTCTCGATTCCTGCTCGCTGATGCGAATACTCTTGTCCCTTTTCTCTGGCAGGATCAGCCGCGGCGATAACCCGGTGGCTTGCTGGTTGACTGCAACGATACTCCACAAATCATAACATACCCGCCGGTTAATCTCGCGAATATCATCGATAAGAGTACCGGGCATCATACAACATCCTTTTTGCATTGTTTTTCATGGTACGAATTCAATTCATGGGTGCAACACAAGCCCTAATAACATTATGATACTTTGCACCCAAAATATTTAGATGTCAAAGGGTTATAAGATAGCAAGACTTGGGGTGCAAGAACTTTAGGCAGGGCAAGATATCGGGCTCAGGATCTGAGGCAGAAGGCAGTTGGTCAAGAGAGATCATGACCTCAGGCAGAAGTAAGAGCAATCCGGCAAGATCAAGAACCTAGGCAGGTCAAGACATCGGGCTCACGATCCGAGGCATCCCGCTTCGCTATAGCTACGCAGGACAAGGAAGGTAGAGCGGGGACAGAGCCTTGTTTCTGGTTGCTGCGGGATGGGTTTGACAGCATTTGACAATCATGTGGCCTGGTTATTTTTCAGTATGCACATCGCCGCTGAGGGTATGCAATGCCTGTCGATATCTCTCCAGCCGCTCGAGGTCACGGGGCGTGATTGTCTTAAGCCTTGTGATGTCCATATTGTCTTGAAGGTCGGCACGCTTGATGCGGCTGGCCAGGGGGTTGTGCCCTACCCTTACAATGAAGTCTTCATACGGTTCGTTCTCTCTGCGGGTAAGGTGATCCACTGCCGAGATGACCTCCTGCGGGAATCCCTCCCCCTTCAGGGCATCGATGGTCCAGGAGGAATCTTCCACCACGTCGTGAAGCACGGCTGCCATCATGGAGAGCTCGTCATCCATTTGCAGCATCAGCCTGAGGGGGTGGAAAATGTAGGGCATTCCGGCCTTGTCTTTCTGGCCGGCATGTGCCTGGGCAGCGATCTGTATGGCTTTTTCCAGCGTTGACATTGGCGTTTCTCCGAGTGTGGTTTCAAGGGTATCGTATCGGGGGAATGATGTAAAGGACGAGCAGAGCGGGAAAGATTTCGAATGTCGAATTTCGGATTTCGAATTGAGAAGACAAAGGCATAAAGGCAAATGATAAAAGATTTCACCGCCGAGGCGCAGAGGCCGCAGAGAAAAAATTATATTGTTTGTCGGGAGACGGCGACAAACAATATAATCTCCATGAGAAACGAACTTTATGCCTCATAATGTAGGTCGGGTTGTGAGCGTAGCGAGCTACCCGACATCTTGGGTTCTGGGAATTTAAAAACAAAGATATTGTCAAGCAGCTCTCCGCCGCGGCGGATCGCAGCATGACCTACAACTTTGCTCGCAGCCGGGTTGCTCACGACCCCAGGCAGAGCAAGACTTGGGGGACATGATCCTAGGCAGAAGGCAGA
>JAHDOV010000046.1 GCA_018434685.1 Deltaproteobacteria bacterium
AGCAGCGTGAGCACCGCGCCGATGGTGAGGCTCCCCATAATGAGGTTGTAGTCGCGCATCATGATGCCGTCATAAAAGAGCTTGCCCAGCCCGGGTATGGAGAAGATGCTCTCGAAGATGACGCTGCCGCCGATGAGCCCGGGAACGGAAAGACCCAGGATGGTGATGACCGGGAGCAGGGCGTTGCGCATGGCGTGCCGGTAGATGACCGTCCGCTCCGAAAGACCCTTGGCCCGGGCCGTGAGGATGTAGTCCTGCCGGATGATCTCGAGCATGCTCGAGCGCATGTACCTGCTGAGCCCTGCCAGTGCGCCGAAGGCAGAGATGACGACTGGGAGCGTCAGGTGCCTGGTGATATCCAGCATCTTCTCGAGCAGGTTCATCTGCTCGTATCCCGGGGAGTGTATCCCCGAGATGGGGAGCCATCCGAGCCGGACCCCCAGGAAATCCATGCAGATGAGAGCAAGCCAGAAACCGGGGATGGAGAACCCGATGAAGACGAACACGGTGATGGATCTGTCGGTAATGCTCCCCCTGCGGACCGCAGAGATCACCCCGAGCGGTATCGCCACCAGGAAGATGATGATCATCGAGGAGATGTTGATGTAGATGGTAATGGGCATCCGCTCCTTGATCTTGTCCCATACCGGCCGCGCATCGGATGACAGGGAGCGGCCGAAATCCAGTCTCACGACATTCTTCATCCAGATAAAGTATTGGGTGGTCAGGGGCTTGTCGAGCCCGTAGTGCTGCTTGAGCTGCTGTATCGCCTCGGAGGTGATGTTCGGATTCAGTTCGGTCTGCATATCCGTTGGTTCTCCCGGGGCGAGGTGAATGACCGCAAAGCACACGATGGTGATCCCGATGAATGTCGGGACGAGAATGGCCAGGCGTTTGAGCAGGTACTTCAACATAACGTATCCTATGGCACCATCCGGTATTTCTGCAAGTGCCCGGGGACATACCATTTGTCGAGATTGTAGGTGATGCCGGCCGGGGCAGGCTCTATCCCCTTGAATCGCGAACTCACCACCGGGAGACTGTAGGGTACATAGAGGAACACGTACGGCTGCTCCTCGGCCATGATCTCCTGGATGCGGAAATAGTACTTCCTCCTCTGGTCATTGTCAAAGGTGTGCCGCCCCTGTTCCATGAGGTCGTCCACCTCGGCGTTCTTATACCCCACGAAGTTCAGCCCTCCCTTGACGGCACTGCTCGAATGCCACACGTTGTAGAGGTCCGGATCCTGGAGGATGTTCCACCCGAGGATCACCGCGTCGAAATTCCCCGGGTCGACATACTCCTTGAGGAACACGGTCCACTCGATGATGCGGATCTTCACCTCGATGCCCACGCTCTTGAGGCGCTGCTGGATGATCTGCGCGGTCTTTTCCCGCAGGGGGTTGCCCTGGTTCGTGATGATGCTGAAGGAGAACGGTTTGCCGTCCTTGTCGATGATCCCGTCTCCGTCATGGTCGATGTACCCGAATTCCTTCAGGATGGCCAGCGCCTTTGCCGGTTCATACGGGTACCTCGCGACCCCGGGATTGTACCACGGCGTTCCCGGTTTATAAGGCCCGGTAGCCTCTTCCCCGAGTCCCAGGAGCACGCCCTTGATGATCTCGCGCTTGTCGATGGCGTACGCGATGGCCTGGCGGATCCGGTAATTGTCGAACGGTGCCCTGCGCAGATTGAATCCCAGGTAGGTGTAGCCGTCGGCAAGATAGTTGTACTTGGCATACATCTTCTGGAAACCCGGGGTGTCGGTCTGCCTGAGGTACTGCAGGGGGGACAGACCCATGATGTCGATGTTGCCGGCCTTGAGTTCCATGAACTGGGTGTTCTGGTCCGGGATGATCCGGTAGGTGATGCCGGCGATGTACGGCTTCCCGTCGAAATAGTGCTCGTTTCTCTCCAGCGAGATCTTTGCCCCGGTCTCCCAGGCCTTGAACTTGAACGGTCCCGTACCGACCGGTGCCCTCGTGAGCGGCGAGGTAGTGATATCCGTGCCCTTGAGGAGGTGCTCGGGGAGCATCTGGATGGCGCCCCAGCTGATCAGCGCCGGTGCCAGGGGCTTGTCATAGGTGAATTCGATGGTATAGTCGTCGATGAGACGCGCCTGTTTCACGAGCTTGTATTTCCCGGCATATGCCGTGGGCGTCTTGGGATCGATGATCGTCTCATAGGTGAACATGACGTCATGGGCGTCGAACTTCTCGCCGTCATGCCAGGTAACATCCGTGCGCAGGTGAAACCGCAGGAGTTTTCCCTCGTTCTCGATATCCCAGGACGAGGCGAGGTCAGGGACGATGTTGTAGTTCTTGTCGTATTTCACCAGCCCGTTATAGATGAGGCCCGCCACCTCGTGCGAGGCGCTGTCGGATGCGAGCATGGGGATGAGGTTCGAGGCGTCGCCCAGGGACGAGTCCACAAGGAGATCCCCGTAGGCCGGCTGGGTATCGCCGGGACCCTGCGCCGGGACAACTTCCTTGTGATTATCCGGGGAGCATGCTACTATGATGCAGGCGATAAACATCAATGCACTGAGTTTTCGTGTTAATTCCATGTACCGACTAAGATAGCAGAACAAGCTGATAAGGACAAGATGACATATACCTCCTTTGTGACGAGACAGGATTATCAATCATGAAACTATACGCAGATCTCCATATTCATTCCCGATTCTCCCGTGCTACGAGCAAGAGTCTCACGCTGGGCGCCCTTGCCGGAGGTGCGGTGAACAAGGGCATCCGGGTTCTTGGTACCGGAGATTTCACCCATCCGGCCTGGTTCGAGGAACTGCAGAACGGCCTGGACCCTGCAGAACCGGGGCTTTACCGGCTTCGGGACGACACCGGCGGGGTCCGGTTCGTTCTCACGAGCGAGATCAGCACCATATACAAGCAGGGCGGCAGGGTGCGCAAGGTTCACCACCTCGTGGTGGCGCCTGATCTGGAATGCGCCCGCACCATCGCCATCTCACTGGCCAGGGTGGGGAACATCGTGTCCGATGGAAGGCCCATCCTCGGGATCTCCTCCCGGAATCTCCTGGAGATTGTGCTCGAGGCGAGCGAGGATGCCTTCATCGTCCCGGCCCATATCTGGACCCCGTGGTTCTCCGCCCTGGGTTCGAAATCCGGGTACGACTCCATTGCCGCATGCTACGAAGACCTCCATGAGCATATCTTCGCCCTGGAGACCGGGCTGTCTTCTGACCCGCCCATGAACTGGAAGGTGAAGAGCCTCGACGGGTACCACCTGATCTCGAACTCTGATGCCCATTCTGCAGACAAGCTGGGCAGGGAGGCTACGGTCTTCGATACGCCGCTCGATTACTATGCCATGAGGGATGCCATGAAATACGGTCATGGCCTGGTGGGCACGGTGGAATTCTTTCCCGAGGAAGGCAAGTACCACCTGGACGGCCATCGGGATTGCGGCGTGGTCCTCACGCCTGAGGAGACCCGGGACCTGGGCGGGCTTTGCCCGGTATGCGGCAGGGCGGTCACCGTCGGGGTGCTCTCCAGGGTTGAGGAGCTCACCGACCGGCACGACGATTCGCGCCCGGCCAGCGCTCGGGACTTTTTCTCGCTCATCCCGCTCAAGGAGATCCTCGGGGAGATCATGCAGGTGGGGAGTGCTTCAAAGAGGGTGGCCCCGGTATACGAGGGCCTGATCCGCCAGCTCGGGGGGGAACTGCCGCTGCTGCTGGATGCGGATATCGAGGAGATCCGCAGCGTGGCAGGGGATGTGCTGGCCCTGGCAATAGAGCGCATGCGCTCCAGCGACGTGCACAGGAAGGCAGGCTATGACGGCGTGTTCGGCAGGGTCAGGGTGTTCAGCGACCACGAGGAGGATATGCTCTTCGCTGCAGACCTGCCCGGGACAACGCCCCGCACGGCACGGAAAAAGGCAGGGAAGAAGGTTGCAGACAAGGACCCGCTGCCGCAACCGCTCGAGATGAACCCGGCCCAGAAGAGAGCCATCGAGACCCATGCCGGAGCGCTGGTGGTGACCGCAGGACCGGGCACCGGAAAAACCAGGACCCTGGTGGAGCGCATGCGGGCCCTCCGGGTGGCCGGGGCAGGATCCATGCTTGCCATTACCTTCACCACCAAGGCGGCCCGGGAGATAACGGAGCGTCTGGGCGATGCGGATATCCCGGTGTACACCTTCCACGGCCTGGCCGCCAGGATACTGCGCGACGCCGGGATCTCGTTTCATATTGCCGATGATGCGCTGCTCACCGACCTCGTCCGGGGATGGGGTATCGAGCACCCGAAACTCTATATCGATGACATGAACTACCGCCTGAGCACCAATGCCGTGCTCGAAGACGAACAGGCCCATCTCCTTGAAACGCTCAAGGCAGAAGGCTACTATACCTACGAGGGCCTCATAGGGCAGGCCACCCGGATCGTGGCCTCTCAGGGCGAGACCGCATGGTGGGATCACGTCATGGTGGACGAGTTCCAGGATATCAATCCCGTGCAGTATGCGTTTCTCCGGGAACTGTGCCGCACGGCGAGCAGCCTCATGGTCATCGGTGATCCGAACCAGGCGATCTATGGCTTCCGGGGGAGCAGCCCCCGGGCATTCGATGATTTTTGTAAAGATTATCCGAGGGTCATGACGATAGACCTGAAAGATACCTACCGGCTGAACAAAGGCATAGCCGAGGTATCGAATCTGTTCATAGGGAAGGATACGGTTATCGGCTCGCGTGACGGCATGCCCGTACGATTCGTGAAGACCTCCTCTGGCCCCGAGTACATAGCGCGCGAGATCGAGTCCTTGGCCGGCGGTCTCACCCATGCAACGGTAAAGCGTGCGAAGGCCGAGTACAGCCTGAGCGACATTGCCGTAATCGTGCGTACCCAGAATCAGGCCCAGCCGATCATGGAGGCGCTCTCGCGGGCCTCGATCCCCTTCGATACCGCATATGCCAGGCCCCTGGCCCAGGCAGGCGGGGTATCCGAACGCCTCTCTCTGCTCGAGCACAACGGCTGGCAGGCTCTGGTACGGGGGGTCGGCGAGAGATCTCTCGATCGGTTATTCTCCTCCGGTTCGCCCGGTGCTGCCGTCATGGAGAAGATCGGCAAGGCAGATGCCTTTCTGGGTTCTCTTGAGGGCCCGGTAACAGAACGCATAGCCGGGATCGAGGAATCATCGCTGTTCAAACTGCCCGGACTCGATAACGGGCACGTCTTCTACGACTATGCCCGCATCTTCGGTTCCGACGTGAACGGGTTCATAGAGTTCTGCAGGCTCAGCCACGATCAGGAGGGGCTGACCGGTGAAAAGGTGCGCATCATCACGGCCCATGCCGCCAAGGGGCTCGAGTTCAAGTGCGTCTTCATCGCCGGACTGACCCAGGGGGTCTTCCCCCTGGCCGAGTCTCCGCAGTGGGAGGAGGAAAACCTCTTCTATGTGGCCATGACAAGGGCCATGGACCTGCTCTACCTGGTATGTCCCGACCAGGGACAATCCCTGTTTCTTCAGAGGATACCTCAGGAATACTGTACCCTCGTGGAGGAGGAGCGGAAACCGAGGACAGCGCAGATGCTGATGTTTTGAATAATGAATAAGGACACGCGCAGAAAGGGAGGGTTCGATCTCACATGATTTTCAGCATGCGGGAAATAACATATGCGGTTCTGCTCCTGGTTATCGTGCTTTTCTCCGCCTTTTTTTCCGGGAGTGAAACCGCGTTCATGAGGGCCAACCGGTTCCGGATCAGGCACCTTTCGGAGAAAGGCCACCGGGATGCCAAGCGGGTGGAGAAGATCCTGGAGAATCCCGATCATCTCATCAGCGCGATCCTGCTGGGGAACAACTTCATCAATGTCCTGGGCTCGGCCATTGCC
>JAHDOV010000034.1 GCA_018434685.1 Deltaproteobacteria bacterium
AAGTCCCTTGTTGTACGCTCGCGCCTCCATGGGGTATCGGGCAAGGTCCTTCAAACCCTCGGGATCGGAATCCCGCCCACCATTAGAGAGCTGCCGGCTTAAAAAGGCTGATTTGTAGTGCCAAAGCACTTTTGCAACCTCGTAACTTTATAATTTACTTGCTGAATTACTTTTATACTGTTAAAGATGGGTTAGGGATTTCTTTTTTTAAAAAACTCCTCTAGCCTCGGAAAATCAGCTGAAGCATCTTTATTTCTTTCTTTATTATCTGGGTCAAAATAACCTATGCAGGTATTTCTTCCATATCGTATAGGAGGAAGTTGGCGTTCAAACCTAATTTCCGCGCTATTAGTAACAAAATATACGCAATAATCATTGTAGTAAAATTCAAAAATTAAATCCTCTGTGTAATACGTCTTCCCAAATCCCTCAAATCTGAAACACTGATTAAGATATATCTCAGCTTTTTGATCACGCTCAGGAGAAACAAAAATTACTCCAGCCCCAAATTCTTCATGATCTTTAAACGTGAGCATAACAGGCTGATAATCTCCATGAGCATATTTTAGAGTCACTGGGGTTTTAAAACTATTATTCAAATAGTCTGCTGAAACCCTGATGCGCATGTAGCCTCTTTGGGCATCTACTATGTCATCATCCAAAACTTCTACTTCCTCAAGCTTTTCTATTTGCCTATTCTCTTTGTCCAAAAAAGTCCTCAAGTATTCTAATTGTGATTTTGAATTTTCTTGAGATTTAAGATGAAAACCATAAGGTATGGAGAATAGAGAGATGGCTCCAGCAATAATTCCAATAATTATCCAAATATTTCCACTCATTATTTTACCCTAACGGCACGCATCACCGGCGGCTGTAAGCCGTCCGGTGGATTCTTTTGTTGGGTCTATTCCCGAAAAATCATTGGTCCAAAAGCAGGATTAAAAATTCCGTAAGCAGCAACTTTACCTTGCCCAAGCAAAAAACATACATGGTAATTACTATAGCTATACATTCTCATGAGTTGATCTTTTGATATTGATACATGACTTGGTTTCCCAAATTTGCTTTCAATTTTTTCTACAGGGTCATTGAGCTTAATATCTTGTAGTTGGGGATCATAAAAAGAACTGGGGCCAAAGTATAATACAGACCTAATCTTATCGCCGCGAAATGCAACACCATAGGTATAATCGGAATCGGCTACATTACTTTCTTTAAATTCATAGAACCAATTATCTTTATCAATTCTGGTTGGCTCTCCTTTTAAAAACTTAATATCAGCCATTTTCTTATTTAAAGAAATATCCCAGAAACTATCAGCAATATGAGGCCTCTTTGAGATGTTTGAATAAACATATGCACCAATGCCACCAAGAACTGCTAGAATAAGTAAAACTATTGTCGGCCAAAGTATAATCCTTTTCCAGTTCCATCGATCTTTTGTTGAGATAAAGATAATGACAAGACTCAATACAACAGATGATAAAAAGATTCCTGTGCCTATTGTCATTTCAATCTCCAATCATAAAACATTGTAGAGTGACCCAACGCTGACATCACCGGCGCGCTGAAGCGCGTCCGTGTGCATGCCATGGTTAGGTGCTGCCCCTCACTGCTTGCATAAAATCTTTTGCAAGATATCACTATTTGATTCAGGGCTAATGTATTCCCAATCTCCAACTTTTGAACTTGATTTGATTTCGGCATTTTCATTGTAGACAATACGATAGAGTGTACGGATTTTTTTATCTGCACAATGTATTTCAAATAAATACTTTGAGCGCGGATCGATTTCATAAGAGTTTGCACATTCTTCCCATAAAATAATATCTAAATAATCTTCGAAACTCGTTTTGGAATTTGCTAAAGAATAAGGAGGGTAATATTTATTAACCACTTTTACAGCAGACTTATCAAAAATTTGCTTCTTATTGTTTTTCATTACCTCCTCGAACTTGGATTCGTTCAAACATTTAACCCAAACCTTAATCGTTCCGCTCGATGTTTGATCAACACTTTCAGAATCATAGAAAGCTATTGTTTGTTCCCCTTCAAACAATGTGGCACCACCACAGAATTTCCAATCTGCTCCGATAGCATTCATGTTTGTCGTACCTGTAGCAATGAAAAGAAGCACGAACATTATATTTCTCATTGCCCCTCCTGCAGTTAAGCAAATCTATTCGTTCTAATTATAACGTACACCTAACGCGATGATCAGCGGCGGCTGAAAGCCGTCCGCTGGATTAATTGGTTGGGTGTTTTCTGACTAACCCATCGTTTTCACTAACTCCACCAGCACGTTGTTTAAGTCATCGAGGCGAACCAGCCCGTAGCGCGGGTACTCGATATCGAGGATGAGATACAGGACACATGCAGTGACGGCGGCCAGTATGATGTTGTAGAAGTGAGCCGGGTGCTCGGCCGTACCCGCGCGATAGCCCGTCAATCCGGCACAGGCGAGCGCAAGGGCAAACAGCATGGCGAAAATGGGCAAGGGGGGGTGCGTATGTATGGCAACAGTTCGAGTCGTCACGAGGTCGATCATCTCGTTGATCGCAGGCATAAGCAATAAGCGGGCTGACTGGTATTCAGAACTGGCGCTGGCAGACACCGCTTGGTTCCAGATCTCATGCTCGAGCGCATCGGTCCTGGCAAGCTCGCTTTTTGCCGACTGAACATCTGCGAGCTCTTCAAACAGGGCAGCACGGGAAGCGGCATACTCACGGAATTTATTGCGCAACGAAGGTTGGGCAGCGGCAGGCAGCAGGTCCAACCGGAGATAAGCCGTGCCGATCGCGTTCGCTTCATGAACTATCAGCTGGCGCCGCGCATCGAAGCGTGAATATGCCCCGGAAAACGTGAATGCAATCAGGAGGCCCAGAAGGGCAAAAACCGCGCCGATTATCGCTCCGGGGACCTCCGGTTTAGTATCCCCTTTGGTGAGTCTTCTCCGTCCGAAGCGGTAGCAAACGATGTTGAACAGCGACATTCCGACGAACAAGGATACGCATGCCATCACGACCATGAAGGTATGGCTCATTGGCTTTCCTCACAGCATCGAACAGAACCCGTTATAGTATAGACTCTGAACCTTAATATAATATCCTGCTTGTGTTTGCCCCAACATATGCTTAACCTGCGAGGCGTCATGGCGCGATTCTTGCCGAGGAGCGTAGCGACGACAAGCAAGAATCGTGACATAGCCGAGTCAGGTTGAAGCAGTTGTTGGGCGATTTTTATTTCTTTATAAATATAATGTCAGCTAACGTATGAAATATTTGTGGACGACCAGGATATGTAAACTCAATTTTCAAATCCTCAATTTTCTTACTAGTAAAATCGTCAAGAAATGAATTAATAGAGGGTCTTAGTAGATCAATATTTCTTTTTAACTTCCATGAGTTAGCAAAGTCATCTGTATCAATAAGCACTAAGAATAGTCTATTTTCTGAGCCGAACCTCATTTCTCCTTGATTTTCATAAAGCCACTTTGCTAGCATTTTAGGAGACTGAATAGTATCATTAACAATTGAAAGATTGCTTTCTTTAATTTCTTTTATAACGTTTAGGCATTTACTATCGCCACGATCTTTAAACTTCTCAACAATTTCATAATAGATATCTGAAGGCGAATTTGCTGAATTAAATTGAATTCCAAATTCGCGTGCCCTAGATTTTAAATATGTTAATTCAACAGGCAATCCTTTCTCTTTTCTTTTTTGCTTTAAGTATTCAGTGGGAAAGTATGTAACTTTAAGATCGAATGGAACATCATTAATAAAAAAATCAACACTCTTAATTTGTCCGACAGTAGGTAATACGGATGAATGAGACTTAAACAAGTGTTCGATTAGTATACTTGACCAATGATTATACCAGCTATTCAATACATAACCTTGTACTGCACGACTAATCTCTGTATCAAACTTAGACAGTAATAGATCATAAGATGAGATTGCCTTTACATAATGACTGACAAGATATTTATCCAGAGAATTTTGATAATCCCCGCCCCATTCGAACACTTTTAATTTATATAGTTCTGAAACCAATTTTTCAAGATCAAGATTTTCAAGTAACTCTATATTTTTTTTAAGTATATAGTGGTCAAGTAATTTATGAGATTTTTCTACATCCTTAGAAAGAAGATTGAATAATTCTTCGAATTGCTTAGTTAAAGAAGTTTCAGACAATGTTATGTTTGTTGATGCTACAAATTCTGATATTATCCCTTTCCGTACGATTGATTTTACTTTCAACCATAATAGACCTTCCCTATCATAACTGAATGGCTGGAGATCTTCACTGTCATGTTGTTTTTTCCATGTTTTGAATGTATTACTCATCATTATCTCCTGATGCTGTTGTTTGTTTTGGTAATTCTATAATCCAGCCCGGTATTTTGTTGAGCGAATTAAGATCATTTGTTCCATTATGATGCTTAAATACTAATAAATAATCTGTTTTCATTGCACCTTTTCTATTATCCTGAACAACGGAATTCGCAGAATACTCCATGGGAAAGGCACCTACAAATTCCAAATTTGTTTTTGCTTTAATCACTGTAAAGAAATCCCAACTCTGTTTATCACGTGCATTAAAATACATTAACAAGAAACCATCTTCAAGAAGTATTCGGTTTGATTCAATTAGTATTTTACTCATATCTTCCAAATATTTCATTTTGTTTTTATTACGTTCTTTCGCATTTGAAACTACTATTTCATCAGAAAAATCTGAATCCTTATTTAAAAGACAATTCCACATTTCGCTCAACTCAAGATAAGGTATCCTATCACTATGTGGTGGGTCTGTAATTATTAGTTTAATAGATTTCTCTGGTAAGGTTGATAAAACATTCAAAGAATTACCGTGAACTATTCCAATAGAAGACATTTTTCTAACAACACTTAATGGATCATTAGTAAAAGGTATATCTCTATTTGTTGATTCTAATAAAGCTTTATGAAGTTTTTTTGCACGATTTTCAAAACAATTCCATACATTTATTTCGAAGTGTAATTCTGGGCACCACAAGCCAATTACCCAACTCCCTACTTCTATTTTTGTTGATTCTTCGTTTTTTGTTTTCCCGCGACCGCTTATTGCAAATACCATTGAGGACATTTGACCTGAAGAAGATGTAAGCGTGAGTAAGAGAGCCCGTTGTAATTTTTCTGGATATTTTTTTATTTCATCCAATAATAGATCAATATTATAAAGAGCCCTTCTTGTAAATAAGTTATAAATGCTCATATCTGCTTTTGCATTTATTCTAGCGTTTTCAAAAAACGTTCCTTTTTTGATATTTCTTATTTCATATTTTTCAAAACTCTGAATTAACTCGATATCAGAATTAGTTGGCTCAAATTCTATTCGAGTCTTTCCAGTTTCTGGTTTTCTCCATACTTTGATTAGTTTTTCTTTTTCCCATAAATAGTGGGATGCATATTTACCATCAGACATTCTGTAAGTTTCGAATATTTTATCATGAACATTATTTTTAATTTCATGTATAGCTTTCATGTATTCATTAGGATTTGGTAATGATAATAGAAAAGAAGTGTGTTCTATTGAGAAAGGGTTTATATCTATACCAATAAATCTTCGGGATAAGGCATGAGTTTCAATACTTATTAGGCCAGAACCTAAAAAAGGGTCAAGAACAATATCACCTTTATTTGTACAGTTCTGTATAAAGTAAGATAGGCTTTCAGAAGGCTTTTTACCCCAATATTTATGAAAAGCATATATACCTTTATATGTTTCAGGGTTTGAGATACTCTCAATTGTCTTTGATTCTATGTCAAAAAGGGTTCCTTGGATCATTTAATTCCTTTCCTAGCAATGATATAACGCGACTAAGCTACTTTATATCTATAATAGCATATGTAATAGATGATTCCAAGTTTCTTCTTGCGCGCCGCGCTAGCGGCGTCCGCCCAACGGTCAGCATCAGCGGCGCGGCTCTGCCGCGTCCGCCTGGATGCTGTGGTTAGACATTTACTAATAATTTACCAAAAGAAACCAATGCTACCTGTAATACCGCGTCTATTATCGTATTCGATTTGGAGGAGTTTTTTATTTTCTTTGAAATAATAAGCAAATCCAACACCAAATATTCCATAGGTTTTTGTGCTGGAGGATTGTTCATAATACCATCCTGTGACATTTGACCGTGCAAGATCTACTTCTTCTGCAAATGAGCAGCCACCTAACCCGAAGATAAATAAATTATTATTCTCTATTAGTTCCAAACCGTATTTTACAAATATACCATATTCATTACCTTTTTGCCTCTTACCCAGATCAGTGTAATCTTCATGTGGGACAGGATAATCGAGTAAATCAGATGGGACATCATCTCCAAAAATAAAACCAAGACCAATTGCTATTAATTGTTTCCGTTCGCCATCCAGCAGAGATATTCCACCCAACTCAAGACTAACATTTCCAGCCTTGGATTCACCTCCACCACCTCCTCCTATTGTGCTATAACCATCTGCATAAGATAAAGTTGGAAATACAATTAAAAGCCAGGACATTAAACAGAATGATGCAACTCTTGTCATGCATGCCTCCTCTTATGTCTAACGTGCGGATCAGCGGCGGCTGTAAGCCGTCCGCTGGATTAGTTTGTTCGCCAAAGGCGTATCTTTACCTGGATGTCATATGCTATTAAATACTTACTTTTTTGATTTTAATACTTCTAGAATTTCACCTAGATAATCAGTAGAATCTAGTACAGCTCTAGTAACCTGCCCGAATATAATTGTTGTTAAACCCAAATATATTCCCAGGATGTAGAAAAGAAGTTGGATAGTTGATTCAAAGTTGGAACCGCCAGAACAAGTCCCAAGCGTGAAGAGGAGAGAGATGATTAGTATAATCCATCCACTAAAAGATATAACCTTCATCAAGAACCTTGATGTCTTATATGTCGAAACATACGAATAATCTTCTTCATTATCTGTTAGTTTTGCACCACAGTATGCACATGTATCGGCCTCTTTAAGGTTTTTAAAACCACATTCTGGGCATTTGCTCATTATTAACCTCCTTTGAAAAATATCTCATCAAATCTTTCTGCAGGACAGGCGAACAACTTCCTCTACTGCACAATTGCAGCAAAAGACGCTATATAGCAACTTTTGCTGCAACATTATGAATTACGAATATACCATGCTCCCTTTTTCGGAAGACCTTTCCCCTGGGGGTAGAAGTTGAACTCGTGGAGGACGCGCAGGAATGAAGACAGACTCCGTCAGTAGAAGGTGAACGGAAAGATAAAAAAGTGGTCTCCTCTCATTCAATTCACGCATCGACAAGGTCCGGACGCCATACCAGGCTTCCGATCAATAACCTGTGAATACGATATCATTTATTCCGCGACAAATCCAGATGAAAGTGAGAATGCCCATGCTGCAGGGGAACGCGCAGTTCGATGCCCTGCCGATCTGTACGGGCGATCGAGCGGGCGTTTCGGCCCTACCCCGCCCTGCTGTCGCGGTACGCGCAGCCCGCCTTGATGAAATCGCGGAACAGGGGGTGCGGCTGCATGGGCTTCGACTTGAACTCGGGGTGAAACTGGCAGCCCACAAACCACGGATGATCCGGGAGCTCGACGATCTCCACGAGCCCGGTCTCGGGGTTGCGGCCGCTGATGATCAGGCCCTTTTCCGTAAGCTGCTTCTCGTAGGCGTTGTTGAACTCATAGCGGTGCCTGTGGCGCTCGGAGATCTCGTTGCTCTGGTAGGCGGCCATGGCGTTCGTGCCCTGGGCCAACGCGCAGCGGTATGCCCCGAGGCGCATGGTGCCGCCCTTTTTCGTGATGAGCCGCTGGTCCGGGAGATAGTCGATGACCGGGTCTGTCGCGCCCTGGTCAAACTCGGTGCTGTTGGCACCCTCGATGCGGCTTACGTTTCGGGCAAACTCGATCACTGCGAGCTGCATGCCCAGGCAGACCCCGAAATAGGGGATGCCGTTGGTCCTGGCATACTGAGCGGCCCT
>JAHDOV010000055.1 GCA_018434685.1 Deltaproteobacteria bacterium
AGTATGCTGGGCACGAACATCGTGAACGCCATGGTTGTCACCGTAGGCAAATCCTGGGCCAGCATGCACGATGACCGCCTGCCTCATGGAGATCCCGGTGCAACAGCTGTCATGTCCCCCCTGGTGCAGGCCATAGGGCCCATCTATTTCAATGAATATGTCCAGCCCGATCCTACCTGGCCGGCCACTTCAGTGGACGGCGGTGTCACCTGGATCAATGTGCCGCCCGGCGAATACAGCGTGACAGCAGAGAAACCAGGGGTGAATTATGAAACCGTAAGATTTGAGATCAACGAATACGATGCCGAGGATGGCATCATCCTCTACATCGCGTCTCCACCGGATTCAGTCCAGGGTGATAATGACTCGGGGCCAGGGGTGTGGTGATTTCAGATCATGCTTGACTGGACAAGATAGAAAGTATCGAGAGTATCGGGGTCAGAGTAAGTTTTTCCTGCTGTAGAAAATACTCCCCTGACCCCGGTTTGTTCCTTTCTTCGGGATCGTCAGGTGCCGATCAGCCCGGGAAGCTCGGATGCTACCCATTGTATGACATAGGGCTGCTTATCCCATACAGGCCCGAGTTCGCTGATGCAATGCCATGCCTCGTGGATATCACCCGGGGAGTAACTCCCGGCATAGTCATCAGGCATTTCCTCAATGCCGGCCAAGACGGCAAAGACGTGGGGATTGCTGTGAAATGCATCCGCAAGGGCCTTTTTCGCAGCCTTAATGTCGCCGGAAAGAAACCGCTCGATTGCCCGGCCCCAGGCAAAGACCGCAAGGTCGTCATCCGGATATCGGTTCAGAAGCGAGCGTGCCTCAAGGACATCACCCTCTCCCAGATATAAGCCGAGCAGGGAATCTCTCACCCCCTGGTTGTCATTGGGGTTCAGATCAATCATTTCTTCCATGACAGTGATGGCCTCGCCGTATCTTCCCAGCGAAGTCAGCAGGCTGGCCAGATATTCAAGGGCCCGCATGTAAGGTCTGGTGGTCACCACTCCCCAGAAGTGCCCCCTGTTCTCCTCGAAGAACTCCTGTCCCATGGTTTCGCGAGCCCTGGCCAACAGGTTCCTATGGGCGTCAAGCCGCTTATCCAGGTTCTCTACAGTTAGCTGTATCTCAACTGCCCGGGCATCGATGCAGCCAGGGTCCAGTTCCAGTGCCCTACGGGCAAGGGCCAGTGCCCTGCTGTCATTATCCGCTTCCATGGACTGGAAGGCGAGTTCCTGAGCCGTTTCAACCGGATCGTCCACCCCTGTGGGGCCGCTTCGCCAGGTATCCGGACTTCCATTGTCTAGTTCATTTCTGATGAAGCTGTTGATCTCATCCATGTTTTTAAAATCCTTTCCCTCAATCAGTTTCCCGATCTTCCGGTTAAGACGCTCGGTCTCGAACTGGGAGAAACGGACAGAGGGATGTGCCTTGTTCAGGGATGCTCCATGAGAAGCTGAACCCGTTTGTTTCTTCTTCCTGGTTTCTCCATTTTTCGTTTTCTTTGCCATATGGTTATCCTTATCGTTTTGTATGTCCCATACATGTCTCATAACATATACAGGTTTTATGAGACTTAAATCAAGTGAAGGGATGGCACATCGGCCGTTGATCCCTGGTGTTAATCACCAAGGAAGAGGGATCTTGGAATTGGACCGTTGGTCAATTATATCAGTTACATAATCCGTGGTATGGACACCAGGGCAAGCCTTAACTGATGGAGAAAATTGAAACGTTCACTTTACACCTTTACATTACAAACGGCCCCTATCTCATGGCATCGGTAATCTCGCTTGAAGCATGTTGGGCAACATGCCGGTACGGACGGAGTACCAAATGTACCCCTGCTTTCTCATAGGCTTCAGCGTCTTCATCGTTTCCGGCTGAAAGAACCATATGCCCGTGGTAACCGAGATCCTTCAGATGATGAAAGATCTCGAGGTTGAGCCTGCGGTCCCTGATCATGCTGATGAACCACCGGGAGCAGCCCAGCGGAAGATGGTCGAGAAATTCAGGATCTCCCGCATCGCCGAACATGACAGATATTCCGCGAGACTGCCAGGTGTTCAACGCCTGGGGATCAAAGTCCACGCCCAGGATCTTTTTTCCGCGTTTGAAAAGATCTTCGGCAACACCGCTTCCGTACGTTCCGAGCCCCACGAGAATCATGTCAATGTCTGTCAGGTCGCACTGCCCGCTTGTTTCGATCTCCCGGTACGGACTCTTTCTCTCAAAGATCCTGATGGTAGGGGACAGCACCCGGTACAGTGCGTCAGAGTTGAGGATCATATACGTGGAAACAAAGATCGTAGTTACACCGATGAGGGTGACGAGCCCCGTGGTATCCCTGTCGATATGCCCCAGGCCCAGCCCGAGCGCCACAAGGATCAGAGAGAACTCGCTGATCTGGGCAACGGTGAGCCCTGCGAGGAACCCCGTGCGTCGTCGATATCCCATGATGCCCATGATGGTCATGATTATGAGCGGGTTCCCGATGAGGACGAACAGAGAAAGGATAGCGGCCTTTCCGAGTTGCGGACCTACAGTGGAGAATTCCAGCCGGGATCCAAGATCTATGAAGAAAAAGAGGAGCAGGAAGTCCCGCAGGCTGACCAGCCTGGATCCGATGGCTTCCCGGTAGGGAGTCGAGGCCAGCGATATGCCGCCGAGGAACGCACCGACCTCCTTGCTGAAACCAAGATAGTCTCCAAGGGCACCGATAAAGACTGCCCAGGTTACGGCGAACAGCACCAGCAGTTCCTGACTGCGGGCGAGCATGCCGGTCAAACCCGGCAGGACATACCGCATAAGCAGACCGACACTGGCGAGAAAAGCAATGCCCTTGCCCGTGATCCATGCTATCTCCCATGCCGCTTTCTGGTCGCCTATGCTCCCCCC
The DNA here is from genome assembly GCA_018434685.1 of Deltaproteobacteria bacterium. Taxonomy (GTDB): domain Bacteria; phylum Desulfobacterota; class Desulfomonilia; order UBA1062; family UBA1062; genus DSAD01. Next base: position 2,896 of record JAHDOV010000055.1, read on the forward strand.
GCCCAATGCGGTAAGGACTATGAGTGCAAGGATTGCGACAATGTCCTGCACGATGAGGAATCCCATCGCGATCCTGCCGTGGAGCGAGTCGATCTCTTTCTTGTCCGAAAGGAGCTTGACGATGATGATCGTGCTGGAGAAGGTCATAGCAACAGAAACATAGATCGAGCTGATAAGGGGCATACCCATACCCATGGTGATAATGAAACCGAACAGTATGGTAAATACGATCTGGCCCAGGCCAGTGGCTAAGGCCACCGGTCCGGTCGTTCTGATCAGGTGCAGGTCGAGCTTGAGCCCCACTACGAACAGAAGCAGTGCGATCCCGATATGCCCGAGCAACTCGATCTTGTCATATGACGTGATGATGCCGAGGCCGAACGGGCCGGACAGCACCCCGGTCAGGAGAAATGCAACGATCAGGGGCTGACGCAGCAGCAGCCCGAGAATTCCCAGGCCAGTGGCAAGAACAAGTATTGCTGCTATTTCAATAAAGACATGTTCAAATACCATATCCGTATCCGCCTGGATGAAAGAATAAAATGTCTGTGGATATCGGGGTCAGAGCAAGTTTTTCCTGCTGTAAGAAATACTACTGTGACCCCTTTTCCCCTTCCTGTACAATATGAATCAGGCACTCTTTGCCGCCGCCAGGTATTGTTTCCATGAGGATAGAGCTTGCTCCCAGCCTGCGAATACACTGGTGGTCGAATTCCATGGTTGCCTTGCACACCCTGAGGTCGTCAGTGTAGCCATAGCCGACCGGACACTCCAGTATCTTAACCTCGATCTTTCGATCATCTTTTTCGGATACTACAACCTTGAAATCGAAAAGGTCCAAAACTTTTAAATATTCTTTGGCTGCTTCAACATGATCGGTTTGCTTCTTAACCTCGTAAAGCCCCTGCCTTACCAGCATATCGGCGTAGGCTCTGAAGTTCAGGCTCAGGAGCCAACACCCCAAGGGACCCAGGCGGCCCATAGGTCTCGCTATAGTTCCCATTCTTCTGAAGTTGCTTGTCAGTCTTTTGTATTCACTCTCCGGATCGGCTTCTTTCTTTCCAAGACCTAAAATCAGGCCGAACAGCCGCAGAAGGAGTGAATCAAAAATGCGCACGGGCAGGGTGCCTTTCAACTCCGGTTTGCCCTCCAGGTAAAACATCCGGCGCAGCTCGCTATACTTCTTCTCCAGTGGCGGAAATTCCAAACCCAACAAGTTTAGTGGGTCTGATACAGCCATAAGGAACACCTCCCTTTATTTCAAAATATTGCTGTCGCTACAGAAGTCAATAAAAGTCGATTGGAGATATAATTCAGAACAATTAAGGAATCGTTGCATCCTCCAATACGCAATCTATCAGGCCTTTCCTCCAACAAGAATTTTTGCCGCTGCCTTGAGTGTCTGGGGTCTTGCATTATGACTTTTATTAAGGTTTTAAAGGAGGGGGGCAAATCTGCCGTTAACCCTTGGTGTTAATGACAGAGGACGAGGGATCTGGGAATTGGACCGTTGATCAATTATATCAGTTAGATAATCCGTGGTATGAACACCAGGGTAAGCATCCAATAATGCGATAAAAAATAGAAACATTCCCTGTTTCTTCGGGCCGCGGCCCTTTCCAGATCAGGCGGGGAGAAGTTCCCTGTTTGCGTCTTCTCGCCGGGGATGCTTTGTGTTATAAATCACGGATAATGAATTGTCCCCAGTGCACGGGCACACTTGTAACCCTTGAATTCGACCGGATCGAGATCGATTACTGCCCTGACTGCGAGGGGATCTGGCTTGATTCCGGCGAGATAGACATGCTTTTGACCGACGGGGAACCCGATGACTCTTTCCTCAATGCCATGCACCCTGCTCACAGTAAAGAAAAACGACTCAAATGTCCGATATGTGGCAGGGGCATGAAAAAGAAAGCGGTCGGGGATGATGAACCCGTGGTGCTCGATGAATGTCCGGGGCATGGGCTGTGGTTCGACCGGGGCGAGCTTCACAGGGTTCTGTCTTCCCGGGCGTTGCATGCCCGGAAAGAGGCAAGCCGTGTGGTGCAACTCTTAGACGAGATTTTTGCTGCACGCGGATAGAAGGATAAAGGAGGTTTTTATACATGTCAGCTGGAACACTCGTGTTTATTGTAATCGCAGGCATTCTCGTCATGGTTGTTCTTTATGCGGTCGTTGCATACAACAGCCTCGTGGGCTTACGAAACCAGATCAAGAATGCATGGTCGCAGATCGAGGTTCAGCTCAAACGCAGGCATGACCTGATACCGAATCTCGTGGAGACTGCAAAGGGATACATGGCCCACGAACGCCAGACCTTCGAGACGGTCACGCAGGCCCGCTCCCGCGCAAGCAGCGCCAGGACAATATCCGAGGTCTCACAGGCGGAGACCGAACTTACAGGCGCCCTGTCACAGTTCATGGTCGTGGTGGAGAACTATCCCGAACTCAAGGCAAACCAGAACTTTCTTGCCATTCAGGAAGAACTCACCTCAACGGAGAACAAGATCGCCTTCTCCAGGCAGGCCTACAACGACCAGGTTCTGTTTCTGAACAACAAGGTGCAGATGTTTCCATCCAATATCATTGCAGGCATGTTCAATTTCCGGCTGGCCGAGTTCTTCGAACTGGAGGACCAGAGTGAAAAGGCCGTTCCAAGGGTGAGCTTCTCCTAAACATGTTCTGGTCTATTATCGCCGCCAATAAGCGCAGGACGATCATCCTGATCGCGGTCATGGGCCTGTTGCTCATCCTTGCGGGCTACGTGATCGGAATGGCCTTTGTGGATGTATACCGCCCCTGGGCCGGCATTGCAGGCTTGATCGTTGCCCTGTGCATCTGGTGTGTCATGCTCATGGTGAGCCTGTATGGTGCGGACAGGATGTTTCTCGGGATCACCCGGGCACAGGAAGTCAGGCGCGAGCACTACCCGCAGCTCTACAATGTAGTGGAAGAAATGGTGATTGCCGGCTCCCTGCCGGGCATGCCCCGGATCTTTGTGGTGGAGGATCCCGCCCCCAATGCTTTTGCCATGGGAAGATCACCGCAGAAGAGCTGCGTGTGTGTGACAGCGGGGCTCCTGGCGCTGTGCAACCGCGACGAGCTCCAGGGGGTCATTGCCCATGAGATAAGCCATATCATGAACCGCGACATCCTGTTCATGACCGTTGCTGCCACCATGCTCGGATCGATCCTGCTCGTATCAGATGCCTTTGTCCATTCTCTGCGTTACTCCGGCGGGCCACGGTTTACGTCCCGGGCCAGACGTACCGGAGGTGCACGCTCCGGTGCGGCACTTCTTCTTGTCTCGCTGTTGCTGGCTATTGTGGGGCCTGTAATTGCCCGCATCCTCTATTTTGCCATATCCCGGAAGCGGGAATACCTGGCAGATGCCACGGGCGCACGGCTGACCCGCTACCCGGAAGGGCTTGCCTCGGCCCTGGAAAAGATGCAGAAAAACCCATTGCCTCTGCAGGCAGCTCCATCTGCCATCGCACCGTTTTATATCGTGAACCCGTACCGGATGCATCTGGGCGGCAGTCCTTTTGCCACGCACCCGCCGCTTGCCGAGCGCATCAGGATATTGCGGATGATGTCCCACGGTGCAGGGTATGTCGACTACACAAAGGCTTATATTACGGTTACCGGCAGTCGCAGGACACTTATTCCACTCAAAGACATGGGGGAGGGCGCCGATGTTCCCGTCCGGGAGTCTTGTGCACCAGAACAGGCAGAAACTGTTCTTCCGACGGAATCCCGCCGGAGAGCCGGAGACATCATCCGTGCCATGAACAACTTTGCGTTCATCACCTGTGCCTGCGGCCTGCGCCTGAAGCTTCCGCCCGAATTCCGGGAAGACCGGATAACCTGCCCGCGGTGCGGCCGTAGTCACCTGGTGCCCGAGGTGAACGAGAAAACGATCAGCGCCGTACTGACAGGTGCGGCAGTACTGACAGCACCTTTTTCAAAGCCTGTGTGTACCGGCAGCAGTACAGCGGGGCAAAGAAAAGAAGCCACGGTCCAAGTGGCGGATGTTGTGCCTGGCAGATGGCAGACAATTCAGTGCAGCACCTGTGATCATGCCTATGAAATTTCTCCCCGGTTCCGGGGAAAGAAGCTGAAGTGCTCCGGATGCGGAGCGACCATTCGAATCAGGATGATCCCGGAAGATCAGACAGCGCCTCTGCCAGATTGAACAAGCCCAAGGTGAAATGCGTTTATCCCATGTTGACGTGGCTTCAGTAGCGATTCCCCGGCAATCAGGAAGAATAGAATCGCGGCTGAAGCCGCTGGTGCATAACAATGTCGCAAGCGGATAGTAGTAACCGGCAGCTGTTTCAACTGCAAAATGTGTGGTTATCTCCAGAAGAGAAAGAACCGTTCGATAATCTCGCCTGCAAGGTCGAGCATTTCGTTGAAAAAGAAGATTCCGCCAAGACCCCAGATCAGGGGGATCACAATGAGGGTATATGACAGCCAGCCAAAGCTCGGTTTGTAGCCCATCAGAAGAACTATTCCGCAACAGCACAGGATGACGATATCGAGAAAGAGACCAAACAGCAGTGCCCCGAAAAACCTCATTATACACGATATCGGGTCGTACTCGTCCAGGGGGGAATTTATGTTGCGCCTCACAGATACTCTGCGCGGTCTTGCCGGCTTTGTCCTTCTCGTCATTCGGGGAGTCTTTTTCATCCTCCTGTTCTATCGGCGCAACAAGGGCTCAGAATAAGTCAAGAGAGTTTCAGGGCGTTATCTCTTTTTTGCTAGAAGTCAGCCCGGGGATTCAGGCAAAGGAGATCGGGGACGGGTCCAGATTAAATAATATTGCAAATTGCTTTCCTGAAAAATGTGGAGTGAAAAATGTGAACCTGTCCTCGATTGGTCTTAGTCAGCAATCATCGGCGCGTTAACTGGGGCGATCGCTCCGTTCTATCTCACTGGCCAGAAAAGCAAACTTGAACACGATTGAAAAAAGTTATAGGGACCGTATTTGCATCCGGGGCCGGATGCGTAGATGTTTTCAGGAATACGGAGGAGGAATATCATGTATTCTGATTTTAAAGTCATTTCGAGTTATTATGATGCCCTGTATGTAAACGACCGGGAATACGCGCCGGAAGCCGCCAAGGTGAAAGAGCTGCTGGCCAGGCATGGCGCCCCGTCACGGGCTGATCTGCTTGTTCTGGCCTGTGGCACGGGAGGGCATATCCCTTACTTCAAGGACGATTACCATGTTTCCGGGCTGGATCTCAGCGAGGATATGCTTGATCTGGCCAGGGAAAAGTTTCCCGACATCAGATTCCATCTTGGCAACTTGATTGATTTTACATTGGAGACGGAGTTTGATGTAATGATCTGCCTATATGGGTCCATCGGATTCGTCAAAACCGAGGACAATCTGCGCGCCTCCATGAAACGCATTGCCACCCACCTGCGGCCCAATGGACTGGCCCTGATCACTCCCTGGAGCACGGTGGAAGATTTCCAGGATCTTATAGTGGTCGATGCCGCTGACAATCCGGATTTGAAGATCGCCCGCATGGAGCAGGTTCGCCTCAAGGAGCCCAAAATCGTGGAAGTCACATTCCACCATCTTCTCGGGAAAAACAATGACGTGACCTACCATAAACAATCCATGGAAATCGGGCTTTTCTCGCGGGAGGAGTACCTATCTGCCATGACCGATGCCGGATTGAAAATCGTGGAAGAGTACACGGGAACCGATGTGCGCGGCGGCGCATATATCGGCAAACGAGCTGCAGGGTAGATTCCCACAGGAAATAAGGGAAGGGTTCAGGTTAAACAGTATTGCAAATGTATTTCTTGAAAAATGTGGAGTGATAAATCTGAACCCGTCCCCGATTAGTCACGATTAGTCTGATTAGTCCAAATCTATTATTATAACTATCCTTACTTAGACCGTTACCTCTGTCAGAGTTGTTGAATAAAGAAGTCGTGCTCGCACGGCCTCGTTTGTAGGTCTCAACTTTTTGTTGGAATCAGGTTATTTTTGATACGGTTCATGAGGCAACGCCATATAAACATTATCAAACAACTTCTTTCCTAGATCCAAGAGGTTCTTCATATTAGCGGTATCATCATCTACGGAGGCCAGTACTATCTGATAGAATTTTTTTATGTCTTCAATATCATCAGGGGATAGCAATACACAGTTATTCGCTATTGCCAACATGTCGTTGTACATTCTCCCAACCATTGCAAGCGCCTCCCTCTTGTGATGAGCAAGGACGATCCAAAGAAGTGCCTGTTCAATCTCACCTGCCAGCAATGTGTAAGATGAAGATGAACCTCCTTCGGGCCTATTTTCGATGGCGTAAGCTAGGCGGCTGCAAAGACCGAGGCATTCGCGAAGCTGGTAAAGCAGGTCAACCCCGCCCTGCCGTGATAACTCTCGCCTGAGTTCGGACGCTCGACCTGTACATTGGTATAAATCATAAAGGAGACTTAGACCTACAAGCTCCGAGATTGAGTCATCGACTTGGTCGGATTTGTGATCCTCTAGGGCAAGCCGCAGCCATCGGAAACACAGCCCACCCAACAGGAAGGCATGTGGGGGGGGAACCTTTGCAGCCTCTATGGGCAATGACTTGTATCGCAAGCGTACCAATTCCAGCGCTTTAAGTTGGTACAGTTGGTCTTTTGCCCAGTAGTCTACTACGCCGTTGATTTTGAAGCTTCCTGCCAGCTCGGAATTATCTAGGGCAACCTCCAAGGTTACTCCGTTGAGAAAGCGTTGCCAAGCCCATGGACTCTGGTCCGTGTACGTGGAGAGTATTATCCCAGGATCAGGCCACAACGGATCGGATGCATAGTAGACGAGATTCCATCCGGAGTAGCTCTCCAGCTCTCCTGACTTAAAGATGATCTCAAAATTAGCTCTCGCCGAAGGGTAAATGAAGCCATTGACTCCGTGATTTCTCAACCAGTGACCAATGTATTGGACAGTGGACCCAGTAGTGCCTGGATTGCCTCCGCCTCGGTCAGGGTTTACAAGAGTTGGCAGCATTTCCCAGAACGTTTTCGGAGTTGGGGGATATTGATTCTCGAGGTGAAATGGCGAGAAAGCAGTGGTGTACATAGGACTATTCTTGGGAATCGGTGGACGATCTTCATATATTTTTCGAAAGGTATTGTAGAACCACTCACGCGTCTCCGGATATCGGAGGTCCACGACTCCCTCGATTTCCTTCTCAAGGAGATGATAGCTGAAGCGATAGAGATGCAGTGGTTTTCCCCTATAGTTGGGAAGAACTTGGAATGGCATCTTCTTGAGGACTGGCGGAAGCCTATCGATCTCATGAATTATTACAGCAATTGACGGTTCAGGCTCAAAATGAACGGTATCATCGGTCACACTGAACTCACAGCCGAGTGCAAGATCGATTACTTCGACCAATCCTGTTTTCACTGGATTCCTGTAAGCCCTTAGTTCGTGTGCTAGCGTTTGATTATCATCACCATGCTTGCTCTGGCACACGGAGAAGTACCGTCTGCGTGATAGATTGGGCCCTGAGAAACGTCGTTGACGGGATTCGCCCGGTATGACATTTAAGAGTCCACCAGAATACTCACCAATCAATTTTTCAAATGATTCCGCTAGCCGACGGATATCTTCTTCAGATTCACCAGCAAATCCAGGAAAGAGCCATTCAAACAGCATTCGCTCATCGGGGCTTAGCTCTGAGTGCGCATGTTGCTTAAGAAAGCCTTTGAAAGTTTGTTTTGGGAAAGAGGGAACTTCCGGATGATCGGTCTCATTGCTCTGCTCAGCGATGTTCATCTCCTCGCTTTTAATTTCCTCTTCATTAATTTGATGGTTAATTGCCTTATCTCTCTTTCCAAAGATTCGCTCAAACAACTTCATATCCCCCCCTTATGGTATCAGAACAATTTATACATTCAGGACAAGATCAAACAAATGCTTGTCTTCCAAAAATTAAAAAACAATATCGACAGTTCTTCAATGACATCAATAGCCTGAATTATAATATACATTTTATCTTATGACTATCTAGATTCAATACTGATGTGATAGATACATCTATTAATATCACTGATAGGGCGGGGTATCTTTTGATTACTACTTTCTCTGATCCTTAACACATAGATAACTTTGATACCTTGGCAGTTTAAAAGATAGCTGTGAACTGAATATTTAATGTCATAATTAATGCTATTAAGATTAAATCACTACTTCATTGAAGCCAGTCTCTGATTGAGCACATCCACAACTTCCGGGCATTCATCTGCATAATCAGCCTTCGGGAACTCGGCAATCAAGCTTTTGATTAATTGCGGGGTGACGAGAATCTCATCGCCATGCCCAGGGATAATGACATCTGCCTGTGATATGATGAATGCGACGCTGCGCCACGTCTCTATAATCTCCTCATCACCGTATCCGTTCGGCCAGAAATATTCCCAGGCAGTCAGCCAGTCTCTGTCGAGGACTGCATCAGATACCACCCATACCTGTCCCGCGACAGAATTGAAGGAGAGGGCAGTAAGGGAGGAATAATGCCCTGGGCAGTGCGAAACCCGGATGCCGGAGAGCGGACCGTTTTTCATGGGATAAAAGCGCTTCCAGGCCCTCCTGACATCTCGTCCAGGTACTTTCAAGGTATGATCGAAATGGTCGTGCGCAACATAGTAATACCCGATATTGTTTAACGACGCACCCATGCGGATAAGTTTGAGACATGCATTGTGAATCCCCTTTATCGAAAAGCATGGATCCACTATCAGCGTGTTTGACGCATGAGGAGTCTGGCCTACGGGCCAGATCATGGTTGATGTGCAGATATGCTCCACATCAGGATCGATACTCCTGTCAGGCCGCAGAGGAAGCTGGCCTTTCTGCAGGATTTCCCACTGGTAGGACATATTGTTCATCATGATACTATCCATCCTCCTTTCCTGCTGATCCTTTACATACTTCAGTCCAGTTCCTGAGAATACCGGGAATGCCCGGTCACTCTTTTTTCTCAAATTTTCTCAGAGAAATGATCCGCTCTCGTATATGCCAGACAGTAAAATGATATGGAAATTTGTGCTTGCCGTTCATCTCTGCCTGTTCATAATGATCAATGGTTCTCTCCCATTCATGAGCCTGCTCGCATTTCATGGCCAGGAGCATCTCACCATAGACATTGTCAGGGTCTTCAAACCTGCTTTTCTCCATAGAACTGATGGCGCTGGAAAGATCATTGTCTGCAAAGTATGTCAGGCTGATGAGACAGGTAATAACAGGGTATTTATCGACATCTAGCTTTTGGTAATACCTCATGGCATTCCTCACATCACGCATCTCGCGGTATGCAGCGGCCAGCAGTAATAACACCTGTTCACGCAGAGGGTCATCGGTGGCAAGAATTTGATCGACTCTCGGCTCCATCATCGATACGACCTGGTTATAGTTGTAACGATACAGTTCAACCATTAAGCTGTAGCAGATGAAACGATCGGTCTCTTCGGGTGCGAGCTCTCTGAAGGTCTGAAAGCAAGTTTCCGCCCTGGAGAGATAGTTCAACCTTTCCTGTTCCCTGGATTCCTCGCTCTGCCGTATGGTCCCTATGACCATGACAGGAATACCAAGGAGATGCACGTGCTGGTTATGAATATAGTCCACGCCGAGATATAAATGCCCCTCGGGATCTTTCGGATACTTCGAGACATACTCCTGCAGCTCATCATGCCGGATGATTCCATTGGAGTTCTGGATGATCTCCGCGAGTTTAGCATGATCCGAGATGCCGCTTTCCTGCGACGAAGACTGCAACAATGTTGAAGGCAGGGTGCAACCCATGATCATGAACAGTATGATCAACGTTCTTGAATGACTGCTGTTGTCCATTATCGATCCTCCATCATGTTCCACCAAAATATTATGCAGATCCAGCTCATAACATCGGTCTTTATGAAAAATCCGGCGGCATGAGCTGTTTGATCACGTAATCCATTCTGTCCAGATACTGGAACTTCTCTATGAGCTCTGTATCCGCATCAATTGTTTCCCGTGATGGCTGAAGCCTCTGCATGACCCTGGTGCGGTTGTTGTGGCTTGCAAGGTATTCGGTGTGGTCAAGATCGTTGTTGTCTAAGCATGAAGGCTGGCCTTCCTTGTTTTTCCTGGATTGGACCTTTATCAGGTCCTCCCGGTCCGTCCAGAAGAAGCCGTTGGAATCATCGCTGCAGGGCGGGGTTGACCAAAGGAAACCCCTGTCGATATTATAGAGTTTCACCAGAAGCTCGCCGGTCTTCGTGTCCCAGAAACAGATGGTCCCATCCTTGCTGCCGGTAATCACACGATTTCCGTCAGGGGTCATTCTAACGCACCGAAGCCAGTCAGTGTGCCCTCCTTCATAGATTACCAGACACTTCCCCGTGGACGTGTCCCAGAGCCTGGCCGTGGTATCGAAACTACCGGTAAGAAGCTGTGTGGCATCATTGCTCAAATACACGGGCCGCACCGGGTCAGCATGTCCTGAAAAAACTTTTCGACATCTGCCGGTATTTATGTCCCAGAGCCTTGCTGTTTCATCTTGGCTTCCGGATGCCAGGAATTTTTCATCACTGCTGAGTGAAATAGAATAGATGTCATTCGCATGGCCAATCAATGTATTCAGACATCTCCCGGTTTTCACATCCCATACCCGTATGGTGCTGTCATTGCTTGAACTGATAAGGGTCTTACTATCCGAAGTAAGGGCAAGGCAGCGTATCGCATCGAGATGACTGCGGAAGACCTTCACACATTTGCCGCTTGCAATGTCAAACTGGTATATAGAACCGTTTTTACAGCCCGTAAAAAGGAATCTACCCGATCGGTCTGTCACTACACCATAAACGATATTTTCATGGGGAAAGGTCTTGAGGCAGTTCCCTGTATTGACATCCCATATTTTAGCGGTTCCATCATGGCTGCCCGATGCAAGATGTATCTTCTCAGGATGGAGATACTGAGAGCTTACCCAGCCCTTATGCCCGATAAAGCTCTTTTCACAGCGTCCGCTCTGCAGATTGTAGCATTTCAGGACACCATCATAGCCGCCTGTGACTATCAGATTGTTTTGGATATCGAGCGCCATGCAGACAAGGCTGCTTTCACTTTGATCCCGCTCAATGAAACTGTGATCAAGAGATTTTACAGACAGTCCGACCGACTGCATGAGATCCTGTAGTGCCAGTGCTGTTCCGCCAGAATGAATGGGTAGTGCAGGTTTCTTCATGATATTATTGTTCCTTTCATCCCTATAAATGGTCGTGGTGTTTGTCACTCCTCGTTTTTCCGAGTTTCTCCATGAGTTCAGCTTCCATATCTTCTGAGTTAACTCGGTACTGCTGTGTCATGCGTATCATTTCAGACTTGAACTTTTCCTGCTGCTTGGGAGTGCCGTCTATTATTGATCTTTTCTCATGGATGTCCCTGTTCTCGATTATGGCCTTGAGTTCCATCTTCACATGGTCGAGTTCGATCTCCAGCCTCGCTATTGCATTTCTCAGCCATTCGATCTGTTCTTCTATGGTTTCACCCTTGATGATCAGACTCTGGTCCGTATCGATGCCGGCGTTGGAGAGGATCGTCTCTGCGGTTGCTGCTATCTCTTCGAGCCAGGAGAGCTCGCGATATTCGTACCCGAGCTGTTCCCTTGAAAAACCGACCTCCTCAGGTCTCACTTTCATGATCTGGTGCCACATCTCTTCAAGCTGTGCAATCTGCCCCTGGGTCAGCCGGGGATATTCCGGGTGGTGCTGCAGGCGGTCTGGATGGATCATGAGCCATATCCGGCGCAGCACCTGTTTGTACTTCTGCCTGAACTCCACATACTTATCCTGTGACATTTTGCCTGCCTTGGGAGTCTTCGGGGAGGTAAAAGCGAGTAGAATATCCAGCTCCAGTTCCCGCAGGTATTTTGCTCTATCCTGTTCGCTCTCTTTCACCAATTGCTCGATCTGTTCTTCCGTCAGGCTGGGGTCAGACTCAAGGAGACTCAGACGAAGCTTCAGACCCTCCAGACGTTTGGTCTGTTCCTGCAGTGAAAGGAATTCCTTTCCGAATAGCTCGAGCCAGTTTCTCCTTATTTCCGCATTTTTAAGCCGCCTGCGTTCCATCAGGACAAGGCAGTTTCCCAGTTCCTCATGGATCTGCAGCCAGTTTGTCTTGGCTATCAGGAAGGTTTTTTCATTCAGAGGAGAAGCCTCTTGCAAAAATGATGCAGCCTTGCCCGCACGTTTTGCAAAGGCCTTTGTTTCAGGGCTGTCAATGGCAAGAAGGTGGAGGTTTGCGGCAATCATCTCGTGTATCAGTACCATGAGGTTTTCGCGTGTAAATCCCGGGTGATCAGCCAGTGCAGGTTCCTTCTCCAGCACATGGATTATGGCATCGATGTCGGGTTTGAACTCTCTGTTCAATCCGGAAGCATTTTGGGGCAGGAGATAGATCATGTTCTTCGCAGGGGCGGTCTCACTTTCCTGGATATGGCTTTGCTCCCAATCCCATTTGAGGATCAGTGCCATGATGTGGTACAGATCAAGACCGATTGCCATGCCGAGTCGGACAATATCCTTTGTCATAGACTGCCATACATCTTCTGTAGATATTGCCTTTTCTTTCCTCTCAGGCGAAGCAGTGCTTGCGTTTTCGCTGAGCACGGAATCGGCTCTCTTTGTTGTCTGAAGGAGTCGGAAAATCTCCCTGGCTTCCGGACAACTCTCTTGACACTTTTTTTGCAGCATCTTGATATCATCCTCGAAAGCGACAACCCGGGGAAGGGCTGTTCGTTTCAATTTATGAAGGTCCCTTCTCATATCAGCCATCCTCCTCTTTAAATCGTGATGATTGATAAAAGAGCAATGGGTATGCCAGAGAGATCAAAGCTTATATTAATACAATATATTCAGAGAGATAAGAGGTAGGTTGGTTTTCGAAAATATTCATCATCAATATTGAGCATGATATAGTTGAGTTTCAGCGATCAAACTCAATCAGGATGAATTAACAACAAGCATCATCTAAGATTGCTGTAGGAGTGAACAGGAACTCTCCCGGCTGCCGGTCCTTATGCCCATGCGGAGGATACGTAGTTCACAATTGATCAGGCCTTGTCTTTCAATACATCAATGGTATGCGAAACCTTGAAAAGGACCTGGATGATCCCTTCTTTAATAGTATCCTTCAGGTCGCTTATGGGTTCCTCAGCATCTTTCTGCAGGGAGTCTAATAAATAATAGAACTGTCCCTGGAGATGGTGCACTGCAAGGAAGGTCTCCTTTTCACCGAAGAGCGAGGGTTCCCGGCAGAGAAACTCCAGGTCATTCACATGGAAACGCAGAGAGTCCAGCAGAGAAGCCATGTCGCTCTTGCCATTCTCCGGAGAAGTGTGGAAGTGTGACTTTAGCGCATGAATGGTCTCGGAGACACTCTTGAGGTGGTTGAGGGCCTTTGCGATCTGGAGTATGCTCTTTTCTCTCTCCTGTAGATCGATGTCTTTGGGTGTTTGTCCCAGCAGCGAGAATACCGTACGCACATGCTGTGCATTGAGATTATCTTTTCCGAACAGTGCCAGCATCTGACCAAGGACCACTTTCAGTTCACGGACATTGCCGGGCCAGTGATAGTGCATGAGTTCATCAATGATTTCATCCGGAAGGGTAGCATTTTTATCATTGGTAACATCTTTCCATTTTTTCTGGGCGATGAGAGGTATGTCCGATGGGATGTCTCTCAGCGACGGGGTGCGTATGATCATACCGCAGAGACGGTAAAAGAGGTCTTCACGGAACTGGCCCTGCCTGAACATAGAAAAGAGGTCGCGGTTTGTGGCGGTAATAATCCGTGCATTTACGGTCTCAGGGTTTAGTGCACCAAGCGGAGTTATCTTTTTATCCTCAAGGACGCGCAGGATTTTGGCCTGGTGGTCTGCATGGAGGTCGCCGATCTCATCCAGAAAGAGCGTTCCATTGCCGGCATGTTTCCACTTCCCGACTTTGTCTCTTATAGCACCGGTGAAAGCTCCTCGCACATAGCCGAAAAGTTCGGCCTCGAATAATTCACCAGGTATTGCGCCGCAATTGACCGGTACATAGATATGCCCTCTCTTACTACTGTACCTGTGAATTTCCCTGGCTACCACATCCTTGCCTGTGCCGGTCCCGCCGATAATCAAGACCGAATTATTCACTTCTGCAGCGCAAAGGATCATCTGCTTGACCAGTTGTATCTCCAGGGACCTGCCCACGAAATTTTCATCCAGGTTCTTCGGTACTTCGTGGTGCTTGATGAGGTTCAACAGGTTTATATGATACTTGTCTGAATATGCCTGGTATGATGAGCTTTTAATCATGGTTGATGGTTGGTTTGATGATGCTGTGGGATTACAGTCTTTGTCCACTGCCCCCCATAGTTCATTGAAGAACTCATCCTGGACGCCGATAATGTTGAGATTTCGTTCTCCGCATTCACGAGACCGCGATATGAAATTTCTTATACTCCTGGTGATCTGCCGTGTGCTTTTGTAGTCGCAGTGAATGAGCGGAATTCCCTTTCTCTTCAGCCCGAGGAGATATTTGGAAAGTTCCTTTCTTCTATCCTTTATCCCCCGGTCAATGACTGCATCACCACAGGCCCTGATAGCGTGGAGATCGCTGTGTCTCACCAGGTAGACAACAGGCTTCTTCAATGTTGCAATCCTCTGTGGATCTCTAAGGTTTTCTAAAGAAAATTCTATACAAGACGGATCTGATTTTGTGCTATCTTCCAGGAACTCAACTCCTTGAATCATACATTCCACTCCATAAAATTGAGATTGAATTCTTATACTGTATTTTAATAATAAAATCAACTCGATCAACTAAGTATACAGCCAATGCTTGCCGGAGAGTTGATTTTAAATGACACGTGTTCTGCTCAATAGTCGATGTGTCATAGAAACCCAACATACAAAAAACATTAGGGAAGGGGAATATACTTGAAAGGATTATATTTCATAAACATCTTAAGCAAATAGATTGATGAGTTATCGATATTCAAGTATAGTTGATGAAATGCAATAGAATAGATTGAAGAAGGGGTTTTTAACATGTCGGGAGAGTTTCGCTGCCACCGTGGAGACTGTGACCATAAATTCGTTGTTGATAAGCCATTCATAAAGAAATCAATTTTCATCAGCTATGGTCATGATGAACATATATCCCTGGCTCTTCGGCTTCGGGATGACCTGAAAGAAAGAGGTCATAAAGTATGGTTCGACGAGGAGCGTCTGCAGCCCGGTCATGACTGGGAACATTTCATAGAACAAGGTCTGAATGAACTTGCCAACAACAAAGCCAACGCATCAGTCCTTCTCCTGCTAACACCCCATGCAGTGAGGCGGCCCGACGGATACTGTCTCAATGAAGTTGCCCGGGCACTCTCCCGTGGGCTGCGCATCATACCGCTCATGGTCGTGGAAAGCGAACCCCCGCTCTCCATATGCCGCATACAGTGGCTGGATATGAGGGAATGCATCCCGATACATGAAAAGGAGGCTGTGTATCACCCGCGCTTTGAGCGTCTGATCAGGGCCATCGAGGACAACCAGCTCGACTTTGAAGGCGCCCAGAGCCGTCTCCTTTCAGTGCTCAAGCCGATCCAGTTCTCTGCTGATATCAACAATCTCCTGCAGGATTTCTGCGGCAGAAAATGGGTGTTCGATGAGGTGGATGCATGGCTTCAGAATCCCTCAGGCCAGAAAATCTTCTGGATAAAGGGGGAGCCGGGTGTTGGCAAGAGCGCCATTTCTGCATGGATACGGGACAACCGCCATGAGATTGCAGCATTTCATTTCTGCGACATCAACAGCGAGGAAAAGCGCAACCCGGTCAAGCTCGTCTGTTCAATCGTTTACCAGCTTGCCACCCAGCTGCCAGAATATCAGGACAGGCTCTCGCGGATGCAGTTGGAAGAGATAGTGCAAAAGTACGATAAAGCTTATACCCTATTTGACAATCTCCTGGTTCAGCCGTTGGCAAATAATTTCCCGGAACCTGACCGGACCATAATAGTGCTGATTGATGCCCTCGATGAAGCGACCTACCAGCAGCAGAACATGAAACAGAACGATATCGTGGAATTCCTCACCACCAGTGCAGAAAAGACGCCTCAATGGCTTCGATTTCTTGTTACTTCCCGTCCCAAGGAGCCTGAGATACTTTCTTACTTCAACAAGCTCTCTCCCTATGTCCTATCCACCGAAAAACCGGAGAATCTCAGGGATCTGAGAGACTATCTGAAAGCACATATTCCGGGTATCACAAAGGAACAGATCGATATCATCATCAGACGCAGCGAGGGTGTATTTCTCTATGTCCGGCACGTTCGCGACTCGATACGGGACGAACACCTCAGCCTGGAGAGGATCGATGAATTTCCCCGGGGACTTGGCGATGTGTATAAACAGTTCTTTGACCGGCAGTTCAAACACGACTTTCAATATTACGAACAGGAAATCACCCCCATCCTGTTTCCCATTCTTGCTGCTTTCGAGCCAATTACCCTCGGGTTCATCAAAAGCTATCGTGGTTTTAAAAACAACACAGAGCTCTTTCAGCGCCTCAATCGCCTTGGATCTCTCTTCCCTACCAGCGGACAGGAGGAAGCAGACACCATAAGGCCGTTCCATCGGTCTATCTGTGATTGGATAACGGTCAACGAGGGCTCTTACCCCTACTATATCGACATCATGTATGGCCACCAAATCCTTGCTGATGCCGGATGGAAGCAGTTTGAACAGGGTCCGGGAACGATGGACGACTATTTTCTTCAGTGGCTCCCAACCCATCTCCTCATGCTTGGAGAAGAGAAGAAGCTTATCAGCCTGTTGAAAGATTTTTGCTACCTGATGGAGAAAAGCAGGCGAGGTATGATTGAGCGTATCCTCCAGGACTACAGAGAACTGCCTTCCCACCTAAAGGCTTCTGAAAAGATGCTGGAAATTGAAGCAGACTTTTTTCGAGAAAAGACACATGTACTCCGGCGTGAAGATGAAAAGTGGCCGGCGCACAAGATTCTGCTGCAGCTGGCAGTCGAACATTCCGACGACAGCCCACTCACTATTTCCGCCGAGAAATGGCTTGGAGATGGCAAGTGCGATTGGGTCTGGTTCCGCCGCAATATACGTTTGAAGAACTTTCAGAAAAACCCATGCGTAGCGACACTCGAAGGCCACACGAATAGGGTTAATGGTGCCATGGAGCTATCTGATGGGCGACTGATCTCCTGGTCAGGGGATAAGATGCTTCGATTATGGGATAACAGGAGCGGTGAGTGCCTGGCGACACTTGAAGGCCACACGGATAGTGTCCAGGGTGCCATGGAGCTTTCAGATAGGCGACTGCTCTCTTGGTCAGATGATGGGACGCTTCGATTATGGGACAGCAGGAGCGGTGAGTGCCTGGCGACACTGGAAGGCCACACGAATAGCGTCAATGGTGCCATGGAGCTGTCTGCTGGGCGACTGCTCTCCTGGTCATGGGATGGGACGCTTCGATTATGGGACAGCAGGAGCGGTGAGTGCCTGGCAACACTTGAAGGCCACACGAGTTGGGTCAATGGTGCCATGGAGCTGTCTGATGGGCGACTGCTCTCCTGGTCACGGGATAATACGCTTCGGTTATGGTACAGCCGGAACGGTGAGTGCCTGGCGACACTCAAAGGCCACACAGGTAGTGTCCGGGGTGCCCTGGAACTGCCTGATGGGCGACTGCTCTCCTGGTCATTGGATAATATGCTTCGGTTATGGGACAGCAGGAGCGGTGAGTGCCTGGCGACACTTGAAGGCCACACGAATTGGATCAATGGTGCCATGGAGATGTCTGATAGGCGACTGCTCTCCTGGTCAGAGGATAATACGCTTCGATTATGGGACAGCAGGAGCGGTGAGTGCCTGGCAACACTTGAAGGTCACACGAATAGGGTCAATGGTGCCATGGAGCTGCCTAATGGGCGATTGCTCTCCTGGTCAAATGATAATGCGCTTCGATTATGGGACAGCAGGAGCGGTGAGTGCCTGGCGACACTCGAAGGCCACACGGGTAGTGTCTGGGGTGCCATGGAGCTTTCTGATGGGCGAATGCTCTCCTGGTCATATGATAAGACGCTTCG
>JAHDOV010000045.1 GCA_018434685.1 Deltaproteobacteria bacterium
GCTGGTTGGCCGTATCGCCCGTGGTCATGCCCTGGGAGTTCATCTGCTTTTCGAGCATGACACCCTCGTTGAGCCGCTGACGCTCGGCAACGGCAAAGGCGCCGGACTTGATCAGGCCCGTGGTGAACATGTCGGTGGCCGATGCGGCCGAGACCTCGGGCACGAGACTGCGGAATTCATAAATGGTGACCACCTTGCGCTGCCCCTTGACGCGGGGAAGGCTCTCGAGCTTCTTCGAGGTGGTGGAGTCGTCCCGCTTGGCGTTCGATCCCCATCCGGCTAACAGGCAGGTGCACATGATCAGGATAACAAGGGTGACAAACCGGTTCCGTAGCAGTGATGTCTTCATAAGCGATCTCCTCAAACTTGATATATGCCCGTGAGACAATGCGCAGCATGATCCCTGTTCAGTTGATGACCATGCATCAGATGAGTATTATACTTGAATAGTAAATTTTTACAACAGCATATCATAATAGAATGATTGGAGAAAAACGAGCATTCTCGAGCGAATCGTATCGGCTGTTGTATCCTCATCATATGTGGGTCAGTATCATCCATTCCCGCCGGGCGATAATTTACGTCCCATTATCGAGACCGCGACCCCGATCACGGCAAACAGGATCCCGAAACCCGGGAACATGAGCGTCGCAAAGGTTATGCCGGCCTTAAGCACCGCCTCCTCGGGCTTGTCCGGGTTGTAGTATACCGTGCAGATGCTGCCGGCCGGGTAGCGTTTGCTGATCTTTTGTGCCCGGCTCTCCGAACCGCTGCCCGAATCGGCCATGGTGATTCTGCTGCCGATGAAGGACCGGCCGCCCAATGCATAATCATAACGCACCTGGGGTTTGTAGATGGTCCTGGTCTTTCTCCGTCCATCGCTGTCGGTATAGCGTTCGACCTTTTTGACCACCGTCGAAGAGGTAATCTTGCCGTCGGCAGTCGGCCAGGACTTGCTGTGCATGGCTGTTGAAAGGTTCATGAACCCCCAGGCAGCCAGTGCGACGCCGGCTGCCAGAAAGACGATGCCCAACAATGTATTCTTACTCATGGCGTACTCCTTTACAACAATGAGATCCCATCTCAATGGTGCTGATTTTATCACTCAACAGGCAAGTCATTGCCATGTGACCACTGTAATGTTTACTTGGCAATATAATCAATCCCATCAAATACTATTATGGATGATAATATGTCTCTGGAGTCAGAGCCTCGATCTGGTAGGTGTTGTTGTCCAGTACCAGGTCCATCTCGCCCAGGGTGTTGTCCGGATCGGCCTTGAATTTCAGGACATAGCATTGCCCCACCTGTAATTTCCCCCATTTATGATCAATTCCGCCCCAAAACCCCATATGGTAATATTTAAGAGATAACTTCTTTTTATACCAGGTGTCCGGGAGCATGTCCGTGAATATTTCCTGACCCTGCTCGACACAGTTTCCAATGGGTTCCTTAACGACCTGCCAGGCGACCTTTACCGTGTTCAGGTTCCTGGTTCCCTTGTTCTCCAGCCAGATCTCCGTCTCTATATAACGATTTATGATCTCTGTCCCACTGCGTACTCTCTTGACAGGGCTCCCTTTCAGGAAGAGGTCGGTATCACTCCGGCTGATATAGAATCGGTTGCTCTTGTTGTTGTATCTCCCGTCAGGGGTCATGATCTGCAGGGTAAAGGCACTGTCGGGAAGGCTTGAGGGCACGGTGTAGCGATACGTGCCCGTATTGTTGATGACATGATCCTGGCCCTGCGATACCCAGTGGGATGCCTGGTTTAAAAGATCATCGAGCTGGATCTTGACCGAGTCGATATCGCCTATCTTGTCCCAGCTGATGGTATAGGTGCGGCCCTTTTCCAATATAACCCCCGCTTGAGGATTGGTGAAGTGCAGGTCTGTAAGACGCTGGACAAAGGTGCCTTTGTCAGGCGGGGCACCCTGGAGCGTCACTGCGCTCTGCGGGGTGCTGCCCGAGGGAGCAGTGTGGGTGTTGATCGGTGCGGAAACACTCGAAGAACCTGAAGACGAGGACGCGGGCAGGTTTACCGTTGCCGTCGGTCCGCTCACCACCCCGGAATGCGCGGTCCCTGAGGCCGAAGATGCGGTCGTCAGGCTGAATGGGCCGGGGCTGTAGGCCTCCAGCTTGCCATCCATGCTTCGAATACCGATGGTGTACCCGCCGCCGGCTCTGGCCACTGCCTTCTGGAAGCGCCCCGCCGGCCAGAGATACCCGCTTTTGCCGGCCGGATAGCCCTTTGCGATAAAGCCGACAAATTTATTGTTTTGAAAGAGTGCTATGCTGAGGGTGCCCACCCCGTCGGCTGCCTTCCAGCGGATAGGGTAGTTCTTGCCCAGCACCAGGGATTCGCCTCCGGCAGGATTCGTGATCTGGATGCCTGCAGATGAACCCGGGGCGAGAGCCTGTGTCTGCGCAGTTGCAGACGAAAACACCAGTGCGATAGCCATGCATATGAATATGATACCGATAAATCCTTTTGTTCTCATAACGTCTCCTCCCGGATCATGAAGCCCCTCTGATTATTTACACGCATCCAATTCGCACATTTTTCTTATCTGCTGATCTTTTATCCGCTTGCACAGCTCACAGTCCTTGTTTTGAATTGCCATTTCATAGTAGCACTGTCCGTGCACGCCATCTGCTTTTGGCCAATAGGTAAGGATGTTCTCGCACAGATCCGGATCTCCGATGCGTTCGACCTCCTGCTGATAACACCACGGGGCAGGATCATCGCTCTGTGAGATGCACTTCTCATAAATCGGGTCATCTTCTGCACAAAGAATCGTTGCCGGCAAGAGCAGCAACAGAAGTAAGGCAGCCGGACAGATCCGGGATGAAACTCCGGATCGTGGAAGGATATTATCATGTCTATTCTTTTCCATCATTGTCATCCTAACCCGGACGAGCCGGAACCAGAGCCTAATACTTCCCTGTCGGTTCCTCTGAGGGTGGTTTCACCTGAAACCCGCTCAGGGGTTTGGGCGAGGGCTGTACCGGTTTGAATATATGCTTGAACGTATAGGTTGCATCCTGGTCGGACCGGTCGCTGTTGTCGATGAAGTGGGTGTGCATCTGCACCATAAGCATTCCCGAGTCTGGCATGGTGATCGTGAGGTTGCGCACACTGATATCACTGCGATAATGAGTCGAGAGGTGTCCATCCGCATACGAGTTGCAGTTCAACCATCCCCAGTCGCAGTCCTGAGGGCTGCATTTGCCCCAGACGTGGACACTTGCCTTGCCGCCGGCGCCCTTGACCACTACCTTGGTGAGCCCGTTCGTGTTGGTGTCGGTGTTGACCCAGGTTCCGTTGTACTGGTGAGAGTCTGCCGCTGCTGCAGTTCCTATCGCAAACAAGATGATGGTCGCTGCGAGAAAAAGTCGTCTCATTCTATTCCTCCTGCTTAAAAAATTATTGGCCCGTTGTGGCTCGATAAAGGGCATTGTGCCCTGCTGATGCATTGTGCCGGAAATTCAATAATAACTATTCAACTGACTTATCTGTGCACGGGGTAAAAACATAGTTTACCAGTGTGCTTCACATCGGTTATTTCCCCGGTGCCTCTGTTCTTCCCCGAAGGTATTCCGCGGGTCGATATCCACGATCAATTTTACATCGTTTATACTTAAAGCCGTTGTCGGACCCAGTCTGAATATTGTCCCCATATATTCCTCTGTCAGCTCCCACATGTCATTTCTGATAGTCTGGCGTTTAAGAAAATGATTATCCTGTTTAATTAAGGTATTGTTGGTGACATTTAACAATGTAATCTTTAGGGGGATGTCCTTTGAGCCTTTCAGTTTTCCTTTATTCATCAGGGCAAGTTTAAATAGAATACGAAGCTGTTGATTGCCTATCCCGCAACGCTCAATTTCAAGGTTTCTCATTTCACCGGCCAGATCCCAATCCGGGATATCGAGGGTCTTCACCGGAGGTTTGTCCACCTGCTGATATTCCCTGGTGGTTGACGGCAGGGGCGCGGTCTGGGTGTTTGAAGGCAGCGGTGCCGTCTGGGTGTTTGACTGTACCGGCGCGGTTTGTGTCGATGTCTTGCCCGAGACCTGAGCGGAGAACGCCGGAGCGGTTACCACTACCAGGCTCAGTCCAACAACGGCAACCATCACATATTTTACAATGTATCTTATCATCGTATCCCCCTTGTCTGTACGTTTCAATTTCCAAGTACCCATGTCCTGTTAAAAGACTGGATCATTTTTTCTTTTACCACGTGGCGACACAGCGGTTGTTTCCTCTAAACCTTTGATCCTCGCGGAAAGTGTTATTGGGGTCTACCTCCACGATCAATTTGACATCATTGATGGTGGAAGGTGCTCCCGGACTTTTCTTGCTGTAATCAATATATTTTTTCCACTTTTCAACTGACCAATAATCATTTCTTAAATCTGGACCGGACCAAGTATGAAACCATTCTGTAATTATTGTTTGGGTGAGAACATTGATTAATCTGGCTCTAATTTGTATGCATTTTGGACCGACGGTTTGTGTTCCCTTATTCATCAGCTCCAGCTGATAAAAGATACGGGTCCAGTCTCCATATCTTTTCACTTCTACACCATTTAATTGACCGGCAATGTCGTAGTCCGGAATATCAAGCTTGGTTGCGGGCGGTTTGTCCACCTGCTGATATTCCCTGGTAGGTACGGTGGTCGGTATGTTCGAGGGCAACGGAACGGTCGTGGTATTGGACGGCAGCGGTGCGGTCTGTGTGTCTGTTTGTGTGGGTAAGGTCTGTGTCGATGTCTTGCCACCTATCTGGGCAGCAATCGCCGGGACGCTTACCAGTGTCAGGCCTAAGCCAACAATGGAAATCATCACATATTTTATTAACTCTCTTGTCATCGTATTCTCCTTGTCAGTACCTTATTCATTCCTCATAACCCATGCCCTGTTATGTATGACAACAGGCTGTTGACCCGCCTTGATTCACTGGCTCACGAGAGCCATGTTGATAATGGATTTCTGCCCGCTTCCGGTTGCCTTGAGCGTGATCTGGCTTTTCCCCTTCATGAGCTGCAGGACCCCCATAGGTCCCTGGACCATTGCCATGCCGGCCTGCCAGCCCTTGGCGGTCATGGCCTGTTTGTAGAAGTTGACAACCTCTTCAGGGGTTGCCGACACCTCCATGTCGACCCGGCTGTTGGCTCCGAATGTCTTTTCCTGAATGACCTTGGCGCCCGCCATAAGGGGTGCTTCACCGTTGAAAATCGTGCCGCTTGCGGCAGCTGGCTTGGCCACGGCGGAGGCTGCCGCAGCGGGTGGTTTCACGCCGACGGGCGCGGGTTTCTTCTCGGTCTTGCCCATGGCAGTGGCCGGTTTCTTCCTGGCCTTGTCCACTTCGGCCCTGGCGTTTTCAGACTGATCCAGTTTGACCTTGAACGAGCCCTTGTGGACCCACACGCTCGCCCATCCCGCCTGTTTATAGCCGGGAACGAACAGCGATTCTTCCTGGTCCTTTTCCAGTTTGAACGAGAACGTATCGATCTTCTTTGTTTTATCGCGGTCGGGGTACAGGTAAATCACCCCGGAAGCATCGGAGGAGAGACCGGTGACGATAATGCCCAGGTCTTTTTCAGGATTCAGCGGTTTGCTTGTCCCGGATGGGTGGGTGACCGTGAATACATCCGTGACCTTGGGTTGCGGCGTCTGTTTGACCGCCGGCTTTGTGGCAACGGTGGCCTCTTTCACCGGTGCCGGCTGCCCAAGGATGACCTGAACCCCGCCGCCTTTGGCCACGTCGATCTGAACGAACCGGATGCCTTTCTCAGCCGGGTAGTCCCAGGCCTTGCTCTCCCCGTTTTTCAGGACGATCTCGGTTTCGCCGGCCTTGTCTTTCTGGTCCTGGTCCTTGTAGAAGGTGACCTTGATTTTGGACTCGGTGCCGTCCTGGCTGTCGCTCGTGATATTGAGCCGCAACTGCCGCTTGGGGTCTACCTTTGGGGACCGGCCCGAATCCTGGATTCCGGTTACGATGAAGAAGGATGTGGTCTTGTCCTCGTGGGAAAAGCCGGATTCCTCGTTAAAGACTTCAGCCAGGATCTTGCCTTTCTCGACCATGAAGGAGATTTCCTCGGCCTGGTTCTGCACGCCCACCAGGCATTCATCCCGGCGCCCCTTGCCCTTCAGGCTGAAGCTCGTCCGCTGGCAGTCCAGGTCGATGGGCTGACCTGCGCGGAACCCCTTGATGGAACAGATGCTCTCGTCCTGGGTGAAATTCTCGAATGTGATCCGAACCGATTTTTCCGGATCGACCGCTA
The DNA here is from genome assembly GCA_018434685.1 of Deltaproteobacteria bacterium. Classification (GTDB taxonomy): domain Bacteria; phylum Desulfobacterota; class Desulfomonilia; order UBA1062; family UBA1062; genus DSAD01. The sequence continues at coordinate 6,292 of JAHDOV010000045.1, forward strand.
CCCGCATCTCGCCGGACGGGCCTATGCGGCGGGTCCAGGGGGCTGTGCCCGTGGCCGTGGTTGTCAAGAAGGGCAGGGCCGCCTCTTCTTGCGCTCGTTTCTTGGCCGGGTCTTCTTTTTCTGTGTATCCGGCCGGGACCTGGAATTTCGCTTTATCTATTCTTTCTTCCTTGATGTTTTTCAGCTCGAACTTATCACCGGTGGCGGGGTTTACGATCAGGATGGGTAGGCCATATGGCCTGGCCACCCAGGCGGTCATGAGGTCTTTGCCGGCATCCGAGAGGGTCACCGTGTCGCACTCAATCCCGGCGATCATCTCGGTGCCTGAGGTGCGGGACTCGTAATCCCTGCGGAGCCTGTTATATGCCTCAATGGGGTTATTCATGGCACTCTGGAAGCTGTCGTTTTCGATCTCCCGGTACTGCTTTTCGTTTGGGTTTACGATTGTGGTCTTGCCGCTGGTGCGGTTCACCAGGATGATAAGCTCCTGGCCGTCATCGACAACATCGAGGCGGTAGAGATCGTCCAGCAGGAAGAACCCGCTGGTCTGGGTCTTGCCTTTCTCGGTTTTGACCATGTCGGCGGAAAAGGACACGGCATAAGCGTTTGCACCAATCATCAGAAAAATGACAGAAACCAGCAGACAAACCAGTTGTAACGGAGCGAACCTATAATTTACCAATGTTATAGATCTGCATGCGTTCATTGATTTTACCTCCCCTAAGACTGTACTGAAACCGGAAAACATGGAATAAAGAAGGTCTGAATATGTTTGCAGGTTCTGCTGCGGGGATACCCCACAGGTACTCATTATTTAGCTTCAAGAAACAATCCCCTTCATGGGTTATGAAAATAGTCACACGGCATAACTCTCCCAATTTGAAGACGCGATGAACATGATAAAGATGACCCACCAGCTTGTTTCCATAATCATTTCACGCCCACCCCCATAAAGCCGGACAGAAATTCCTATATGACATATACCGGGTCACATATTGGTCACAGAATACTGATTATATATTAAAGTATAACAATGTAGTGGATGAAATAAAAGAAAAAAAACAATAAGAATGAACTCCTATATGGAAGGAGGAGCAAAGAAGAAATTTCGAATGTCGAATTGCGGATTTGAAAGACAGAATTCAGTAGTCAGAATCCAGCAGTCAGAATAAAAACCCCTGTAGGAGCGAGTTCAGCCGCGACCTTCCGGAGCGTGTGCTTGCCGCCGCCGGTGGAATGTCAAGCAACTCTCCACCGCGGCGGATCGCAGCATGACCTACAACTGACCTACAACTGAGGATCGGGCGATAAAGAAAAGTGGGGCTCATGTCTTTCTTGTTGGCGATGTTACAATCCTGAGCTGGGGGACGTTCTATTCTCTCGAATGAAGAACCTGCTGCTTGACCTGGGTCAAGGTCTCCCGCAATTATCTCCTGTAGTGGGATAAGAGGATGCCGGGTAAACCGGCTGAATGAAGGAGGAACCGACATGGCAGAACAGAAGGTGATGAATGATATGCTGGGAAAGACCGTGACACTCAAAGACCTTGCCGCATACCAGGATCATTCCGTGGTGAGCAGGGAAATCATCAAGAAGCCTGCAGGCACGGTTACAGTGTTTGCCTTTGATGAGGGGGAGGGGCTGAGCGAGCATACCGCGCCGTTCGATGCCCTTGTCCATGTGATCGAAGGCACAGCACAGATCTCCATAGACGGCACACCGCACTCGGTTCAGGAAGGCGAGATGATCATCATGCCAGCCGGCCGGCCGCATGCGCTGAAGGCAGAGACCAGGTTCAAGATGCTGCTAGTGCTGGTGAGGTAAAGACAGTGCAAGACTTGGGGAACATGATCCCAGGCATCCCGCTTCGCCTTTAGCTTCAGGCTTTGTTTGCAACTACGCCCGACACGACGCAGATACAATTCTGCAGGATGGCAGAATTGGACGCACCGAAGGATGCGCCCGTAGGGCAAGGCCCATGGATGGACCGAGTCACAAGGAAGGCAGAGCGAGCTGGATAGATCGAGAACCTAGGCAGGGCAGGAAATCGGGCTCACGATCCTAGGCAGAAGGCAGTTGGTCAAGATAGATCGAGACCTCAGGCAGAAGGAAAGAAACAAATCAAAAGAAGAATTCACCGCAGGGGCGCAGAGGTCGCTGAGGTTTATACCCTTATCTCCAATCGGGAGACGGCGATTGGAGATAGAATGCCTTTCCAGAAAAGATTAAGGGGCCTGGATTTCCCCCTTCGAGGACAAGCCCTCCTGCGAGCGAATGACCGAAAAACCCCTGTAGGAGCGGGTTCAGCCGCGACCTTCCGGACCGTGTGCTTGCCTCCGCTGGTGGAATGTCAAGCAACTCTCCGCCGCGGCGGATCGCAGCATGACCTACAACTGATAAACCTTTAAACAGCTTCACCGCAGGGGCGCAGAGGTCGCTGAGAAAGAATCTTATTGTTTGTCGGGAGACGGCGACAAACAATGGAATATCCGAAAGAAACATACTTAATGCCCCGTACTGTTGGTTGAGTTGGGAGCGCAGCGAGCTACCCGACGCCCGGGTTTCCGGCATTCAGTCGATTCAGATGTCCTGTAGAATTGCTTTGAAGGTTTTTAAGAACTCGTCCTCTGGTGAGGAAGCATCAAATTCCTTAAGCCAGGTAGATATATATTGTCTGTCGATGTCTTGATTCCTCACCAGGATAGATCGTACATCCTCGAGGTCTCGCGGTCGTCCTGCAAAGATCTTATGGATGATCACATCTTCGACAGAAGCGAAACATACATCAACGCCCCTTATGATTATCCGGTTTGCCCTTTGGATTGCCTGGGATTCATAAGGGGTAAACGAGAAGATGAAATCCACCCGGATGCCGGTTTTCTCATGGAGACATGGCAGCACCATGGTTTGCCGGACAAACACAGGAGTATCCTCGGGGAGGGGTTTTAGAAACAGTTCTTTTGCAACTTCGAGCAGTTCTCCCAGATGATCGATGTCAACACCGAGTGTAATATCTATATCTCTGGTCAGTCGGGGTTCACCATACAGCAACACAGCCTGGCCACCGATGATCATGTAGGGAATACGGCGGGTTTGAAGAACTGTCGCTAGCGCTGCGAGGATTTCTTCGAACATGAATTCAGCACCTTTGCCAGGCGAATATCTGTTGCAATGCCTTCAAGGTGATCCTTTGGCGGAAGCACACCCAGGGAAATCCCTTCATTCCAGAGTGAGACAAATATTTTCATCGCATGGTCATAGGGCAGTACACCCTGGCTTCTGGCTAGGGAATCGTTTAATTTTTCAACAAGATCATTTCGCCTGAGCATCATATCTCCATGTACCGGAATGTCTATGAAGTATATCACATTCATAGGAAAATTAAAATGATGAGAGTTGTGGTGAAAGGGCGGGCCGGATTGCTCAAGATCTCAGGCAGGACAAGACATCGGGTTCAAGATCCCAGGCAGAAGGAATAAATTTCGAATTGCGGATTTGAAAGACAGAATTCAGTGGTCAGAATAAAACCCCTGTAGGAGCCGGTTCAGCCGGTGCCTTCCGGAGCGTGTGCTTGCCTCCGCTGGTGGGGAATGTCAAGCAGCTCTCTGCCGCGGCGGATCGCAGCATGACCTACAGTCTTGTTTTCCGAGCATGGGGGAACGTGATGCCAGGCAGATCAAGACTTGTAGCTCATGAACTCAGGCAGAAGGCAGTTCGTCAAGATAGATCGAGATGCCAGGCAGAAGGGGAAAGATTTCGAATTTGAAAGACAGAATTCAGTAGTCAGAATAAAACCCCTGTAGGAGCGGGTTCAGCCGCGACCTTCCGGACCGTGTGCTTGCCTCCTCTGGTGGAATGTCAAGCAACTCTCCGCCGCGGCGGATCGCAGCATGACCTACAGTCTTGAATCTGCAGGTTGGGGTGAGGCCGGAGTTAGCTGCCTGTCCGGGAGGTGGTCCTGGTCTCCATTAGTGCAACCGGGGATTGGGCGAAAGGCCCTGCCATGAAGGCAGGACCTTATGCGGCACCTGGTGTTCAGCCTGCCTTGAGCTGAAGCTGTTTCCGGTAGCTCACCACATCCTCAACGGTGAGCACCGGAATATCGTTCTCCTCGCCGAATTCAGCAATCTGGGGCAGGCGGGCCATGGTACCGTCCGGATTGGTGAGTTCGCAGAGCACGCCGCAGGGTTTAAGGCCTGCCATCTGCATGAGATCTACCGTGGCCTCGGTATGGCCTGGGCGCTCGAGTACGCCGCCCGGCCTTGCACGAAGGGGGAAGACATGTCCAGGGCAGCAGAGGTCGGCAGGGGTGGCGTCATCCGCGATGGCAGCCATGACCGTGGTGAGACGGTCGGCAGCGGACACGCCCGTGGTTACGCCGTGGGCTGCCTCTATGGAGACGGTGAATGCGGTCTGGTACCGGCTCGAGTTGTCCCGGACCATCATGGGAAGCCTGAGCGAGTTCACCTTCTCATCGGTGAGGCACAGGCATACGATGCCGCTGCACTCCCTGATGAGCATGGCCATCTGGGAAACGGTCAGGGTCTGTGCGGCAAAGATGAGATCGCCCTCGTTCTCCCGGTTTTCGTCATCGACGACGAGAACACCCCGGCCGCAGCGCAACGAGTTGAGCCCCACTACCAGCCGCTCGTGTGAAGTGCCGAATCGCTTCAACAGTATCTGACTCATGGTAAAACCTCCATCGTAGTTGTTTACTTACCTGAATCAGGGCTCTGGAACAGACAGAATGCATATGGCGGGTTGCGTTCCTGTCTTATACTCTTCCGTCCGGACTGTTACCGTCGGCCCTGGCATCTCACCAGATCAGCTGACCTCCCTCACGTATGGATGGAGAGCTCGCGGGCTTCCCAGTTCACCCTGGGTTACCGCCGGTGGGGACTTTCACCCCGCCCTGAGAATAAGCATCTCCAGATATAGCCTGCACCTGGATCTTGTCAATGACTTTATTTGCCGAAGCGACACTGCAGCCCATGTTTGAACAGGTGGTCGCTTTTTCATGATAAAGCTTTTGCGTCTTGCATTTTGCTTCGATATCTGCATAAAAGCATCATGTAAGGAAAAGCTGTACGTGCGTGGATAGGTAATGACCGCAAGAATCATTTCTCTGGATAGAGTTGTCAGAGTTCAGTGCACAAGCCGGTGCTGGTGCGAAACCAATCTTTTCTGCTCAGGCAGGAACCGGACTCAAGAGCTTTCCGCATCACTGACCCCGGACTGGCGACGATTCAGCTGCAATTTTGAAATTGCCTTTTCATATGTAAAGGAACAATGACTTTCCCTAAACCTGAAACAACATGAAAACGAGCGAAATCGTAAAGTATGGAACATCAAGCATCACAAGAACAAAAAATTACTCAGAGTTGAAGCCAAGGGGGCCGATGTATAATATATGCTAGATAATATCTTCTCCATTCTTGCAGGGTTCCGTATACAGGATCTTCTGGATATACTCATTATTTCTTCACTGATATATGCAATCTTTATCTGGTTCAAGACCACTGCATCACGCTTTGTATTTGTGGGAATAAGCCTGCTCGGGGCGATCTATATCTTTGCCCGGATCTTTCACCTCTATCTCACCTCCATGGTCCTGCAGGGTTTTTTCACCATCCTCCTTATCGCGATGGTCGTTATCTTTCAGGAAGACATCCGCAGATTCTTCGAGCGTCTGGCCACATGGGGGTCGATTAGAAGTTCGCTGAAAAAAGCAAGCAAGAAGGACCTGGACGTGGATGTGAGCCTTATCGTGGAGTCCATGGCGGAATTCGGCTCGAAAAGGATAGGCGCCATTATCGTGCTCCAGGGAAAAGACCCCCTGGAACGGCACCTCAAGGGAGGCTACGAACTCGACGGGGTCATCACCCAACCCCTGCTCGCCAGCATCTTCGACAAGCATTCCATCGGCCATGACGGAGCGGTCATCGTGAAGAATGGCCGGGTGGTCAAATTCGGGTGCCATCTGCCCCTGTCTCTCGAAACCAGGAAGTTCGGCAGGTTCGGGCTGCGTCATACGGCTGCCCTCGGGCTGTCCGAACGGTCCGATGCGCTCTGCATCGTGGTCTCGGAAGAGCGCGGCACCATCGCCATTGCGCAGGACGGGAAACTCCGCTATGTCAGCAGTCCTGCCGAGCTCAACGCCATTATCGAATCTTTCTACGAGCGCGAGATCCCGCCCCAGCGCCAGCAGATCCCCTTCCACTGGGTTCGCAAGAATACCTTTGAAAAGGCTATTGCTGTGCTCCTTGCGCTCGGCCTGTGGTATGCCTTCGGCCTGCAGACAGGGTCCATCCAGCGGGATTTCCAGGTTCCCATCGAATATCGCAATATTTCCCCGGGATGGGAAGTGGGAGGGCTCACGAACAAGGAAGCATCCGTCACCATCATGGGCCCGTCCCAGGCATTCGACCTGTTCGTTCCCTCCAACATGAAGATATCCGTTGACCTCTCCACGCTCACTGAAGGAGAGCAGGAGATCCCCCTGTCGAGCGATACGATAAAGATCCCCTCGAACCTCTCACTGGTGAAGATTCAGCCGGAGACGATCGTCATAAATGCCTACAAGCTCTATCCCGCCGATGTGCCGGTGCATGTAAAAACCATCGAATCGCTTCCTCCCGGACTGACGCTCTCGAGCATCACGATAAGCCCTGATATCGTTCAGATCCAGGCGTCGATGGCCTGGGTGAAGGAGCGGGAGAAGATACTCATCAACACCGAGCCGATCGATCTGAGCAAGATAACCGAATCGACCACAATCGAGACAAAGCTCGTCGCCCAGCCAGAGGTGAGGTTCAAGAACGGCCAGACCCCGACCGTCAAGGTGACCATCAATATAGAAAAGAGTGTGCCTCCTGCCACCTGAGACGCATCGTTACTTCTACTGAATGATACCCGCAGAGGTCAGGGCATGCAGACAGAGGCAGGCAGGCGGTGTGCCGCAACGGATGGCACGCTTTTCCGGTGAGGATAAGAAAGCGCTCAGCCCACCTTGTATACGTCGTCGCCGACGCGGGCCTTGTCCTTCACCTTGATACCGATGAGATCCCCTGCATTTGCCTCGACTACCTTGTCATTGTCGATCTGCATGGAATCTATTCTCTCCTGAAAATTCGATGTTGCCCCTTCTATTGAGATGGTATCACCAACCTTGAGGGTATCACTGAGCTCGATTCCGGCGACACTGATCTTTCCGAAGTAGTGGGTTACCTTTCCGATCAATTTCTTTTCTTCGGCCATTTGTATCCCTCCTCATAGAGTGAACTGTAAGATATTATACGTGAAATTATACGCTGAGCTCAAGGAAAATATATTATTAGGGATGAGCCACAGGGCAGGGGCAGGGCAAGACTTGGGGAACATGATCTCAGGCAGGACGAGCATGTGGGGCCGAGATGCCAGGCAGGGCATGACTACAGTCTCAAGATCCTAGGCAGTACAAGACATCGGGCTCAGGATCCCAGGCAGAAGGCAGAGCGAGCCGGTTGGCTCCGGATCTCAGGCAGAAGGAAAAGAAACAAAGAAAGAATTCACCGCAGGTGAAAAAACCCCTGTAGGAGCGGGTTCAGCCGCGACCTTCCGGAGCGTGTGTTTGCCTCCTAAAAGATAAATTCACCGCATCCGGCTTCGCTCTCAGCTACGCCAGGACAAGGAGGACGCAGAGGGCGCGGAGAAAGAACCCTATTGTTTGTCGGGAGACGGCGACAACCAATAGAATCTCCATGAGAAACGGACTTGATGCCCCGACCTCTGGGGTTATGAGATAGCAAGACTTGGGGAACATGATCTCAGGCAGGACAAGACATCGTGTTCAAGATCCCAGGCAGAAGGCAGTGGGTCAAGATAGAACGAGACCCCAGGCAGAAGGAAAGAAATAGCTGATAAAAGAATTCACCCACAGGATGCGTGCCCGATAACGCTGTAGGAGCGGGTTCAGCCGCGACCCTTCGGGCTATGGTGCTTGCCTCCTCTGGTGGAATGTCAAGCAACTCTCCGCCGCGGCGGATCGCAGCATGACCTACAACTGTATTCCAGCCTATGCAGAAATTATGGGGGACGGCCACTGTAGGAGCTGGTTCAGCAGCGACCTGGTTTAAGATAGTGGCCCGGCTGCTGTCGCTCCTGAAGGCGCTCCTACACAACAATAAATCAATGGAATGAACCCCATGATTTTCGTCCGGCGGCGTGTCCGCCGCAGCCGGAGATGTTGCCGGATTCAAAGTGCCCCGTTGTCGAGATTATGGTGCCCGATTTCCTGTCATTTCCCTTGAGCCCCCTGGATGGTTCCTTGCCCTCCATGGGGTTATCTTCCTCACATACGGGGAGTTTTACCCCTCGAAAGGCAGGCTGCGTGTCTATGTGGATTTAATTCAATCATTATATCAGTGAGTTGTAATGTGGCATCGCACTTGCTTTTACTGAGGTACAAACCTGGAAAGGAGGAGGGAACGATGGAATCAAAGAAAAAGATCCTGCTTATCGATGATGATAAAGATTTTTTGATGGCAACCAAGCTTATCCTTGAGAAGGGCGGATACGAAGTATTCCTGGCAGAAGACGGCAAGAGCGGGCTTGAGACTGCCAAATCCGTCAGCCCGAATCTCGCGATCATCGACATGATGATGGAGACCTGGAGTGAAGGATTCAATGTCGTCTCTCAGCTCAGGACCTCGGAAAGCGGCAAGGAGATTCCATTGATCATGCTCAGCGCCGTGGATCTCCAGGGCCCGTACCAGTCATTCGAGCCGCCGGAAGATCTTCCTACCGTCGATATGGTGCTGCACAAACCGATCAAGGCCGACGATCTTCTCAAGTATGTGGGACAGCTCCTGGGGAAATAGGCTATGGACGGGCAAATCGAAACTTCGCGCATCCTTATCATAGATGACGAGGAATCCATCCTCGACGGATGCAGACAGGCACTGGAGAAGTCCGGCTATTCGGTGGTCACCACCCTGGATGGTCCCGAGGGCATCCGGCTTGCGCGCGAGATCAAGCCTGAGGTCGCCTTTGTCGACCTGAAGATGCCAAGCTGTTCGGGCATGGATATTATCGAGGTGCTCTCGAAAGACCTGCCCGAGATCATCCTGATCGTGATCACCGGATACGCCTCCATTGTCTCGGCCGTCGAAGCCATGAAAAAGGGCGCCTACGATTACCTGCCCAAGCCCTTTACCCCCGATCAGATCCGGGCGGTTACAAAACGGGGACTCGAGCACCGGTTTCTCAAGGTGGAGGCGGCACGTCTCAGGGAAGAAAAGGAACGCATGGAGAAGAACTTCATCACCTTTGTCTCCCACGAGATGCGCTCTCCGCTGGTGACCATCCAGCAGTACATAGAGTCGATCAAGGCAGTAGCAGGAAATTCGCTGAGCAAGGATGTGTTCGATATTATCGACCGGTGTGACAAGCGGATACAGAACCTCGAAGACCTCGTGGAACACTGGCTCGATCTCTCACGCATCGAAAACGGCACCTTCTCGGAGGCGAAAGCCCCGCTCGACCTCAACGAGATCGCGCAGCGCAGCATCGAAGACCTCTCGGTGCTCTGCCATAGACGCGAGCTCAAGATCAAGGCAGACCTGAAAGGGAACCTTCCGAAGATCATGGGCGACCAGGAGAGCCTCATGCGGGTGTTCAGCAACATTATCGGCAATGCCACCAAGTATACCCCGCCTGGGGGGACCATATCGGTGTCTACGGATTTTGACGACTACTACGTGTATGTGAAGATATCGGATAACGGCATGGGGATTCCCCAGGACAAACTGCCCTTTATCTTTGAACCATTCTACCGGGTGAAGGGAAAAGACGAACGGCACCGCGGCTCCGGGCTGGGGCTCACCTTCAGCAAAAAGATCGTGGATGCACACGGCGGCAAGATAGACGCGACATCAAAGGAAGGCAGCGGAACAACGTTTGTTATGAAATTCAACAAGTTATAACAGGAACAACCCTATTCGCTCTTACCCTTGTCACCTAACCAGGGCCTTGTATTGTCGAGCAGATATTCAGAGGAATTATTCACCATGCACTCGCCGCACATGTGGACCATCTTCATGCTCTCGGTCTGCCGGACGATGAACAGCTTCCTGGAATTCTCACTGCAGAGAAAACACCTGTCGGCAATATCCTTGTCATGAAACTCGTAACATTTCTCGTCGAGATATTTACACTTCATGGCTATCCTCTCGCAGTATAATTTACCATAGAATATGCCCGATATCAACCAGGCTTGCAATAATGATCGCCTCGACTCTGCATTTCATATGGGGTGCTTGAAGAGGGAAATGCCATTATTTCTGGACAGACCTGCAGCAGAAGTATTACAACGTCAGGCATACCTTAATCTCGGGAGCGTGTCGTGAAAAGATACTGGAACCGGCTTGATATGCAAAGCGTATACGAAAACCGGCTGGTGCGCGTGAGGCAGGACAAGTATCACTTCATCCCGAACGGCATCGTCAGGGATTTCACGGTCCTTGAATTTGCCGACTGGGTCAACATCATCCCGGTGACGAATGACGGGGACATCGTCATGATCCGCCAGTGGCGACACGGCGTTCAGCGGGAGACCCTCGAGATCCCCGGCGGCCTCATCTCGCCGGACGATTCAGACCCTGCCGCGGCAGCACTGAGGGAAATGCAGGAAGAGACCGGCTACTCCAGTGAGAAGGTGCTCCATATCGGCACAGTGGAACCGAATCCGGCCATTCAGACGAACAAATGTCACACGTATCTCGCCACAGACGCATTCCTCTGGGGGACCCAGAACCTCGACCCCACCGAGGCCATTCATGTGGAGCTGATAAAGAAACAGGAGGTCTATGCCATGATCAGATCGGGCAGGATAACACACGGTCTGGTGGTTGCAGCCTTTGCATACCTCCTGCTTCACGAAGGCGAACAGAAGGAAAACCGAACCCGTTAGTCCTTGAATTCAGGCAGGGCAAGACATCGGGTTCAAGATCCCAGGCAGAAGGCAGAACGAGCAGGATAGCTCCAGATCTCAGGCAGAAGGAAAAGATAGAAAGACTTGAGGCGCATGAACTCAGGCAGGGCAAGACTTGGGGGACAAGATCCTAGGCAAAAGGTATAAAGATTTCGAATCTCGGATTTCGGATTGCGAATTTGAAAGATAGAATTCAGTAGTCAGAATTCAGTAGTCAGAATAAAACCCCTGTAGGAGCGGGTTCAGCCGCGACCTTCCGGACCGTGTTCTTGCCTCCTGAAAGATAAATTCACCGCATCCGGCTTCGCTCTCAGCTACGCCAGGACAAGGAGGGCGCAGAGGGCGCGGAGAAAAAATCTTATTGTTTGTCGGGAGACGGCGATTGGAGATAGAATGCCTTTCC
>JAHDOV010000007.1 GCA_018434685.1 Deltaproteobacteria bacterium
ACCTGGATTCCCGCCACCTCATAACGATGAAGGGGGATGGACGCCAAGGATTTCGTAGAGATCCTGTTGTTTCTTGGTGACTTCGCCGACGCGCAAGTCTTTGCCGGGTCTGCCAAAGCATTCGATCACATCGAATTGATCCAGCAGGCCTTGAAGCGTGTATTTGCCAAACAGATTGTTTTTCTGCATGGCTTTTTTGATGCAGGATAGATATATCAAAGCCACGAATTGCACGAACAATTTTCCATCCAGTGATTGCTCCGACGAAACCAGCAACCTTCGCATGCTCAGGCGCTCCTTGAGATTGCCGAACGCCTTTTCTACCAGATCCTTGTTGCGATAGACATCGAGGGCCTTGACGGGATCTTTTATTTCATTGCTGAGGAGCGCAAAGTACCCATAATTTTTTCTGGCTTCATCTATTGCCTCTTGTCTGGCAATCACCTTGATGCCTCTTGCCGGTGTTTCATGGATTTCAAAGTATTTATCATAGAGCTTTGAGTTCTCGGGTTTCATGACGCCACTGTGCAGTTCCTTCTGGAGTGCCAGCAGGCACCGCGTTAGTCTTTGCTCATCTTCGGCAGCCCGCTCGCTGTTGAAATACAGATGAAGATACATCCTTCGCTCTGACCGGATGGTATCCCCTTTATAGGGACGCTCCTGGGAATAGTCCCATTTCACGGGAACGCACAGAGCAAAGACTTCATGGCTCTCGCAGTAATTCGACCATTCACGCAGAGAATGACGAACGGTACCCAGCTGCTCTTTTACAAGCTTCAAAGAAAGCTTGGCGCCAATGAGAAATTTGTGGTGCTCCTTGTACAAGTCATTGATGTTTTCGGTGCTGTAGAATCCCCGATCCATGACCAGATGAACCTTTTTCAGGTTCAGAAAGTCCATGTCTGCCAGCATGTTCCTGACGGTTTTGACATCGGTGACGTTTCCCGGCAGCTTGCGGTAATAAAACGGCAGGCTTGATTCCTGGCCGAATACAAGGGCCAGATTGAGTTGCGCCAGATGGTCCTGCTCCTTGTTGTAGCCATACCTGATCTGTTTGAGGCACTCCGAATAGCTTGATACGGAGGTGATATCATAGGCCCAGTATTCCAACTCGGAGCGCCTGGCTGCCTGGAACTGGAAGAATCGATAACGATCCTCTTCTGTAATGGAGGCAAAGAGCTCACTGCTTCTCTGGGATGGAATATCCTGCCCGTACGGGTGCTGATGCAGCGAAGACCATTTCGGAAAGCGACTCAGAGGGCTGTCTGATTCAAGGATGAGATAGTAGGCAAGCGAGATAATCTGCTTATAGCTGTGAGGAAAACACTGCTTCAAATCCGAAACCAGTCCAAGCCTTTGACCAAGGACATCGAGGAGGTAGGTGGCACCGTAGAATTTCCGGGAGGTTTCCGTGCTCGGGGCAGGGTCTCTTTTGGCAGTCTTTGGTGTGGCAATACCTTTGGGTCTGTTTGTTCCTTTGGTCGGAACAACCTCCCCGGTGACGTCATCCACTCGACCAATCAGGGTGCGTTTTGCCCGGGATTGTTTCTTTTCCTTGTCCCAATGAGCGATTGATTCGTAGGCATAGGTGATACCGGATCGCTTGTCATGCTGACGCACAATGGCCATAAGACCTCCCCTATCATCGTTATGTGATAATACCTCATAACGATGCTCAAGGCAAGCGAAATAACACAATTGATCCATAATTATTTACGGGTTACGACGAAATATTAGAAACCTATCGTTATGATATCCGGGAATCCAGGTTATGAGGTTGGTGCTTGTCTTGGTGATGGATGAATCTCATACCTCATGATGACTTGATTTTTATTACTCCGGGAACTATCAGTGATTATGAGACATTTATTTCTCATGTATTCAATTTTCCGAAACGTCCTCTTTATTGACCTTATGACTGGCTGAGCTACTGTCTTCTCTGTTGGGATAGAGTTATTTTTATGAGAAGAGGAGATTATGGAACATGAGGTGCTCATACGCCTGGGGGCCTTCCTGGGAATTTTTATACTCATGGCTGTCTGGGAAGCTCTTGCACCCCGCCGGATACTTACCACATCCAAGAGAGACCGCTGGATGAATAATTTGGCGATTCTTTCCCTGAATCCTATCTCATTGCGTTTGATTTTTCCAATATTGCCGGTCAGCCTGGCCCTGATTGCAGAACAACGTCACTGGGGTCTGCTCAATCACACAGATCTCCCTTATGAAGTTGAGATAATAATTGGTGTATTTGCCCTGGATTTTACTCTTTACATACAGCACGCTCTGTTTCATGCATTTCCGACCCTCTGGAGACTGCATATGGTGCACCATACTGATCTGGATTTTGATGTGACCACCGGGGTCCGTTTCCATCCCGTTGAGATAATATTATCCATGGGCATCAAACTCATTGCTGTAATCGCCCTCGGCCCTTCTCCCTTAGCGGTATTGCTATTTGAGATGGTTCTGAATGCCACATCCATGTTCAATCATAGCAACATCTACCTACCGTCAAAAGTAGACCGGGTGCTTCGGCTTTTTGTAGTCACACCAGAGATGCACAGGGTTCACCACTCAGTCATCATACAGGAGACCAACAGCAACTTCGGTTTCAGCTTTCCATGGTGGGACAGGATGTTCGGCACCTATCGCCCTCAACCCTCCAAAGGTCATCTGGACATGGTTATAGGGCTTGCCCAATACCGTAAGCCCAAACATCTGAACCTGTGGCATCTGATCATTATGCCCTTTACCGGCAATCCCGGCAGGGTACCTATCAGTAGGCATTGAATATTCCATCGACTATCAGTCGAGAGATTCAACTACCCCCAAAAGAGACATTAAAAGACAAAACCAACCATCTTTGTTGGTATGGATCAATAATGAGTGAAACAAACCAGGACAGGTCAGTGGGGTCTTGTAATGCCACATTTATAAGCAGGGATGATGAAAATGTTATAATGCAAGACCTGACCCCATGATCGCAAAAATCAGGGCCAAATCTTGATTCAAGGAATTCACCTCTCCGTGCTTTATTTCTTTTTCAGAAATAACCGGCAGAAAGGGGGAGGATTTCTCTCCTGTAAACTCCATACATGATGAAGGTATACTGAGATGGATTATTCTGCCCTCCCTAATTTTTAAACGTAAAAAATCACCTGATTCAATTCATCAGATGTACAGATATTCATAGGTGTATGAACGCATGTTACTCTCAACATAATTTGATGTCAAATAAATGTAGGGATTGCAAGGGGATGGGATGTGTAAGGCGCTAGGCAATGGGCACTGGGCACTAGGAACAACTAAAAAAAACAGACAAGGGAGAAAGGTGTCAGGTCTTGAAACTTGAATTAAATGCCCGAATGTCACAATTCAAGACCTGACACCTTTTTTCCTTGGGCACTCTGCTTAGGGATGATAAATCTGAGTTAGATATGTTTAAGAGGATTCAATTATAAATTATGGCACGATATTTATACTTTAAGATGTGTTAAGAATCTCGACAATAGCTAAATCATAGCCAAAACACCTCTATCGCAAGATATAACAGACATTCCATATGAAATATAGATGTCGGATATCTTTACATTTCTTGAGTGGTGACAGCTCATTGTTGCTTCTCCGATTTATGATAACCAATTGTTTTTGATTGATTTAATACTTTATCTTTGAGGGTGGTCTATTATTTGCATTTATTTTCATATACTTGTAACTTTGCCTATGAATAATTTGAATGAGGGGGTTTCATCATGTGTAAACGAGTAGGTCTGTCTCTTGCTTTCCTGTGCTTGGTTGTCTGTACAAATCCCGTTTTTGCTGCTCTGATAAATCGTGGGACAGGGATGATCTATGACACTGAACTTGATATTACATGGCTCCAGGATGCTAATTATGCACGAACATCAGGATATGATTCAGATGGGTTGATGATCTGGGACCAAGCTCTAACATGGGCGGGAGACTTAGTCTATGGTGGGTATGATGATTGGCGTCTACCACAGATACTCCCAGTAAATGGAACGAATTATAATGACAGTTACTTATCAGTCGATGGTTCCACAGATTATGGTTACAACATTAGCGCACCTGGAACTGTCTATGCTGGTAGCAAAGGCAGTGAGATGGCATATATGTACTATAGCAACCTAGGGAACAATAGCGTAGTCGGTACACATATACACGGTGCAGGTCTTGTAAATACAGGTGATTTCATCAATTTAGGCGAAACTTCATATTGGTCAGGTACAGACTACTACAGTACCCAATATGCAAGGTACTTTGACATGGGCAACGGAGTCCAGAGTTATGTAACCAAGGATGGATCTAATTGTAATGGAGGTGGTCTGTACGCATGGGCCGTCCGTGATGGTGACTTCGGCCCTTACGTTTCATCGAGTGTAGATTATGTTGCTGACCTAACCCTTAGTGATACATTTTCATTCGATTATTATTGGCAGATGGGTCAAGAGCCTGACGGATTCAACATGGATATTTTCTACTTTATAGACAATTCCTGGCGTCTTCTCGGAGGCGATATAACTTTTGATGGTTCCTTATCTGAATGGGAAACAGCGTCATTTGTTGTTCCTGAAGCGCTACGTGGATTACAAACTCAGATCCGGTTCGGTGTGTTTGACTTCGGTGAATATACTGACCCCACAGTCTATCTTCGGAACATTGCAAGCAATGGCACAGCACCAGTTCCTGAGCCGGCCACCATTATTCTTTTAGGAACAGGCATGCTAGGAATAGCCGGATTTAGAAAGAAGTTGAAAAAGCAACACAAACCATTTTAGAGATGTGGAGGCAGAGTCTCTCGACTCTGCCTCCACATCTTTCTCAATGGCTATGTCCTGTGCATCTTGTCCCCTGAAAATTAAAGATCATCAGATATAATCTTCATTTAAGATCACTCATCGTCAAAATCCACGGTATGGCATGTTATCTATATCTTACGAAATGACAATCCTTAATAGATATCGTCTAATTCTTCCGCCCGTTCTTGTTATGCGATCCAAGATCAATTCAAAATTGAAAATAGATGAATGGATTAAATCCTTTGGGATAGAAAATCAGAACAAGCCAAAGCATACAAAATAACATCGCGGGAGTGTACCATGCTTTTATGGGAAGATTATGAAAATCACCGAACTCTAGTGCCTTAAGAATATGAATCAATCCTGTTCCGAAAAGAAGAAATATAACAAAAGGTGGATACCATGACACCCCTGGTTCCGGGAAAAACATCTTTCCTATAATGTGTATTGCTTGATAGAAGTTTTTGGAACGAAAAAAAACCCAACCTATCATTACAATTAATATCGTAACAATCCAGTGTACACAAGAAGACATTGCTGCATTACCAGTACTTGCTTCTTGGGCTTTTCGAGTATTGGCCAAAAATCGATTAATGGATAAGGCAATACCATGGAAAAGCCCCCAGAAAACAAATGTCCATGCAGCGCCATGCCATAATCCACATAACATCATGGAGGAAAGTAGATTCACATATGTTCTTATTTTTCCTTTTCTATTCCCTCCGAGTGGAATATAAATATAATCTCGTATCCATGTGGACAGAGAAATGTGCCATCGTCTCCAAAATTCAATTATGCTTTTAGAAAGATAGGGATGATCAAAATTAATATTCACGTCATAACCAATCATTTTTGAAACACCTATGGCCATATCTGAATATCCTGCAAAATCAAAATAGATTTGAAGAGTATACGCACACACCGCCAGCCATGTTGTTGCACTGCTATATACTTCTGCATTAAGAAAGAACGGATCTACAAACAATGCCAACCGATCTGCTATGAAAACTTTTTTAAATAGACCAACAATGAACAATTGAAGACCAAGAACAATATGTTTTTTTGAAACTATACTTGTTTTTTTCAACTGAGGTAAAAAGTGAGATGCTCTGATTATTGGACCTGCAAGGACAGTTGGGAAGAAGGCAACGAACAGTGCGTAATCAAAAAGACTTTTGCATGCAGGAATAGTTCGTCGATAAACTTCAATTGTATAACTTAATGTCTTAAATGTATAAAATGATATGCCTATGGGTAAAATAATATCGAGCGAGACAAGATGGAAACCTGTAGGTTCTAATAGGTGCTGAAGAGAAGAAACGAAGAAATTATAATATTTAAATACCCCCAGTATTCCAAGATTTATTATGAGACTTACAGCGAGCAACAATTTCCTTCTGAAATCATTAGTGTTTATTGCTAATAGCTGTCCTACCAAATAATCAACAACGGTTGATATTATTACTAAACCTAGGAACCTGAAATCCCAGTAGGCATAAAAATAGTAACTTGAAGCGAGAAGAGCTATCTTTCGCAATTTATTGTTTCTAACAACGAGGAAAAAACCAAACACAATCATGAAAAAAAAGATGAATTCCAGTTGTGTAAACAACATCGCTACATTGCCCTTTTGTTTTCTTTCATGTATTGAAAAATGCGTTTGGCTACTAAAAGATGTCCATTCTCATTAAAGTGACCAGCGGCAATCCTGGAATTATGAAACCCACGTGGGAACTTTTTAGATTCTCTATAATAAGAACAAAAATCATCTTTCATATTAATAAAACCATAACCATATTTATTGCATAGTGCATTGAAATCATTTATTATATCTGATTGAGAGTCATCATAGATGATACCTCCATTATCAATTCTAGGGACATGGGGACAATAAACAAATATTATAGGAAGGTTGGTTTGCTCCTTAAATCTCTTAAGCAGGTAATCCCATGATATTGCTAATAATGAGGCAGTCTTTACCTCATGTGTTTCGGTTTTCTTATTTAGATTAATTATGCCAAGTGTAAAACGAAGATCATTTTCAAATAAAGCTGCTTTTAATATATTCCATAGAAAATCTGCATTATACTTTTGAAATACTCTTTTAACATTTTGGAAAGGGATATCTACTTTTTTTTCAACTAATGAAAGAGTAGGATGTGAACGAAACTCACAATGTGTTCCTTCTTGGTCCGGGTAAAGATCGGTAATATCAGCAATAATAATAACATGAGCAATGATAGATGGGATTATATTTTCATATTTCGGTATATTGAAAAAATAATCAGCAATGCTATCACCACTACGTCCTCTAGCAAACGCATAGATATCTGACATGCCCTCGGAAATACATAACTCGTTAAAAAGATGATTTAATTTATTCTTATCATCAACATTGAATGCCTCGACATAGGAATCACCCCATACTGCAATTTTCTGTAAAGGGATTTTTGTTATATCCGCCACCCCATTAACACCATATTTTCCAATGAAAGTGCGTCCATTCCCTTCACTATGGAATTTACACACTGTTCCAGGTGAAATAATATATCCGTTAATATCTTCATCCCATTTATAAGTAACTAAAGTATTGACAAAAAAATAAGATACGAACAGAGCAAAAATTAATGAGAGAAAAAACCCCAGATACCATTTCTTTGATCCTAATATGATTTGCCCTAGTTTAACCCACTGCATGACATCCTCAAAGAGATAGAATAAAAAACCAACTATCTATGGTAGTCGGTTATATAATAAAAAAATAGCATAAATATTCATAACATGATTCATGTTTATTGTCTTTAATAGCACATTTGCAAGAATAAATAGAACACGTCAAGTCTTTGTTTGACGCTATCTTTTATATTTCTTTCAGATTTTTTGAATTTTTCAACCCCTTTTTGCTTATGCTTTGTTAGTCCTAGATTGGTATTAACTGAACTCCCTGAATATTTTAAAAAAACATCTTTGATGTTCATGCCTCATTTAATCACTTGGACTTGGGGCATAGTAAATTAACATAAAACTGGGATACATAAAATTGGGACGTTTCTATTTTTCCTCGGGCTACTTAAGGAGTTCCGGATAATTTTTCCTGAGCCAGTCTTCTATTTCCTGCATAATGTTTTGCGCAAGGTTCAACATCTCTGATGCCTCCTGATCGGACACGGCTCCTGCCCTGTCATAGGCGCCTATGTTGCGCTTCTTCCTGAACCGGTCAAGCTGGTTAACCAGGTCTGGAGAAGATCCGATGGTGTATGTCAGCGACTGAATGATGCGATAATGATGGGCTTCCCGGGCAGCGCGATAACCGCAGGCAGCCAGTGCGGCAGTGGCCGCCTGAAGGGCTGCATTGTAAGCGATATTCAATCGCCAATCCGGACTTAAGCCGGGCGTCCGGCAGTCCTTCATGTCGCGATCTGCCACTGCAAGGAGATCTGAAATCTCCTGAGGGCTTGTCTGATGAGTCACCAGCCAGCCATTACTGAGCCATGTTTTTAAGCTCATGCTCATCTCCGACAAGGAATATCTTCGGTCCTTTCATAATGGTCATAATAAAGTGATTATGTGACGCCAGCTTGGTTTGAAATTCCTCAGAGGGGAAAACGGTAGGATTGATCTCCCTGCCGAGACTTTGCTGTGCAAGGCTTAAGGCTGATACGACCTCTGTAAACGTTGCTGAGCCTACGACACAGACATCCACATCGCTGCTTTTGTTCTCTTTGCCGCCAGCGAAAGAGCCGTAAACGAATGCGGTCTGGATACGGTCGGACAGGGTTGCAAGGGCGGCTTTGAGGATATCGCCTAAACCTACAGTCTTTACGATCAGTCCTTTCAGCTCTGCATAAACCGGACATTGTGAATTTGCCTGATAGTAAATCAACTTGCCTTTCACACTTGACTGGATGATTCCGGCTTTGGCAAGGGCTTTGAGTTCCCGTTGGATAGAACCCATGCCGACACCCGCAACGCGGGCAATCTGACGCAGGTAAAAACTCTCATCAGGATGGGTGTACAAGAGTGATAAAACCGCCCTGCGGGTCTTGCCGAACAAAGTGGTTGAAAGCGTGTCAATGGTCTTTGATGTACCCATTATGGGTGCATATGTACCCTTTTTGGGTGCAGATGGCAAGTGTCTTTTATAGATAAGGATTGGATGATAGGGCAGGGGATGATTGGATCAGGCCTTTTTTATGGAAGGGCAAGGGGAACGTTTCTATTTCTCAATCATTTCGCAATCCGAAATTCCAATTTCGAAATTAAACCATCTCTATTCCTTGACCTAGCGCCCAGTGCCTAGCGCCTAGCGCCTTTTTCCCCGCCTCCAGAACGTCCTGAAGAGGCTACATCAGGCCGTTGGTCAGGCTGTCTTTGAGCTTGCCGCTGAGAAAGCCCTTCCACCGGCTCAGGGCGATTTCCTTTGCATCGCCTGCGGTTATTCGCTGGCCGCTTAACAGCTTGAAACCGGTTTCCATCTCGGTATTTGAAAACGGGTTGTCGGCCATTCCCAGCGTTGCCCCCTGTCTCGTCACCCTGTCGAGGTCGCCCATGATGGCCTGGTAGTCGCCCGGGCCTCCATTGGCCAGCGTACCGACAAGGCGCTGCGGATCCAGGGCAGTGAAGAGATCGTTCGTGAACTCGTTCATCTTGTCCACGTGCTCCACCATCAGTTCGGCGTTGCGAGCACTGGTGGGGAGGATGCTCTTGAGCACGTCTTTCATGATATCCTTTGCCGTGTCTTTGGCTGCTTCCTGCGCAAACTCCCCGCCCGATTTCAGGATGCCGTCCTGCAGGGGAGAGGTCTCTGTGGTGAGGGGTTCTGAAAGCTGTTCCATGGAGGGGGCCCGCACGTCCGGGGCTCCTGTGCCCAGGATTTGAGGTGTAGGGGGTTCTCCGCTCATGGCAAGGGGCGTATCATCAACCTGGTCCATGGACAGATCCGATGGTGCTACAGCCGGGTTCGACGGCACGCCGAAAAAGTTCGTACCCTGGCCCTGACCGGGCAGGCTGAACACGTCGTCGAGGCTCTCGGATATCTCGCGATCTCTCCCGTCCCAGAAGGCCCTGAGGTTTGAGGCTGAGATCAGGCGCTGCTGGCGCTGCTCCTCGGCAAGCCTCTGCTGCTCCGCTTCTGCCATAGCCCGCTCTGCCTCGGCCTGGGCAGCGTCGGCAGCGTCTATCGCATTGAGGATGTCCATCACCATCATGGTGGTTGTGAGTGCGTTCATGGCGGCCATGTTCGACGAGGAGGGCCGGCTGACAGTGCTCTTTGTCTTGGGGGGGGTGATTTTCTTGACATAAGTCGGCGGCCGGCTGGGGGTATAGGAGCGGTCAATCGTCTGACCAGTGATAGATTCAAGCTGTCCGATGGCGCTTTCAGCCAGCACCGGGGATGACAATGCCGCGATTACAAACACGGTGACGATGACTCCTGCTGAACGAATGTATGTCATAGCACTTCTTCCTTTCGCGTAATGCTTATAAGTTGACTATTTCGTCCGGAGCTTTTTCAGCTCCTCCATGACCGCTTCTTTGAGCCACGAATCGACTGCGGCTGCCTTTTCAAAGTCCTTCCTGGCATCACTTTGGCGACCGAGCGCTGCACGGCATCTGCCCCGGGCAAGGTATGCCTCGCCGTCCTCAGGCGTCATTGCCACTGCCTGATCGAGCATCTTGAGGCCTTCTGCCGCCTGTCCCTCCATGGTCAGCGCCGATCCGCAGGTGACATAGGCCCAGGGCTGCGCCGGGTCGATCCTCAGTGCCTTGCGGCCATCGGCAAGGGCATCGCTGCCCCTGTTCCTCGCCAGGTTGACGTTCGCCCTCGTCAGCAGCGCCATGACCTCTTTGGGCTCCAGGGTCAGGGCATTGGTGCTGTCTTCGTAAGCGCGCTCGAGCGATCCCATCTTCAGGCGGGCGAATCCGCGCAGTGCGTATGCCGGGCCGGATGTACGTGTGTTGAGCACGGCGCTGCAGTCAGCCTCGGCCAGTTCATAACGGCGGAGCATGATGGCGGTCAGGGCCCTCCCGAGCAGCGTGCCTGCATCTTCGGGGGCGATCTTCACTGCCTGGTCATATGCTGCCAGTGCCTTCGCAGGGTCTCCAATCTCGCGGTATGCCCGGCCGGAGAAGCGATGGAAATCCGGGAGTTCCGGCGCGATCATGATGCCGTCTTCGGCATACTCGGCCAGTGCATCCCAGTCGCCAAGCGCAACCGATGCCTGGCAGGCAGTGAGATATGGCCGGGGCTGCCGTGCGCCCAGTACAATGGCCGTATAGGCATCTTTGGCCGCATCGTCCCATCTGCCGCTTCGTGCCATCACCTCTGCCCGGGCAATATACGGAGCGGTTGCCTCGGGCTTGAGACTGATCGCCCGGGTAAAGTCGCTCGCAGCATAGGCAAGCCTGCCTGCACCGGCATGTGCCCTGCCGCGGTGGTAGAAGGCCTCTGCCTGGTCCTGGCTCAGGGCAATGCTTCTGTCCAGGTCTGATCTCGCCTCGGCCCACATGCCTTTTTCCACAAAGGCCCGTCCGCGGTTCAACAGCGCAGCAGCATCGTCCGGCCTAAGGTCCAGGACTTTTGTGTATGTGGTAATGGCACTGTCCCAGTCGAGCAGTTCCCGGTATGCGATTCCCTGAACGATCAGGGCCTCGGCGAGCTTCGGGTCGATCTCACCGGCACGCCATGCATCGGAGAGTGCCAGGGTCCACCGGCCGTTGAATGCCTGTATCCAGGCACGCTCCAGGATGAGGGGCGCATTGTCCGGGAAGCGTGTGACGGCCTCGTCAGCCTGAGCCAGGGCCGCATCGGATTGGCCCAGCATGCGCAGGGCCCTGAGCTTGAATACAACAGGCCCGGGATCGGATTCATTGTGGGCAGCCGCAGCGGATGCCGCTGCCAGGAGCTCCATCCAGCGGCATTCATCTGCGAGCGCAGCGAGGTCGGTTGTTACCGGGCGGTCCGGGGTTTGTACGGCAGGTTCTTCGGCCCATGCCGGGGTCAGGGCCGGGGATATCCCCAGGATCCATAGCCCGCCGACAAGGGCTATTATGAGGATAGCGATGGTATTGCGCATGGCTTACTCCCTCTTCAATCCTGTCATTTCGCAGCGACTCCCTGTTTGAGGGCGGCAAGGATTGGCTTGAGCACCTCGATGCGCTGGCGGCATAAAATCGAGAGTTCCCTGTCCGGGGCAGGATCGCCTTCTCCCTTTTGCACCATGCTCTGGGCACGGTCTTTTGCCCGCTCGGCCTCCTCGCTCAAATCCAGGATCGTCTTTTCGACTTGGGTCGTCAGGTTCAGCAGCTCATCACCGGTTTTTTCCGCCAGGACTTTCGCCAGAGATCGGTTCTTTGCCTGGAGCAGCACACCATTGTTCCAGCGCAAGGTCTGGTTCCGGTTGGCACCGGAGAGGTCAGGCGTCTCTATGAAGTCCTCCAAAGGGGGATCGTCCACTGTCCTCAGCACAACCTTTGCAGGGAACCCGTTATCCATGAGGACGCCCACGGCGGTGAGGGTCCTGGACGAATGCAGGTACCCGCTCACCGGGCGCCATGCCCCTGTCTCATCACGCCGGGCCACAATAACTTCATCCAGAGGCTCTGTCCCGCGCTTGGGATAATCCTGGTATGTGAGGGCGGTAAAGCCATCCGCGCTGCTCTGTCCCTGGGATATCGAGGGGGCGAGGTAGCTCCAGCAGTGCCGGCCTTCGATCATGATCTCCTGCAGGCGCATTTTGCGCACCAGGTAGTCATTCGCCAGTTTGGCCTGATCAGCCGTGCGAAGTGATTTTACGACCGCCTCGACGAGGCAGTTCCTTCTATAATCAGTCTCCTTGTAGTAGGCTTTGGTGACAACCTCCTCGAGATTGAAAAGAGTGTAAGAGTCCGGCGGCAGGTCCGATGGTCCGCCAGCCCCCAGCAGCCCCAGCGGGCTCAGTATGGTCATCAGTTGGACCTTTTTGAACTCATAGTCAACCTTTCCGGCCGGTATGCGTTCTCCCTGGGCATTTATCAGGCTGGTCTCCACGTTGTATGCGCACTTTTCCGTGCCGGGGAAGGGGATGATCCCCAGGCCGAAGAATCCCGTCAGAAAAGCCGAGCGATCCATTGAAGATTCTGTGTTGGTATCGGTCTTGACTATCACCGGCAGGCCGGTCCACTCGTCCGTGAACAGGTTGGGATAGAGCTCTCTGGAGCGTACAGCGAGTGAGTCATCCTTCCCATCGAGGGTGACAATGCTGAAGCGCACGTCGCCCATGCCAAGGGCCTTGTCGCCCGAAGGCTTGAGCGTGCTTTCGTAGCGTATCGAAGCGCAGGCGTTTAACGTGAAAACAATCAATGCCGCTGCCAGCCATGTCATAACTGTTTGTAATTTCATTCCGGGCTCCTCTTATGGTTTTCTAAAGTGCCGCTTCCTGCTTGAGGGCGGCAAGGATGGGCTTGAGCACCTCGATGCGCTGGCGGCACAGGATCGAGAGTTCCCTGTCCGGGGCAGGGTCGCCTTCTCCCTTTTCCACCATGGTCTGTGCACGGTCCTTGGCACGTTCGGACTGTTCATTCAGGTCCAGGATCGATTTCTCGATACGGGTCACCAGATCCAGCAGATCGACACCGCTCTTTTCCTTCAGGACATTCGCCAACGATCGGTTCTTTGCCTGGAGCAGCACGCCGTTGCTCCAGCGCATGGTCTCGGCCCGGTCAGGGCTCGAGAGATCCGGGGTATCGATGAAATCCTCCAGCGGCGGTTCTTCCACAACTTTCACAACCACCTTTGCAGGGGCTCCGTTATTCATCAGGACGCTCAGCGCGGTCAGGTTGCTTGCACTGTGCAGGTACCCATTCACCGGTTTCCAGGTGCCGTTCTCATCATGCCGGGCCACGATAACCTGTGCATGGGGCTTTGTGCCGCGATCCGGCTTCTCCGGGTAGAGCAGGGCGAGGAAGGAAACGGGCTTTCCGCTCTCCTGCGAGATATTCGGCGCGAGGTAGCTCCAGTAGGTGTTTCCGTCTATGGAAACTTGCTGCAGGCGTGACAGCCGTGCCCGATGGGCTGCCTCCAGTGAAGCGGTGTCGATCGAGCGCAGGGTTGTCACAACCGCCTCGATCATGATGTCGGTGTTATAGGTGCCATACTTCTTTTTTACATCATACGGTTCCCCGGACACCGGGATGCCTAAAAATACCGTATCGCGGGGCAGATCCGCCTGCCCTGGTACCGGAAAGGATCCAAACGGGCCCAGGAGGCTCACCCAGGTCGCAAACTCGACATCGAAGTTCGCGGTATTGTCTGCCATGCTTTCACCAAGGGCATTGCGAACGTCTGTCGTTATCTTATGGCTCGTGATAGCTGCCCCGGAGAACGGGATGATGCCCAGCGTGAGGCCTGTCAGCATTCCCGCACGCTGCATTCCGCTTGAATCGTTCTTTATCTCGGCCTTGACCATGACCGGCAGGGCTGTCCAGTCGTCTGAAAAAAGCCCGGGGTACAGGACCTTGGCACGTTCCTGCAGTTGCTGGGTGGTGAGGCGATAGTCCTCCATTCCCGGATAGACTTTGTCATAGACATCGGTATAGCTGATGATGCTGAAGCGTGTCTGGCCCAGATTGAGCTGCGTATCGCCCGATGGCTTCAGGGTGCTTGCCACCCGCTGTGAAGCACACCCGCCCATGGACATGACAATGAACAACACCACTGCTGTGATAGATAACTGTCGAATTCTCATGGCTATTTCTTGCTCCTCTCGATGTAAATTTACTTTGACCAGCAACCAAGACCCGAGAACCCGTCGGAAGAATGGAAACGGAAACCCCGGCATCCATCTTTATCGGCAAAGATGAGCTTGATATTTATTAGCTCTTTTTTGTTGAGAGGGGAAAACATAGATAGCACTTTCATCCCGGAAAATGGGCAAAAAAAATCGCCAGAAGAAAGATTTGAGGTTAGGCATAGTATTTGGAGGGCTATGCCCTTTCTTCTGGCAAAAGGAGGGCTCTCTGTTGAAGAGAACTTGAGATGTATAAACCATATTGCTGTTTTTGTGGGAATCAGCCGGATGCTGAAAGAAATGTAATCTCTGCGGCATGCAGTGTGGTCGATTATCTTACCCTGTTTGTTCCAAAACACTACGAATATCAACAATCTTCACAGGGTCTTTCGCTACTCGCTCCGGACTTCATCAGGATATATAGAGACCGCACTCATCACGTAAAGCCGGGATAAAAAGGCGCTGGGCGATGTTTGTCTGCAAAACAGTTCTCCGCCGTGGCGGATCACAGCCTTGCCTACAGCTTTGGTTCTATAAAATTCGAAATCCGCAATCCGAAATTCGAAATTAAATAATCTCTATTCCTTGACCCGGTGCCCTCACTCTTTACTTTGGCCCTTTATGGTTAATATCTTTTCAGCATTTTTCTGCACTTCTGCCTGGGATCTCGATCTATCTTGACTAACTGCCTTCTGCCTGGGGTCTTGAGCCTCAAGTCCTGCTCTGCCTTCTGGCTAATCATCCATCAAGTTTCTCGCTCCGCACAGGATGGCCTCCATCATGGGCATGTACTGGAAGAACAGCGGCTTGTCGCTCAGATCAAGAGAGCGAAGCTGGTTTGAGATGTCGTGGTCGCCCAGGGTGAGCTGAGCTGCCTTGGGGCTCATGGACTTGCCGAACTCCCTCGGGTTCATGTACACGTTCGCAACCAGGGGCACGCCGTCCTTGATGGAATAGGTCTTGAACCGGTTGACCTTTTCTGTCGAGGTCTTCAGCTTCTTGCCTTTGAGGGTGAGGATATTCTTTCCGCCTTCGGAGAGCGTGCAGGCGAGCAGGGAGCCCTCGTCGCTGAAAACGATATCCGCGAGGAACTTGGGGTAGCCGTACATCTCCACGCCGCCGATGCGGGCGCGCTCGGTGGTAACCGGGAGCTGCCATACGTATGCCGTGAAGTATCTTCTGGCCATCATGGAAAGGACAGTCAGTCCCGGTATGTTTTTCTTCCGGAAGGTGATGGGAAACGAGATGGAGAATTCATTGTAGGGGTCGATGTCGCTGTCGCGGTATTCGAAGGCAGTAAACGCGGCCAGGGCTCTGCCTCTCCTCACTTCCACCGGGAACATGTCCGACCGGGGGAGCAGGCGGCGGACCATGGCGGTGGAAGCGGTGTAGATGGCTGTCATGGCCGTGTTGTCATAGTAAAAGACAGGCAGCTTGCCCTTCAGGTTAAATTCCTCACTGGTCATTTCCCACTGGATGACGCCATTGAAAAATTCGCTGTTATTCATAAAGCCTCCTCATTTTTTATGAAAGGGGGCCTGTGCTCCATACGCACAGGTGATTCCCCTTGGTTTCCATCTCCTACCTGCGGGCATACGACCTGACGATGAACCTGCTGAACAAACAGCTCAGGGTCACGGCGCCCACCGGGAACATCCGTGTGATCAGGTCCAGGATCTTCGCATCCATGCCTATGAGGATGCGCCTCTTGTTGCGCCTGATCCCCTGAATGATCACCTGTGCCGCCTCGTCGGCGGTTGTACGGAAGAGCTCATCCTCATAGAGGGATATGGCCTTTTCCCGGGACAAGGAATACATGGCGCAGTTGAAACGCGTGTTGCGGGCGATATTGGTCTTGATGCCGCCGGGGTGCACGCAGCTCACACGGATATTCGTCCCGTGCAGCTCCTGGCACAGGGTCTCGGAGTAGCCCTTGACCGCGAACTTTGCCGCGCAGTAGGGTCCGTTGTTGGGGTTCGTCAATATCCCGTTGATGCTGGAGATGTTGACGACATGCCCCTCCGGCCGTTTCCGCAGGTAGGGAAGGAAGGCCATGGTGCCGTATACGACCCCCCAGAAGTTGATCCCCATGAGCCACTCGAAGTCCTCCAGGGGGACGGTCTCCAGGAAATCGCCCAATGCCACGCCGGCGTTATTGATGATGATGTCCACGCCGCCGTGATGAGCGGCTGCCTCCTGGGCGTAGCTGTAGACCTGTTCCCGGTCCGATACATCAACGATGTGGGTCGAGACCTTCACCCCGTTTTCGACGAGTGCGGCGGTCTCCTTCAGGCCGCCAGCGTCGATGTCCGCAATGGCCAGGTTGCAACCCTGTCTTGCCAGGTTCACGGCAAGCATCCTGCCGATGCCTGAAGCCGCGCCCGTGATGGCTGCTGTCTTGTGTGCAAGTTCTTTCATTCTCTTCCTCTGACCTCCTTAAGTTGTGACTACAATGCGTCATGGTATTGAAATACCAACCTCTCAAGCGGTGAACGCTCTATCAAACAGCCCCGCGCTCTTTTCCCGTTTGTCAGCCAGGGCTGCCTGCAGCAGCGAGGCCGGCAAGGCCCCGCACCAGGTCGATCTTCTTCAGGGGTGCGGCCCCGAGCAGGGCCTGGACCTGGCGTGCATCCCGGTAGCGCTTCTCCTGGCCGTAGTCCTTCATGTAGCCATTGCCGCCAAGCACCTGCACGCCGTCGGTGACAGCCTCGCAGGCCAGCTCATGGATATGGAGCGCAGCGGCGATGCAGTGAGAGCCCCAGTGGTTTTCTCCCTGCTCCATGGCCAGGCAGGCCTGTGCAACGCACATATCGGCCACATCGGCCTTGATGGCCATGCCGGCCAGCAGCATGCTGACCTCGCTCCAGTTGATGATCTCTCTTCCACCCTGGAAGCGCTCTTTCGAATAGGCCAGCGCCTCGCCCAGCGATCCTTTCATGATCCCGGCGTTCATGGCTGCTGCAGCCACGTGCATTTTTGAAGATACTTCTTTGAAGTAGAGGCCTCCCTTGTCTGGTTCTCCTATGAGCCGCGCCTTTACCCCCTTCATGGTTACATCCACTGCCGGGCAGGCATGAAGGCCCAGCGTGAAGACGGGGTCGCTCTTTACGATGCCTTCCTCAGCGAGGTCCACCAGGAAAAAGGAGTAGGTAGACCCATCCCTGATGCGCGCAGGGATGACAGCCCTGGAAGCCAGTCCGCCAAGGACCAGGAGCTCGAGGCTGCCGGTGAGGGTATAACCCCTGCCTGTTTTCATTGCATCGGGAAGCGCGCCTGCATGTGCCGGGTCGATGTAGGAAGGGAATGCCACCAGAAACTCCGAGGCGGAGGATGCCTTCGGGAAGACCTTCCTGGCGAGGGCCTCGGCTTTGGCCGCACGCATGATCTCCTGGGACAGGGCATTGGTGAAGATGATGCCGCCTGCCGAGCTGTCGGCCCGGCAGATGTTCTCGAGGATCACGCAGAGCGCAGAGATGCTGCCTCCGATACCGCCGAGCTCCTCGGGAAGCACGACGCCAAGAAACCCCACATCAAACATCTTATCAACCACAGTGGTGAAGAATTCACCGAACGGATACCGGTCATGCTCTTCTACCTTTTTGGTGAGCTCTTTTGCGGCAAAAGAGCGTGCAAGCTCATCAAAGGGTTTCAGGTCGCTCTTGAATGATGTCAGCATACTGCCTCCTTTATTCTTCAAATACTCTGGCCTGCGGGACAGCAGGTGCGATGAGGCACTTGAACAGGTTGAGCCGGTTGAGCTGGTTGGTGCCCTCGTAGATCTGCACCAGCTTTGCATCGCGCAGCAGTTTCTCGACCCCTGCATCCTGGCGCAGGCCGGTCTGGCCCATGAGTTCCAGCGCCATCTGGCAGTTCTTGATGCCGATATCCGTGCCCGCAACCTTTGCGAGTGAGCCCCAGCCCGAGCAGCAGTGCTGGTCCGGCTCCCTGGCCCATTCGTAGTAGAGCCTGCCCATGAGCTTCTGCGAGGATTCCTTTTCAAGGAAAGGGGCCACCACGTTGTCGAAGTAGGCCTGCGGCATGAAGAGCAGGTAGTAATAAAAAGGCTTGAGCTGGAGAAGCCGGTACAAGCCCCGATGGCTGTTGGCATAGTTCGCCTCTACATAGGCGAGCCTTCCCAGTGCCACATTCTTGTACATCTCGGCGAGCTGGCACTGCACCCACTCATTGTTGATGAGGAGCCTGCCGCCAACCTCTGTGGTGGAGGCATAGTTCAGGGCAGCCTCAAAGGCCCCGCGTGCGGCACCCACTCCGAAGGCGCCGACACCCGCCCTGGTTGCCGAGACTACATAGTCAATGTAGCGCTGGGAGATTTCTCGAAACGGTTTCTTCGTGAATTTGCGAACCCGTGCTTCGTCGAAGAGGACCTGGTCGTCGGGGACAAAGCAGTCTTCGAACACAAGCACGCTCGCCGGGCAGACGCGCTGGCCCATCTTGTTTTCGTGGGTGCCGAAGGAGAAGCCCTTTGTGCCTGTCTTCACCATCAGGCCCACGGACGTCTCCGAAGGCCTCTTGAGGTCGGAGTATGCATAGAGAACGGTCCAGGTGGACACGTGCCCCATGGAGATGAACACCTTGGTGCCGTTGACGATATAGCCGCCCTTGACCTTGCGGGCATGGCAGGTGACCTTGCCCTTGTCCACCAGGTCGGTCTCCTCGACATCGGTGCCGGCCCCGGGCTCGGTGGTGGCCAGAGCTATGAGGCACGGCTTGCCGGTCTTCTCCCCCTGTACGACATCGTTCATGATCCGTCTCGAGAGCGTGAGGTTGGCCGAGGCGATCACCCCTGACACGCCGAGGTAGTGCACACCGATGACATTCATGATCCCCAGGCAGACAGACCCCACTTCCTCGGAGAAGTACGACATGGAGGGCATGTTGTAGCCCTTGCCGCCGAACATCTTCGGTATCCACATGGTGTAGAAGCCCCATTTGTTGGCGAGCTCCGCGAGCTCCCAGGGCATGTAGCCTGGATCCTCGTGGGTCTTCCTGTCGAGCTCGAGGGCGCGGGGCCTTGCCACTTCTTCGTTGAACTTCCGGGCGATGGCGATGACCTCTTTTGTCTGCCTGACCATGTGGCCAGGCATGTGCGGGGCATAGGGAAGGCTCAGGTACGTGTCGTCGAACTTTGGAAACCTCGACAGCCTGGCCGATACTTCTGCACGAGAAAGCATAGAACCCTCCTTCTTTATAAGTCACTTCCTGTAAACGGGCATGATGCCCGAAAACCAAAAAACACTTCCTTTTAAGAACAATTACATAACCCTATGCTTGTCATTCCCGCGGAGGCGGGAATCCAGTATTATCAATACGTTCTGGACCCCCGCCTTCGCGGGGGTGACATATTTTATAATGTTGCACGTACCATGTAATGCTATTCAGGTTCCGCCTGCGGTTCCTGTTAATCCTCGTCGTCAGTCAGCATGGGCACTTCCATATCGCCAATCTCAGCTCTTCCCTTGTCAGTCACATAGATGGAGACCATGGCGTGGGTGAGGGCTATGAGGTTGTTGATGGCCTCGTTGCGGGTAAAGAGGCGGTCCATCAGGTATGAGAGAGCAACATGGAGGCACATGCCGATGACGGTATGCCCCATGAGCTCGGGGTTCACATCCTGAATGTAGCCGAGCTCCTGCCATTTGCGGAAGTCTTCGGCAATGTCCGAGGCAAAGGCATTGAAGAATTCCCAGATGATGGTGTCATGCTCTTCGTCCACCCCGAACCCGCCGCGAACGATCAGGAGGATCTGCTCGGGGTTGGCCTCCACGTAATCGAAGAAGGCGACATAGGCCGGCTGCCACTGCAGGATGCGCTGCCGGACATCACCGGGTGTTTGTGTCTGGCTCAGCTCCTGGAGCCTCACCCTCAGGCTGTCGAGATTCTCCCGTATGATCTGCTCGTACAGGTCGCGCTTGTCCTTGAAATGCGCATAGATGCTGCCCGTGGATATGCCTGCCGCCTTGACGATATCCGCGATCTGGGCCTTGTGGTAGCCCTTTTCGCTGAACACCCTGCGGGCGGCCTGGAAGATCATCTCCCGGGTCTCAGCCTTTCGCTCCTGGACCGGATTAGCCATCGCTTTTCCCCAACACATTAAATTACAGTCAAAGAATCTAGAATCGCTATTACTATGCTTTAATTAAATGTATTCTTACACTTGGTCAAGATAAAAAGAGGTGTGAGGTACAGGGTATGAGGGATAAGGTTTAAGGTTGAATGGGTGAGTTTTAAGTTTTAGGTTTTAGGTTTTAAGTGGTTGGTGACAATACCGGGAGTGAATAGGTCAGGACATTATGTAGGAGCGGGTTCAGCCGCGACTCTTCGAATTGTGGTTCTGGCCTCCTCTGCCGGAATGTCAGGCAGCTCGCAGCACTCCAAGCCTTGATCCAGAGCCCAGTGCCCAGCGCCTCAACATCATTCCTTTTCCAGCGTCTCGAACCGCAGGGTCAGCGGAATGAAGAGCAGGGTCATGGCTGCCATGAACACGGACATGCCGATAAAGGTCTGCCGCATGCCGAGCAGGTCCATGAGGATGCCGGCCAGGATGGGCCCGGTCATCATGCCCAGGCTGTGCCCCATGGTCAGCAGGGAAATGACCGACCCCATGAACTTCCTGGAGCGGCCCACGAACACGGCCATGGCCATCATTGCCGGTACGGAGAGGCCTCCGCCGATACCGGAGAGAAACCCTGCCGCATACAGGCCCCAGGCCTTCTGGGCATAGGCAAAGAAGAGCATGGAAACTACCATCATGATCCCGCCGAGCACCACGAGAAGCCGTTTACTGACCCTGTCCGCCAGGTACCCCATCGGGGTGGTGAGCACTGCACTGACAAGGACGCTGAGCATGATGATGACGCCGGTGGCCGAACTGGACAGCCCGAACTGCGTGTCGGCCAGCAGCGGGGCGAATGCCCAGAAGGCACCGATGCACATGGTGGTGGCAAAGCGGAACAGGAACAGCCCCAGCAGGTACCGGTTGCGCAGGAACACCATGATGCGCTGCGGCGGTCCGCCCCGGGAGGCGAGGGGTTCGTCCTGTCTCGGTGGCAGCATCACCAGGCACAGGATGAACGCGATGATGCAGAGCACGCCCATGCTGATGAACGAGGAGCGCATGCCGAGCGTGTCCCTGGCTATTCCGCCCAGTACAGGCCCGGCACTCAGTCCGCCATAGAGCGAGACGTTGAGCAGCCCCATCATGAAGCCTTCCTGGCCCCTGGGGGTGATCTCTCCCACATAGGCCTGGGCAACGGGCATGATCATGGCAGCAGCGATGCCCTGGAAGAAGCGCACGAGGATGAGCGCATTCACATCCCGGGAGAATATGTAGGCAACCGATGCGAAAAAGTAGAGGAGCAGCCCGAAGGTGATGTAGGGTTTCCTGCCGTTGCGGTCGGATACCATGCCGAAATAGGGCAGGAGCATGGTGCGGGAGATGGAGAAGGCCCCGAACATGATCCCGATGCTGAAGCCCGTGGCGCCGAGCTCATGGGCATACACCGGCAGCAGGGGGACCACGATCCCCTGCCCGAGCATGGAGGCGAATATTGCCAGGAATAAGGTGCTGAAAACCTTCCAGTTCATATCTGTGTCGTGCGTTTATTCTCTCGCCTGAGTGCGGGCGGTTGTCTGTATTCGTGGTGCAGCACCAGGGACTCAACCCCCCGAGCGTTTGACCGGATACCCCTGTTTTTTCAGTTCGTCCACCAGCAGGTCGCGGTGGTCGCCCTGGATCTCGATTGTCCCGTTCTTTACGGTGCCGCCGCAGCCGCACCGCTGTTTCAGCTGCCGTGCCAGGTTCGCGAGGCCGTCCTGCCCGAGCGGGACTCCGGTGATGATGGTCACCCCTTTGCCCTTGCGTCCCTTGGTCTCGCGGGAGACCCGTACAGTTCCATCCCCCTTGGGCGCATCATCCTTCGCGCGGCACACGCAGCCGGTGACAGGCCTGCCGCAGGCTGGGCATATCCTGCCCTGTTCGCTGGAGTAGACCGTGGTGCTATCCCTGTCAGTTTTCGTTGTCATCGGTGTTCTCTTACCCTCCCGGGCAGATTGTCTGCGGACCTCTGATCACAGAGCCTGCGGATGAGACGACCCGGTGGGTGGAGTGTATACCATGTTATGCTCCCGGAAAGAAGAGAAACAGGCGCGCCAGGTAATGATAAAATCATATCCGTAGGCAGGTTTCCGGCATAGCCCTTTGTGGCTCTGCGGGCAGCTGATAACAGAGAGCATGAGCAGCAGAGAGCAACTTTATTGACTCATTTCGCGACCTTGAGTGCAGGCAAAAAAAATCCCCTCAGGGAAAGGGGACTTATATAGGAGGTTCTTTGGTAAGCGTAATAATAATAACGGCGGGATGCCGGATGGCAAGGGGCCTGATGAAAATTGTGGATCTTCACACGGAAGCATACTTGGATGATTGAAGAGCAGTAACTACTCACGCAGTCAGGGTGAAGCTATTTTCAGACTGTTAGGCTGTAGTCATTTAGGCTGTTAGCACAACATATGAAGATTAAAGATTAAAGATAGAATGAAGGAATTGGCAAAGCTCGTAGACCTAACAGCCTATAGCCTACAGTCTAGATAAAGCACCCATGGGCATTTCTTTTGGGGCATCTATCCATCTGAGTAGTTATGAAGTGCATACAGGGGGATATCACACCACGAAGAGCACGAAGGGAGTTCATCGGTGAGGAGTTCATAAAACGCTGACGCGTACATTCCGTGGCGATGTGCTTCGGGCGGGCATTAAGCGTTTTGTCCTATGATTTTCTACGTGCTTTTCGTGTCCTTCGTGGTGAGAACAAAGGGCTGTGAAGAAAATGCAAATTATAGAAGTATGCTTCACTGAGAAGAACCAAAAAAACCATCCCTGCAACACCACAATCCTGATAATATGTTTTGCATAACATACATGTATTTGCTATATGACCCCGCAGTGGTGCCTGTTTGTTCATGCATCAGGAGATATTCCCTTTGATTCTGAGAAAGGAATTTGCCGTGAAGAAAAGGTTCGAACATCCAGTGCGCAGCGCACTTGTCATGATCTCTGTCATAGCCTTGCTCGGCGGGTGCAGCAATCCTGCAGACCACCATGAGGCCTCCCGGACCGTGACGGATCAGCTGGGCCGGTCCGTGAGCGTCCCGAAACACATCAACCGCATTGCAGCCCTCCATCACTTCGGAGGAAAGATCGTCTATGCCCTCAAGGAAGAGGACAAACTCGTGGAGCAGGCCCTCTACGGGGTGGATGCCGTTGCCATGGCAGCTGTGGATGCAGCGTTTGCAGCCAAGCCGAAAACCCTGGACGGCCATGCCATCAATATCGAGGAACTGGTGGCCCTGGCCCCGCAGGTCGCCTTCGTCTATGCCTCGTTCGAGAGGTCGGACATGGAACAGCTGGAGAATGCCGGCATCAGCGTCATTGCCGTGAGGGGGGAGACGCTGGAAGAGAGCTTTGAGGCGGTCAGGCTCATGGCACATGTCCTTGATTGCGAGGAGAAGGCGGACGCATACTTGGCGGATTGCCTGCGGCTCCTGACAATCGTCAGGGACCGGCTTAAGGATATTCCGAAGGACCAACGGCTCAAGGTCATGTTCGCCGGGCCCAAGAGCGTCTATTCGGTGGCCACCGGCGAGATGATACAGAACCAGATCCTCGAACTGGCCGGCGCCAGGAATGTCGCTGCAGCGTTGATGGGTTTCTGGGGCGATGTCTCTCCCGAGCAAGTGGCCGTATGGAACCCGGATGTGATCTTCCTCGGTTCGAGCCTTTCCACCTATGGAATCGAAAAGGTGCTCAAGAGCCCGCAGTTCGAGACGGTCAGGGCGGTGAGAGAAAAGAAGATCTACGTCTTTCCATCCAATATCGGCTGGTGGGACTACCCGGCCCCGGGCTGTGTTCTGGGGGTTGTCTGGTCGGCAAAGACACTCTATCCGGAACGATTCAACGACCTGGACATGCTCGCTATCGCCGACGATTTCTACACCAGATATCTCGGGCATTCCTTCACCTCCATGGGAGGCAGGCTGTAATGGGGCCTGATTCGATCGTGTCTGAGAACCCGGTTGGCAGGTCACGGTCTGCCCGGGGATTCGTGATGAGAAACAGGGGGTGGCTGTTCCTGGTATTGTTCTTCGTGGCAAGCCTGGCCGTTTCCCTGTGTGTCGGCCGTTACCGGATCGGTCCTGCTGGCGTGGCACAGCTCATCTTCTCCGGCCTGGGGCTCGATGGGGTGATGAGGGCCCCTGCCCAGGAGACGCAGCTCATTTTCTGGAATATCCGCCTGCCCAGGATCATCATGAGTTTTGCCGTCGGATGCGGCATATCTTCTGCCGGGGCGGTTTTCCAGGCCCTGTTCAGAAACCCCCTGGCAGCACCGGACATCCTGGGCGTGACAGCCGGCGCGTGTTTCGGGGCAGCCATGGCCATCATGTTCTTCACGCACCTGACCCTGGCCATCCAGGGAAGCGCCTTCGTGTTCGGGGTAATTGCCGTGTCGCTTGCCTACCTGCTGGCCTCCCGAAGCTGGGACCGCTCGGCAGCGGTCCTGGTGATCTCGGGGATCGTGGTCTCGGCCTTCTTCCAGGCCGGCCTGTCCATCCTCATGTATGTCGCTAACCCGTATGACCAGCTGGCACA
This sequence comes from Deltaproteobacteria bacterium, assembly GCA_018434685.1. Taxonomy (GTDB): domain Bacteria; phylum Desulfobacterota; class Desulfomonilia; order UBA1062; family UBA1062; genus DSAD01. The sequence continues at coordinate 25,251 of JAHDOV010000007.1, forward strand.
GATCATCTTCTGGATCATGGGAAGCTTCCACGTGGCATCCTGGGCCAAGGTGCAGACTACCCTGCCGGTCGTTGTGGCCGGAACCATCCTGCTCAGTGTCTTCAGCTGGCGCTTGAACTTGATGACCCAGAACGAAGAAGAAGCACTCTCGCTGGGGATAGATGTGTTCCGGTGGCGGATGTTCTATGTGGTGACAAGCACGCTCATGGTGGCCATCTCCGTGGCGGCAGTGGGAACGATCGCCTGGATCGGGCTGATCATACCCCATATCGCCCGCTACCTGGTGGGGCCGGATCACAGAAGGCTGATCCCCGTGACAGCACTGCTGGGGGGATCGTTTCTCATGCTCATGGACACGTTTGCCCGTTCGGTCCTGGCCTCTGAGATCCCCATCAGTATCATAACATCCATCTTCGGGGCGCCGTTCCTGGGCTATCTGGTAATAAACAGCGGGAGTATGGGAGAGAAGAGTGAGCTTGGTAATTGAGAACCTCTCTGCGGGATATGGCAAGGTACCGGTGCTCAAAGACATTAACCTGCACGTCGAGCAGGGCAGGATCTGCGCGTTAATGGGGCGCAACGGTTCGGGAAAGACAACGCTGATGCGCTGCATCAATGCCATCTTGAAGCCGGTGCAGGGCAGGGTGAGTGCGAGCGGCAGAGAGATTGCCGGTCTCAGGAGGATCGAGATCGCCCGGATGATCAGTGTGGTGCCCCAGAGCAGCCACACCGCGTTTCCCTTTTCCTGCCTGGAGATGATCCTGATGGGGTCTGCGGCGCGTGTCAAGGCCTGGTCGGCACCAGGCAGGGAAGAGCTGCACAAGGCGTTGCAGATCATGGGCGAGGTGGGTATACAGCACCTGGGCACGAGGCCCTTCAACCAGCTCTCGGGCGGTGAGAAGCAGCTCGTGATGCTGGCGCGGGCATTGTTCCAGGATGCGCCTATCATGCTGCTGGACGAGCCTAACGCACATCTCGACTTTTCCAACCAGCACAAGATGATGGGCCTGATGCGGGAGGTGGTGAAGAAACGCGGTGTCACTGCCCTGATCACTCTGCACGACCCGAATCTCACCCTGTATTACTGTGATCAGGTTCTCATGATCAAGAACGGCCGGGCCATAGCCGAAGGCCCTACCTCAGCGGTCATGAAAGAACAGACCCTGCGGCAGGTGCTGGGAGAGAATATTCAGACCGATTTCACCCGGGGGGGTCTCCAGGTGGTTACCCCCCGGCATCGAAGAGGGGCAACAGGCCCGACACCCAAGACAAAAGACAAGGAGGCGGATTCATGCGGTGCAACTATTGTGAATGGCGTTGTGAGCTAGGCCCACAACAATATGGCGTTTGTCAGATGTATTACGTAGACCAGGGCGAGATCAGGGAACGGTTTCCCCACCGGTGGAGTTCCTACTCGGTCTCCAGGATGGAATCGCTTCCCCTCTATCACGCCTATCCGGGGGCCCGGTGCATGACCATCGGCACTACGAGCTGCAACTTCATGTGCCGCTACTGTTCGAACGGCTTTGTCGCCCGCAGGGACCCGGCAGAACAGATAGCCCGGATGTATGTGCTCTCACCCGAAGAAATGGTCAGGATGGCCAGGAAGCTCGGGTGCCACAATATCGTCTTCAACGTGAACGAACCCACGGTATCGCTGCAGACCCTGGCGGAGCTGAAGGTCCATGCCGACGAGGCTGGCCTGCCCATGGGATGCCTGACCAACGGCTACACGACCGAGGAATCCACCGAACTGCTCTGCTCGATCTTCTCGTTCATGAATATCAGCCTCAAGGGGTTCACCCCTGAGTTCTACCAGGAGTATCTCGGGGCCAGAGACCTCGAGCCGGTCCTGCGCAATATCCGCAGGATTGCCCAGACCTGCCACGTGGAGGTTACCACGCCGGTGATCCAGGGTGTAAACGATGGCGAACTGATGGAAATGGCCGACTTCGTAGCCGATATCGATCCGCAGATCCCCTGGCATGTGTTCCGTCTCCTGCCGGAACACGAGATGACCGAGGCCAGATACCCGAGCATCGATGCAATCAACGAGGCATTGCACGACGTGAGGAAGAAACTCGACTACGTATATTTTCACAATTTCGTAGGTTCGGACTGGGTCAATACGATCTGCCCCGGGTGCGGACACGAGGTTATTGAACGCTTCAGCCTGGGATGCGGCGGCGACCGGTTGTGCGCCTTTGACTGCCAGGACAATCGATGCCCTGTCTGTGGGCAGGAGATCAAGATCCACGGAACGAGGGTTCTCTGGAATGCGATGGAGGTGGCGAGATGAGTGTGGTGATTGTAGATGCGCGGGAATGGCAGAATATGCTCGACCTCAGAACAGGGAAGAAGATCCAGGTGGACAGCCCTGCTGTTACCATGACGCGCGGTGTCCTGAAGCGGCATCCCTATCCCGGTGACCTGGACCTGCAGAGCAACCGCTGGGTAACCGACACGGCCCTGGACCTGATCCATACGTACACGCCCCGGCTTGTCTGCCTGAGCTATGCCCAGCAGTACTTCTCCAGCCGTTTCAAGCCCCTGACCGAGAAGGAGCTGGCACAGATGATCAATGACGTGTTCGAAGAGGCCGAGCGGTTTCTGAACGAATCGGGGTATACCCCGGTCATTGTGGGCACCGGTGATATGACCGAGTTGGCAGGGGAGATGGAGTTGAGCAAGCTCGACGGACTGGCATTCACGAGCGGGTGGTCTGCCCGGTACGCAGGCCTGCACCAGCCGAGCATCCGTGACCTCGAACATATAAGTGGGCTGCCCGGATTCGAGCGGCTCGTGAGCCGTGAGGAATGGATCAACCTGTTCGACGCTGCGCCGTATGATGCCGAAATCATACCGGATTACCTGCTGGTCGCCCGGGAGGGATGGTCGTTCAGGGCTGCGGGAACCCCGCTGCGCAGGGCGGTGAGGGTGCCGGCGGCATGCTTCTCGATCCCGGTTGCCACACCGCTGGGAGAGGCGCAGAACATCACTGGGATCCGCGCCCTGGTCGAGAAAAATCTGGAAAATACGAAGATCGCACTCATCGTCATCGAGGGCGTGGGGCTGAGGCATTTTCCACTGCCGCATGCCGCATGCTCCAACAGCGTGGACTGGTACTACTACGAACCGGGCGAGGGACAGTACCTCACCCTGACCACCGGGATCCATCAGGTCTTTACCTATCCATCCGGATACCGGTACCACCAGGAGGACCACGAACAGAAGGAATACCCCCTGTCGGGTTATTTCACGAAGATGACTGAACACACCCTGGGCGAGGATTTCAACGGCAGGAGTATCGCAGTGGGAAACAGGAGCATGTTCACCCACATGGTCTATGGGGCGGATATCTCCGTAGAGTGTTTTGCGAGGAATCTCTATAACCAGGGGTGCATGGCCGTTATACACCGCACAAAGTGAGCAGGGCGGCCACAGGGGCCGTTTATGCCGCGACCAAACTCTCTGCAGCACATGAACGGAGGGGATCGGGTCTCGAGGGCGGGCAGGGCCCGAATATCGGGAATGAGGTCCTGATCCTCTCTGCTTCTTCGGCCTATCGGGTGACTGATTGAGGGGGCATCAGACTACAACCAGTTCTTGAGGAGGGATTCTGCCGTGGAAAAAAAGATCGGACATAGAGTGGGTACCGTAGTCATCATGATATCCTCTCTGGTGTTTTTCAGCGGATGCAGCAACCACGCTGTCCAGGACGAGGCCTCGATCACCGTAACGGATCAGCTGGGACGGTCGGTCAGCATTCCGAAACACGTCAGCCGGATTGCGGCACTCTATAATTTCGGGGGGAAGATCGTCTTTGCCCTGAAACAGGAGGACAAGCTCGTGGAACGCTCCCTGCTGGGGGTGGATGCCGATGCCATGGCTGCCGTGGATCCCAAGTTCGCTGCCAAGCCGCAGCTCGTCAAGGGCAATTCGGTCAATATCGAGGAGCTGGTGAGCCTGAGGCCCCAGGTGGCGTTTGTCTGTTCAACGTTTGACAAGTCGGATATCCAGCAACTGGAGAATGCGGGCATGTGCGTCATTGCCGTGCGGGGAGAGACGCTGGAAGAAAGTTTCGAGGCAGTCAGACTCATGGCAAAAGTCCTCGATTGCGAGGACAGGGCGGATGCCTACGTGGCGGACTGCCGGCGCCTGTTGGCCATCGTGAAAGAGAGGCTTGCGGATATCCCGAAAGAGCAACGTCTCAAGGTCATGTTCGCCGGCCCGAAGAGCGTTTATTCGGTGGCCACCGGCGAGATGCTTCAGAACCAGATCCTCGAACTCGCCGGTGCCCGGAATGTTGCGGTGGATGTAAAGGGATTCTGGAGCGAAGTCTCACCCGAGCAGGTAGCCGTTTGGAATCCCGACGTGATCTTTCTCGGTTCCACCTTTTCCGCCTACGGGGTCGATGAGGTGCTCGGCAATCCCCAGTTCCAGACCGTCAAGGCAGTCAGGACCAGGAAGATCCATGCCTTCCCTTCCAACATCGGCTGGTGGGACTTCCCGGCCCCGAGCTGCGTACTGGGGGTGGTCTGGTCTGCGAAGACCCTGTACCCGGACCGGTTCAAAGATCTCGACATGCTCGTCACTGCCGATGAATTCTATACCAAATACCTGGGGTATTCCTTCACGGCCATGGGGGGAAGGCTCTGACGGGCACCAGCTGCGCTTATCTGTTTACCGTGGATCCTCCTTCATGTGAGGCCGCAGTGGGAGTCAGCCTCCGGGGGCCTTGTTGTGCTGACAGGTGTCGTAAACAACAATGACCAGTAGTGTTTCTTTTCAGTAATCCATGGGAGAATTGAGTATGAAAGGTACGTATCGGGATATAGTCGAGAACCTGCCTGCCCCAAGCTGTCGCTTTCTTCCCGGCGACGGCACGATAACCCCGGCTAACAAGGCATACCGCGAATGTTTCGGCAGGACAAAAAAAATCCCCTGTTTGGGATAGGGGACCAAAATTTGGAGGTTCTCTGGAAAGAGAAGTGAATAGTAGTCTGCTGCCTGCGGATATCAAGGGCAGGATGATTTTTTTTCATAACATTGACCAGGCAGACGCCCCGTCTGCCATAAACCTCGAGGCATCAGGCCGTTGCTGAAGAACGATTCCGGGTATTTAGTGCCTGACACAATGAGGACGGGAAGACAGTCGTTGGCACCTGGAAACACTGGAAGAGAGAGGATATCCAACCCATGGTAGATTTCTGCTATTAATAACCTATCAAAATTTTAGTATGACAAATGCGGAAAAGTGTGCCATGAAGGAGACCTCTCAGGGATAGCGGCAAAAAAGGGTCTGTCAAGAGAGGGTCTGTGGGGACAGATAGTGTAGAGTTTTTTAATGTAATGATATTTGTAATGGGAATGAACTGAACAAGGAGCGATCGAACAATTGGATGAGTTGTAGTCAATTTTATATCTCATGAATTATTCGCAGTGACGAATTCTTGTCTTTCTATTTGAATTAGAATCCAGTCCAGTCCAATTAAACCATAACGGTAGGAGCACAATGTTTATAGTATCAGTAGGAATTTTTCTCGTCATTATGGGTCTGATTATTTCGTCTAAAACAAAGGATGAATCCACTCATGTCGGAGAGCGGTTCTGACGCATCACAGACAGAGGTTGTATTCTTGGAGACATAAAAACTGCTGATCCGTCAAAAGAGCCCTTACGCCCAGGTGAGATCCGGACTGGATGATCACCTGGTGCCGGGGCAAAGACCTGAAGCCAAATGTGCCTTCTGTACGGAGATTTGTATGCTGATCAAGGTAAATGAAACATGGCCCTTTACATCGACTTGCGAGGTCAACAAGACATACGGTGAGCTTGCAGAAAAGCAGTTGCCCCGGTTTTCCAAGACCATAGGGTTGAAAATGGTCCCTTCGGGTTGCAATATCAAGTCATGTATGATCTACGAGATCACGCATGGACAGGAGAACAAGGGGATCAAGGAACTGGTGGAGATTCTCACCCGATTGTCGGTCATCTCGGGATATGAGTGGGACATAGAGGTGGAATCTCCTGATCGGGAAAAAGAATGCACAACAGACACCGGTTTAATCATGAACAGGGCGGGCTGAACATCACGACAAGGAGCGAGCCATGAGCCATATCAACGTGGACCACGAAAAATGCATTTCCGACAGCATCTGTGCCGCCGAGTGCCCGGCGCGGCTCATCCGCATGGACAGGGATGAGCGCTATCCCATCCCGGTTAAGGACTTTGAGGATATCTGCTTCAGGTGCGGGCACTGTGTTGCTGTCTGCCCGACCGGTGCCATCAGTTTCGAATGGCTCAGCCCCGAAGACTGCACACCCATCAGGCAGGAACTGGCCATTACCCCGGAACAGGCCGAGCAGTTTCTCTGCTCCAGACGCTCTGTCAGGGTTTCTCAGGACAAGCCGGTGCCCCGGGATATCCTGGAAAAACTCCTGGAAATAGCCTGCATGGCCCCGTCTGCAAAGAACGAACAGCCGTGGCACTGGATAGTCGTGGAGGACCCTGCCGAGGTGCGACGTCTCGCCGGCATGGTTGTTCACTGGATGCGCGGGATTGTCCAGGCAAATCCCCACGATGAGAGCCTGGTCGGGTTCGTCCGTGCAGTGTCTTCCTGGGACGAGGGGTATGACCGGATCTGCCGGGGTGCGCCGCATGTCGTGGTTGCCCATGCCGACAGGAACTGGGGCTTCGGGGCAGAAGACTGCGCACTGGCCTTGAGCAACCTCGATCTGTACGGAACCAGCAGGGGGCTGGGTGCCTGTTGGGCCGGTTATCTCTACCATGCGATCAATGCCTGTCCGCCGCTGTTCGAGGCCCTTGGCCTGCCCGAGGGTCACCGCGCCTTCGGCGCGATGATGGTGGGGTATCCCGGAGTCAGGTACGAGCGTATCCCGCTGCGCAGAAAGCCCCGGGTGACCTGGAAATAAAAGAGTACCGGACTGGAGACCGGTTGATTCCGGCATCCTGAAGGCCATGGTCTGCTCAGGCCTTGTTGACAATACCTACTACCTGAGTATTATTATACTTACATTGAAATAGTATGGACGAGGAGGGCAGTAATGGGCAGAAGAGCCCGGTCTGGGGTGCCGGGCCGGATCATCAGATCGGTATTGAACGGCCAGATTCCGCCTCCCGGCCTTATCCCTGACTGGCTTCTGGACAGCGCGGCAGGTCTCTTCAGCGCCAGGGCAGGTGTTACTCCCCTGACCGCCATTGAACGGGTCATCACGACCATCCGCCACCGGGAACCGGACCATGTACCCTGCTGCCCGCTGGTGATCGGCGCGAGCAGGCGTCTGGTCGGCGCCTCCTTTCCTGAGTTCGCCCTGCATCCTCAGGTGTCCGCCGAGGCCCTCATGGCCGGTTTTGAATTCGTCGGCGGGGAGATCATCGTTCCCATGCTCGACCTCTCGGTCGAGGCGGCTGACTTCGGCCAGAAGATGATTTACCCTGAAGATTCCACCCCGCACCCCGACTATTCCGACCCCCTGATCCGGGAAGCAGCCGGGTATAGAAGGCTCAGGCGTATTGATCTGCAAGACGCACCCCGCATGTCTTCCATCATAGAGATATGCCGTACCCTGGTGAAGAGGATGGGCCTCAAGGGGGTCGTGTGCGGGTTTTCCTTCGGCCCTCTGGGGGTGCTCAACATGATGCGGGGCGCGCAGCACCTGTTTCGTGACTGCATGAACTGTCCCGGCGAGGTGATGGCAGCATTGGAGACGATCACCGGCGTGCTCATTGATTTTGTCGAGGCCCAGTGCGATGCCGGGGTCCTGGCGGTAACCCTCGACACCCTGTTTGCCTCGTGGAACGGTCTCAGCAGGGAGATGTGGGAAAAGATCGAAGGTCCGTTTGTCCGTGAGATCGCACGGGCCATCAGGAAAAAAGGCTGTCTTGTGGCGGTGCACAACTGTGGACACGGCATCTATTTCGATTCGCAGATCCGCTGTATGGAACCGAGCATCATCTCCTTTGCCCATCTGCCCGACGACTGCAAGGACAGGAGAGAACTCAAGATACGCTACGGAGACCAGGTCGTTCTCATGGGGTATGTCGATACGCCGCTGCTGAGTTCCGGCAACCCCTTCGATGTACTCCAGGAATGCCGCAGGATGATAGATGACCTCGCTGAGGGAGGAGGATTCATCCTGGCGCCCGGCTGTGAATATCCACCGAACCTGCACCTGGACAATGCCGTGGCGCTGGTGCGGGCAGCGCGGAAGTTCGGGAGGGCAAAGGGGGCACGCACATGAATGATGCGCGACAACGTAGAGGAATCCTGGCGAAACTGGAACGGTCAATCGGGGATCCAGGCAGCTCAGACATGCAGGAATGGCTCGGTCGGGCACTGGATATCCGGATCCCGGCAGACGACCTGCGCTTTGCTCTGGTGCGCGGCATGGAGCGCGTCCGCCACCGGCTCATGTCCAGCAATTTCGGCCTTCCGGAATTTCTTGTCTCCATAGATTCGGTGCTCGATGGCCTCAGCCTGATATCGGATCAGGATAACACCGCGATATCGCCGGACCTCTCCCTGGTCATCGGGGTGGTCAAAGGCGACCCTCACGACTTGGGCAAGAATGTGATTGCAGCGGTATACAAGGCATATGGATACCGGGTAATCGACCTGGGCCGCGATGTCTCATCCTTGGTATTCGTGGAGAGTGTCATCGAACATAAGGCGCGGATCCTGGCGCTGTCGGCAATGATGTCAACGACCATGACCGGTATGAAGGATATTATCCGCGAGGTGAGATCCGTATGTCCTGCCACGAAAATCATAGTCGGGGGGGCACCCCTGAGCGAAGTGCTGGCGAGGTCCTACGGGGCCGACAGCTATGTGGAGTCTGCGTTGACGGTCATCGAGAAGACCCGGGCCATGCTGGGTATGGACCCCGGATACAGTGCATGATCATCCCGGAGATCGGCTCTTCTTTCTGGGGCGCTTTGCGCGCCCGGACACTCGAAAAACTCGGAGGACCTTCCCTGTCTGCCGACTTGCAGGATACCCTGGATAAAGACCTGGAGGCCATGCACGCACTGGTGCGCCCCCGGGTGTTGCACACGATCCAGGAGGGTCGCCTCGCCGGCCGGAACATACAGACCCAGGCAGGGATCATCGGAAGCAGCATGCTCTTTCGCCTGGCGCATGGGTGTATGGGAGGCTGCTCGGTTGCGTTCATGCTCGCTACCCTGGGCGATGGTTTTGATCGTCTCTGCAGGGATCGGCACCTGCTGTCCAGGCAGCTTGTCCTTGATACGGCAGGTTCCGAATTCGTCGAGATGGTTGCAGACATGCTCCTGGAGCATCTCGAAAGTCTGGCCGAGGATGAGGGAAAGCAGTGCAGCATGAGATTCAGCCCGGGTTATTGCGACTGGGACCTCTCCGGTCAGCGGGTAATCTTCAACGCCCTCGATGCAGGCAGTATCGGCGTGAGCTTGAACAGCTACGACGTGATGAAGCCAGCCAAGACGGTTTCTGGAATCGCCCTCATGGCCGATGTCGTACCCTTCAAGATCCCGTGCCATTTCTGTCCCAGGCAGGACTGCCCCTGGAGACGCCTTTCTTCGGAAAGGCCGATCTTATGAGACATTATCTCAAGGGCTTGTCGTTTCGGTTCAGAAGGTCCTGTGCCGTGCAAGCCACGGGGTGATCTCCAGCTCATCCCATTCCCGGTGTTTCCTGCAGCTGATGACCGCGTTTTTAAAGACCCTCACCCTGGGCTGGCAGCATGCCGAGTGCAGGGTTTCTTCATACAGGGGAATCCCGATAAGCTCATTCTTGCCGACAAAATCTATGACAATCAGCCAGGTGGGTTCGTCGCCAATGTTCACCTGCACATAATCGCAGATGCGGAGATATCGTATATCTTTCTCCACGCTATCATTCATAGTAATTAAATAATGACGAGACAGGAAAAAGCAACTCTTAGATATTTTTAGTGAAATAAGCTCAACCTCTACACATCATCGATCATCCGTGATCTGTCCGCTCAAGCAGGTGATCATTGTGGAAAAAGATCAGTCCGGAAAAATGCTTCAAGATCTTGATTTTCATGGAAACACACCTATTATTAAGTACTGTCTGAATACCATTTGCCTAACCCCCCTGACTCTATGCCCAGAAGGGGGGTATTCTTTTATATGAGGAACCTCTGTCAGCCTGCGGGGCACCCTTTATGCTGTTTCCTGTTTTCATACGGGAGGTTCACAGGAATCCGGCTGCTGGTGCAGGTGGAGGCATCCGATCAAACAGCTTGCTTTTCAGGGTAGAATGAGAAATGATGAAGCCTTCAGGCAGAGGGTCGGGTAGTGGTGAGATGGATAAACTCGTCGACGTGAAGGGGTATGATCCCGAGAGATCCGAGAAGCTCGCGGACTGGAGCCCCGGGGATTACGGCGGCCTCAGGCACGAGGCCGAAACCCTGTATCGGTCCGAAGACGGAGGATATTTCCTGCTCTACGAAGGGGGTCTGTTCTCCAGGTTTCATGAGCTTGCCGGGGTCGAGCACTGGTACGGAGGCACGCATATCCGGCCGGTAATCCGTGAAGAAGCAATTGCATGGTGCGAGGAGACCGGCAACTACGAGGCGATCGAAAAGCATTTCAAGGGATCGTGGATGCCTGCCTGGATAGAGGGGCCTGTCTAGAAACAGACCCTGCGGGCCGGTGATGATCCCTGCTTCATAGCGCATCTCTCAAAAAAATATCCCAGGCATATTGACTATCCCCTCACTGCTCCTACATTAACTAATATAGAGCAATAAAAGTTCAATAGAATGAGTGAGATATACTATGGAAAAAAACAAAAAGATCGCCCTGTTCGATCATCATGGATGTCAGTCGAAGTTCTTTGCCAGATTGGAAACTTCCCAGCCCTCAAAATACAAAGGCAGATGCCCGAACCCCAAGTGCAACCGGACAGTTACCCTCATGCCGGAAGAGCTGTTCACCTCGATGGACAAGGCGAGGAGAGAATATATCAGGCTATCCAGTCACCGGGATATCCGGATATACTGGCATACCTGAGGAGTCGCGGCAGACACCACATGTTCCTGATCCGTCGTCTTCGATCGGGAGGATACCGGGAAATTCCCTCAGTCACACCCGTGGCTCATCGCTGCAATATTCTGAAAAGATTGTACCGGTCTTGAATTTCATGGCAGTCCGAGTGTATAAGTCAACGGTAATCCATCTCTGGAGAGTAAAGGGGACAGTGGAATGCAGTTTCTCTTAACAGCATACGACGGAACGGATGAGCATGCACTGGAACGGAGACTGTCCGCGCGGGAGAACCATTTCGCCGCCATCGAACAGCTCAAGTCCCTTGGCAGGGTGCTCTACGCGGCAGCCATTCTCGACGAACAGGAGAAGATGATCGGTTCGGTTATTGTCTACGATTTCTCCTCGCGAGAAGAACTGGAGACGTTCCTGAAAGAAGAGCCATACATTACTGGCGGGGTCTGGGAACAGATCGATATCAGGCAGTGCCGGGTACCGCCCCTGTTTCTCGGTTAGGCATCCCGCCCTGCACAGGGCTGTTTTTCATCGAGCGACAACAAGCAGGAATCAATCCAGGGTTCATCCTTTGCGCGCCTCGATGAGTTTGAAGATCCCCATGGAGAGATCCGTGACGTTTTCGACCAGGAGGCCGCTTCCGGCAACGGTTTCCACGGTTTTCCGGTTGATGTTGGCCCCCACGATCCTTACGGTAAGGGGATTCAGGAGATTCATGAGGCTTGCCAGGATCCTGTTGGTGCTCAGCACATGTTCGAGCATGATTACCTTTCCGCCGGGCCTGCACACGCGATGGATTTCCTCGAGCCCCCTGACGGGGTCGGGCACCGAACAGAAGACAAACGAATCCACGACCGTATCGAAGATATCATCCTTGAAGCCGAGGTGCTGGACATCCATGAGTTGCATCCTCACGGCGATGTGCTGTTCGCGGGCCCGTTTCCTGGCCCTGGCGAGCATGCCCTCGCTGAAGTCCATGGCATGTATGACGACATTTCCCGGGTAGTTGGGGAAGTTTTTCCCGGTTCCCACGCCCACTTCCAGTATCCGCTGTCCCTCGACCTTGTCCCACAGGAGCTTTCTCCACGGGCTGAACCTTGCCCGCTCCATGATTCCTTCCATGGTGTCGTAGATGGGAGAGATGCGGTTATAGCGCTTTTGGATGAGGTTTTTTTCTTTCATCGGATGATTCTTTAATTAATGAGAAAAATGGGGATGTAAAGTCCCCGGCGGCAGATGATCATGTTTTGCCTCCCGGGATCGAATCGGGCAGGTCTGCCGGCGATAGCTCTGCCCCTGCTGCCCGAAGAGCTTGACTCGAGTATTGGTAGAGGTATTATGTCAGACAAGATGAGCAGGAGGGGTGGGCCTGCGGGCCCTGGGATTGCAATGAAGACCACGAGTGGGCTGGAGATCTCACAAGCGGCATCCCGGTATGTGGGAATAGCTGCTTGTATGCTCATCCTGGCTGTTTCTGCCGCTTCATTTGCCGTGTCTGCCCCGGATGAGGATGTGCCCGCTGCGGGCGAGGACAAGGTGCAGGTACGAACGGTCCAGACAGAATTCGGCGGGTTCGATCTCGCGTTCAGCCCTGACTATCTGAGGGTGACCGGCCTGTCCCTGAGGCTGGACCGGTTCCCGTGCGGGGGAACAACCATGACGGGCAGCATCCATGCCGAGAACCGGGGTCTCTGGAGCATCGAGAACAACCGGTTCGAGGTGGAGACAAACCTCGGTGTCTTCCAGATCATCATCTCTGGGGCCTTTGATGATTCCAGTACTGACCTGAGCGGCACCTGGGAGATCCATTCAGCAGGGGCGACCTGTTCAGGTGCATGGAACTCACTGTAATTAGAACGGATATTCCATAGCTATTGACCTGCGGGACAAGTTCCTTTATCCTGTGAGAATAAAATTTGGTATACGGGTAACAGGAGGGTCTTTGCGTGGAGCGAGAAGTTGTTTATTATTTCAATTGCACCGGCTGCAAGAGCGAGATCTTCTGGTCTGAGATAAAGCCCTCTGTCGAACGGGCTGCCAGGGTCTTTAAGTGGGTCAGGGCGGGTTGCCCCCACAAGGACTGCTCGAACTACCTGATCCTGAGCGACCCTGACAGGATATACGAAAGAGCTGAAGCACTGGAGTTATACAAGGAGAAGAAGCAGAAGAACAAAGAGAAGGTGTACTGGATCTAGCACGATACAGGCATATCTCTCTTCGGTCGTATTTCACACAGGCTCGATGCCTCGCAGCACAGCACGGATGCCGGGATGCCCTGCTGACTGATCGTTGCGAAAGTCACGGGCGGCACTGGTCAAGGAACAAGAAGGTACACTTCCCTCGGTCGGAACAGGCTTCAACAGGTGACAATGGGAGGTAGGTCATGGACAGGGTCATGTTCTGGGTGTGGTTCCTGTTTACACCGGAAGAGTCTATCCTTTCCAGCTCTCACGATATACAATTCAACTTCGTGGCAGGGTCATCAGGGTGTGCGGGCAGACTCAAGGCCATTTTCTGGATAGTCGTAGCCATTGCTGTTTCATGTGCCATTGCCTGTCTGCATTCATGAAGGTGATGGATAGGGCAGGGCCGGTGAAAGCCCCTGCCCCCTGTGGTTACAGCTGACAATATCAGCGTGCGTTCCTGCGTTTCCTTCCGAAATGTGCAAGGCCGATCAGGCCGGTACCCAGGAGAAGAATGGTTGCCGGTTCCGGCACCGGTGCCTGCGATGGCTCGCTGGCCCAGACCTCTGCCCCGATCCAGTTGTCGCCAGAGATGTTCGGCAGGCAGGCAAGCAGGGCCGAGGTGTCTATGCCGTCCATGTTCTTGAAGAGATCTAAGAGATACGGATCGAATGAGGAAAAGTCCGGGATCATGACATTCGATGCGGTCCCCACATACAGGCGGTTGTCCGAGACGGTCATGGTCCGGATGCCGTAGTTGAACGGGGTACCGAAGCCGTCATCGACCACAGTTGACCACGACATGCCATCGGTAGAGCACAAGAGCTGGCCCCGCCCGTCCAGCGGTATGGGCAACGGGTCGTAGATGCCGCTGTAGAGGCCGTCGTTGAAGGTGCCCATGTAGAGCTTGTCATTCCAGACCTGCATGGTCCAGGTATAGGCGTTGCTCTTGTCGCCAAGGCCGTCTGTCGAGATGACCTCCCATCCATCGGGATCGCCCGGGTCTACGGCCCGCAACAGGGTGAAGCCGTCCAGGTAGTTCACGGTCCCCAGGTAGAGTTCCCCCTGGTATTCTATGAGCTGCATGACGCCCAGGTTGTTGAGGCTGTCACTGCCGGCAAACACCGGGGTGACATCCTTGAAGGTATTGCCGCAGTCGCTGCTCTCGAAGAGCTTGAACCGGTCGGTGAAGTCCCACGTTCCAACGTAGAGTTTGCCGTTATACACCACCAACTCTGCCACGGAGGCGTCGTTGTCGAACTGTCCGGCTCCGATCTGTTTCCAGCACTCTCCATTGTAGGTCCACAATTCACCGCCGGTCGTATTGTTTTCCGTTCCCACGTAGAGCTTGCCGGCATGTTCGATCATGGTCCTGATGGAGATGTTGTCCTTGTCGCCCAGGGGACCTCCTGAAAGGGTTGTCCAGTCCTGCCCGTCTGCGGAACAGAAGAGATTGGCGCCGTCGGTGCTGTTGAGCGTGCCGGCGTAGAGCTTGCCGCCATACTCGATCATCTTTCTGAACCCTGCGTCCGCCTCGGTCGCATCCACGACCCGCTGCCAGGTTTTCTGCGCTACGTCATACTTCCAGACCTCGCCACCCTGAGACTTGACGAATCCGATACCTTCCAGGGGGTTGCTCCCCCCGGAGATGTCTATCTCGCCGTTTACGATTCCAGTGATTATCCCCTTGTAATCAACATTGGCATTCCAGGTACCCACATAGAGATTTCCCCCAAACTCCTGCATTGACCACGCATACCTGTTCCAGGTATCCCCGAATCCGCGGCCGATATCACCGGTGAGATTCTCGAATGTCAGTCCATCCACCGGTGCACACCAGGCAGCCGGAAGGACGAAGCACGTGGAAAGGATAAAGAGAACCCCTGCCAACAGACCATTAACTGTACACTTCTTCATTTTATTCCTCCTTGTTAGTGCTTAATTTATTTACAAAAGCCCCATTTTTGACACACGTCTGGCGTGCACCAAAATACTTGCTGCCCGAAACAGTAAAGCAAACATGTATTCAAAACGTTGAACGAGAAAGTGGAACACTCAGAATATAAAAAAGATAAAGTCGATAAGCATTCTACACAGACTGCATACAATACAGAGGTACAATGTAATAACTCATAGTAATTCCGGGTGCTGAGAAATCAAGGCGTCTATGCTGGAGTTTTTACGGAATTGTTCCGGAGGATAACAGTGACCTCCGATTCTGCTTCAGAATAGGGATATGCCATATAAGAGCTGCTTTGGTTCCGATCAGGCTCAGACATGCCCTCGTCGATCAACGAGAATCAATTCCATCTTGCAAAACAAGATCCGGAGGTGCAATTTTTGAAGGTTTCGCAAAAAGCCCCTAGCGCAGTCATTACGACCCCCGGACCCGCCTTGGCGGCTTATATTCGTAATGAAAACCCCTTTGTCATCGCGAGGAGCGCAAGCGACGAAGCGATCTCTGCAGCCGTATATCTCGCGAGATAGCTTCACAGCGTTCACAATGACAGCAGATGGTTCATTAGGAGCGAAATGGAGCAATCTTTCGTTTCATTTTTCATTGCTGTTATTAGATTGCTTCGTCACTCCGTTCCTCGCAATGACAGTCTGACTGATTTTTGTGGTGGTATCAACCTTTCACATGAAAACAAATTGACATTCCTGCCAGAGCAGGATCACGAAACTACAGATAGTTCAGGGGCAACACTGACCGCTTTCTAGCGAGAAAGACCCCGCAGGAAAGATACTTCGGGTAAGAAATAAAGACACTGCAACCAAGAAGAAAAACTTTATAAGCCCGGTCGTCTCTTTGATAAGGCATAATAAAACCGGAGTAACCGGGCCTGAATGCGATATTCCGAGGAGAGACAAGGGCGAGGCAGGAGGGCACATATACGGTGACCTTTGACTATATGATATTATTTTGATAATATATTGAAACTCTTTGTTTTGATATTCAATTTGCAGGGCAATTTTCATTTGAATCAGAAATGTAGGAGGGGGTATGATCGGGAGAACACTCTTTATATCTTTAATGGTTTCAATATGTCTGCCAGTCTTTCTCTTCGGGCCGGTACATGCCCGGGATGACGAATGCGCTCTGGCCCAAAAGATTGCCGAGCAGGCAGCAAGCGAATTCAAGACCAATCAGAAAGATGGGCTGAAGCGCTTTCTGCAGGCGCACAAGATGTGTCCTTCCGACGCCGAGATTTCTGCAAACCTTGGCCTTGCCTGCTACCGCTACGGCAATGTCAAGGAAGCAGAGACCTATCTGAAGGAGTCCGTCGCTGCAGGATGCAATAAGTGGACGACATTCAACCTCCTTTCCTGGGTCATGCTCGAGACTGGCTCGGATGCGGCAAAGGCGCTTGAATATGCAAAGAAGGCCTGCTCCCTCAATTCGAATTCTGCTGCTGCCTTTGATACCCTCACCCGTGCCTTCCTGGCAAACATGCAGCTTGCGGATGCGCTTAACAATGCGAAGAAGGTTCGTGATACCTGGCCGAAAGACCAGCAGGCATCCCTGAGGTATGCAGAGGCAACAGATGCTTACATGGCCTGTTATCTCACGAAAACCAAGGCAGGCAAACATGACGAGGCAATAGCCGGGCTTGCAAAGATCGACTTTGACCCGGATATAGCCAGGGCATACTGCTGGGCGCTTTTTGCCGCAGGTAAAACGGAAGGTGCGCTCTCTGCCGCGAGCAGTGCGAAAAAGAAATTCAGTTCCGATGACGGGCTCAAGACCACCTTTGACGAAATAATGGACCGGTGCATCCAGGCCCGCTACCAGGACTTCAAGGCCGGCAGCCGCGAAACCGCTATTATGGCTGTAGATGACATGCGCAAGATATACCCGAATCATCAGGGTCTCAAGGATGCCTATGATAACATGTTCAAGGCCGTGCTTGCAGAGGCAGACACCATAAGCGTGCCCGAGCCCATGAAGATAGCATCTGTCGGGAAGAGCGCCGGCCAGAGCAGTTCCCTGCTCGAAGATCTTCAGGGCTCACGGTCCGGCCCATCGTCTTCAGAAGATCTCCTCGTGGATGTGGATACGAACATTCCAAAGGGCAAGGGCAAGAACCCCGATGCCATTGCCGTGATTATCGGCAACAGGGCATACGCGCAGTACGGCCATGGCATACCCGATGTAAACTATGCCGCACGCGATGCAGCCTACATGAAAGAATATGTCATCAACGTGCTCGGATATCACGAGGACAACATCATCTTTGAACACAACGTAACTCAGGGATCTCTTTCGAGTATATTCGGCAGACGCGGGGATTGTAAGGGCAAGCTCTACAACTATGTGAAGGCCGGCAAATCCGATGTCTTTATATATTATGTGGGTCACGGGGCACCGGACCCTCAAGGAAAAGGTGCCTTCCTCATACCGGTCGACGGTGATGCCGAATACATCACAGCAAACGGATATGCCCTGGATACCCTGTATGACAACCTTTCGCAGGTACCTGCCAGGAAGATGACCATCGTGATCGACGCCTGCTTTTCCGGTAATTCCGATGGGGGCACGCTGGTTAAGAACATAAGCCCTGCAATGCTGAAAACCGCAAGCCCCGTAAGGAAACTCGATAACGCCATCATCTTTGCCAGCGCGGACAAAGACCAGGTGAGCCACTGGTACACGGAAAAACGCCACAGCCTGTTTACCTATTTCTTCCTGAAGGGGCTCAGGGGGGATGCAGACAGCGACCATGACAACTGCATCACGGTATCGGAGATGAAATCATATCTCACAGAAATGGTCTCGTACCGGGCACAGCGGATCTCAGGAAGGACGCAGACCCCGCTCGTGGCAGGAGACGGAACCTGGGAGCTTGCGAGGCTGAAGTAGGGTGCCAGACTGTCAGGCAATTGGGCTACAGGCTTTTTATTTGAAAATAGAATCCAGTAGCCAGAATTCAGAAGACAGAATAAAAACCTTAAAACATTCAGGCAGGTATATTAAGTAAACTGGACACTTTTTTATACTTCGTTGTGGCCAACTGGCCATGCCTTTTAGGCTGAGGGAAAAAGGAGAGGAGCCAGGAACCAGAAGACAGGATGAAGAAATTCAGCTGTCATTGCGAGGAGCGGAAGCGACGAAGCAATCTCATCAAAAATACAGGCAATAGGTTTTTAGGTTGTTAGTCTAATGTGAGACAAAAAAGGAGTCAGGGTGCAACCCCTGCTGTCATTGCGAGCGAAGCGAAGCAATCTCATGTTATAAAAAATTTAACAGATTGCTTTGTCGCTTCGTTCCTCGCAATGACAGGATGTAAGGCTTTTGGGAAGGCATTGATTTGAAGTGATTTTGATATCTTGGCGGGGAATGAGTATATGAAGACATCATCGATTGTAATTGTATTGCTTGTAGCAGTATCCAGCATTGTGTTCGCCTACGTCCATGATGACCTGGATTTTGGTTACATCTCGGGTGATTCAGCCACAACTGTCTCGACCGGCAACAAGATCGTGGTTCAGCCAATGAACTATGAGATGGTCTATATCCCGCCCGGTACCTTCCAGTTGGGTTCTCCGTCATCCGAATGGGGTCGTGACGATGATGAGCGTCAGCATGGGGTGAAGCTCATCAGGGGGTTTTACCTAGGGGTGACCGAGGTGACGCAGGTCCAGTGGCGCAAAGTGATGGGGAGTAGCCCGTCATATTTCAAGAACTGCGACGAATGTCCTGTGGAGCAGGTATCGTGGGAGGACTGCCAGGAGTTTATCAGGAGATTGAACAGAATGGAGGGAACCGCCAAATACCGTCTGCCCACGGAGGCTCAGTGGGAGTATGCGTGCCGGGCAGGGTGCCAGGGTGCCTATTGTTTTGGAAACAATTCCGACAAACTTGATCAATACGCTTGGTATAGTAATAAATACAGAGGCAAGACGCATCCTGTTGCGGGTAAGAAGCCCAATGCCTGGGGACTGTATGACATGCACGGGAATGTGTGGGAGTGGTGTTCCGACTGGTACGGGGACTATCCCTCGGGTTCGGTAACCGACCCGGATGGTCCTTCTACGGGCTCGCGCCGGGTGTCTCGCGGCGGCAGTTGGGTAAGCAGCGCGGGGGGCTGCCGGTCTGCGTATCGCAGCAACGTCGATCTATCCTATCGCAGCAGCAGCCTCGGCTTCCGCCTTTCCAGGACACAGTAAAATAATAAATAAAGACTGTTAGGCTGAAGATGAAAGAGTGTAGTCAGAAGGGAAGATCAAAGAGAGTAGCAGACAGGAGTCAGAATGAAGAAATTCTGCTGTCATTGCGAGCGAAGCGAAGCAATCTCGTGTTACATAAATAATATTAGCAGATTGCTTTGTCGCTTCGTTCCTCGCAATGACAGGATGTAAGGCTTTTGGGAAGGCATTGATTTGAAGTGATTTTGATATCTTGGCGGGGAATGAGTATATGAAGAAATCATCGATTGTAATTGCATTGCTTGCAGCAGTATCCGGCATTGTGTTCGCCTACGTTCCGGATGACCTGGATTTCGGTGACCTCTCGGGTGATTCGGCCACAACTGTCTCGACCGGCAACAAGATTGTGGTTCAGTCAATAAACTATGAAATGGTCTATATCCCTCCCGGCACCTTCATGATGGGTTCTCCGTCAAATGATCCGAAGCGTGATTCTGATGAGCGGCAGCATCGGGTGACGCTGAGTAAAGGTTTTTATATGGGGCTGACCGAGGTGACGCAGGCGCAGTGGCTCAAGGTGATGGGAAATAATCCGTCGGGGTTCGGCAACTGTGACGACTGTCCGGTGGAGAAAGTGTCGTGGAATGACTGCCATGAGTTTATTAGGAAGCTGAACCGTATGGAGGGGACAGACAAGTACCGATTACCGACCGAGGCCGAGTGGGAGTATGCGTGCCGTGCAGGGAGTGAGGGTGCATATTGCTTTGGGAACGATACCGAAAGTCTGAGTCAATATGCGTGGTATATCGATAATTCAGGGGCAAAGACGCATCCTGTTGCAGGGAAGAAGCCCAATGCCTGGGGTCTGTATGACATGCACGGCAATGTTTGGGAGTGGTGCTCGGACTGGTATGGGGATTATCCCTCCGAAACGGTAACCGACCCTGATGGTCCTTCTGCGGGCTCGAGCCGGTTGTCCCGCGGCGGCTGTTGGTACTTCGGCACGAGGCTCTGTCGTTCTGCACTTCGAGGCGGGTTCGATCCATCCCTCCGCGACAGCTACCTGGGTTTCCGCCTTTCCAGGACCGAGTGAAAGATAGGCTGTTAGACTGTAGACACATAGGCTATTAGGGAAAGACAAAAGATAGGAGCCAGGAGAGATAGGCTATTAGATTGAAGACTATTAGGCTGTAGGAAAAGGAAGAAGACGAATGAAGAATTTGGCAGTGATTGAAGAGTTGACAGTCTAAGCCCGTCTAACTTCAAAGTCTACAGCCTAACACCTGCAGTCTATTAACCTGCAAACATATGGAGATAACATGTTAATGAAAAAGAGAGGATCTTTTCCGAGAAATAGTATGTCTCAATCAAGTCTTCTCGACAGAGCCTTGAAATTAATAAAGATAGTATTGATGGTGGTCATCTCCCTGCTCATCGTCTCCATTCTGCCCCTGCCTTTAAACGCACGCGTGGAAACAGGGGTCACCGGCAAAGGCGAGGCAGCCGTCGTCGGAATCACCCCGGAGGAAGGCCAGCTCATCGCCCTGCAGCGGGCGAGAGCGGATGCCATTGAAAAATCCGTGGGCATGCAGATTCACGGGACCACCCTGGTGACAAACGGCAGGCTCGTGGGCCAGTTCTTAAAGACATTTTCGCGGGGATTCATCACGCAGGAAGAAAAGACCTGGAGCGACGATTTCATAGTAGTCACCCAGAGCGGGCCGAGAACCCCGAAATACATGGTCTCGATCGTTGCCACAGTTCACATACCCGAGAAAAAGGTTGACCGGACGTTCCATCTAAAAGCATCTCTAAACAGGGCATCGTTTGTAGCAGGTGATTGCGCCACGGTTACTGCCGAGGTTTCCAAAAGGGCATGCCTTGCCATCTTCAACCTGCGTGCAGACGATAAGGTGGCCATGATCTATCCTTCTGAGAAAACAGGTGCAACAGAGATCGTCGAACTGGGGAAACCCCTTATCTTCCCTGGAAAAGCCGCTGGTAATATCCTCGAAATGGCAACACTACCCAATCACAAGCACGATACAGAGGCCTTTCTTATTGTTGCCGTGCAAGCTGCAGAAAAAAATTCAATCGATTTCAATGAGCTGTTCTCAGAGGGCCGTCTCTATAATGTCCCGGAGTTTTTTGAGATCTACAGCCGCATTGCAGACATATCCGTAGAGCAAATCCTGCCGTATGAGGTGAGGGAGAGGGAGCAGGATGATAGAGATAGGCTGTAGGTGCCCTGAAAAAAATGCCCTTGGGGTGTTGTCAGACTGAAGGGAGAGGAGCCAGGGGACAGAATGATAAATCCTGCTGTCATTGCGAGCGGAGCGAAGCAATCTCTTGAGATAATGAAGACTGTAGGATTTTAGGTTGTTAGGGAAAAAGAGAATGAGGAATAACCCAGAATGAATCGAGTTTGCAGCGATCGCATTTCTAAAAGTCTAAAAGACTACAGCCTAAAAGCCTATAAAAAGAATACAGGAGTCAGAATGAAGAAACTCTGCTGCCATTGCGAGTGAAGCGTAGCAATCTCGTATTACATAAGAAATATTAAGAGATTGCTTTGTCACTTCGTTCCTTGCAATGAAAGGATGTAAGACTTTCACAAAGGCATTCATTTGAAATGTTTTTAAAAACTTGGTGGGGTATGAATAGATGAAGAAATTAACAATCGCAATTGCAATCCTTGCAGTTGCAAGCACCCATTTGTTCGCCTACGTCCCGGACGACCTGGATTTCGATGATCTTAAGGAGGAGCCGAAGGCATCGGATGCCCGTCAGGAAGCACCGTCAGGGAACAAGATAGAGGAGTCAACAGCATCGGATACCCGTCAGGCAGCACCATCCGAGAACAAGATAGTGGTTGATTCCATAGGCTACGAGATGGTCTATATCCCGCCTGGCACATTCACTATGGGCTCTCCCTCAAACGAATCAGGTCGTTTTGATGATGAGGGGCAGCATAACGTGACAATAACTAAAGGGTATTACATGGGATCAACCGAGGTTACCCAGAGTCAGTGGGAAAAAATCATGGGGAGCAATCCATCAAAATTTAAATCGTGGCTGGGAACGAAGAGAGATTGCCCGGTTGAGCATGTATCGTGGAAAGATTGCCAGAAGTTTGTCAGGAAACTGAACCAGATAGAAGGGGTGAATACCTATCGCCTGCCTACAGAGGCGGAGTGGGAGTATGGATGCCGGGCCGGAACGGACACCCCGTTTAACACGGGCAGGTGCTTGTCTACCGATCAGGCCAACTATGACGGTAATTATCCCTTATCCTGGTGCCTGAAAGGAACCTACCGGGAAAAGACTTTGCCGGTAAAGAGTTGTGCCCCGAATGCTTGGGGCCTGTACGACATGCACGGTAATGTGTGGGAGTGGTGTTCTGACGGGTATGGCAACTATCCTTCTGGTTCTGTTACTGATCCGGACGGCGCTCCAACAGGCTCGCCCCGGGTGGCTCGCGGAGGCGGTTGGAGCTTTAGTGCGAGACTCTGCCGGTCTGCAAATCGCGACAAGTATGATCCTTCAGGCCGCCTTAGTTTTCTCGGTTTCCGCCTTTCCAGGACACCGTGAGGATAGGAAGATAGGCTGTAGGCTTTTAGGCTATTAGTGGAAATACAAAGGATAACAGCGGAGAAAGAAGTCAGGAGTCAGAATTCAGTATGAAGAAACTCAGCTGTCATTGAAGGAAAGAGCCAGGAAAAGTTGCTGTCATTGCGAGGAGGCCAACGGCCGACGCTGCACAATTCTGCAGGACAGCCGAATTGGACAGCCCGAAGGTGCTGCCCATTAGGGCGAGGGGCAAGGATGCACCGAGTCAATCTCAAGGTTACTGACACTGGACAAAGCAGCGTTGCACGGCTCTGCTGGAGATTATGAGATTGCTTCGCTTCGCTCGCAATGACGGGCCATGTGGCTATGATTGCAGTCCTGAAAGTCTAACGGTCTACAGTCTAACAGCCTGAAAAAGCATGATATCCTGAGATGTAATGAAAGAGGGGAGCTGATGGTATGAATGTGAGAACAATGATCATGATTGCGGTCATGATGGCTATGGCAGGTTCGGTTTTCTGCTACATCCCGGACGACCTGGATTTCAACGATTTCACGGAGGAGCCGAAGGCATCAGACACACATCAGACAGCACCATCAGGAAACAAGATCATCATAAAGTCCATCAACTACGAAATGGTCTACATCCCGCCCGGCACGTTCCAGATGGGGTCTCCTTCAAACGAGCCTGACCGGGATGATGATGAGCGTCAGCACCGCGTTAAGCTGACGAAGGGATATTACATGGGGGTGACCGAGGTGACTCTCGGGCAGTGGAGAACTTTTGTCAATAAGACAGGGTATAAGAGCGAGGCTGAGAAAGATGGCTGGGCATATGCATGGGATGGTGATTCATGGGAGAAAAAGCGTGGGGCGAGTTGGAAGGAACCGGGTTTCTCACAGACAGACGATAATCCTGTGACATGCGTGTCATATAATGATGCCCAGGAATTCATCAAGTGGCTGAACAGGAGGGAGGGTTCATCAAAGTACCGTCTGCCGAGTGAGGCCGAGTGGGAGTATGCGTGCCGTGCGGGGACAGACACGCCATTCAATACGGGCAGGTGCCTCTCAACCGATCAGGCCAACTTTGACGGCAGCAACTATCCACTGACCGGCTGTTCAAAAGGGGTATACCGGGTGAAAACCCTGCCGGTTCAAAGTTTTGTTCCCAATGCCTGGGGTTTGTATGACATGCACGGCAATGTATGGGAGTGGTGTGCTGACTGGTATGGGGATTATCCAACAGGAACGGTAACTGACTCGACCGGTCCTTCATCAGGCTCGAACCGGGTGACACGCGGCGGCAGCTGGTACGACTTCGCGAGGGGCTGCCGTTCGGCGAATCGCGACAGAGACAATCCGGTCAACCGCGGCAACAGCCTTGGCTTCCGCCTTGCCAGGATCCCGTGAAATGGTTGCAGAGCAACCCCCCCAGAGGGGATTTCACAGGGGGGACCCCGTGAGGATAGGCAGATAGGCTGTAGGCTTTTAGGCTATTAGGGAAAAGACAAAGGATAAAGACAGGGGAAAGAAGTCAGGAGTCAGAATTCAGTATGAAGAAACTCAGCTGTCATTGAAGGAAAGATCTGGGAAAAGTTGCTGGCATTGCGAGGAGGCCAAAGGCCGACGCGGCACAATTCGTCAGGACAGCCGAATTGGACAGCCCGAAGGTGCTGCCCATTAGGGCGAGGGGCAAGGATGCACCGAGTCAATTTCAAGGTGACTGACACTGGACTTAGCAGCATTGCACGGCTTTGCTGGAGATTATGAGATTGCTTCGCTTCGCTCGCAATGACGGGCCATTTCCTGTCATTGCGAGGAGCGCAAGCGACGAAGCAATCTTGAGGTGTTTTGCATCAGCCGCTTATTCTGTTCATGTCTCTAAAGAAGAAATACGAGATTGCCGCGTCCCTTTAAGATGCTCGTAATGACGGAGGCCTACACCGAGCCACTTGCCTGTCATTGTAGTCCTGAAAGCCTAAAAGGCTACAGCCTGAAAGCCTCCTTCGGCAATGCTTTGATTTTCAGCTTTCTTTATGATAAATATACCGTGTTTCCATGGTGTTCTGAAATAGTTGTAAATTTTGGCATATTGTTGGTGCTATTCATGAAAGGGGGAGGGCATCGTGTCTGGCATGACGAACCGGCATCTCGTGCTGACAAGTAACGGAATAGAGAACGATATTCCTGTAGAGAGGCTCCCGATAACCATCGGCAGGAACCAGGAAAACGACATCGTCTTGCCGTACGGCTTTGTTTCCGGACGGCATGGCCGCATAGTCGTCGATAACGGGGGTTTCGTCTACCAGGATCTGAAGAGCACCAATGGCACGTATGTGGATGGCGAGCTCGTCAGCGGTCAGATGAGAGTCCTGGCCGGATCAGGCTGCATGGTGTTCGGCAGTGCAGATGGTGCAGAGGTGGCCTACAGGATAACCGGCGACGAGTACCGTCACGAAGATGGCGAAAGCAGGCTCTTCCAGGAAGGGTATGCGCACCTCAGGCAGGGCAACTACAGGCATGCCTTCGAGTGTTTTGAGAAGATCCTTGCCGATACACCCAAGAGCCCGGCAATATACTGCTATGCCGGTCTCGCTGCATCCAGGATCGATGATCTCGACACCGCCATCCTCCGCTTCGAACAGTACCTCGCCCTGATGCCCCGTGATGTGCAAGCCATGGTCGACCTGGGCAAGCTCTATGAGCGCAAGGGCCAGCTCGGCAGGGCCTCGGCACGCTATCACCGGGCCCTCGAACTGAAGCCAGGGGACCGGGAGATTAGTGACCGGCTCAGGAACCTCAACCGGTATGAACCGGTAAGCGATGCATTCCACGGCATTAAATCCACGGAAGAGATCCTGGGATCTGACTTGACGGACACTGTGTCCACTATGCATTTCGAGGTCACCTACAACATTGCACGACATGGCCGCAGGCTCAATGACGTGCTCAAGACCCTGGAAGAGGCCTACCTGTCAGTCGGCGAACACCTGGATCTCTACCCGAAGGGAAAGGTTCCGGTCGTGCTCTGTACCCGGGAAGGCGCACTCGAAAAGAGTGCTGTTCAGGCCGTGGGAACAGGCACGAAGAGGGGGATCAAGGCGCTGATCACCCCCAGGACAACAGCAGAGGCCCCGTTTATAAAGGTGCTGCTCATACATGAGTATGTCCACTATCTTATCGAGAGCATAACCCCTGAAGGGGTCAATCTCCCCTGGTGGTTTCATGAAGGCCTCGCACAGTATGAATCTCAGAACATGCGGGTCAACGACGATTCTCTGATGGCCCGGATGGCGCTCAACGAGGCCTTTATTCCCCTGGAGATGCTCGAGAAATGGGCAGGTGACGATGGTGTTGATGGACTTACCCAGCTCGCCTATTCGCAGGCCTACAGCCTCATCGATCACTGCGTGACCACTCATGGCTGGGAAACCATCAGGGTTCTCATAAAGTCGTTTGTCCGGGGAAGGGGAAGAGCCGCCTTTGAAGATGCAGGCATCGATTATATCAGGCTCGAAGATCACTGGCGAAAATGGCTCGATCTGCGGCTCAACCAGGGGCCGGCTGGCAGGACCGTGCAACTGTCGTGATGCTGGGGGCAAACAGAAATGTGCAAAAGATGCACACCATACGTCGTCATGTAGGATAGGAAATCAGCAGCGTAGGGTCATCAGGCTGTAGGCTGTTGGGCTATAGGGAAAGATGAAAAATAAGAGACAGATGTCAGGAGAAAAGACTGTTAGACCACTAGGCTGAAGGAAAAAGAGAGAAGAAATGAGCAGTGAGACAAAACAAAGACTCTGCTGTCATTGCGAGCGAAGCGAAGCAATCTCAACGTGTGTTGATTCGGCCGGTTCTTCTGTACACGGCTCTTCTGAAGTATTGCGAGACTGCTTCGCCCGCCTTTGGCGGACTCGTAATGACTGGTCCGTCAGGAAGAGGCAGAAGTGATAACGTGAGAGTCTTCAAGCTGGTGATATCAAGCACGAGAGGTGAATGTTGCATCCCGATACAATGAGGTTGACGATACCAGATAAAAGGATAGTGCCATGAAGTGTGACGAAGAGATACTGTTTCTCTATTACGAAGGAGAATGTTCAGACCCGCAGAGATCAGAGATGAAAGAGCACCTGGACGGGTGCAGCAGGTGCCGGGAAAAGCTGGAGCGCATGAAATTCACTGTCGAGAGCTTTTCCTCGTTATATGCCCGAGAACAACGTTCATCCTGCCCGGAGGCCCGGGACCTCGTGCTCTATCACGATGGGCAGTTGGAGGAGGTGCGCACTGCAGAGATCTTCATGCATGTGCAGGGTTGTCCCATGTGCATAGAAGAGCTTGCCCTGATCGATGCTTGTGATGTTCAGGAGCATGCTGCAGCCCCGGATACCATCGAACCACCTCCGCTGTCCAACGATGTTCTGGATGGTATCTTGCACCTCAGGCAAAGATACCTCAAACAGAGAATGGAGAATGTTCTGAAGAACCTTGTTTCAAAGGGCAGGGATGCCATCACGCCCGAGAAGATTACCGAAATCGTTGCTCAGTATTTTGCCCCGGCAATGACGCCCGTTCCGGTACATGCCTTGCCTGCAGAGGCCGCGTATTTTGACACGGAGTTGACCCTCAATGACACCGCAATCTGCGATATTTCCGTTGATATCGGCCAGTATTCGGTCAGCCTGCGGGCTGTTGATGACATGCTGACTGTTCAGGTCATGCGCGATGGCAAAGGGGTGAGCGATGTGGAGGTGATCGTGATGACCAGATATCTTGGTCCGCGCAAGGCACTTACCGGCAAGGACGGGATAGGGGTAATTGTCGGAATACGGCAGGGGCCGTATCAGATTAAGATCCGGATTCCAGATGATATGCCGCGAGGGGATGAAGACTGAGGGCTGTTGTTTCAGGCTATAGGGCTGAAGACTTTTAGCTGTATGAAAAGAGGGAAGATAGAAGCGAATTGAAGAAGCTTGTAAGTTATTGCAGACCTAACAGCCTGCAGCCTGAAACCTTACACGAATGAGTCAGGATGAAAGAGATACTGTCCAGAGTGCAATGTGAAAGATTTAAGGTACAAGGTTCTCTCTAGAAATAGAATGGAAGAATTGCTGTCATTGCGAGTCCGTCGCGGCGGACAAAGCAATCTTGATGTGTTGGGCACCGGCCGTAGCTGCTGTGCATGACTCGGCTGGAATATGGTGAGATTGCTGTGCCTGTTTGGGGGCTCGCAATGAAACTGATTGTGCATGAGGAGGAAAGCATCAATGAGCAGTGAAGAACTCTATGAATTGTGTTGCAGGGGAAGTGAGGAGGGCTGGAAAGAGGCTGCACGGTATGTATACGGCATTGTCTCCTGCAAAAGCTGGAGACTGCCGGATGATGAAAAACAAGCGCTTATGAACGAAACGTTACTCTACTTTCTCGAATATGGTCTGGAAAATATTGAGAACCCTGCTGCATTCAAGGGGCTCCTGAGAATGAAAGCTATTTCGAATGTTATTGATAACCACCGGAAGACCGCACGGTATATCCCGGTTGCAGATCCCCCGGATCATGATGACGATGACTGTGGGGGTGGAGAATACATACTCCCGATAAAACCCAACTGCGAGCGGACTCTCATCAACCGTCAGGCACTCGAAATATGTACCTCGATCATAGCCTCTCTCAAACAGGAGTGCAGGGAGATACTCCCGCAATACTTCCGGTACAAGGCATTGGGAAACGGCGTGGGACAGCTGGCAAAAGATCTGAAGAAACCCCTGGGATCAATAGCATCGGCTGTGCACAGGTGCCTCAAGAAACTCTATGCAAACCCGCAGATTATTCAGCTCAGGGTTGAAATTTATGGGCAGGGGCAATGAGATGGCTGGGACGGAAAAGGTTGATATGCATGGCCAGGGTTTTGGTTCGTTAGGTAAATACCGGCTGGAGAAAAAACTTGGAGAAGGTGGGTTCGGCGCTGTCTACAAGGCGTTTGATCCTGATCTTCAGGTATACCGGGCAATCAAGGTCCCGACTGTTCAGGGGGAAAAGGCACAGGAGCAGCTCAAGGAAGCGCGTATCCAGGTGCAGATCAACCACCCGAATATTGTGCAGGTGCACTCGGTTGACCAGCTCGACGGCAAATGGGCCATTGTCATGGAATATGTCGAAGGTGGCAGCCTGCGTGACAGGGTTGGTCCGCAAAAGCCCCTGCCAATTGACGATGCCCTGCGCTACACCATCGGAATTGCCTCAGGCCTGAAAGAGGCGCATGACAAGAATATCCTTCACCACGACATCAAACCCGAGAACATCCTCTTTGATTCAAAAGGTGTTCCCAAGGTTGCCGACTTCGGTATTGCCCGCATTGTTCAGGAGAGCGGGCAGGACATGTCCAGGGTCATGGGCACTGTGTCATATATGGCCCCGGAACAGCTGGAAGGCATGGCTGACCTGCGCTCGGATATCTGGTCCTTGGGTGTCATGTTATATGAAATGCTCTCCGGGAAGGACTGCTTTGCAGGAAAAAGTCAGCCCGAGGTGGTAAAAAAGATAGCCATGGGTAGTCCTGTGTCTCTTCATAAAGTCAACCCGGCAGTACCGAGGGAGGTCGACGCCGTAGTCATGCGCATGATCGAAAAGGACCCTTCGGAACGGTACCAGAACATGGATGAAGTGATCCGGGATATCGAGGCATACCGGGAAGGGGTGTGGGTGAGAAAGAGGAAGCCTTTGCGGGTGATTGTCCCGATGATGGTCGCCCTTGTTTTTATTGTTGCCGGGGGGGTTTACGGTGTCCATGCAGGGATCTTCGATGGGTTCGATCTTCTTTTTCACACGCAGGAACAACCTGACATGCCCGTAACAGACATACCGCCCGATGTCCTGGCACTTGGCTATGCAGAACAGATAAAAGCTGCGGATAACGTTACCGACGAAGGAAAGTATTACCTTGCCCACGAAATATTGAGCAATGTGATCGACAAGGCACAGGATCCGGCAATCCGCTCACAGGCACTTTTTTCACGCGGATTTCTGCTCTCGCAGAATATAAACTTTCCGGATTTTGCCCTGCGTGACTATGAGACCCTGATCAGGGAGAATCCCGGCAGTGCTCTGGCTGCCAATGCCCACTACTATGCGGGCTGGGTGTATTATGAAAAGAAGAACAACCTGAAAAAGGCGGTTCTTCATCTCACCACGGTCATCAATGAATATCCCGACAGCCCGATGAATGCCACCGCCCAGTTCCTGGCCCAGGACGCTGCAGTTCGCCTGGCGAAGGAAGGAGAAGATGTGGGGCTCGTTGCGAAGTCGGTCCTGGGCGGGTTCCTGCCGAATAACATAACATCCCTTATCGTGAGTCTGATAAGCTTCATCACGTTTATCTCCATGCCCCTTGCATGGATACTCACCCAGTATCACCGACCCCAGATCGATGCAGAAGGCGGTGTGGCAACAACGCATTTATTCAAGGCCATCATGAAGACCCCGGGGCTCAAATTTCTCATGATCGTCATCATCCTCTCACAGATCGTCTCGTTTCTCATCACCAATTTTGAAAGCAAGGAAGACTACACCGACATGATCCAGGCGCTCAAGAACAGCGGGGTGGTGGTGCAGGTGGAAATTAAATAACAAGAGGTAGAAGACAGCAGTCAGAAGTCAGAATGGGGGGGAAGGCTATTAGGCTGTTAGTAAGAAGGTAGATAGGCTGAAGACTATTAGGCTGTTAGGAAAAAGATAGAAGACAGGAGTCAGAAGTCAGTATAAAGGAACGTGGCTGTCATTGCGAGGAGTGTAAACGACGAAGCAATCTTACAAGATAGGCTGTTAGGGTGTTGTCTTAGACTATTAGTCTGTAGGCTGTAAGGGAAAAAGATAAAAAGACAGGAGGCAGGAGACAGAATGATAATTTTGCTGTCATTGCGAGCCCGCTGCAGGCGGGCGAAGCAATCTCAAGGTGCTTGGCACGGTCTGGTTTAACTGCACACGGCACTGCTGAAAACTACGAGATTGCTTCGCTTCGCTCGCAATGACGAGATGACAGAGGATTGCATCAGCAAAGCTTGCAATGACCGGTAAATTCACCCGGCGTAATTGCGAGGAGAGGAAGCGACGAAGCAATCTCGGCAGCCGTAGCTCTTGCGAGATTGCTTCACTGCGTTCGCGATGACAGCAACTTGTTCATTAGGAGGAGCGAAAGCGGAGAAGATTTCTTATGCAATTCAGCTGTCATTGCGAGGAGTCCGCCGCGGCGGACGACGAAGCAATCTCAGGGTTATAGCGGGCGCATTACCCCCGGCGAGAGGATCTCGAACCATACAGGAACATATGGATAAACAATACTATGTTTACATAATGACCAATACAGCAAACACCTGCTTGTATACCGGCATCACCAACGACCTCAGGAGAAGGATATATGAGCACAAGGAAAAGATAACCGGAGGTTTTACGAAAAGGTATAACATCAGCAAGCTGGTATATTACGAGGTGTGCGATGATGCATACAGCGCCATATCGAGAGAAAAGCAGATAAAGGCCGGGTCAAGGCAGAAGAAGATCGACCTGATCAACGCCATGAATGAAACCTGGCAGGATTTGTATGAAGATTTATAAGCGAGATTGCTTCGCTGCGCTCGCAATGACATGCCTTTTCTCCGTCATTGCGAAGAGGCGGTCCGCCGCGGCGGACCGACGACGCGGCAAGCTCGTGAATTTTTGCTGTCATTGCGAGGAGTGGAAACGACGTGGCAATCTCAAGGGGATAAAGCAGAACCGTGAATGACAAGGTGGCAATAAAAAGATATTTCAGCTGTCATTGCGAGGAGGCCAAAGGCCGACGCGGCAATCTCGTTATGGTTTAGCAGAGCCATGAATGACGACGCGGACACAATTCGGCAAGGACAGCCGAATTGGACAGCCCGGATGTGCTGCCCGTTAGGGCGAGGGGCATGGATGCCCCGAAGCAATCTCAAACAATACATATAAAATTCACCAATTAGTAGGAGGAGGGCATTTTGAAATCATTAACATCAAGGGCATGTAATACTCTCTGCTATGCATTGCTACTGACGATTCTGCCGTGCAGTTATGCACTGGCCGAGGTCAAGGTGTTTGAAAAAGAGGTGGAGGAGATCGTGGGCCGCAACCAGAGCCAGGATCAAGTCGAGGCATTTGCCTTGCAAAAGGCCAAACGCCTGGCAGTGGAGGAAGCCGGGACCTATCTCTCTTCTCTGACTGTTGTAAAAAACTTCAAGCTTACAAAGAACGAGGTAACAGCCCTGGCATCGGGCATAGTGCAGGCAAAGATCATTGGCATGCCTGCGGTCAAGGTGGTCAAGGGTGTGGTGCATGTGACGGTAAGATCCCGCATCCAGGTAGATACCGCGGTCCTGTCTCAGCAGATCGAACAGATCATGCAGCAGCACGGCCAGCTCAAGGAACTCGAGGCAGAGAGGCAGAAGGTGCTCGAGCTGGAAAACCAGCTCTCCTCCATCAAGAGCAGCGAACTGAAGCGCCTTGAAGAGCTCAATGCCCAGGCCCTTGCCCTGGAGCGGGAAAGGGAAAAGCAGCGCCTTATCCTCGAGGAGCAGGGCCTCAAGGCCAGGGGCGAACTGAAGCAGGCAGAGATCGACAGGCTGAAAAAAGAGCGCGACATGCAGGTAAGGGTAGACAAGCTCATCTCCGAGCAGGAATCTGCCCGCAAGAATGAGGCCGCAGCAATAGCAGCGGAGCAGGATAGGATAAAGAAGGCGCAGCTGGAAAACGAGCAGCGCTGGAGCGACTTGGCAAGGAAATCCAAGCTTGCGCAGTCCCAGTGGGTGAGCCTCGACGACAGCCTGTCGCTAAAGCAGGCAGTCGAAGAGGCCGGCCAGATCAGGACGGAGATCGCCAATCTCAAAAAGCGCATGGAGGTGCAGTTTAAAGCAAACAAGAAGAACCTTGAACAGGCGTTCGATAAGCAGATCGCACTGACAAAACCCGCCCTGCCTGCCGAGCCCAAAGAAAAGGACCCGTTCGAGACAACCCAGGAATACAACAAGCGTATTGCTGAGCGCGATGTACATGTAAATACGGCCAAAGCTCAGTTCGCTGATAAGATCGAAAAGCTCAAGGACGAAATAAAATTCCGGCTGCTGCAGTCCGAGCGAGAGTACCTCGAACAGAAGGTCGTTGTATTGGAACCATTTATTGGCCGTCTGCAGGAACTGCAGGCAAAGTCATTCTGCCTGCCCGGAGAAGACATGGTCGTTACCTTGAAGGAGCCTGATGCGGACAACAGCCGTTTCCCCATGGACTTGCAATATAAGGGAAAAACCTGGACCCAGTACTGGAAATACGCGAACAGGGACCATGCTCGCGATTTCTGGAAGACCAGGACCTATCTGAAGGCCCAGGCCCTGTTCCAGGTTGGGGATGTTGATAAGGCGGAATATTGCATAACCGGGGCCAGGGTATCTCATCCAGGAACAAAAGATACACGTGATTTCAATCTGGAGAAACCCTTAATCTATCATGAAATAAACGAGTGGAGCACGGTCGTGGGAAAAGAGCTGCCGGAATTCCGTCAAAAGGAAAAGACCGCAAAAATCATTTATGAGATGGGTGGTACAACGGAGAGGCCGTTTGTCGTTAAAACCATTAATTATAAGATGATCTACTGTTTGCCCGGTACGTTCACAATGGGCTCTTCCTCGAATGAGTCAGAGCGGGATTCGGATGAAAGACAGCACGAGGTAACACTTACCAAGGGGTTTTATATGGGTGTTACCGAGGTGACGCAGGCGCAGTGGCGCAAGGTAATGGGGGAAAATCCATCTAAATTCAGCAACTGCGATGATTGTCCGGTGGAGAATGTCTCTTGGCATGACTGTCAGGACTTTATTAGACGGTTGAATAAGATGGAGGGAACTACTAAATATCGTCTACCTACAGAAGCAGAGTGGGAGTATGCGTGCCGTGCCGGGAGCCAGGGTGCTTTTTGTTTCGGAAACAAAATCGGCAGCCTTGTGCAATACGCATGGTATAGCGGTAATTCAGTGAGAAAGAAACCCACTGTGGCAGGGAAAAATGCCAATGCATGGGGTCTTTATGACATGCACGGCAATGTATTGGAGTGGTGTTTGGACTGGAAAGGTAATTATCCAGCAGGTTCTGTAACCGACCCTTCCGGTCCATCATCAGGCTCGCACCGGGTGGTACGGGGCGGCAGCTGGGTCAGCAACGCGGGGAAGTGCCGTTCGGCGAATCGCTACGGGAACTATCCAGGCTACCCTTGCTGCGATCTGGGCTTCCGCCTTTCCAGGACACCGTGAGGAATAGGCTATTAGGCTGTAGACTGTTAGACTATTAGAAAAAGAAGAAGAGGAAGGCAGAAGGTTTAGGTTTTGGTTTTTTACATTTTTTCGTTTTGGAACGCGCCGCAGGCGCGTAAAGCGCGAAGCGCCAGGGGTTTTGGCTTTTCATATTATGAAAAATGATAATGCGCCGCAGGCGCATACAAAAGGAAAAGGCGCACCAGCCGCGTCCTGCTCTGGCTGGCGCATGCGGCTCTGCTGAAATATCGAGAGATTGCCACGCCCCCTTCGGGGGCTCGCAATGACGAGCCATTATACCTGTCATTGCGAGGAGGCGGTCCGCCGCAGCGGACCGACGACGCGGCAATCTCGAAGGTTAGGCACCTGGCAAGTATAAATTAACTGCTCTGCTGAACTATCCTGAGATTGCTTCCTCACTTCCGTTCCTCACAATGACATAGTATGGGCCATGGGATTGCTTCACGGTGGTCGTAATGACAGCAAGTGGTTCATCAACAAGAGACCGAAGGCTTGACTTGTCTATAACTCTTTGAACCGGATGACGATAACGCGGCAATTTCGCCAGAAGAATATTTCTACCAGTATGTTGATCACTTATCGACTTACTATGTAGAAATATCAAAAAAGCATATCTGCTGTTTTTTTCTGAAAAATTATCAGAATTCATACGTCTCCTTCCATAGTGACATGCCGCGCATCCAGGCAGGCAGTTAAAATTTGGGAGGAAGATTGAATGATAAAGATTGCTCGGTTCACGATGGGTGAAGTGATTGATGGGTTCAGAAAAGGCCTTCGAGTAGGTCTGGCGAGGCTGATACTGAATGTTCTATATGGTTTCAGTTTTATCTTTTGTGCCCTGCTGGGTGCCTTGAACAACAACAGAAAAACAATCATCTGAAAATATTCTCTAATCTGGTCGTCTCTGTAGTCATGTTTTGCCGCAGAAATTGAAACATGCGGTAGCATTTAAGAGGAGGAGTATTCGATGTCATCATTATACCTGGGAAAGATAAGCGGAAAGGATTCCTACGAGATCCATGCCTTTACAAAGGATCTCCCTTTCCGGGATTACAGCAGCAGCATGGTAGCAGACAGTGCATTGTTTCAGAAGATGCTCGAAGGCCGGTACGAGGTGCTGGAAAAGGGCCGGCCCATTTACTGCACAGCTATCAATCCTGACAGCGAACGCAGGATCGAGGAAAACCCGCACGACTCCCGAGAAGGAACCGTACATATCGCTGCCGTCGATTCAAACGGCGAGATCGAGGCAGCGCTCAGTGTTGCAGTCGATATCGGTGGACAACAGGAAGGCAAGTTCATCGGGCTGCCCCTGGAAAACCGGTATGAAACAAACGGATATCCTGAAGGTGCGAGCCTGGACCCGTTTCGCCGGAAGTACATAAGAAAGATGTATAACGAGGACAGAGATATCCAGCCCTATGAGATGGCTGAATTGTACAGGCATTACAAGAGGTGCCCATGCAACGGTCTTGCCCCGAGATTCGGATTGTATACCGGGTGGTATCACCTCGGGGTACGTGATGCACTCAACAAGGGAAAAACCCCGAGCTGGCTGTGGGTCTACGATGCTGTGAAGGAATATTTCAAACTCTATAAACTTGTCGGGGCAGGGGTGTTGAGGGATCTTACAATTGATAACCAGCCCCGGCTGGTATCTCCAGGCTCTCACGAAATAGATGAAAGAGTACATGATGGACACAGAGGTCTCTTCTACAGAGGCAGAAAGATCTCGAGGACTGTCGGGGTCCCTGTTCCCGTGAAAGAGGATGGAAAACTCAGGTTCAAACATGAAGAGATCCTTTTTCTCGATGGTGTGGTGGATATCCGCAGGGAGTCAGAATCTATCAGGAAAAATTCCGTCTTTCTATCATTAAAAGAGCTTGAAGGGTTCAGTCTGAAAGACAGGGCCATGCTGAGAATGGGGCTGAGTGTTGTAGGAAGAAGAAGCTTTGAAAACGACCATCATCCGGACAACTCCTTATGCAGGTTTGTTAACAGGATGGCACTGAAAAGAACCGGCATTACACAGTGGGAGTTTACAGATGTTGGGAACTAGGTTGTTATGAAAAACAGGCTCCTGTCTTTGCAAAAGCTACATCCGACACGATGTCGGACAAGCCGAGGCGCTGGGTGTCAGGTGTCAGGGGAAAGATTAAAAAAACAGGAGGCAGGCGTCAGAAATCAGAAGCCAGAATGAAAAAGTACAGTCCAAAGTTCAAAGAGAGTCAGGAGACAGAAAAAAAGAATGAAAAAACAAGGCTGTCATTGCAGCAAGGAAAAAAATGGCGGACCATCGATGAATCAATCCCAAAAGTATTTTACATCGAACGATTCTAATTTGTAAGTCTCTGCTAAAATATCCTGAGATTGCCGCGCCCCTTCGGGGGCTCGCAATGAAGGGATAAATGACTGCATCGCGAGGAATCCACTGCAGCGGACGACGAAGCAATCTAGATGCTAGGGCAGCTGTTTCATTAAGAGGAAGATGATCCGCCGCGCCAGACGAAGCAATCTCAAGGTGCTCGGCTGTGTCTTTTTTTTACGACAAGCGGCGGGGAATACAACCCCAAGCGATTCAGAACTCAGAAGCTTTCAAAAATAAAGTCGCCTTCGCCTGCAAGCCACCCAAACATAGGGTTCTGTTCTCCATTTGTCTCTTCCGCCACCTTTTTTCTGACCGTCTGCGCAATATCGCTCGCGACTATAAAACTATCCCCTGAAGGGGGCGTCTTTCTGTTAAGAGCATCAAGCAATGCCCTTGTAAACAAGCCATGTCCCTTCTCCTCTTTGGATTGTTCATTTTTACCACCGGCTGTTAGGATCTGCGTTGAGCGATTTTGGGATGCATTCATTATGAATGCACTTGCCTTTTTGGTTGTACCTGCGTTGCGCATGAGACCTAGTCCAGAATAGCATGAATCAAAAACAAACAGAATATGTTTGGCTCTGTATTTTTTAATCATATTGTGAATATATGTCATTGAAATCGCTGAACCTCTGTAGTTGTCCACATCTGTATCCATAGGGGCTATGTATCCTTCCTGACCACCTTCATCAGGCAGATCCTCTGTCAATCCATGGCCCGCAAAATATACCATGAGCGCGTCATTCTTCCCCATGGTGCTTGGCAGCTCGTCGGCCAGAATTCTCATGATGCGAGCTCTGGAGGCCTCACCATCGTACAACTCAATAATCTTGTCGAATCCCTTAGTTTTCAGGGTATCACGAATCGATTTTGCATCATTGACAGCAAATTCGAGTGATGGGAATGTTTTATATTTGTTAATCCCTATTATGACAGCTACCTTATGATCATAAATGTTGGCAAATTCTTTCGCGAAAGACTGGTTCCCTTCAATTACTACCTGTTCTTGAGTTATGTTTCCCTTCGTGTCTAGAGCTTTCACGGTAAATGTATTTTTTTTCTGAAGTAGTGGGATGATCGCAGTATATTTAATAACTTTACTAGGCAAAAAAGATTGTTCCAATTCATTCGCTTCGGAAGTTCTGCATTTAACACCATTAATAGTGACAGATTTGATTCCATATTTTCCAGAGGCGAGGACAATAAATGTAACATTATGATCTGTTAGGATTTTTATCCCTCGCGCAGATTTCGGTTCAAGGATTTTTATAAAGGGACCATTTGTATATTCCGATTTAGCCGTTGTTGTGCCACTCATTGATTTAGATTTTGCACCTGACAGAATCAGCCTTGTTTGATCAATTTCTGGATAAGTTAGACGACATACAATAGATAACTCTCTTCCATGTCTTAGTATACTGATGTTTATATCTTTACCATATTTATTGTAGAGGGTAGAAGAAGTATCATATGCCTCTAAAACAGTTGATATTGATATTCCATCGATTCTCAGGATCTTGTCCCCTTTTACAAGGCCGTTAAGATCTGCAATAGATCCTTCTTGTACATCAACAATGGTATTACCCGAAAAATCAACACCAAAATGAGGATGGTATTTTAATCTCAATATACCATTTGCGATCTGAGAGGCCTTAGAGTAATTGCCCAATTCATATTCTTTGGTCAGCTTCTGAAAAGATGATCTTAATTTATAAAACTCACTTGCAGCAGTAATCCCCCACTTAAGAGTATTTTTATTATAATATGAGGACTTTTCAATTTCATCAAATCGTGGAGAATTAGCTAATTCCATAGCTTTTAGACTAAATTCTAGGGCTTCTTGTATTTTACCTTGTTTGTAAAATAATCCTGCCAAGTTTATATAACCGTAATATCCTCTTTCAGGCCATGCATTGATGCTCTTCAGATAGTATTCCTTTGCTTTATCAAAATTATCCAAATACGTATAAGCAACACCCATGTTCGTCGTAATCATCATTACGCTCGCTTTATCATGTGACTGTTTAAGGGCTGAATCATATTCATAAATTGCCTGTGCATATTGCTCATTTTGAAGATAATGATTAGCTTTCAAAATCTGTACAGAA
This sequence comes from Deltaproteobacteria bacterium, assembly GCA_018434685.1. Lineage (GTDB taxonomy): Bacteria > Desulfobacterota > Desulfomonilia > UBA1062 > UBA1062 > DSAD01. The sequence continues at coordinate 63,986 of JAHDOV010000007.1, forward strand.
GCACAACCATTCAGACCTATAAATAACAATGATACAAAGCATAACAAAGACAGTCTATTAAACATAACTTGCCTCCTTAAATATGATGATCTTGCAAAATAAAAAGAAAGAAATCAAGATGTTGACACCAATAATATTTGATGGTTACATTCTCTAGAAAGGGCCAGAATGTTCTTTTTGCTAGAATATCAAATATATGCTGATAAGATATCAATATCACTATGTTAAATATGACGTCAACTGGATAAAACCAAAGAGATAGTGTCACCCAGTAGTTGCGGCCTGGCAAGGCCGCGTAGTTTTGCGGGTGAGAAGCCAGCCCTGGTAGACCGCTAGCCACGGACCTGGAAGTTAACCTTACAGCCTGGATTCCCGGATATCATAACGATAGGTTTCTAATATTTCGTCGTAACCCGTAAATAATTATGGATCAATTGTGTTATTTCGCTTGCCTTGAGCATCGTTATGAGGTA
>JAHDOV010000041.1 GCA_018434685.1 Deltaproteobacteria bacterium
ATACCCTGTGGGTTCACGATGCGTGTAACGACCTCCGGGATTGGTTGCCCTACGGCGCAATCGGTACGCAGCGCGTCCGCCCGAGTCTGGGCGACAGTCGGCGCGCACTCGGTCAATCCATACCCGTTGTGCACCGGCACACCCATGCTGTTGAAGAACCGATCGATCTCCACGGCAATGGCACCGCCGCCGCTGATGAATATCCTCACCTTGTCCAGCCCGAGGGCATAGCGCAGTTTTGAGAAGACAAGCTTCTCGGCTATGTTGTACTGCAACTCGAGCAGAGGCGGCATCTCCTTGTGCTGCACCCGGTAATCGACAGCCCTGTCAGCCACACTCGTGGCCCAGAAAAACAGCTTCTTCTTCAGGGGAGGAGCCTTTTCCACCTTGGAGAAAATGCCCGAATGCATCTTTTCGAACAGTCTAGGAACGCTCACGATCAGGGTTGGCCGTGTTTCCTGCAGATTCTGGAGCACGGTGGAGAAATTCTCTGCCAGGTTGTTGACCGCGCCGATATAGAACATGAGATACAGGGATACGGTCCTGCCCAGGGAATGACTCCAGGGAAGAAAGCTCAGTGCCGAATCCTTGTGGTCGATTATCGGGTGCGACGCGTAGCACTGCATTGTGTTGGAACTGAAGTTGCTGTGGGTGAGCATTACCCCCTTGGGCTGTCCTGTCGTTCCCGAGGTATAGATGAGCGTGGCCAGATCCTCAGGCGCAATGGCATTGAGGCACTTATCGAACATGTCCTTGTCCTTGGCCTCCTCACCCCGGCGCATCACCTCTTCCATGCTCAGGATATTCTTTTCTCCGGTCTCGATCGCGTCGAACGTGATGATATACTCCACGTCCTTGATCTCCGACTTCACGCTCAATATCCTCTCAAGGTGATCCTTGTCGGACACGAACACGACCTTTGATCCGGAGTCATTGATAATGTATGCGGATTCAGGACCCGAATTCGTTGCATAGATGGGAGCATCTGCAGCTCCGATGGAGAGGACTGCGAGATCGGCCACGATCCACTCCCAGCAGTTCTCGGAGAATATCGCTACCATTTCCCCCTTCTTGACCCCGAGAGAGATCAGTCCCAGCCCGAGATTGACGACCTTGTTCTGCATCTCTCTCCAGCTGATAGGGATATATTGCCCACCCTTCTTGTACCGTACACAGGGTTCGTACTGATATTTTTCTGCCCTGTTATGAAAAATTCCCGCGATGCTTTTCTCTGAATACCCCATTTTACCCTCCTTAGGTTTTCTTATGATGCCTGATATCTTTCATTGCCAGCTAAAGAAGATCCCCTTTTCCAAACAGGCTGAGCCCTGTGAACAGGCAGCTGCAGCTGCCCGAATCTGAAATGTTGTCCGGTGATACGCTGATTCTGATGAAGGTCCCTTTCATTATATCTTCACACAACATTCCATAATGCAATCATATCCACTTTAGTCCGTATTTCCTGCTTCAGTAAACAAGGATCCCTCGAGGAACACCCGGTCATACCTGCTCATACAGGGGGATCCCCGTAAGATCTGTATTTCTTTTCAAGCCCTGTTTTCCCCTCGGCCTTTCCGGTCAGAAAGGGTTTGTTTTCATCGATGTATGTATACCATTTTGCAGGGGGCATCAATCGATTTCCATCAGGAATAATCGTGTCGGTAACTTCTCCCGGGTTATTCCTGGCTTCCCCAGCGAAATTGGCGGTTGTGTTCACCCCCTGGAAAGACCCGTTTTTCTCAACCTCCTCCAGATAGTTTCTTGCCATCTTTCACGAAATATTCCTATAATACGGACATGCTACATGCGCTGAGTATCGATCTCGAAGAATTTTTTCAGATCCATGCACTCTCCGATGTCATAAAACCGGAGTCATGGGGCGCCTACCCTGCCTCTGTTGAGCAGAACACCTTGAAATTACTTGATTTACTGGAATCCAGTTCGGTCCGGGCCACCTTCTTCTGCCTCGGGTGGGTTGCCCAGCACCATGGTGACCTCATCAGGCGCATCCATGCCAACGGCCATGAGATAGCATGCCACGGGTATTCCCACCAGGTCATCTACAATCAGGACCCGCAGACATTCCGGGACGATGTGGGCAGGGCGAAGAAGGTACTCGAGGATATCACCGGGGAAGAGGTCATCGGATACCGGGCCCCGACCTATTCGATTACCAGGGAAACATTCTGGGCCCTCGACATCCTCCAGGAACTCGGATTTCGCTACGACTCGAGCATCTTTCCCATATACCACGATAATTACGGCATACCCGACGCCCCGAGGCTGCCCCACAGACTTCCCGGCACTGCCCTGGCCGAATTCCCCATCTCCACGCTGCGGATCGGAAAGTGCAACCTTCCGGTTTCAGGAGGCGGCTATTTCCGCCTGTTCCCGTATTGGCTCACCAGGTGTGCCCTGGGCGTTCTGGAGCGAAGGAAGGAACCCTTTATCTTCTATATCCATCCGTGGGAGATCAACCCCGACACCCCGAGGATAGCGGGCATGACCGCCCTGTCCCGGTTCAGGACCTACATCGGCATCTCTCATGCCTATGCCAGGTTCTCCCGGCTCATTTCCGACTTCACCTTTACCACGGTGCGTCAGGTGCTCGAGGACCGGGATTTATTATAACTTGCAGCGTCATGTAACTTAGATATCATAAACCGTAATGTCTATTTCTTCCTCGGGCAGGGGAATTATACAAACCGGAATCCTCGCTAATCCCACAATTATTTTTGATACGCTTCCTAATAATGCATATGCTCTGGTTTCTTTTCCATGAGACCCCATCACAATCATATCACACTCTAACTCTTTTGCTTTCTTGAGAATTTCATCGGCAGGATATCCCTCATAGACCTCAATTGATTTCACCTTCATGGAGCACTCCGGAAATTCTTTTTGATGCTTTGCATAAAATATCTCCAGGCGTTTTTTAATCCGCTCGATAGAGTCTTTTATGATTTTATCATGATGTTCTTTTCCTACGAATGAATCGATCAAGGATCTTGCCGTGGGCCCCATTTCTTCTATGATATGAATTATAAAGATCTCCGAATTATACTTGTCTGCATAACTGATGGCATACCGAAAGGCATAAGCAGAATTCTTTGACAGATCGGTAACGTAGAGAATTCTTTTAATCTCAGGCAGCATAGTTTTCTCCTTTTTGCGTTGTCAGTTTTTATACAAGGTAGTCTGTCCCCAGCCGATGCAGGTCAAGTTTGTATATCATGTAAACATTATAAGTAATAAATTTGCAGGAGCAAGTCATTGCCCATGAAACGACTCATACAGACGACTTGCTGTTCCGGTATTGAAAGGTGATCGATTCTCGTCAGGGGGGACACACCCCGCAGCAGGCTGCAGGGTATGTCCTTGATCTCTGTAGGTTGGCTAATTCATCAACGTTATTCTTTCTTGAGCGCCTTCTCCGCCTCTTTGAGACTTTCATATAAATGGGGGGCCATTTTCCGTTCCTTAAGTGCTTCCCCCAGTTTCATGCGGAGGAAGGCACTGCTTGAATACCTGGTGACATCTGAATACAACTCATTGACGACCCTTTTCACCATATCGGTGTATTCATCCAATATATTTGGATTTATGGTGAAGTTGTCATAATTGACAATGGTATAGACCTTCCTCTTCACGGGTGAAAGAATCTTTCTCACCATCTCTTCTATCTCCCGCACATCCTGTATTGTATTTACGGAATAGCCTTCAAAATTGACAAAGAAGATATTTTCCTTGGGATCATAGATCAGCCGCTCTTCAAGGGGAACAGTAAGGAAGTCATCTCTCAGCCCCATGGGCTGCAGCAAGAAAATTCTCTTGTCCATGAGGCGTGGAGATCCCTTGATTATCGGCTCAAAATCCATCTGGCCCAGGATATCTTTCTCAAGATCAACGCCTGGGGCTATTTCGATAAGTTCCATTCCTTCGGAAGTCAGTGCCAATACGCACCGTTCGGTGATATAGAGCACAGGCTGTTGTTTGCGCTGGGCATATCTGCCGCTGAAGGTCACATGCTCAACTTGCTGCGTGAACTTCTTAACGCTGCCTTCCTGGTCAATCCTCAATTTTCCTTCATGTACCGACACCTTCAATCCCCCGGCGGTAAAGGTGCCTATAAAAGCCACCTTCTTTGCCTTCTGGCTGATATTGATAAAACCCCCGCAACCGGCCATCTTGGGACCGAATTTGCTCACATTAACATTGCCCTCCTTGTCGGCCTGGGCTAGACCCAGAAAGGCAATATCCAAACCGCCGCCATCATAAAAATCAAATTGATATGGCTGGTCGATGACAGCTTCTGCGTTGGTAGCCGCACCGAAACTCAATCCGCCTGCAGGAAGGCCTCCGATAATCCCAGGCTCTGCGGTAAGCGTCATCAGGTCGGAGATTTGTTCTTCATTGGCAATACTCGAGACCCCCTCGGGCATTCCGATCCCCAGGTTGACGATCCGGTTGCCCTTCAACTCAAATGATGTTCTCCGCACCACAATCTTTCTCGCACTCATTTCCATGGGGGGGATAGTCTTAATCGGGACCTTTGTTTCACAGCTGAATGAAGGATTGTATTGTTCGCCAAAGGTCTGCCAATGGTTCTGTGGAGACGATACAACAACACAATCAACCAGAATGCCGGGGATCTTTACCTGGCGCGCATTCAAGGTGCCCTTCTCTGCAATCCTTTCCACCTGTGCGATTACAAAACCGTTCGAGTTCTTCGCAGCCATGGCGATGGAAAGGTTTTCGTTCGTCAAGGCTTCCTTTTCCATGGTGATATTACCGTCTGTATCGGCAGTCGTACCCCTGATGATGGCTACATTGACGGGGAACGTCTTGTAAGCGAGATATTCTTTGCCATTGATCGTCATTAATTCAATGAGGTCCTCGACGGTGCTGTCATTCACCTTCCCGCCACCATAACGCGGATCGACATATGTCATAATACCCACATCCGTAATGGTTATTGGCTTATGAGCCGCAATGTCCCTGAACATGTGGGAGATGACTCCCTGGGGAAAGTTGTAGGCCTGTATCTGATTATTCAGTGCCATTTTCTGAAGCTTTGGCACCAGTCCCCAATGTCCTCCTATGACCCTCCTTACCAGCCCTTCGTGCCCCATGTGGTTCAGGCCTCTTTCGGAGCCATCTCCCTGACCGGCTGCATATACGAGCGTAAGATCTCTGGGTCTCCCGTGTTCGAGAAAATATTCTTCGATCTTGATCGCAATTTCTTCCGGGAATCCGCTGCCCACAAACCCACCGGTTGCGATCGTATCACCGTCCTGGATTAACTGTATGGCCTCTTCTGCCGTCACCACTTTCATTCGCACAGGGGAAACAGCGGATAACATGGGGTGCCGACTGTTCCTCTGTAACGGCGTGGAGGGGGAAAGCATTGGGTGCCTGCTCCCTTTTTTATCCCCGTTTTTCTTCATAAGAGTACCTCCTTAAGAAATCTTTAGTGAATCAGTTAAGTTGTAGAACCATGGCATTCTCATATTCCAATGTATTCCGAGCTTGTTTGATGTTCGCATGGATATGAGGGGCTACTTCACGTTCCTTAAAGGCTTCGCTTGGCGTCACTGTGGTGATCTGCGAATCCTTTGTCTTCCCCTCCATCATCAAATTCCTCCAATGAATAGTTACGGGTTCAGAGTCTTGGGTGGGCTTACGGTGGCCTCACCGTCAAGGACAAGGATGTTGTCCTGATTCACGCAGGTGGTTATCAACTTGACCCTGTTTTTCTCTTTGATAATCTCAGAGACCTCAACACTGGCAGTGATCGTGTCCCCTATCCTGACAGGAGCTTTGAAATTAAGGGTCTGTCCAATATATATGGATCCGGGTCCAGGGAGTTTTGTCCCTATGATTGCGGAAATAAAACCGGCCGTCAGCATACCATGGGCAATCCTGGTTTTAAAAAATGTGTTTCCGGCATACTCCTCATTTATATGTGCCGGATTGAGATCACCGGTGATGCCTGCATATAGATATACATCAGATTCAGAGATCGTTTTTGCAAACTGCTGAGTCTCACCAATCTTGAGTTCATCGATAGTTTTTCCTACCATACCTCTTTCCTTTCCATGGAGTATTCGAGCAGTAAAAGATCCCTCTGGGACTGGAGTTTTTTATTTTCACCTATGTTGTCCCGACCTCATCACCTTCAATAGCCATGCCAATGTTTTTCTTTGTGTCAAAGGTCTTATCAGAATAAGCATTGATTAGATTGTATGTGTTCCCGACGGGGTGTTACGTTCTGACCCATGGTCTATCAGGTGAATTGAACGGTATATTAAGAACATAGTTGTACAGAAGAAGAATTCTCGCCGTTTTTTCGTCAGCATAATTCTCATGAATACAAGGAAGAGAATCTATTGATCAGACGACTCTGGAAGGAACGGTTTATTGCGGTACAGCCTCTCTGCGAAGGGAAGAGCAAAAAAACCTGTGTATCAATACAGATACGTATTGACGGGAAATTAGTCCGGACCGAGGGAAATATTATATTTCTTCATCTTCTTGTACAACAGTGTGCGGTGAATACCCAGCATCTTTGCTGCCTGCGATTTGCTGCTGGATTGTTTCAGTGCCTGGATAATGGCCTTTCTCTCGGCTTTTGATTGCTCCTCTTTCAGGTATGAGGGGATGGTCACCAAAGGATCTTCCTGTTTATGGCGTAGATAAAACGGGAGATCCCTCAACTGGATGACCTCCCCTTCCAGAGAAGACAGGGTCCTTTCAAGGACATTGACCAGTTCCCTGACATTCCCCGGCCAATCATAATTCATCAAGGCCTGTTCGGCCTCCTTTTCCATTGTTATATCCGAGCAGTCAGATTCATCCGTAATCTGTTTCAGCAAATGCTGAGCAAGGGGGATGATGTCCTCCTTGCGTTTTCGAAGGGGCGGTATGTGCAGGTGGATTACATTCAGGCGGTAAAAGAGATCCTTGCGGAATCTGTCTTCTGCAACCATTTCTTCCAGATTCTGGTTCGTGGCAGAAATAAGACGAAAATCAGATCGAATCATTGTGTTGCCACCTATTCGTTCAAGCTCCTTCTCTTCGAGGACCCGCATAATCTTTGGCTGCATTGCCAAGGGCATATCCCCTATTTCGTCGAGGAACATGGTTCCTTTATGCGCGAGCTCGAATTTGCCCGCTTTGCCCTTTGAGCCCGCACCGGTGAAGGCTCCTTTCTCATATCCGAAAAGTTCTGATTCGAGCAGATCTTTGGGTATGGCCGAACAGTTGATCCGGACAAAGGGATGAATTCTGCGGGTAGATGCCTGATGGATAGCCTGGGCAAAGAGTTCTTTCCCGGTTCCGCTTTCTCCTGTAATCAAAACCGGATATTTGTTGGCAGTGGCTTTGAGCGATTCATCTTTTAATCTTTCAATTTCTTTACTTACCCCTATGATGCTGTCAAAGGTGTATCGGGTGGAGCGTAACGCCAGGAGCTCCTGCTCGTAGAGTTTTACCTTGGATTCCAGGAAACAGAGCTTTTTGGCCAGGTTTTCAAGGTCCTTGACATCTGTAAACATCACATGTCCGAACACGGCAATTACTTTGTCATTTTCAGTTATAGGGATCCGCTGTACGATTATATCCTGCCCCTTGATCCTTTGTATCTGATTAATCTCGGGCACTCCTGTTTTTCCAACGACGTGCATGCGGGTATTTTCAACAACTTCAGTACAGTGTTTTCCGATCTGCTCCTTGGAATCAACCCCCAGAAACTGGCCATAGGGCTTGTTGAAATGAGTAATGAAACCGCTGGGGTCGGTCACCATAATGCCGTTGAGCACATTATCAATGACAAGGTTCAACATCTCAAGGTGGTTGAGATAAGCGGAGGGTACATATACACCCTTCTTTTTCTCCTTTGATGATCCAGTACATGTCGAGAAATTCAGGGATTGGTTCTCAGTCATTCTGTACCCGCCCGTATCATTCTGTCTACATGTCTCACAGATGATACAGGTTTTTATACCAATGAGCTCTGCTAATGTCTAGATAAATTAATCCTCAACTTTCACAAATCAGCTTTTTCAGTTAAGATAAGCTTCTTTGTAAGATCTTAAGATTGTCTGCTCTGTTTTTGGTCTGAAACTTGCTTTTATTTATTCATGACAACCGGTTAGGGAGTCGGGCCAATTACTCTGCATGTTTGACTGATTGATTTTATTGTTAATACAGAAAGAGGTGATCTCAAGAACGTTTCATTTCAAAATACAAAAGGAGGAATATGAAATGGGGAAAAAAAGTGTATTGATCATCATGGTACTATCACTACTGTTCTGTTTGACTGCAGGAATAATACCTGCAAATGCCGCAAGTGAGAAAGTTATAAAATGGAAGATGACTTCCACGTGGCCGCCGTCGATTTCCCTGATCGAAGCTGATCAGGCATTTGTGAAAGCTGCTAATCAGATATGCAAAGGACGTCTGGATATCAAGTTCTTTACCGGCGGAACACTGATGCCATCCTATGAGGTTTTTGATGCCGTGGGCAAGGGTACGATAGAGGCATCAGGCGACTGGCCCAATTACTGGGCCGGGAAAGACTCCGTATTTGATACACTCGGGTCTTATCCGATGGGTCTGACTCCCATAGACTACCTTCTGTGGATCTACCAGGGCGGCGGCCAGGCCATTTATGATGAGGCATACGGAAAATTCGGGATAGTCTACCTCGTTACAGGCGTCACCCCCATGGAGTGCGGCCTCAGGAGCAACAAACCCATTAAAACCCTCGAGGACCTCAAGGGCATGAAGATACGCATGTCCGGGCAGACCCAGGGCAAGCTCCTGAAAGACCTCGGTGCGGCACAGGTTGCAATGTCTGGCCAGGAGATCTATCAGGCTCTTCAGAAAGGCGTTATAGATGCAGCTGAATTTTCCAGTCCCTCATCAGACTGGAGGATGGGCTTTGGTGAAGTGACAAAATACTGGGCCGTGCCCGGATGGCATCAGCCCGCATCTGTTATGGGTGTCATGATCAACAAAAAAGCATGGGACGATCTTGGCCCTGACCTTCAGGAAGACCTCAGATATGCCGCCAAGGCCGCGGCCATGGAATTTACCACAAAACAGTATTATGACTCCATTGAGTTTACACAGAAATTCATTGACAAGGGTATCCAGATCACAACGTATGATCCCTCGGTGCTCGACACCATTGAACAGCTGACGAACAAGCATACCGCGGAATCAGCAAAGGCCAATCCTCTCTTCAAGAAATCTATCGAGTCACAGATAAAGTTCAGAAAGGCATTCTCACAGTGGCGGACTATGGAGGGTGAATTCAAATTCGGTTTTAACCCGAAAACCTATCCCGACATAGAATAATAGACATACACACCTGATAATTACAATGCGGCGTAGGGGTCATCAAAAAGGCCCCTGCGCTTTTCCTGAGACTTTCAGGCTTGCACATCTCAAGAGAATGAATAGAGAGATATCCGGAAACATCGACGATATCCCACAGGCAAGGCACCTAAAGGATGTGTTTTTTTAACGGCACATACAGGAGGGATAAAACGTGAAGAAATTTGTCAAATTCCTTGATTCAATAAACGACTGGACCGGCAAAATTTTCTGCTGGCTGGTAGTTCCACTCGTACTCCTTACGGTGATGGAGGTTATTCTGAGACGATTCCTGGGCTCTCCAACCATATGGAGCTTTGAGGTGCTCAAGCAGATATATGCACTCCATTTTATGATAGTGGCTGGCTTTGGTCTCCTGTACGGATCTCATGTTTCCGTTGATATCTTCACCATGATGCTCTCGAAAAGGGCCAGGGCAATACTGGAGTTAGTATCCTATCTGCTTTTTTTCTTCCCGTTTTGTGGCATATGCATCTGGCAGGGCTATCTTTTTGCCTCACGATCCTGGGCAATGAAAGAGACTTCATGGAGCGTATTCGCTCCGCCGCTGTATCCTATAAAAACCGTGATTGTTGTCACCTTTGTTCTTCTTGCGCTCCAGGGGATATCCGAATGCATTAAACGAGTCTATATCATCAAGGGGGAGGAGTTATGATAGATCTGAGTCCTGAAATTCTCACTGTTCTCATGTTCGGAGGGCTCTTGATCGGGCTGTTTATGGGCCATCCCCTTGCCTTTGTACTTGGCGGCCTGGCAGTTATATTCGGTTATATCGGCTGGGGTCCATCGGTCTTTTATATGTTCATGAACCGCATATGGGGTACCATGGACAACTATGTTCTTTTAGCCATCCCGTTATTTATCTTTATGGCCCAGTTTCTCGACCGCTCGGGTGTTGCCAATGAACTATTCAAGGCATTGCGCTATCTCCTGGGCCAGACTAAAGGCGGCATTGCATTGACTGTTGTTGTGGTCTCATCAATTTTTGCAGCCTGTACCGGTATAATTGGCGCCTCTGTTGTTACCATGGGCCTGCTTGCCCTGCCCATGATGAGAAAATACGGTTATGACGAGAAACTGTCCTATGGTGCCATCTGTGCAGGAGGAACGCTGGGCATACTTATCCCTCCCAGCATCATGCTGGTCGTGATGGCCAGCGAGGCAACACTCTCCGTAGGGAAACTGTTTGCCGGTGCTGTTCTCCCAGGCGTTCTCCTTTCTGTTCTGTACCTGATATATGTCTATATCAGATGCCATATCAATCCAAATCTCGGTCCTCCAATCAGCAGGGAGGAGCGTGCAGCAGTAACCTCCAAAGAAATAATGTGGATGGTTTTAAAGTCGCTGGTCCCGCCCCTGATACTCATACTGGGTGTCCTGGGGTCCATATTCTTCGGGATAGCAACCCCGACAGAGGCTTCAGGAGTCGGTGCGTTTCTCGCCTTTCTGATGGTTATCGGATATGGAAAGTTTACTTGGCAGGGACTTTACCAGGCGGCAATACAGACAGCGAAAACCAACACCATGGTGATTATCATCCTCTGCGGTGCGACCTGCTTTACCGGTGTTTTTCTCGGGATCGGCGGAGGGGATGTCGTTACAAACTTTGTCACAGGCCTCGGTATGGGAAAATGGGGCACCTTCTGGATTATGATGCTTATAGTGTTCCTCCTGGGAATGTTTATCGACTGGATAGGAATTGTGCTGATCTGCTTCCCCTTGTTCCTCCCTATAGCCAAGAACCTCGGCTTTGATCCTGTCTGGTTTGTAATTATGATGGCTGTCAACCTTCAGGCATCGTTTTTGACACCCCCATTCGGCTATGCCCTCTTCTACATCAAAGGGGTCGATCCGGATCGTATCGATATCAAAAAGGTCTATCTGGGAATCATTCCGTTTGTTGGCCTCATGCTCATTGGCCTGGCAATATGTGCATATTTCCCTCAGGCCGTCATGTGGCTTCCTTCTTTAATCATAGATTAATGAATGCGGTGGTGAAGACATGAGAATAATGGGACTCAAGAAGCCGATGATCTTATTGGCGATCATGCTGATCGGCTCTGGCCTGATGGAGGGAACTGCCGGGGCGGAAGAGCCGTATAATCTGGGAGTTGCCCTGGCCTTGTCAGGCCCTGGTGCTCTCTACAGTATGGATGGCGCAAAGGCCATCGAGTTGGCTGTTGATGAGATAAATGCACAGGGGGGCATGCTTGGGAAACACCCGATAAAACTCTTTGTGAGGGATACGCTCACCAGACCGGATGCAGCTGAGCGAAAAGCAAGGGAACTGATTCTGGATGACAACGTGCGGTGCATACTCGGGACATATTCCAGCGCATGTGCCATTGCCATAAAACCGGTGTGCAGGGAGCACAAGGTTCTCCATATCGCTGCCATCAGCAATTCTGAGAATATAACGAAAACCAATTTCAGCCCCTACACATTCTCGGTGGTTCCAAACACCTATATGCAGGCAAAGGCTGTGGCATTGGGCATAGCCAAGCTGTCAAAGGAAAAACAATGGGATGAATACGTCACCCTTGCCTCAGATTACGAATGGGGCAGATCCTCACAGTCCATCTTTGTTCAGATTCTCAAGCAGACAGCCCCTCACCTGAAGTTGAAGAATGCGTTTTGGCCGACTCTCGGGGAAACAGAATTCTATCCGTACATCAGGAAGATATCGATTGAGAAACCAGACTTTGTTTATGGCTCTCTTGCCTCGAAAGACAACGAACTGTGGATAAACCAGGCCAAGACATTCGGCTTCTTCGAACTCTTTCCATACCAAGGTTCACTTATCAGTGTCTCGGAACTCATTGCACAGGGGGATATGCTTCCGCGCGGTGTGATCGGAGTATGCCGTGCACCTTTTTTTGCCCACATGGATGAGCCGATGATGAGCAACTTCGTCAAGAATTATAAGGGCAGATACGGACAGTATCCCTCTGATTGGGCGGTCATGGAATATGACGCAGTCTATGCACTTAAACAGGGAATCGAACAGGCTGGAAATATTGACAGCGAGAAGGTAAAGGATGCAATGAGCGGCTTGACGATAAAGACTACCAGAGGCCAGCTCTCTTTCCGGAAGATTGACAATCAGCTCAACTGCCCCTCCTATATCGGTATGGTTGACAAAAGCCCTGATTATCCTTTCCCCATCTATAAGGATCTGATCATTATCAGAGGTGAAGATTCCTGGCGCAGTGAAACAGAGATTCAAGCATCCAGGGATATAAAATAAATATGGCTGAGAACCTCTCCTCTTAGTATGTATCCTACTTTCAAAGCAGGGTCACACTTGGCCCTGCTTTTTTTTCATATGAGTCGTTTGTATGATATAATCGGATGAGAAATGGTTGCTGTCAAGGATTCACCTACAAACAGGATACCCCTCCTGGAGGTGCTCACTCCTGGTGAATACGAGCGCATTGATCGATTCTGTGCTCAGCTCACTGACAGGGATCCCACTGCAGGGCTCTCATTCTTCCTTGAGAAGGTATTCTCAGTGCGACTGGAGCTGGACGAGGATATCATAAGCGGCTACATTGCAGACAGTTCCAACCTCCCCGGCCATGCCGATGCTGTGGCAAGACCGGGTTCCGAGCGTGATTATGCCGTGATATCGAGGGCATGTTTTTCGGCCGGAATCCCCTTCACCATCTCGGCCGGCAGGTCAAACTTGACAGGCAGTGCAACACCGGAAAGCGGGCTGGTCATTTCCCTGGAAAATATGAAGACCCCTGAAGTGAGGGTGGATGAGGCTTCTCTGCTTGTACGGTCTCCTGTCGGGATTATTCTCGAAGATCTCCGCAGGGAAATACTCAAGCAGACAGGAGACAAACTTATATTTCCGGTTGATCCCACAAGCCGCACCGACGCTATGGTAGGAGGCGCTATCGCATGCAACGCATCGGGGTTTACACCTGGAGAGATCGGTGCCATGAGACCCTGGGTGGAAGCAATAGACTTAATCCTGCCGAACGGGTTAAAGATCAGCGCCGACAGGGGGGCGTATGCTTCCAGTAACGGAAGATTTATCCTTTTGCATGGAGATACTGAAACAGTGTTCTCTGCGCCTCGATACAGGCGTCCTGCAATAAAAAATGCCAGCGGACCCTATTCATCCCCTTATGGAGAGATGGATTTCATCGATCTTATTGTTGGCAGTGAAGGGCTCTTCGGCACTGTTACGGCATGCAGCCTGAAGCTTCAGAAAAGACCGTCCGATTATCTTGATCTGTTCTTCTCTCTTCCCGGGGAGAAGAATGCCCTCGAGTTGCTTGACTATCTCATGAAAAGGTTTTCAGGTGATGTCAGTTCCCTGTCTGCCCTCGAATATTTCGGGGTCAATTGCCGGAACTATATGGATCATGTACAAAAACTGTTTGTCGGGAACAATCAGGTAGGAGTGTATATACAGATACCGCTTTTTGAGAATTCCTTCGACGATGCGGCGCAAGAGTGGTTCGAGATCCTTATGGATGCCCATTGTGAAATAGACGAGCATGCGATAAAGATCATGACCACTGACCGTGACCGTCTGGTATTCCTGCAGGCCCGACACTCCATGCCGGCAAACTCTCTCGAAGTTGTTCTCAGACGCGGCACCTATACCATCATGACAGATACCGTCGTTCCCAGGCAGAGATTCGAGGAATTTCTCGAATATACACACAGCCTTCTCAAATCAGAGGGCCTGGATTACCTTTCGTTCGGTCATCTCGGGGACAGCCACCTCCACTTTATGATTCTCCCGGAAAAGAGTCAGCTTGTCCGTGCCACCCGAGTCTATGAGATGATTGTTGAGGAATCGGCTCGCCTCGGCGGGGTCTATTCGGGTGAGCACGGCACCGGAAAACGCAAAAGAGATGATTTTCTAAAATGCTACGGCAGAGATGCGGTTGAACAGGTCCGGTTGGCAAAAAAGGCTGTCGACCCGGAGTTCCTGCTGAATAGAGGAAATGTTATTGTGTATCAAGGTTGATACACAATAACATCCAAGGGATTGTCCTCGAGCCCCGGGGCCTGATTCGGTGTCTTCCCTACAGTGAATGCGGCAGTTCGCGCAGGTGTGCAGTTGCCCTGTTCTTCGTGGTAAAGTCCGCGAAGGCCCTTTTCACGGCATCTTCCGTCAGGCCGATGACACGCGCCGCCTCCGGGATATCAACACTGTGTTCCCAGGCATATAACAGGAGATCGAGCTTGTCGAAAGCGATGCGGAAAAAGAACTCCTGATCGGTCACCGGAAGGCTGAAGGTGTCCGGAGAGGGGGAACGGTTGATGATCTCAGGGGTAACACCGAGGAAATCTGCCAGCTGATAGATCTGGTCCTTGTACAGGTGGGCCATCGCCTCGATGTCTGTGCCGCCGTCGCCGTATTTACAGAAATCGCCGAGGATGAATTCGGTCTTGTTGGTGGTTCCGGCAACGATACTGTTTCGTCGCTCCGCATGGGCGTAGAGGTGGATCATGCGCGAGCGGATCTTGACATTGGCAAAAGAGGTTATGGCCCTGAACGCCTCGAAATTGAGGCGCTTCTTCTTGATGGTCCCGTCTTGGAGCTGGACCTGGAGGACATAGAAGCTGAAGGAGTCCCTCTCGAGGAGGTCCGTGGGCAGCGTGATGTTGTACCTGCATCCCGGCGAGTATTCCGGAACCAGCCGTTTGAGGAACTCATCACGGAAGCTGTACGATACAATGCTCTCCACGGTCTGGGTGATGTCGATCTCCCGGTATTCTATGCCGAGTTTTTCCGCGTGAGCCCGTGCATAGCTGCTGCTCAGCGGGTTCGATTCCCTTTCAGGCAGAATGAGACCGTATACCTTGTCCGTTCCCAGGGCACGCACAGCCAGTTCTGCCATCACGGCGGAATCGATTCCCCCGCTCAACCCGATGACAATCCCTTCCCTGCGGTACACCGCCACAACCTGCTCCTGGACAAAGGCACTGATCCTAGAGGTTTCCTCTGACGGATCGATCCGGAGAATATCTCTCTTGAACTGCATGTTCACCCCCCTGTTCCCGTGTAGGAATGTACTATAAAAATATACTTAATCATCGGTTATTTACAACTGCTTCATTACAATCAGGCACTACTTTCCCAGATTTAGGCCCTTCATGCAGCAGGTTATTTTTTTACATTGAAATAATAATATTTGGCTATTATGATGCCGATACTGCTATCAATTACATTTGTAGAGAGAGGATTCATATGTCTGATATTCAAGCGAAAATCATGGAATTTATCAAAGAGAACTTCATCATGGGCCGCAGCGAAACCACGCTCGATGTCGAAGAGTCGCTGATCGAGAGCGGTATCATGGATTCCACCGGGGTGCTCGAACTGGTGGAGTTTCTGGAATCCACCTTTTCCATCCAGATCGACGATGAAGAGCTCATTCCGGAAAATCTCGAGAGCATCAAAAATATCGTCGAGTTCCTCAAGACAAAGGGCATTTCCTAGTGGCAGCTCTTGTCCACCAGTTCCTTGAGGCCTCTGCCCTCAGGTTTCCCGACCGGGTAGCGCTGCTCCACGGCGAGATCACCGCAACCTTTGGGGAGATCGACACCCTGGCCAACAGGATAGCGTCGCTGCTGAGCCGGATCGGACTGAACAGGGGAGAGCGCGTCCTCATGATCATGGAGAACTCGCTCGAAAATGTCGCGAGCTACTATGGCGTGCTCAAGGCTGGTGGCGTCTGTGTCGAGGTACCGGACAAGTCGACGCTCTCCGAGGCGTCCTACTATATCGAGAATTCCGGGGCGCGGGTGTGCATACTCTCAAAAGGCAGCGCGCAGCGGCTGAAAGATATCGCCGTACCGTTCGTGCTCGCCCCGGCCATGACCTTCACCCACAAGGGCATCACCACGTTCACCTGGGATGACGTGCTGCAGTGCTCCGGTGATGCGGATGATCCCGTGCAGGACGAGAATGATCTTGCCGCCATTGTCTACACCTCCGGCAGCACCGGCAGGCCCAAGGGGGTTATGCTCAGCCACAAGAATCTCTGCACCAACACGGCATCGATCGTATCGTATCTGGGGCTCGACGATTCGGACCGGATCATGGCGGTGCTCCCGTTTTACTATGTATACGGCAAGACCCTGCTCAACACGCATTTCATGGTGGGCGGGTCCATTGTCATCAACAACCGCTTCGCGTTCCCGAATTCCGTGGTGAAAGACATGGTGGACAAGGAGGTCACGGGCTTTGCAGGGGTTCCGTCCACCTTTGCCATCCTGCTGAACCGGTCGGTTTTCGCCAAGACCGAGATACAAAGCCTCAGATACGTCACCCAGGCAGGAGGCGCCATGGCCCCTGCCCTCACACAGCGGGTGCTGCAGCATATCGGCAATGCATCCCTGTATATCATGTACGGGGCCACCGAGGCCTCGGCCCGGCTCACGTACCTGCCGCCCGAGCGCGTGGTCAGCGACAAGCTCGGTTCCATCGGGATCGCGATCCCGGGGGTGGAGATCACCATCAGGGACAACGAGGGGAATCCGCTGAAACCCTTCGAGGTGGGCAATATCTGTGCAGCAGGCAGCAATATCATGAAGGGCTACTGGCAGGACCGGGAAGAGAGCGAAAAGGTGCTCAAGCCCTGGGGCCTCGTCACCGGTGATATCGGACACATGGATGACGAGGGCTTCATCTATCTCACCGGACGGAAAAAGGAGATGCTCAAGATAGGCGGAGAACGGGTTTCTCCCAAGGAGATCGAAGAGGCCATTTTCGAGTCCGGCATGGTGCACGAGATCGCCGTCATCGGCCGGCCGGATGAGTTTCTCTCGGAGGTCCCCGCAGCCTTTATCGTGCCGCTCGACGAGAAGACCTTCGACCTGGAGGCGCTGAAAGCCTTTACCGGCCGCAGGCTCTCCGTCCATAAGCATCCCAGAGACTGGCATATCCTCAGATCATTGCCCAAGAAACCTTCCGGCAAGATTGACAAGGAGGTATTGAAACAATGAACTACTGTACAAAGTGCGTACTCCCGGAAACCTTTCCCGGCATTTCCTTCGACGATAGCGGCACATGCAATTACTGCCGGAACATACCCCAGCCCACAGAGCAGGAAAAACGCGCTCACCTGGACAAGTTCGAGGAGCTCCTTGCAGAGAAGAAGGGCAAGCACCCCTTCGATGTACTCCTTGCCTACAGCGGGGGCAAAGACTCCACCTATACGCTCTACATGCTCAGGGAACACTACGACCTGAAGGTCCTCACCTTTGTCTTCGACAACGGGTTCATCTCGAGCCAGGCAATGGTGAACATCAAAACCATGACCGATACCCTCGGGGCTGCCTGTACCATCTTCAGGCCGCCGTTCGATCTCATGAAAAAGGCCTTCAGCCTCGCTGCACGTAAAGATATCTACAGTCCGAAGACCCTCGACCGTGCCAGTTCCATCTGCACCACATGCATCGGCATGGTCAAGGCCATGATCCTCAAGACCGCCCTGGCCTACGATATCCCCCTGGTGGCCTTCGGCTGGTCCCCCGGACAGGCCCCCATCAGCTCCGCCATCATGCAGACGAATCCGAGGCTGCAGAGCTTCTCCCACCGGACCGTGCGCGATCCGCTCATAAGCCTCGTGGGTGATGAACTGCGGGGGTATTTCCTCAACGACAATGATCTCTCGATCGATCCCGGGCGCTGGCCCATAAACATACATCCCCTGGCCTTTACCCACTACGACGAAAACGCGATCCTGGAAAAGATCAGGTCACTGGGATGGGTGAAACCCGGGGATACCGACCCGAATTCCACGAACTGCCTGCTCAATGCGCTGGCGAACCATCTCCACAAGAAGCGCTTCTCGTTTCACCCCTACGCATGGGAGATAGCCGGCATCGTACGGTCCGGTTCCATGGAAAGGGACGAGGGAATCACAAAGGTTTCCGAAGACGAAGACATGGCCATGGTGAACTACGCGGCCAGGCTCCTAGGCATTGACCTGTGACTCTGACACCTTCTGGTCCTCGCTCTGCCGTGCAATAAGCAGGGACGGTTCCGCACCCTTGGGGGTCACTTCCTTCAGGAACCGCTTGAGCAGGATATCTTCGGGGTCCCGCACCTTTTTCAGCGCCTGGGCCAGGTCGATCTTGCCGGCTGCAAAGGTCTCGTGCCCGCCGCCTTTGCCGATGCCATGGCAGATCTTGTGGGCGAGCACGCCCGCCATGTAGCTCGAGCGGGTGGTACGGATAGAGAAGAGCAGCGAGCCGTTGTGCCTCCCATAGCATATGCACCACCTGATGCCTTCGATCTGGATGAGCTCATCCGCAAATTCCCCGATCATCTCGGGCCAGCCGATCATGTTCACCCTGGCAACCACGACATCACCGTAAATCCTCGCATTGTTCAGCACCGAACAGAACTCGATATAGTATTCCTTGGGCAGCTCGGGATGCTCGATACGGGCGAGCTTCTTCTGCATGGTGTAGGGGAACAGGTATACCGATGCCCGGATATCGGCGTCGGTGGACTGTCTTCCCAGATCCCTCGTATCGGACATGATGCCGTAGAAGAGTGCTGTCGCCACCCGTTTGTCCATTTCGAGGCCCAGCAGCTTGATGTACTGGGTGATGATCGTGGAGGTGCTCCCGATTCCCTTGCGGACATCCAGGAACTCGGCCGAGACGGATGACTTGCGCAGGGGGTGGTGGTCGATTATGATGCTCGGATTGATGGTCTTGGGAAGATGCAGGTTGCCGGTGTGAGGCTGGCAGTCCACAACAGCAATGACCGAGTAGTTCCGCGGAGAAATGGTTGACAACGGCACCATATCGATATCAAGGAGTTTCACCATGCTCTGGTTCTCCGCCCTCCCGATGATCCCGTTGTAGGCAATGATCGATGGGACGCCAGAGACCTTCCGTATGATGTACTTCAGCCCGAATGCGGCTGCAATACTGTCCGGGTCAGGGTTTTCGTGGGTCATGATGAGGACTTTCCTCTTTCCCTTCAACAGGGAGAGAAGCTTGTCCTCCAACTCTTGTTTGGTCATTGTCCCTCTCTAGATGCAATAATTTGGGTGATGGTGTCCCTTGATTTATCGGGGTGTGTGCCTTTCCAGTAGATCCGAGAGCACCGTGGACACTGTGCAAATTCTTTCTGGGTTGCATATACATATTCCGCGATGAGGTCTTTCACGTTTTCCGGTTTAACACAAATCAGGGTCTCATTGCAAATATTACACCTCGTGAACCACCGGGCATGGGTCCCGAGGTCGAATTCGCGATCCACCTGGGCCAGCTGCTCCCGGATATGATCGCTGAGGACCACGATACAGTTCGTTCTCCGGGCCATTGCGCGTTTGCGTGTCAGCACAATCCTTCCCGACGAGAGCGCCTCATCGACCAGGTGAGCGTCCCACCGGCGCAGGTATACGGTGTCAAACCCCATGATCCTCAGCCATTTCGCAAGCCTGCCGAGGTTTGGGTCACACAAAAAACTCACTTGACGGTCTGAAGGCATCTCTGACATGGCAGACGTTCCTGTCGGCATCCACACCGACCACATCGTAGCGCACCGGGATATCGTGCAGCCCCCTGCTGAGCAGGTATGATTGAGAAACTTTGACGATGCGGTTCTGTTTCCACAGGGGTATCCATTCCAGGGGATTGCCGAAATTCGTATTCAGTGCTGTCTTCACTTCCACAAACACGAGCGTGTCCCTCTCACGGGCAATGATATCGAGCTCGCCCTGCCGGGTACGGAAATTCGTTTCGAGGATTTTCAGCCCCTGCTTCTTGAGATGCTTCCGGGCGATCTCTTCGCCCCGCATCCCCTTTACCCTGGTAGATCTATCCGACACCTTTGAAGCTTCTCCTGTGGATGGGGCAGATTCCCAGGGAGTGTATGGCTTCGTAGTGTGCTTTCGTCGGGTACCCCTTGTGCGTGGCAAACCCGTACCCCGGATAGAGGGTGTCCATCCGGATCATATACCGGTCTCTCACCACCTTGGCCACGATACTGGCGGCAGAGATGGAGGGTTCGGTCTGGTCGCCCCTGATTACCGGCATACAGGAACAGGACAGGGGCGGTGCAATATTCCCGTCAACAAGGGCGATGACCGGGGATTCTCCCAGATCGGACACTGCCTCGGTCATGGCCTTCAAGGCGGCCTGGAGGATGTTCATCTCATCGATCGAGGAAGCATCGACAAAGGAAACGCCCACCCACACCCCTTCTGAGGAGATGAGGCGTTCGTAGATCCGTTCCCTCTTGACCGGGCTTAATTTCTTCGAGTCTTTGACAACCCGTCTCAGTTCATGAGACGGGTCGATGATAACAGCGGCGGCGACAACAGGACCTGCCAGCGGGCCCCTGCCTGCTTCGTCCACCCCGCAGATCGGCCAATGGCCTTGAGAAAGGAGGTCTTCCTCAAGGGCCATTCTAGAAGCGTATCTCTTTGAGCCGCGCGGCCTTTCCTCTTCTTTCTCTGAGATAATAGAGCTTGGCCCTGCGAACCTTTGCATGGCTTACCACTTCTATCGTCTCTACATTCGGCGCATGAAGAGGGAACACCCTTTCCACCCCGACTGCATAGGACTGCTTCCGAACGGTGATACTCTCACGATTGTTTCCCCGGTGACGGGCGATAACAACACCTTCGAATATCTGAGACCTCTGCCGTGCGCCTTCGACGATCTTCAAGGAAACGCGTACCTTGTCTCCAATCCTTATCTCCGGCAGATCCTGCTTCATCTGCGCCTTCTCGAACTGATCCAAAACGTTCATATGTTACCTCCCTACAATCCTGTCTATTGCTATGGAAACGGCGGATCGAACAGACAGGTGGTTGAAATCACCTGGGCCTTCGATCGGTTCTATTACCTCATCGAGGGTCTCGAGAACCCGCGGTGCGATTCCCCAGCCCGTTCCGAACAGCAGGCACACATCACCGCTTTGTACCTGATCTCTGGCATCTGCCCATGAGATGCTTTTGTCCAGTCTTGCAGCTGTTGTGCCTATCATCCGTGCTCCGGTCTGCCGTTTAATTTCCTCTATGTCTCTCACCAGTCGAATTACTTCGAACGCCTGTTTTCGTAACGGGTTATAATCTCCCCCGAAACCCTTGAGCCAGTGGTCCATGATCTTTTCCGCAAAATCCAACTGGGCCTGGTATGGATGAACGATATAGAGCGTATCTACACCATATGTCAAGCATACTCTTGCACAATCATGCAAATCCATATTCGTTATCGCCGTTGCGATCTCATTCCCGTTCTTGTCCAGACAGGGCCAGTGGATAAGTCCTACATACAGCACTAATCCTCCCCGCCGGATCGATCCGGCTGCCTGTTCTGGGTTTTCACCGCCTCCAGCAGGTCGGGCCTCATGTGTCGTGTCTTCTCCATTGCCTTTTCTTCCCGCCATAGCCGTATCTGTTCATGATCGCCCGACAGCAGCACCTCGGGAACCTGCAGGCCCCGGAATTCGCGCGGACGGGTATAGTGCGGGTGTTCGAGCAGGCCGTTGTAATGGGAATCGCCGGTCTCGATGGTATCCTTGCCCAGCACGCCGGGTATCAGGCGGGTGACGGCGTCGGCAATCACCATTGCCGGGATCTCTCCACCGGTGAGGACATAGTCGCCCACGGAGAGTTCCTCATCCACAAACAGCTCGGTAACCCTCTCGTCGATGCCCTCGTAGTGGCCGCAGATAATCGTGATGACCGCCATAGAGCTCAGTCGTATTGCATCCGACTGATGGAAGAGCTTTCCCCTCGGGGTCGTCAGGACCACGTGGCCCTTCTCGGTTATATCCTCGAGCGCTGCTGCTATGGGCTCGGGCTTGATGATCATCCCGCCCCCGCCCCCGTAGGGAGAGTCATCCACTACCCGGTGAGCTCCCAGGCCGTATTCCCTCAGGTTACTGATCCGGATCTCGAGCTTGTGGCTTTCAACGGCACGGTGGAGAATGCTCTCTTCGAACACTCCTTTGAACATTTCGGGGAAGAGGGTAATGATATTGATTATCATGGAGATCTTCTTGCGCTAATCCAGCAGGTCCTCGAGCAGCGACGTATCGATCACGATGGTCTTCTTCTCCAGGGAGATCTCTCTGACCACCTCTTTTGTCACAGGAATGTAGTACTGCTTTATCCTGTCTACGACAAAAACATCGTTGCTGCCCGCGGAAAAGATGTTCACCAGTTCGCCTATCGCCTTGCCTTCCATATCCACAACGTCCGAACCCAGCAGATCGCGCCAGTAGAACTCATCCTCTCTAAGAGGTTCAAGCTGCTGTCTTGTGATAAAGAGCGGTTCGCCCTTGATGCGTTCGACGTGATCTACGTGGGTTATGCCTTCCAGCTCGATAATATATTTGCCTTTTCGCTGGGCACACGAGATCACTCTTCTTGATATGCCCTGGTTACCTATAATGAGATGTGTGTAGGCAGAAAATCTTTCAAAAGAATCCCCGTACGGGGTTATCCACATTTTGCCTTTCAGGCCGTTCGGGCCTTTTATCACTGCGATCTCGATGAGATCGTTTTCCATCTATTCTATGATTTCCAGAACGGCCCTCTTCTTGATCTTGGTAGAGGCTGCGGTGAGGAGTGTTCTCATGGCCCGTGCAGTTCGGCCTTCTTTTCCGATCACTTTTCCCAGGTCTGATTTGGCAACTCTGAGTTCGATTACCGATGTCACTTCACCTTCAACTTCTGAGACTTTGACCTCTTCGGGATTGTCAACTAAAGCCTTCGCGATGTACTCAATCAACTCTCTCATCGTTAACCCTCACCAACTTTATTTTAAATCAGACTTAGATAGAATAGCCTTTTTCTTTAATGAGCTTTCTCACTGCAGGAGATAATTGACCCCCCTTCTGGGTCCATTCCTTGATCTTGTCTATGTCCAGGGTTATGCTTTCGGGTCTGCTCTTCGGGTCAAAGTGACCGACGATCTCAAGGAACTTCCCGTCGCGTTTGCATTTCGAGTCTGCAACAACTATCCGGTAGAAAGGTTTCTTCTTTGCGCCACCACGAGTCAATCTGATACTAACTGCCATGCTGTTTTGTTCCCCCTTATAAGCATTTTGAGTAGTCCTCACTTATATTACATGTTTTCGTATTGTCAAGACAATTATCCCATTTTCCGGACCATATGAACGATGGAAAATTCACCCTCTGCAGGTGGTTCTCTCGACTTCACCCCCTGTTGCGAGATCCATCTCCGGGAGGGAGAACCACTTGAACATTGACCGGTTTGGGGGGGGTATGGTATTGACAGATCGATCGGTTGATCGAATCGTTTAAAGGTACCATTGTTTTCGATTGCTGCAGGGCTTTTCCCTGTATTGGGAGGTGCTGTCTCTATGAAATTCAGCGCAAAGGACTCGAAAGAGGCCATCGTATCGAGATTTTCGCATCATGTCTCCAGCGGCAAGGCCGACTTCTTCACGAGCGTCGGCATTGATTTCGTGTTCGGCCGCAGGCAGGGACCGTTCGTGTGGGATGTGACAGGCACGAAGCGCCTGATAAACTGCCACTGCAACGGCGGGGTCTTCAACCTGGGCCATTCGAATCCGAAGATAGTGCAGACCCTTAAGGAAAGCCTGGACGAACTGGATATCGGCAACCATCATCTCATCAGCGAGCAGCGAGCAGAGCTGGCCGAAAGGCTTGCAGAACTGACCCCGGGAGACCTGTCCTACACGGTATTCGGCGTCGGCGGAGGCGAGGCCATCGATCTTGCCATCAAGCTCGCCCGCGGCTTTACCGGGAAACTCAAGATCATCTCCGCCTCCGGCGGTTATCACGGACATACCGGATACGCCCTTGCCTCCGGTGACGAGCAGTACCGGAGGCCGTTCGGGCCTCAGCCGCAGGGCTTCGTGCAGGTGCCCTTCAATGACAAGAAGTCCCTGGTCCGGGAGATCGACGAGAACACCGTAGCGGTCATCTTCGAGACCATACCTGCCACCTACGGCATGCCCATCCCGACCGACGACTTCTTTCCCTTTGTGCGGGAGCTCTGCACCAAATATGGCGCTCTCATGATCATGGACGAGGTGCAGACCGGTCTCGGCCGCACCGGAAGGCTCTGGGGGATAGAGCACTTTGGCGTGGTCCCGGATATCATGGTCATCGGCAAGGGCCTCTCCGGGGGGATCTATCCCATGAGTGCAACCTGCTTCAGGCCGGAGCTGGAAACCTTTTTCAACAAAAATCCCTTCATACACATCTCGACCTACGGCGGCGCAGAGGTGGGGTGTCCGGTGGCACTGGCCGTGCTCGAAGAATCGTCGCGGCCGGAATTTCTGGCCCATGTCAGGAACCTTGCCCGCATCTTTGCCAAGGGCTTTGACGAGCTGAAGAAGAAGCACCCGGAGATACTCGTGGGATTGCGGCAGCTGGGCCTCATGATGGGTATCGAGATGGTAAACGAGCACTGCGGCCCCTTCATGTCGAAGGCATGCTACGACAACGGGGTCCTGAGCGTCTATGCAAATAACGATACACGAATCAGCCAGCTCCTCCCTCCCCTGATCATCGACAACGATCTGGCTCATGAGATCCTGGAGCGAATCGACAAATCACTGGATACGACAAAACAACTGCTCAACCTGTGCTGAGTGAGGTATGGCCATGATTGAAGACCGCATCGATCTCGATCTTCTCGAGCGTTTCGAAAAGGGGCTCGACCCGCGCAGGCCGTCTCAGAGCGTGATCCCGGCACGGATAATCGGCTATGGAGAGATCAGCACCATTTTCGAGATACAGGACCCGACCCAGCTCGGCCTCGCCTACAAGCGGCTGCCCATCTTCCGGACGCGTGGCGAGATGGAATCGTACGAATGGGTGTTCAATGAATACAACCGGATGCTCAAGGAGGATATCGGCATTGAGGTGCCTCAATATGCCATAGCCAAGATATACCCGGACCGCGGCAACCTGGTGATCTACAACATCCAGGAGAAACTGCCCGGCGAGTCCATAGGCAACCAGGTCATCAAGCGCCTCGACAGTGCCTCCCTCAACGACCTCATCAAGGCGGTACTCATGGTCATGAAAAAGGTCTGGACGCACAACGCATCGAACAGCAGCACAAAGATCGGCCTGGACGGCCAGATCTCCAACTGGGCCATCCAGGGGCTCTCCCCCGGCCCAAACCCGATCGGCGGGGATATCCGGTTTACCTATTTCGACACGAGCACCCCCCTGATGAGAATTGACGGCAAGGAACAGCTCAATCCGGACCTGTTCCTCAGGAGCGCACCGTCGTTTCTCGTCTGGCTCATCAAGTGGCTGTTCCTCGACGACGTCCTGAACCGTTATTACGACTTCCACCTCGTGGTGGTGGATTTCATCGCCAATTTCTACAAGGAGCAGCGCAGCAGGGATATCCCCATGCTCATTGCGACGGCCAACGAATTCTTTGCCACCGAGCTCGCGGAATTCTCCCTGAAGCCGATCACCCTCAAAGAGGTGAGGTCCTACTACCGGGAAGATGCCTTTATCTGGAGGCTCTATCTGGGTTTGAGGAGGCTTGACCGGCTCCTCCACACTCGGATTCTGCACAAATCATACCCCTATATACTCCCCGGAAAGATAAAGAGATAAAGCTAAAAAGTGTGGCTATTGTTCAGTCTGCAGCGCACCATAGTTTCTTGATGGAGGGCAGATACAATTACCGCTTCCTGGCTATCTTCAGCAATTCTTCCGGCAGATCTATCCCCAGTTGCTTTGCATTCTCCGTATCCACATAAATATTGAGATCTTCCTGCTTGAGAATGGGCAGATCTTCCGGTTTGGCATTTTCTTTCAGTATTTTTACAGCCTGTTTCCCGGAGAGGACGCCGATGTGTTTGAAATCAGGCCCGGCATACAATAAGGCACCCTTCTCGTCATAATTAGCAAAGGCGAAAACAGGGATCTTATGCTCTTTACATATACTAAAGAGGTCTCTTCCCGGCTCCAGGTTGCGCAGCCCATAATATGCATCCAGGGGTATGGCAAAGGAGTCAACTCCGGCTTTTATCAATTCCAATGCAGCGGGTTTGATAGATTCGGATTTATCCACTTCCCTGGGCACAATGGTAATACCATACCCGGCTGCCTTGGCCTTTATCTCATCGGCAAAGGCAATGGCATTATCGTCATCACTGTGGATAAGGCCCATAACCTTTAAATCCGGTTTTGTTATCTGTGCAAGCACCAGGAAATTCAATGGGTCCTGATACAGAGTAGCCCCGGTAAATCCAGGCCCGCTCTTTTCCACGGTCGGACAGCCGATGATCGGTGGATTTGCAACACAGCTGAAGACAAGAGGAATACCGGCGTCAATGATCTTGTTCATGGAATACTTGGTGGCCGGGGTGCTGATCGTTAGAACCAGGTCCGGTTTTGCGTCAACAATCTTCGATGAAGTTGATTTGATCTTCAGGAGAATACCCACTTTTTTCCAGAGACTCACGTCTGCATCAGCATCGATAATATGTCTGGTGATGGTAAGATTCTCGCCCTCGACAATCCCATTGCTGGCCAGTTCGCTCACGAAACCATTGTATGCATCATCGAATGCACCGATATTTGATACCTGAAGCACCTCGATGTGAACGGCAAGGCATGGCTGCGAAAAGAAAAGAACCAGAAAAATAACTGCGACCGATTTCTTCATAAGAGTCCTCCCAATAGAACTATTTCATCAAACGATAAGAATATCGGTAAGTTAAATATGTTGCATTAATTTATTTTCAATCCGCCTTATCGTCCGCTTCCGCGTGCACCTTTGGCTTCAGGCTTCGCTGGAGCTACGCCGGACTAAAGGGTGAGGTACAGGAGATGTCCCTGGTCAGAGAAGGTAAACGCAGTGGAGTAATACTCTTATTCTACAAGATACAGCAGATACAGCGATACTATCAGGCTCAACGCCCCGACAACCCTTAAAGCAACGCGGTGGTGCGGATCTTTAATCCATTCGGACAGGGGTCTGTACCACGACTTGTCCTGTTTGCAGGCATTGTCGGCATCGCATTGAAGCCTGCCGGTAAAAAAGAGGAACTCCACCCCGATGAGAATGAATATGAGACCGATCGTTATGCCAAGCATACTCTCACAGAAAATATCCCCACACCCTGTTCGAGGGCATGGGGATACGTGACAGGGCTGTACGCTATTGAACGGCCTGTGCCAGCTGCAGGATCTCCATGGGCAGCTGCATGTTCAGGGCCTGCATCTGTTTCGTATCGACGAGGATCTTCAGTTCCTCCTGCTTGAGTATGGGCAGGCTGCCGGGTTCGACCCCGTCCTTCAGGATCTTGGTCGCGTGCTGGCCTGCGAGTGTACCGATGATCCCGAAGTCCGAGCCGATGTAGACAATGCCTCCGGGCACCTTCATGAGAGCCAGACTGATCACAGGAATCGAAAGGGGAAGGGTCAACTCCTTGAGTTCATTAGGCGCCTCGTAGTTCCTCAAGCCGTAATACGTATCGAGCGGAACGGCAAAGGCCTCGGCACCCTGATCAATCAGCTCTTGCGCGCCGGGTACGACACTGTCTTTTTTATCGATTTCCTTGGAGATAACAGTCATCCCGACAGCCGGTGCCTTTGCCTTGGCCTCTTCGACCTGTGCCACGGCGTTGTCATCGTCGGTATGAACCATGCCGAAGGTCTTGAGTGTCGGGAAGGCCAGTCGCACGATCTGGAGGATATCCTTCATGTCCATGTACAGGGTGGCACCGGTAAAGCCGGGGCCCGATTCGGTGAGGGACTTGCACCCGGCCGCCTCGGGTATGGCCACCGAGGAAAATACGAGCGGGATCCCGGCCGATATGATCTTGTCCTTGGCATACTTGGTGGCGGGTGTTCCGATGGTGAGCACAAGGTCAGGCCGTGCATCAACGATCTCGCCCGCCTCCTTCTTTATCCTCATGAGCACCCCGACCTTCTTCCAGAGACCGCCCTTTTCCACGTCAAAATCGACGATCCTCCTATTGACGGTGAGATTCGTGCCTTTGACGATACCGTTCTTCTCCAGTTCCTGGAGAAAGCCCTGGTATGACTGCTCGAACGGCTCGATGTCGGTTACCTGCAGCACCTCTAAGCGGTAGGTCCGGTCCTCGCCGAAGCTTGGATTGGCCACACACAGTACAGCGAATACAACGATACCGAGAAAAAAGATTCTTTTCATGAAGCTACCCTCCTAGGAAATTTCAATGTTGATCCACATATCGGTTATGTGCTGCGGAAAGTTGAATCCGGGATTTTGCAGTCAGGCGTGACAGCGGTTTGCAGCAGTCCGGTTGCGGCTGAAGCCGCTCCTACAGTGTTATCGCCCCCCCCTGCTGCAGGAGCCGGTTCGGGTCGTATACGGAATCGAGGTCTCCAGGCTACTGAGGCACCTTTTCTTCAGGATGAGTGGTGCTCTCGGCAGCCAGGGAGAGTCTCAGGAAATCTCCGGTGTACGATCCCGGGGTAGAGGCAATCTCTTCCGGGGTGCCGCTGGCAATGACCGTGCCGCCTGCCTGGCCGCCCTCGGGGCCGAGGTCGATAATGTAGTCGGCTGACCGGATGATATCCATGTTGTGTTCGATGACTATGACCGTATTGCCCTCGTCCACGAGCCGGTGCAGCACCTTCAGGAGCTTGTTGATATCCTCGAAGTGCAGGCCCGTGGTAGGCTCGTCAAGGATATAGACCGTTCGCCCGGTAGACCGTTTGGAGAGCTCCCGTGCGAGCTTTGTGCGCTGGGCCTCGCCGCCCGAGAGGGTGGTGGCGCTCTGCCCGAGCTTGATATAGTCCATGCCCACGTCCATGAGGGTCTGCAGCTTTTTCCTGATCTTCGGCACCGCCTCGAAGAGTTCGAATGCCTGCCTCACGCTCATATCGAGCACCTCGGCGATGGAATGGCCCTTGTAGCGAATCTGCAGGGTTTCGTCATTGAAGCGCTTTCCCTGGCACTGTTCGCACACCACGTACACATCGGGAAGGAAGTGCATCTCGATCTTGATGAGGCCGTCTCCCTGGCACGCCTCGCACCTGCCGCCCTTGACGTTGAAGCTGAACCTGCCCGGCTTGTACCCCCGGACCCGAGAGTCCGGCAGAAGGGTGAACAGCTCCCGGATATGGGTAAACAGCCCGGTATAGGTGGCGGGATTGGATCGCGGTGTCCTGCCGATAGGGCTCTGGTCCACATTGATGACCCGGTCGATATGCTCTATGCCGGCGATGTCTTTCACGTGGTGGGGAACTGACCTGGGGCCGAGCAGGGTCTTGCTCAGGTACGGGTAGAGCGTGTCGATGATCAGGCTCGATTTGCCCGATCCGGAAACCCCGGTGATGCACGTGAAGACCCCCAGAGGGATATCCACGTCGACGGACTTCAGGTTGTTGGCGCTCGCCCCCCTGATTCGGATGGACCCGTTTTTCCGGCGTCTCCTCTTTTCCGGCTGATGAATCGCGAGCCTGCCCGAGATGTACTTTCCCGTCAGGGAGGTTTCGCTCACCAGCAGTTCTTCGGGTGTACCCTGGAAGATGATATTCCCGCCGTGTTCGCCGGCACCCGGGCCCATGTCGATGACGTGATCGGCATCCCGTATGGTATTTTCATCGTGTTCCACGACAATCAGGGTGTTCCCGATATCACGGAGGTGCTTGAGCGTATTGATGAGACGCTCGTTGTCTCTCTGGTGAAGCCCGATGGTCGGTTCGTCGAGGATGTACATCACCCCCATCAGGGCAGAACCTATCTGGGTTGCCAGCCTGATCCGCTGCGATTCTCCCGAGGAGAGCGTTCCCGAGGACCTGCTCAGGGACAGGTAGCCGATACCCACCGAGGTGAGAAACCCGAGCCGGTCCCTAATCTCCTTGATCAGCCTGGCAGCGATCTCCTGCTTCTTCGCGCTCAGCGAGAGCCTCTCGAAGAATTCCAGGAGATCATCGACGCTCATGCTGGTGAGATCGAAGATATTTTTCCCCTCGATATCGATGTGGAGGATCTCCTTCTTCAGCCGCGCACCCTGGCATTCCGGGCAGACCCTGTTGTTGAGGAACCGGGAGATATCGGTTCGGATCTCCCCGTTCTCGCTGTCGCCGAGCCTCCGGGTGAGGTTGGGGATCACCCCCTCATACGGGGCTCCATACGGCCCTCCGATGGGACCTCCGTACAGGATCGTGCGCTGGATGTCCTTGTCGAGTTTCTCAAAGGGGGTATGGATATCGAACTCGAGCACCCTTGCCAGGTGCCGGATCATCCTGAGCGCGAATCTCCCCGGGGGCACGCCCCAGGGGACGATGGCCCCGTCCATGAGCGAAAGGTTCGTGTTGGGGATAACAAACTCGGGGTCGACTTCCAGCAGCACGCCCAGACCGCCGCACCGCTGACATGCCCCATGGGGATTGTTGAAGGAGAACATGCGCGGTGAGATCTCGGGATACGATATGTTGCACACGGGGCAGCTGTAGTGCTCCGAATAGACCGTCTCACCGCCCTTGTCGTCACCGACCTTGAGTATGCCGTCAGAGAGTTTGCAGGCGATCTCGATGGAATCCACGAGTCTCGAGAGCACGCCTTCCTTGATGACGATCCGGTCCACCACCACGTCGATGCTGTGCTTCTTGTTCTTCTCGAGCACGGGAATGTCTTCGATATCGTACAGCTCACCGTCGATGCGCACCCTGACAAAGCCGTCTTTTGCCAGAGACTCGAAGAGCTTTCCATACTCGCCCTTCCGGGAGCTCACCACCGGGGCATAGATGATCACCCTGCCCCCTTCGCCCAGCGAGAGGACCGACTGGGCCATCTGCTGTATGGTGGTGGACTCGATGAGCCTGCCGCACTGCCAGCAGCGCGGGGTCCCGATCCTGGCAAAGAGCACCCGCAGATAATCGTAGATCTCGGTCACGGTCCCCACGGTAGACCTGGGATTGTTCGAGGTGGTCTTCTGTTCTATGGCAATGGCCGGAGAGAGCCCCTCGATGGATTCCACCTGGGGCTTCTGCATCTGCTCGAGGAACTGCCTGGCATAGGCGCTCAGCGATTCCACATACCTGCGCTGACCTTCGGCATAGAGCGTGTCAAAGGCCAGGGAAGACTTGCCGGAACCCGACACCCCGGTAATGACGACAAACTTGTTCCTCGGGATCTTCACGTCGAATCCCTTGAGGTTGTGCTCGCTCGCTCCCTTGATCTCGATGAAGTCTTTCATGGTTTCTTATGAAGGGCCAGGGGTGCAAAAGGCCTGAGGGACTGCTTCAAAAGATATTGTGCCGTTCCATAATCCTGTGCGGATCATACGTGGTAGATGGTTACTCATTGTTTCTTCAGATATAGATCCCGATAAAGTATTCCGACATCATTTTTTTCAGCCAGTGCTGGAATGCCTCCTGCTGGTACTTGGTGACGAGCTTGTCGAAGATCTCGGGGCGGGTGTCCTCCAGATTCCTGGTGCCGGCCACACCCTTTTCCACGATCTCAAAGATGGCGATATAGCTGTTCATCTCCATGGGCCCGATGACATCCCCCTGCCCTGCTGCCTCTACCGCCTTTCTGACCTGTTCGGTGAGATCCTCAATGGCCACCCATCCGATATCCGCGCCGCCGGCACGGAGGATGTCGGAGTATTCCTGGGCCACCTCTTCGAAACTGCCCCCGCCCTTGATCTCGTCATAGGCCTTCTGAGCCTTTTCACTGTCTTCCTTTATCAGGATCTGCCTGAGCCGTACGGACTGCCTGCCGCTGTACTCGTCGCTGGCATTGTAGTAGTCCTTGATCATGTTCTCCGTGACGACCACCCGCGACTTGACCATGATATCCATGAGGGTAGACTTCATGATCATGCTGGTGGCATCGTGAACGCTGATCTTGTTTCTCTGGGCGAGCTGCTCTGCCTCCTGCTGATTCACCAGCGGAAACCCGAGCGACTTGTATATCTTCCCGACGACGATGTCCTCCACCATGAGTTCGAGAACCTGGCGCTGAGCCACCCGGTTTTCGAGCGGCGCACCGAGCTCCTCCATACGCTGCCTGAGGTCCGACACCATGATGATCCTGTCGTCCACAACCGCTACTATCCCCTCGATCCGCTCGGCCTGGACAACGCCGGTCATCAGGAGAAAGAGAACGAGAACAAGGCACTCCCGGTAGTTATTCCTTAACAGAGATAGAATTGATCTCATCCCACTTCACCTCGACGGTATATTCTTTCTTGAGTTCATCGATGAACTCGCTGTACTTCTCTTCAAAGAGCTCCCCCTCGAGTTCGTCCCGTATCTGGTCAGCCGCTTCGACAAGGGGCAGTGTACCCGGTTTGGTTCTCTTTGCAACATAAAAAATATGGAAACCCCGTTGGGTCTCGATTATTTCGGAGTAGCGGCGTTCGGGGATGGAAAACACGACATCTTCCACCTCCCTGGGCAGTTCGCCTTTCGCGAATATCCCCATGAATCCTGAATCCTTGTTATCCTTCGATTCGCTGCAGTGCATCACCACCTGTTCCAGGGACACCCCGGAACGGAGCATGACGAGCGCCTCTTTGGCCTGGTACTTGTCTCTGACAAAGACATGGTACAGTTCAACGGACGAGGGGCGATAGAATTCGGCCAGGTGCTCCTGGTAGTACTGCTGTATCTTCTCTGCAGGGACAGCGATCTCTTTCTTGACAGCCTTTTCCACTGTGCGGTCGATGAGGAGCCTGGTCCGGATGAAATTCTTCATGTCGGAGAGCGAGCGGTATTCCTCGGTCAGGAGTGCATTGAGGTCTTCCTGGTTCATGCCCTGCATGAGCCCTTTCATGGCAATATCGACCTCCTGATCGGTCACGGTGACGAACCCCCTGCCGGCATACTGGAGGATGAGCTGCTCTTCGACGATATTGCCTGCCACGACAGGTTTCATCTCCTGGAGCACGTCTTCGGAATTGATCATGGATTCCTCGGCAAACCGCTCGAGCCGATCCCGATAGCCCTGCCTGGTGATGCAGGCATCGCCCACGGTAATCACGCAGATGTCCCCGGCGCGATCACATGCGCCCAGCAGGATGCTCAGCAATACTATGGAGAATGTCACGTATCTCATTGTGCACATTGTCGGGCCCCATGGGTATTTCCGCAATACCCTCCTGGAAGATCCTTCCATTCTTGTCTGTCACAAGAGCAATAAGTTTCTCAAGGTTAATCTTGCTATCACGTGCGAGATACAATCTCAATCGGTTATCGAGCCTCTCGAGCTTTTTCAGCCGCATGCGTTTCATGATGTCCCTGATCTCGGCAACCCCCATGAGGATCTTCAGAGGTCCGGGAACCGGTCCGTAGAGATCCGAGATCTCTTCTAGTATGACGGGCAGTTCGTCGGCGCCCGCGGAGAAGAGCCTCTTGTAGAGGCCCAGCCTCAGGTGCTGGTCCGGACAGTACTCCTCGGGTATATAGGCATCGAGCCCGATCTTTATCTCGGGATCCAGCTCCGGAACCACCTCCCGTCCCTGGGACTTGTCCACGGCCTCCTTGAGCATCTGCTGGAAGAGTTCGAACCCCACTGCCGTTACATGGCCCCACTGGGCCTTGCCGAGGATGTCGCCCACTCCCCGGATCTCCATATCCCGCAGGGCCATCTGGAATCCGGCACCAAGGGACTCGTATTCCTTTATGGCGGCAAGCCTCTTCTTCGCATCCCTGGTGATCTGCCCCACCTCGGGTATGAGGAGCAGTGCGAAGCCCTTGGTCTTCGATCTGCCCACCCTGCCGCGCAGCTGGTAGAGATCGGCCAGCCCGAACTTGTCCGCACGGTTGATGATGATGGTGTTTGCCGAGGGGATGTCGATCCCGGAGCTGATGATTGCCGAGGTCACCAGGACATTGATGGACCTGTCCAGGAATCCGGCCATGATGCGCTCCAGGGCGGTCCGGGACATCTGCCCGTGGGCAACGCCGATCCGGGCCTGCGGCATGAGTAGCCGGAGGTGCCGGGCCATGGATTCGATGGTGGCGACCTGATTGTGGACAAAGAACGCCTGCCCTCCCCTGGCCAGTTCCCGCAGGATCGTCTGCCTGATCTCCTCTTCGTCGAACCGGGATATCATGGTCTCGATCGACTTTCTCTCCGCAGGCGGGGTTTCTATGACCGACAGGTCCCGGATTCCCGAAATGGCCATGTTCAGGGTCCTCGGTATGGGCGTGGCTGTCAGGGTGAGCACCTCGATCTCCGCCCGCTTTGCCTTGATGCGTTCCTTGTGTTTCACCCCGAACCGGTGTTCCTCGTCCACCACCAGCAGCCCGAGGTCTCTGAACTTCACCTTGTCCGAGATCAGGGCATGGGTGCCGATGACAACATCCACCTTGCCGTCTTCCAGCGCCTGGAAGACCTCCTTGTTCGCATCCGAAGAGGAAAAGCTCGAGACCGCCTCGATCCGTATGGGCCATTTTTCAAAGCGCTCCCGGAAGGTCTTCAGGTGCTGCCTGGCGAGCAGCGTGGTGGGCACGAGAACAGACACCTGCTTGCCCGACATGACCGCCACGAAGGCAGCCCTGAGGGCGACCTCGGTCTTCCCGTACCCCACGTCGCCGCACACGAGCCGGTCCATGGGTTTGTGCGAGGCCATATCCGTGTACATGTCTTCCATGGCCTTGAGCTGGTCGTCGGTTTCATCGTAGGGAAAGGTATCTTCGAATTCCTGGATCAGGCCGGGCGAGGTATCGAACGAAAACCCGCGGCTGCTCTCCCGCTTGGCGTAGATCGCCAGGAGCTCGTTTGCCAGCTTTGCCACCGACTCTCTGGCCTTGGTCTTTGCCTTGGTCCACCTGGTCCCGCCCAGTTTGTCGATGATGAAATTGTCCACCTCGCCGATATAGCGCTGGAGGAGCGAGAGCTTGTAGACCGGCACATAGAGCTTGTCTCCGCCCAGGTACTCCAGGAGGATGAAATCGCTCTTGAATCCCTCGAGGTCGATGCGGACCACGCCCTTGAAGATGCCGATGCCGTTGTCCCTGTGCACCACGGCATCGCCGACATTGAGCTGGGTGAACGGGTTGAGCACCGCTGCGCCGGCTGCTGCCCTCTTCCGGCGTTTCTTTGCACCGAAGGCCTCGTCTGCGCTGATGAGGGCAACCCCTAAGGAGGGCAGGATGAACCCGGTGGAGACAGCGCCCTCAACCAGCTGAACCTTTGCGCTCCACCCGCTCCTGCTGAGAATCGATTGCCCCTGGGCCCTGCCCGGCTGGATGCCCCGCTTGGTGAATGAATATTCCAGCCGTTCCAGGAGCATCTGCGTGCCGGCAAAGACAAACACCTCCAGGCCCTCGTCGAGAAGCGAGCCTATATAATCGAATACCTCGTCGGTCCCCTTGCCCGCGTAGGCGGCGAGGGAAGCGCCCTTGTATTCTACGCTCGTGCCGGTGGAGCCAATGGACGTGGCGATGTGATGAGCCGCCTTTTCAACGGCGCCAAGGACAGAGGATTTCTCCACGAGCAGCTCCTCGGGCGGGAGAAATTTCTTTGCATTATCGGCCGAGCGGTCATAGGCAAGGGAATACCGGTCGAATTCTCGTTCCCACAGATCTGCCAGCGTGATCCTGTCCGGGCATGACAGGACGGATCCCGGCGGAAGGTAGTCGAACACGGATGCCGCAGACTCGTAGAACAGCGGCAGGTAGGCCTCCAGCCCCGGTGTATAGATCCCCTGCTCCATATCGCCGATGAGGTACTGCACCGACGGGTCCTTCATCCTTCTCAGTGCCGGGCGGGCATGCTTCATGTGATCGAGATCCAGCAGGACCTCACTCGCCGGCAGGATGAGTGCGGAGGTGATGTCGTTGCGCGACCGCTGGGTGCTCAGGTCAAAGGTCTTTATGGACGTCACGGTGTCGCCGAACAGATCGATGCGCACGGGCTGGGCCATACCCGGAGAGAAGATGTCGATCACCGATCCCCTCATGCTGAACTGCCCCACATCGTCTATGAGGGCCTCGCGGGTATATCCCCCGTGGAGGAGGGTGCGGGCCAGCTCATCGCGGTCGATATCCGTATCTACCCTGATTGTCCTGGCCGCTTCGGCAAGGTCGCCCTTGCTGATAACGCGGGGCATCACGGCTGAAAACGGCGCAATGACCACCATGGGGGAGCCTTCCATGAGACGGTAGAGAATCGATATCCGGTGCGCCACGATCTCACGGGACGGGCTGTCATCCTGGTAGGGCCTGATATCGGCCGGAAAGAAGCTGTGGATGGACGACTCGTCGAGGAAACAGGCAAGGTCTTCCTGTGCCTGGTACATCTCGTCGGTGTTCTCCACAATCCACAGGACGGTCCTGCGTCTCTTCAGGAACGCCGAGGCGACGATGAGCGCCTTGAGCGGCATGACGAGCCCGCCTGCCGCTGTTATGTCTGAGAGTTTTTCAAATATTTTATCCATGAGCGGGAAATTCCGTTTCTATGCCGGTCTCCATCTCCGGGGAAGCGATGCCTGCGACGCAGACTATTTCGTCTCCCCGCAGCACCACCGGCCAGAACACTCGCAGGGACTTCATCACAGAGCGGTCAGACAAAAGCTTCACCACCCGTTTCGTGCCGATACGGTCACCCGGCAGGTACGAACGGGTGCGAAGCGGCAGGGACATGCCGCCGGCAGACTCTATCCGCATCGTCTGGCCGATGGCCTCGATCCGGCAGACTCCCGGGGCCTCGACCGGCACGTCGTAGAACGGGCCCTTCCCGGCAGTCGAGAACACCAGGGCCTCTCCATCGAGCTGCGACTTGACAAGCCTCTTTACGGTATGGCCGCGCCTTGTTCCCTGCAGCACCTCCATGACAGAGCGGATCTGGATGGCGTCGACCCCCCGGGGCTCGTGGAGCATTTCGGAGAGAACATTGATGATCATGCGCTTTGCGACCGCCTCGTGGGCATCTCTCAGATCGCTGGCCCTGTAGGCGCGCACGAGGTTCCAGTCGACCACGAGCGCCCGGCGCTCCAGTGCGTCGGCCATCCCGGCCAGGGCCCCACCCTCTTCCCGGGCAATCTCTGACAGGCGCGAGACAGACTGGACCACGAGCGGGTTGATCTTCTTCATGAGTGGCAGGATCTCGTGCCGGATGAGGTTCCTGGCGAGCCTGGTATCGTCGTTCGTGCTGTCCTCCACGTACTGGATGCTGCCCTGCTCTGCATACGCCTCGATCTCGGCGCGGGAAAACCCGAGCAGGGGCCGCAGGAGATCATCCGGACTGGCGTAGTCCATCCCTGCCAGGCCGCGTATGCCGCTGCCGCGTATGAAGCGGTAGACGAGCGTCTCCGCCTGGTCGTCCATGGTGTGTCCGGTGACCGCGGCATCGAAACCGTGTTCTTTCCTGCATCGCATGATGGCATCGTAGCGCCTCGTGCGGGCCTCTTCCTCGAGGTTCGCACCCGCTGGGTCCATGCCCAGGGCATACACAAAGGATTCGATGCGCATCTCTTCGCACTGCCCGGCAACAAAGCGGGCATCACTGCTCGATTCCTCGCCTCTGAGCCCGTGATCCACATGCACGACGCCGATCCTGAGGTTCAGGGCTGCTGCAGCCCTCCTCATGAGATCGAGCAGCACCATGGAGTCGATTCCGCCGGAACAGCACACGAGAACAGACATCCCCGGGCGTACCCCGCAGGAATCTCTCAGTATCTTCAGGAAGCGGTCCACCATGGAAATGCCTTGTAGTACCTAAGGCCGCACGGGTCAAGGGATACGTGTGGTGGAATGGAGTAACGGTGTGCCCGGTAACACTGCAGGAACGGGCTCAGCCGCGACCGGTCATCGGCCTCGCTGCAAGCCATTGTCGCGCCTGAAGGCGCTCCGGCAGAATGGTGTATTCCTGTCTCTTGAACCCTGATTCCCGAACCGGGCATCGTCAGTTTGTAGGGCAGGCTGCGAGCGAAGCGAACTGCCTGCCGTTACCGTGCACCTTGATCGTCCCGCTGTCAGGGAGCTGCCTTCGGCAACACCATGGCCTGCCGCATAGTGTATGACCGAGGTTGTTATTCTTCGGTTTAAACATGGTCGCCGCTGAACCGGCTCCTACAGGGGGTGTGCCTGAGATTGGGATTCTCCTGCTTAAACATGGTCGCCGCTGAACCGGCTCCTACAGGGGGTTATGCCTGAGATTGGGATTCTCCTGCTTAAACACGGTCGCCGCTGAACCGGCTCCTACAGTGGGTTATGCCTGAGATTGGGATTCTCCTGCTTAAACATGGTCGCCGCTGAAGCGGCTCCTACAGAGGGTGTGCCCGGTAACACTGATAGGGGTAGGAACGGTGCATTGGCTTGCACCGCCCCTCCCTCCGAACCGGACTGG
>JAHDOV010000015.1 GCA_018434685.1 Deltaproteobacteria bacterium
GCTGTCAACTGGTACGTTTCCGCTATCTGCCCCGTTGCCGTCATACGTCACCGTGTAGGTGGGGTTCGCCGTCCACTTCGCATAGAGAATAACGTCGGCGGTCCCCATGCTGAAACTCTGACCCTGCGTGTAACTGGTGCCAATCCCATCATCACTCACGCACCAGGCGGCAAAGGTATAATGGTCTCTTGCCAGATTGCCGGTGTTGCCGAGCACCGTCACCACAATCCCTTCTTCGTAGTTGGTGCTGTCAACTGGTACGTTTCCGCTATCTGCCCCGTTGCCGTCATACGTCACCGTGTAGGTGGGGTTCGCCGTCCACTTCGCATAGAGAATAACGTCGGCGGTCCCCATGCTGAAACTCTGACCCTGCGTGTAGCTGGTGCCAACCCCATCATCACTCACGCACCAGCCGGCAAAGCTATAGCCGTCCCGCTCAAGGTTGCCGGTGTTGCCGAGCACCGTCACCACAGCCCCTTCTTCGTAGTTGGTGCTGTCAATGGGCACGCTTCCGCTATCGGCCGCGTTGTCGTCATACGTCACCGTGTAGGTGGGGTTCTGTGTCCACTTCGCATAGAGAATTACGTTCGCGGCACCCATACTGAAGGTCTGGCCCTGGATGTAGCTGGTGCCCACGCCATCGTCATTCACGCACCACCCGGCAAAGCTATAGCCATCCCTTTCCAGGGTGCCGGTGTTGCCTCGCACCGTTACCACAGCCCCTTCTTCATACCTGGTGCTGTCCATGGGCACGCTCCCGACCGTGCTGGCATTGCCGTCATAGGTCACCGTGTAGGTGGGGGTACTTCCTCCGCCTCCGCCACCACCTCCGCCACCGCAGGCAGTCAACATACATGCAATCAAGAGCACAGAAAATGCCGGGAATTTAAATACTGTCTTCATATCTTCTCCTGAATCAATTTCGATAAAAATACACTCCGCCGAGACGCAACCAGACAGTCTCGGATATCGGTTAGTATGCTTTTCGGCATTTGTAGACCTTTGCGTAATCAGTCAAAAGGCATTTATCTGGGGCTGATTGATAATTTATCATCAACCTATCAAATAAAGGGCTCGAATTCCCGTGTGGATCAAGTATATTCCCTCATGCCCATGCAACTATGGCTCGTTCATGATAGTATGCCATACTACTCCTGAAGCAGCTTGTCGTATTTTCAAAAAGAATCCGGCACGGACGACGCATGATATGAGAAAAGCGAATCCGTCACTGAATTATTCAATCATTCTTCGACAGACTCCCATAGACTAAGCTCTGTATGTTCTCCGGGATACCGTGCCGTCCCACATTGCTCAAAACCGAGCCTGCGAAGCAACTTCATCGAAGAGTCGTTTTCCTGATTCACAATCGCGGCCACTCGCTTCGCATTCCGGCGCCGCCTTGCGTACTCCATAACAGCAGACAATGCTTCAAAGGCATACCCGGCACCGCAGAACTCCGGCAACAAGGCATAACCGAGATCGATATCGTCCAGGAAATCCCGCTTAAGCAAGCCAGCCATTCCGATCGGCGAATCGTCCACTTTCAAGCCAACCCGCCACAACCCAAAGCCATATCGCTCATAACTCGCCAATGGCCCTTCACGCAGATATCGTCGAGCATCATCCAGATTACGAACGCCTTTGTCCGCGATATTCTCAATGAAGCTGGGCTCGTTCAGGAGTCTCAGAATAAACGCAGCGTCGACAAAACTGAACCCTCTGATTGTCAATCGCTCTGTCTTTAATTCAACCACATCCGCTTCCTTTCATTCGTATAGAAAGGTGAACCTGTCCCCAATTATGACCTGGTGATGAAGGACCTGGCAAATACCATTCGAAGGGTTCTGGATGAATCCGGATAGTTTCCCTCTGAACTGCCACCCTTCGCCCCGTTGTCAACGGGCGTGTGAGAGCTTACCGCTCTGATTAGTGCCGGGGGACATCATGCACGGATGCCCCCTATTTCTTCCCTTGTTACAGAAAAACTACTTGCTCTTCTTTTTATCTACCTTTGCCTGTTTCTTTTCTCTTGCTGTTTTCTGCGGTTTCTTCTTCTCTTCTTTCTTTGCATCACCTGATTTTGCCATGTTCATAACCTCCTTTGCAACATATCAATATAACAATGATATAATTTGTTCCACCTAAATTTCAATACCCATGGTTACTCTTGATAAAAGCCGCGGATAAAGGGGACGTTTCTGGAGATAAAGGAGACGTTCCTATTTTTCAGATAATAAAAACGTCCCCTTGAGTTGCGGTTTAATTGGCGGTTACCTTTTCAGGGAGTGCTCTGATGCAGTAATGCACTGCCGGACAGCAGGGTGACGTATTTGGTGTCGTCTTCGAAGACATGCCGTACGGACACCTCGGTCGAATCGGCACCATCGGGTTCAACCCGGTCACCGCTATTGACCTGATACTCTACACCAAGCTCCATGGCGATTATTCCAGTGCTGGGACTGGAGTCGCTGTCGCTGCTGCTCCCGCAACCCGCGATCCCTGCGGCCATCACAAAGGCAAGCACAACAAATAGTAGTCTTTTCATAATAATCGTCCCCCTTAGAATCGAAGTTCATCGGTTACGGTTGTTTCGATGCGCATCTGCAGGCCGTCTGCACCCTCTTCAATGACGATCAGGCTGCCGGCCGCAAAGGTGCTCTCACCTGGCAGGGTTGCAGAACCCTGTTGCCACTGTTCGTTCTCGTCATCATAGACCTCATACCAAGTGCGGCTCTCGCCGTTGGCCTCGGTCGCCACCACGGCGCGCGCTCCACCCAGGGCCGCACGGGTTACCACCTGCTGCTCGCCCTCTGCCTCTTCGGTGGTGGGGGCGGGGATTTTACTCTGCACAGTGGTTTTGTCGTCCTCGGTCGGTCCGTAAGTGAGGATGTGCCCTCCCCGGACATCGCTTCCGTCGTCGGGAATGATTGCGACCTCAATGCCGCCGATGGTGTCAAGCGATTGCCAGCTCAGATAGGGATAGGTGAAGGTTTCGGCAATCTTCCAGACACCGGGGAATGTCCAGTCGACAAAGGAGGCCTGCTGTTTCATCTCTGCGGTCGGAAGACCCTCGCCCTTGCCTGTATCCGCCTGGCCGCTTGTCGTGGCATCGTAATAGCAGCTGGTGATACTACCGAGGGAAGATCCGGCCAGGCCGCCGACATTGGTGCTGCCCGTTATCGCTCCTGCAGCGTAGCTATTGGCAATTGTCACATCCGCGCTGCTTTCCCCGATCAGCCCGGCCACATAGCCGGTTCCCGTCACATTGCCGGTGGCGTAGCAGTCGCTGATGGTGACCTCGCCCCCCATATTGTTCTCGACCCTCCCCACCAGCCCGCCGACATCATTGAGCCCGGTCACCGCGCCGGTAGCAAAAGAGCCTCTGATTGCGGACACTTCGCCTACGCCGGTGGAAGAACCTGCACGGCCGACCAAGCTACCAACCCGCCAGCTGCCGGTGCCGTCCACCGTGCCCGTGGCATAAGAATCGGTAATTGAAGATCCATGGCTCAGATCGCCCACCAGTCCGCCGACATCCCCGTCACCTGCGACATTGCCTGTGGCGTAGCAGCGGATAATGCTGCAGTCCTCTCTGGCTTCGCCCACCAGGCCGGCCACCAGATCCTGGGCACCGGTCACCGCGCCCGTGGCAAAGGAGTCTTCGATGGTTGATTCCTCAAGCTGGCCCACCAGGCCACCGGCGTTGGTGCTGCCGGGCACATTCACCGTGCAGCTTGAACTGGACCCGCTGATAGTCGATGACGCGATGACCATGCCTGCCAGGCCTCCGCCACGCCCGCCGCCGCTGGCGGTGACAGACCCTGTCGTGCCGGCATTGGCGATGGTGGTGTCCTGGGCAAATCCGACCAGTCCACCAACATAGAGGTCACCGGTTATATTCACGTTGGCCAGTTGCAGATCTTCGATGACTGCGCCGTCTGTGCAGCCAAACAGGCCAATCCCGTCCGTCGCGGGCCGGTTGATGAACAGGCCGCTGATGGTATAGGCGCCGCCGTCAAAAGAGCCGCTGAAATATTCATTTGCCGGGTCTTCCCAGCCGGCATAGCTGCCGATCGGGTCCCAGCCGGAGCCTTCATTGTAGGGCGCGACATCCAGGTCGATATCGTTGATCAGCACGAAGTGCTTGTCGGCATGTTCTGCCCCCAGATAATTGCGCAGGCTGTTCAGCTGTGCTGCTGTGCTGATCTGCCAGGGATCGTCCACGCTGCCGTCGCCGCCTTCGAAAGCGATCTCCTCTGCCACGCCGTAAACTTCGAATTCTAGAACTCCGACGTAGGCGTTATGCTCATTGGTGCCGGTATAGCGCAGGTAGCGCGCCTGGTACGGCTCGCTGATCACGATGTTACGGAGTCTTTCGTCCCGCCATTCATCCGAAGGAACCCAGTCCGTTTCCGTGTAGCGGAGTTCCCATGTAATCCCGTCAATCGAGGACTCGATGAAATAGCCCTCTGTTTGCGACGGCTGCAAGCGGAAGCCGCCAAGCTCTACTACACTCTCAAGGTCAAGCGTGAAGGAAATTTGGTTTGGTTGCCCCTGATAGCTGTACCAAACCGTTTCGTAGTCGCCATCCACCACATTTGCAGCGGCTCCCAGTTGGATATTGGTGAGGGGTGTTACAGTCTTGCCAAGCGCCAGATTAACCTCGTCCGCCGCCGCGGGTAGGGTCAGAGTCAGCAGCAACGCTGCCAGAGCCATCATAATCCAGGTGCGTCGCCATGGAAGTGGTGCTGTCGGAGAAGGTTCACACTTCATCTTTGGGGTCCCCTTTCTAGTGATGCAGTTTATGTTTTTGATTGCGGGTACGGTTACCCTTATGCGTTCGACCTTGCCGGACCATTAATCTTAACAAGCACAATCAATTTACTTAAAGACCAGCATTAGTCAATGTTTTTATGATTTCGGCAGCGAGAAATACCGCTCTCTGGTTTCTTGACGAGGGTGGTAGAGACAAAGAGGACGTTTCTATTTTTCACATCGTTTCCTCCTTTTTATGAAACGTGTGATCATGCCTTTTCTCTGCGTCTTTCTTCAAGCCGCACCTTTCTCCGCTGGGTTGCTTCTGCATGCCTGCGTTTTTCATTGTCGCTCACCACCAGGAGCGGAGGAACCTGCTTCGGTACACCATGCTCGTCAAGGGCCACGAGCGTGAGGTATGCGGAAGCGGTATGGTTGACCTTTCCTGTCAGCATTTCTTCAGCCTCAACCCGCACACCCACCTCCATGGATGTCCTGCCCACCATATTCACACTTGCACTGAGCTTCAAGAGGTTCCCGATGTACACCGGTGCATGGAAATCAAGCCTGTCGACGGAAACCGTGACCACATTCGACCTTGCGTGCCGGAAGGCAACCGTCCCGGCAATGTTGTCAATATGCTTCATGATGATACCTCCGTGCACGTTTCCTGCAAGGTTCGCATCACTGGGTTCCAT
This sequence comes from Deltaproteobacteria bacterium, assembly GCA_018434685.1. GTDB lineage: Bacteria > Desulfobacterota > Desulfomonilia > UBA1062 > UBA1062 > DSAD01. The sequence goes on from JAHDOV010000015.1 coordinate 5,454, forward strand.
CAGGTAGGCTATACTCAGAGCACTTTCTTCACATCTTTTTCCATTCATTGGCATCTCCTTATCTTATGCCTCTTATCATATGTTAAATGTGGACGTTTCTGTTTTTTTCATATTCACTGCTTAAGTATTGTTGTCCCTTCCATAAATCAAAAGGTCAAATAAACTATTCCGGATAAAGAGCGGCAATTGGAGGACATTCCTATTTTCAAATAATAGAAACGTCCCCTTGAGTTCCAGCCCCCCCCATTATTTTATGTTCCCAGCCGGCCTTGCACGATTTGTGTAAACTGAGTAAGAATTTCATCCTGTATCGAGCGTTCGATATGAAGGTTGATCCCCTGTTCAACAAAGGCCGGATCCTTAATGTTATCCCTGCACAGCTCAAGCAGCATGGCATTACTGAAAACATAATTGGGCGGTTTGTTAATTTTTTTTGCAAATGCATCTCTAAGAATAAAAATCTCTTTGAACATCTGCTGCTGATTTTTATCGAGCTGGCGATACCCTTTGGCTTTTTCATATTTTGCCAGTTTCTTTTTATTATTCTTTCCATCCTGAAGCATGAGATTTTCGAGGATATAGGTATCGAGCAGCCCATTGTCTTTGAGCTTGTCAAACAACACGTCCTTCAACCTGAATAAATATCTCACATCACCCATGGCATATTCGAGGGCGGCTTTGTCGAGCGGTCTTTTCATCCAGTTGTATTGCTGGAACTTCTTTTTATTCAGGGGAGCATTTCCCAGCTCTTCACTCGGAATATGTGCCAGGCTCTGCTTCGGATATTTCAGGAGGGCGACCGCAGGTCTCAGATCGAGAACAGACTGAAGCTTGATGCCGTATACCGTCTCAAGCAACGCCGCATCGCTTAATGAATCATACATGATCTTTAATAAATCACGTTTTTCGAACAACCTCTTTATGCCCTCACTGTTCTTGAATTTGAAAGGATCGATGATAATTTCATTCTCCAGGTCAAAGATCTGGATAAGACATACATGCTCCCCATAGCAGTGAAGATTTAATTCGGCTTCCAGATCAACGGCGATTACCTTTCGGTCGTGTTTATCCAGTGCGTCCAGGTAACCATGAATTTCACTGTTGTTTTTTAGCTCAATCATACTCATGAGACGCTCTATACCTTATTTGCGGTGGAATTCATACCCGTAGAGTCAGATGCATTGGGATGAAAACGATGTTCAGGATGCAGGGTTTGGGGTTCAGGGCGTGCAAGCATTCAACGGTATGATCCCTTTATGCTTGCCCTGATCCCCGCTCCTTAAGCAAGCCGCGGAAAATCGAACCCTAAGCTTCTCGTCCGGCGAAGCTTATGAGCGAAGCAGGACGTGTCCGGCATAGCAAAAAGGCGAAGACGGATTCAATATCCAAGGCGCGCCCCCTGACCCTTATTCAGGGCAGGCGCAGCCCTTTTCCACCCACGCATGCATTTTTGCAGAAAACTCCTCGTGGGTCATCTCCGGGACCGCACGTCCCTGGCCCGGGTTCCAACCCCACAAAACAAGCGGGTCCTTGTCGATATGTCCAATAACCTGTTCTCCTGTCCTGCCGCCATTGCGCAGCGGGTCTTTCAGCTGGCGGCACAGTTCTGCAGAGGTACGGCCCTGAAAGACCATGGGCATGTTCTCCGGAGGCATATGCCAATTGGGTACTCCGGGAGGCCCATCCGGCTGGTTTGCATCCCTGTGGCACATGAGGCACTTCAACGGATCAACCCCCTTGCCCTCGGGGCCCCGCTTTACATTGAACTTGTGGGGCTGCGAGTCGTCCCTGATAGTCGGTGCATCCCCCGCAGGGTGACAGTTGAGGCAGCGGGGGTGAGACAAGACCTGGTAAGCCACTCCAAATGCCTGCTGCGATTCAACCATGTCCTGATCCGAGGCTGCGACCGGATCCAACCATGACCAAACCACTGTGAACAGCATACACAGACAGATGGCGGGGATCATAAGAGACCGTGTTTTCATTCCTACATGATTGTGCTTTTTTACCATGGCAAGCTCCTCAGACGCGGTTACTGACAAAACATTTCATCTTATTCCTCAAATATAGTTACCTGCCCGGTTCAGTCAAGATAGCGGAGAAGACGGGAAAGCTCCCGTGCATGTCCTGGATATAATTCTCTGATCATAACAGGTGCAATACAAAAAGGGGTTGTCAGATCTCAACAATTGTTCAACCCTCTTTTCGGGGTCAAGAGGGGCCTTCTAAGCCTTAAGAAGGGTCTTCTTCTGATCAATTATCCAGGTATTCCAGTTGGTTGTCTTGGTCAGACCCTCCATTTCATCGTCCCTTTTTTGACCTGGGCCCCTGTACGGGGCACGGCGCGCCGTGCCCCGTACAGGGGAAGATAAAGGTTCATCGAAATGAAAATTATGCATGGCCATGGGCGGCTACTGATGCCCGCATAATCATTCGTTCCAGTTGTGGTATTCCACCTCATCCGAGACATAATATACCGTCACCGTCCTGAGGTAGAAATTACTGTCGGCCTGATCCGAGCTGTTATGCCCATGGATAAAAGGCGCATATCCTATAGACGGCAGATTGGCTGCGGCTATGGTCACGGTCCTGACAAGGGTATCGTTCATGTAAACAGATATATTATTTCCTTCTTTCACCAAGGTACATGTATTGATTCCGCTCCCTACCCCTGGTACATTTCCATCGTAATCATTCGATGAATATGATCCATTACCCTGACTGATTTGATAATACGTGTTTGGATCATCACTTGCCGGGAAGGTAGTGTAATAGGCAGCAAAATCAAAAAACCGGCGATTCGCAGCGCTTTCCCAGTTAGGGTCAACCAGGCGCAGGGCATAACGGTAGATATTCTCATCCGTCAGCACTTTCAGATAAAATTCGAATTCTACGGTGAAGTCTCCGGTAAACAGCCAGGGCGCAGCGATGCTCGTCTGGCTCATGTAGTATCCATCCGCATAATTTCCGGTATAACCGCCGTCAAAGAACCAGTCGCTGCCGGCGTCACGCACCAGCGCATCGCCATCTGTCATGAAGTCGAAAACCATGGTCGTTTCTTCCGGTACTGATACGGTAACAGTATATTCTTTTGTACTGCCGTCTTGAGCTGTTACGGTATATACAACCGGACTTGTGAAATCCTGAGCGTCTCCTGATGCAGGGTTTATGCTTGCTCCCGTATGGATTATTGCAGGAGCAAGGCTGCTTACAGCTGTTCCATACGGCATTACCACGGTAATGTCTGTTCCGCTGATATCAGAACTGCTTTGTCCCGCAATGGTAAAGGACGTTATGTCCTTGGCATCACTTGCAGCAACCAATACCGTCACAATATATTCGGCCGTTGAGTCATCCGATGCCGTCACCGTATAGGCCAGAGGGATCGAGAAATCATTTTCGGTTACCCCGCTTTCCTGCTCCACCCCGTTCACTGTTGTCTCTACCCCTGTTGCACTGAACACGGCTATAAGTGAAGTCACATCTGAACCGTATGGAACGGTTACTGATACGGTTTTTGCTGACTCATCAATAACGCCCATACCTTCAGGACTTTCAAAACGAAACTCCGTTAACTGCTTTGGACTCGAGCCTGGAGAGCTGTTATTGCTGCTTCCGCCGCTACAGCCGATTATTGTTGTTATAGCAAGAACAACCAATATAACAACTGGAGAACTAACTAACTGTTTATGGCCCATCTTAATCTCCCTCATTACCTATTTCTACCATTGGCCGATCAGCCGGATCGGCCAGCATCTGTAGTTTCCTACGTTCACTATACCTAACCCTGCAGACGAACATGTCACCAGGCACCCAATTGCCAGGAAATCACCCAAATATTCTCAACCAGTGCCTCCCTCCACTGATCATCTCGATTATAGCATTATCAGTGAGGCCTGCAACAAATTAATTATGGATATCATCCGTAATAAAAGTAGGTTAGAGCCAATAAAGGGGGACGCCCTGAGCTTATTGATTTGAACCGGCTACGATCTGATCTGACAAGAGGTCGCCTTTCTGAAGGGACAGTTGGAGCCTTGTAATGCCGCCTTAATAAGCAGGGATGATGAACATGTTATAATGCAAGACCCTATTCACAATTATAAATCAGTATGATTAATCTGATACGGGTTCTTCCTTGCTTCCGCTGCCGAATCGGCCCGAGAAATTCCCAGCCTGCTGCAGTTAACCCATTCGTCACTACCTCGATACCTAAAGTACAATTTAAGGGGGGTGGTTTTCCCTTCCGCCATGTACCTGACCATTTCGTTTCCGCCCGGCCACACTGTCCCGGAAACTATCGGCGTACCATGCTGGGTTATCATGAACTCTATCACCCGACGGTTGTGATCCCTGTTCTGGAACAGCGTGTAGTGCTCCGAACCGGCAAACAAGGCAGTGTCATAAGCACACAGGAAAAGAACGATCAGTAACAGGTGACGCCATTTGTTCATGAATCTTGTCAAAACGTATCCTCCCCCCTGAATGTGTTTCAAACCCTGTTCCGGTGGTCCCGGGTAAGGTTATTCATTTTGAATATTTAGGCCAAAAACACCAAACCATTCTCTGCTGTTTCATGGAGAACCCGAATACAAATACAACACCTGTCAGTTTCATTCAATTAGTTTCATTACTCAATTTAATGGTCGTACCAAGTTAACTTGTTGATATATAAGCATTGGAGAGTTGGGGTCATGTAATGCCACATCAATTAGCAGGGGATGAAAATGTTATAATGCATGACCCTATTTTAATTGTTCTTAGAACCCCCTTTTCGGGGCCAAAATGGGCCCTCTAAGCCTTAAAAAGGGGCTTTTTTTGATCAATTATCCAGGTATTCCAATTGGTTGTCTTGGTCCGACCCCATTTTCATTTTCATTTTCGTTCCCTCACGGTAGAAGAGGCACGCTCGTTAACTGAGATGCTTTCACTCAATGACCTGACGGTTGAGCCTGATGCGGGGGGTATAAACTGGACTATGGAAGCAACAAAACCTCTTTGGCCATAACCGAACCCTGCAGCTCTGCTTCTTGGGTCACACTATCAGGTCTTGCAATGCCGCAGGAATGAGCAGGGATGATGAACAGGTGCTAAGGCAAGACCCTATTAATTTGAAACACACATGGTTCTGTCCTCTGATCACTTGAATCAAACGTTCCGGGCATTATCATTTCTTTTAAAATGAGACATCATCAGTAATGAAAGGGCCGGAATACAAACTTTTCTGCCCTGCCATCCCCTTTGAATAACCGATCCTTTTATAATCGATGATGCACGGTACAGGGACAACATGAAATACATGAGGAGGAAATAATGAAAAAGATCATCATACTCTTAATAGTGGCAAGTATAAGTACGGTTGCATGGTCCCAGATGGGAGGAGGCAGGATGGGAGGACCATACCAGCAGATCTATCCTCTGCCGAACGCAGCTGAAGATGATGCGCAACTCTCTGAGCTGATTCACATAAGCAGGGGCGGGCAGCTCTATGACAACTGGTGGAAAACTACAGTCGATACTGAAAAGCCCGAGAAAGATCACCCTCTGTGGAAAAAGCAGAATACGAACAACCGCAGCGGATATGATACCTTCCGCTGCAAGGAATGTCACGGATGGGACTATCTGGGTAAGGACGGAGCATATGGCCGGGGCTCACACTATACCGGGTTCACAGGCGTTTACAGTGCATCTTTGAAGATGTCCATCGATGAACTGGAAAAGATTAACAGGGGCAGTACCGGTAAAGAGCACGATTTTACAGGATATATAAGCGATGAAGACATTGCTGATCTTGCACTATTCCTTAAGAAAGGCCTCATTGAAACCAGCGGCATGGTCAGTGATGAGGGGGTTCCCATAGGCGGCAATGCAAGGACCGGGAGCTATATTTTCCGGAGAAACTGCACCCATATGTGTCATGGACCAGCAGGAACAGCTTTAAACTTCGGAGAAGCTGACAAGCCCGAGTTTGTGGGAACAATTGCCTATGAAAACCCATGGGAATTCATTCACAAGGTCCGATCAGGACAGCCCGGCACTACAATGCCTTCTGCAATCATCAATGAATGGAGCGAAAAGGATATCCTCGACATACTGACATTTGCCCGTACCCTTCCCAGGGACACCTCTGAGATCGGATGGTGGAGGGGTTTCTGGGGAGGAATGGGACACCGTAGAATGATGCACCAGGATTACCGGCCGGGCAGCGGAAGGGGATTCGGGCCGAGCCTGGATTGACTGTCTTATTCAGGATTTGAACAAACCCGTATCGGCTTTCAACCGATTAAGTAATTACGGTTCTTCTCAGTGAAGCATCCTTCTATAGGTTGCATCTTTTTCACAGCCCTTTGTTCTCACCACGAAGGACGCGTTGAGCACGAAAAGAATCATAGGAGAATATTAGGGACGTCCGTGATATTTGGACATTTCATCTATCTGTTCTCAAATAATTTTTCGAAGATAAAAACCAAATGTCAATATTTCACGGACGTCCCCTGTTTTCACCCTCACGGCAGAAGAGGCACGCTCGTTGACTGAGACGCTTTCACTCAATGACCTGACGGTTGAGCCTGATGCGGGGGGTATAAACTGGACTATGAAAGCGACAAAACCTCTTTGTTCATAACCTGACCCTGCAGCGCTGCTTCTTGAGTCACAGTATTATCAGGTCTTGCAATGCCGCAGGAATAAGCAGGGATGATGAACATGTTCTAATGCAAGATCCTATTCACAATTATAAATCAGTGTGATCAATCTGATACGGGTTTTTCCTTGCTTCCGCTGCTGAATCGGCGCGAGAAATTCCCAGCCTGCTGCAGTTAACCCATTCGTCACTACCTCGATACCGGAAGTACAATTTAAGGGGGGTGGTTTTCCCTTCCGCTATATATGTGACCATTTTGTCTCTGCCCGGCCACACTGTCCCTGAAGCTATCGGGGTACCATGCTGGGTTATCATGAACTCTATCACCCGCTGGTTGTGATCCCTGTTCTGGAACAACGTGTAGTGCTCCGAACTCGCGAACACGTCAGTGTCATAAGCACACAGGAAAAAAACGATCAGTAACAGGTGGCGCCATTTGTTCATGAACCTTGTCAAAACGTATCCTCCCTCAATGTTATAATGCAAAACCCTATTTCAATTGTTCTTAAAACACCCTTTTTAGGGTCAAAATGGGCCTTCTAAGTCTCTAAAAGGGGCTTTTTTTGATCAATTATCCAGGTATTTCAGTTGGTTATCTTGGTCCGACCCTCCATTTATTCAAAAATTAAAAGCTGAAGGCACCGGTGAAAAGATCGGTCAAGTAGAGAAGGTTCTGGAGAAGTAGTGAGCGCGGCCTATCATGTACCAGTGGTTAACGGAAGAATCCGAAATTGACAGAGATGTTCAACAAAGTAAAAGGAGGAAATTACCATGGATACTACAACTCTTATCATTCTCATCGTCGTGTTGTTCCTAGTGTTCGGCGGGGGTGGCGGTTACTATTGGTCTAGAAGACGGAGGTAAAGTTATGAGTTATGGCTTCTAAGAACATAGCCATTTATGGAATCTATCCGAACCGGCCAATGGTTTAAAAAGGCGGTTGAAGAATTGAAAGATGAAATAACGGTTGAGCCTGATGCGGGGGGTATAAACTGGACTATGAAAGCAACAAAACCTCTTTCTTCATAATCTGACCGTGCAGCTCTGCTTCTTGAGGTACACTCTTATCAGGTCTTGTAATGCCACCGTATTCTTCCCTGTCATCTACAAAATCCTATGGTAGACTCCAGATACCAACGTTATTTAGAGTTCAACCGAACCATTAAGCTCTCTTTCATTGACCGCTGAAATAAATGAGCACGCTACAAAGATATACTCAAGACCTGTCGAATCTCGTATATCCCAAGCAGCACTGACTTCGGGATCTGTACCATGATCAGCTGCATTACGAATATGTCCAAGATATTTACTTATATTTAAGATTTTTTTTGGCATTACTGAACTATTATTATGAAGTTCTTCTGCTTTAGAATTTATTCCATTTCTACCACTAAGATTAACTCCTATCCTACTACCTAGTGCATCCATAAAAGATTCAATTGCATTTCCTGCTGATACAACCGCCCCACGCCCATCATTATTTCGAGCTCGTTGGATCGCATTTGAGAGGGGTATGATAACATAATCACGTGATATACGATCCGCTGCTCGCTGGCCTATCCTTTGACGGATAAGTTCTTCTGCTGAAGCATCGTTTGCACATCCTTCTGTTAAAGCACGGAGATCATAGATATCTGTGTCTTCTCGTGGTCGATAACCTCCCCCACCTTCAGCGATGAGAGCCTGACTATATTGCCCAAGACTCAATAGTGTTTCTTTGACATCATCATGGTGTGCATCAAGTTCTAGAAGTCTTTTCACTTGTCTTGCCGCTGTAGTAGCATCTCCTGTTGCAATTAGACGCTCTCGGAATTTGGTAAAAGGTTCATATGCTTCCAATAATACTCGAAGGGCTGTTGCTTTACGTTGCTGGTTTGCTGTTGCAAATGATCTGCATAAGGGGCTAATTGCTTCAAAAAGATTTCCAGAAGTTCTGAGAAGACCAAGATCGGATGCCAAAGATAACGCTGCTTCTGCATTTAACTTCGTCAACTGATTGAAATCAGCTACATACTCTGCATCCCGAGTTGACATAGCCAGATAGATTGCATCGACTGAAGCAACCACAGCTTCAGCAGTCGCTCGCCAGAAGGGTCTAGACATAGTTCTTACTCTTGAGCATGCTCTTTACCTAGGGCCTCGATTAGCATCCTAAGCTTTGGCCCCAAAGACTCTAATTCTTCTGGTCGACAATCGACTCGAATTTGAATCACAAGTGATGCTGAGGGACTGACTTGTGTAAGAGGAATTTTAACTTTTTGTTTAGATTCGGATAATACAGAAATAGGGCGTTGGGTAGCTGCATGTATTTCCGTTATTGGCTCTGATTCTACTATAGCAATGATCTTTCCATCTTCTTCTCTAATAAGAGCTGCAGCCTTAAGCACATCAATAATAGTTCCTGCACCAGTCATTGAGCGTGGATTTTTAGGAAGACCAGCTGTGTAAGCAACATGATTACGGAGGGCATAGGGGTCCATTCCTCCACGAATTCGAATGGCAGAAATTATTTTCTTTAAGAATTCATTACCTACAACTATTGTAGACCAAGCTTTTTCTATTTGGTCTGGCATATCAAAATCTAGTGCTTGAGCAAGAGATTTACCCTCAGAAGTAAGCGTTTTTCTCTTACCTCCTGATAGAATTCCTATTGAGAGAAGAAATCCGTTGTTGCGGCTTACTTGAGTTGGATCCATCCCAGCTCTATCAGCTACGTCTTTCGGCACAGCATCATCAGGTGCATGTCCATAAGCTCTTATGATTTTAACTAATTCAGCATATGAAGATCCTGGAAACTTGAAGCTTTCTTCTGTCATCAGCTACCTCCCTTTTTACTATCAACTCAAGTCGTTGTATTCTTTTACAAATAATAAATATTACAATGCTTATATTTACAAGATAAAAAATTGAATTGTTACATGTGAAATGCTTTATCTCCATCTTTTCAGATAGTCAAATGTTGGGCATCAGTGGCGCGGAACCGCCGCGTCCGTTTGCATGCCTTTGTTAGGTCAAGTTCTTCTTCATTTCTTCCCATGCCTTTAGCACTTGTATTTGAGCTTTTATCGCCTCTATCTTGCTTGAATCGCTATCAACACCTGAGATTGCTGAAATACTGGCAATAGTTTCGAAATTAGTAGGATTTCGATCCTCAAGATCCTTATAAGTTGAATGAATTAGATCTATATTATGTTTAGTGCTGATAGTTCTTAAGTCACCAACAGTTCTTATTGAATGGCTGAAAAGGATTTTAAGCAGACCATCAATTTCTTTTTGTGCACAACCTATTCCACCTTCACTAAGTACTGCGGGTAGGTTTTCAGCATTCAGAGGGTTATCTTCCTTATATATACTTTCTTCCTGATATCGTGAGAGTTCTTCATATAGTAGATTAAAATGTTCGTCGATTGATGTGAGTTCTGAGCTGATAATTTTAAATTGCTTTTTTACAGCAAAGGATGTTTTTTTACCCGGTTTGTAACCCAAAACATGTTCTATTTCTCCCCAAACATCCTCAGTAATCGTTCTGACTTGTATTTCAAACCATGGACGATCAATCTTGGGGACTACTGATTCTCTCAGTCTGACTATGTAATGGATTGATGCATAACCACTATCTTTCTGTTTTCGCAGAACATGGTTCAGTCCAAATGTTTCAAGTATTTCCTGACTAAGATATGCTATCGGAGGGCTTGCTGATGATATTTCAATGTCATCGCTGTTCCGTAACTCTTTATCTATCATTGGTAGGTTAGCTAAGAAGTATACTAATATTCTACCTGCAACAGCGTCGTGCATTTTCTTTACACTATTGATGCACAGCCCTTCTGTAAACTCATGAGTATTCCGAAGGATCTTATCTACCACACTCTCGGGCCGCTTTATTCTAGAAATTGCTCTTTGTACTGGCGAAGGCGATGGCAATCGAGAAAGACGAGGCACTAAAGACCAATAATTATGATCTCGCCATTTTTCGAAAACTTTCCTCAATTCATAATTCGTTGGCTTTAATACATCCAGAATATATTGCTCATAATTTATTAAAAATGATTTTTGCTTTTCAACATCTGTCATGATTTTCTCCAATGACCCAACAATCACCATTCCTAAATCCTGCATGCGAACAGGCTATCAGGCAGGCAATTGCAACTATATAATCAAATTACAATACACTCTCTCCTTTTTACGGTTTTGCAATTTACATCATTATCACGCATCACGCAATGGTTATTTCATAGAATTCCCCTGTGATGAAAGAGAGTTAGACCATTTTTAACCTGTTTGATACGATCCAGATGCCCCTGCCGAAAGCACAGAACCACCCGGTTTAACGTATTTAGGCAGAAGATCTTCCACCTAGTGAAATATATCTTGCCTTTTGTGGAAATATAATTAAAGTATTATAATTAAATTGCATTGTAATTTTTAAATGTTCGTATGAAGGCGTCCAAACCATTACCAGAAAAAGGTGTATCCGTGCAAGAGACTTTGCTGGAGAAGCTCAGCCATGTCCTGCGGCTCAGGCACTATTCCGCCCGCACCGAGCAGGCCTATTGCTCGTGGGTGAGGCGCTATGTCCTGTTCCACAACCGGAAGGACCCGCGCGAGATGGGCAAGGTTGAGATCGAGGCATTCCTCGCCTACCTGGAGAACACCCGTAAGGTTTCGCTTGTAACGAAAAACCAGGCGCTCCAGGCGCTCCTGTTCCTGTACCGCGAGGTGCTCCACATGCCGGTCGTGGTGGCCCTCCATGCAGAGCGCGAGCAGAAACCTGTGCGCCCTGCCCTGGTGATACTGACCCGCGACGAGGCCAGGAGGGTCATCTCGTGCCTGAGCGCCACGTATCGGCTCATGGCTAAGCTGCTCTACGGCAGTGGGTTGCGGCTTACGGAGTGCACCACGCTCAGGGTCAAGGATATCGATTTTGACCGTGAGCGCATCGTGGTGCGTGGAGGCACGGAGCTCAGGGATCGGGTCACCATCCTGCCTGCAGCCGTGAAGCAGCCCCTGGCAGAACACCTTGAGCGGATGAAGATACAGCACGAGCAGGACCTTGCCCAGGGCTACGGGGCCGTGCCCATACCGGGCGATCTCCCGGAGAAATCCCCCCGGCAGAGCGCGGCATGGGGCTGGCAGTATGTGTTTCAGGCGGCTTCGCTGTCCACCGACCCGGAGACTGGGGCTGTCATGCGCCACCACATCCACAAGAACAGCCTGCAGAAGGCCGTGAAACAGGCAGTCAAGCTCTCTGGCATCGACAAGCCTGCCGGGTGCCAGACCTTCAGGCACAGCTTTGCCGCCCACCTCATCGAGGCAGGCAACGACATCAGGATCGTGCAGGACCTGCTCGGCCACAGGAACGTGAACTCCACCATGGTCTACCGGCAGCCGGCACAGCGCACCAATCAGCAGGTGATAAGTCCGATGGATGAAAGATAGGCACTAGGCGCTGGGCGCCAGGCACTGGGAAAAGATGGGTTCGGATCGTATGGACACGGATCATAGCTTAGACTCTCAACCCTCAGCCCCTTTTTCCTAAAACTTAAAACCTAAAACGTAAAACCCGACTTTCTGACCTCAAACATAAGCCCCTCTTCCTAAAACTCAAAACCTAAAACGTAAAACCCGACACACCCGCCCTCTCCTCCCCCCTGCGGGTGCTTAATCCCCGATGAAGCCTTGACAAAACTGCAAAATCTTCTTATCTAGTGTGCTGTTACAAATCACTGAATATATGAGAAAATCTTATAACATCATGAGACAACAATCATGGCTTTGGATAGGGAGGAACTACGATGATCCACATGGAAAAGCTCACGAAGTACTACGGCGACCTGTGCGCGGTTGACCGGATCGACCTCGATATCCACAAGGGGGAGATCACCGGTCTGCTCGGCCCGAACGGCGCGGGAAAGACCACCACGATGCGGATGCTCACCGGCTACCTGCTGCCCACTTCCGGGAACATTCAGGTCAAGGACTACTCCACCGAAGAGGACATGCTCAAGATCAAGCGGCTCATCGGATACCTGCCGGAATCCGCACCGCTGTATCACAGCATGCTCGTATACGACTATCTCGATTATGTGGCCAGGATCCGCAGCCTGGACAGGCACGCCAGGATGAAGCGCATCCATGAGCTTGCCGACCTGTGCGGCCTGAACGGCATCATGCACAAGGGCATCGGCGAGCTGTCCAAGGGCCTGAAACAGCGGGTCGGTCTGGCGCACGCCATGATGGACGACCCGGAGATCCTCGTGCTCGACGAGCCCACATCCGGGCTCGACCCGAACCAGATCGTGGACATCCGGGATATCATCCGCCGGATCGGCAAGGAAAAGACCATCATCCTGTCCACCCACATCCTGAGCGAGGCCGAGGCCACCTGCGACAGGATCGTGATCATCGACAAGGGAAAGATCGTGGCAGACGGCAGCACCGAGACCCTGAAAAAGGCCTCCGGACAGGAAAAGACCATCAGGATCTCGCTTGTCGATGCAGACCTCCCCTCGGTCCAGGCCAGGCTCGGCGCGATCGAGGGTGTGGGGGCCATCGAACAGACCGATGCCCTGCAGCCGGGCGAACTCCGGCTGAAGATCGCCGTGACCGGGGATGACGACCTCAGGCAGGCCATCTATCGCAGCATCAGGGAAACCGACTGGGTCCTGGTGGAATTCTCGCAGGAAGGCAAATCGCTCGAAAAGATCTTCCGCGAACTTACGAAGGAGGCATGACATGTCCCAGGCACTCAAGATCTTCAAAAAAGAACTCAAGGATTACTTCGTGTCGCCCATCGCCTATATCGTGATCTGCATCTTCCTGCTTATCACCGGCTGGTTCTTCTTCACGACCTTTTTCCTCTATGACCAGGCGAACCTGCGGAGCTTCTTCAACCTGCTGCCCATCACGTTTTCCTTCGTGATCCCGGCAGTGACCATGCGGCTCTTCTCCGAAGAGCTCCATGCCGGGAGTTACGAGATGCTGCTCACCCTGCCCGTGCGGCTCTCCGACGTGATCGTCGGCAAGTTCCTCGCCGGGGTGACGTTCGTGGCCATCATGCTCATCCCCACCCTGTCGTACGCCGTGTGGACCTCGGTTATCGGCGACCTCGACTGGGGCCCGGTCATCGGGGGCTACCTGGGGGCGATCCTGTTGGGCGCGACCTTCAGCGCCATCGGGGTGTTCGCCTCGTCCATGACGAGAAACCAGATCATCGCCTTCATCGTGGCCATGGTTATCTGTTTTGCCCTCACACTCATCGACAAGATGCTCTTCTTCTTCCCCACAGGCCTGCTCGAGGTGATCAACTATCTCGGTGCCGGGTTCCACTTCGAGAACATCTCCAAGGGCATCATCGACACGAGAGATATCGTGTATTTCTTCAGTGTGATCTTCCTCGCACTGTACGGCTCTCACCTGGTTCTCCAGGAAAAGAGATAAGGAGGCTGCCATGAGAATGAAGACCACATCGCGATACGCAAAATTTGCCCTGTACCTCCTGGTGATCGTGCTCATCAACGTGGTGGGCATGACGCTGTTTACCCGGTTCGACCTCACGGGAAACAAGGTCTATTCCCTCTCCGGGGTGAGCAAAACTGTCGTCTCCACGCTGTCGGAGCCGCTCACCATCAACGTATTCTTCACCAGGAACCTCCCGGCCCCGTACAATTCGGTGGAGCGCTACCTCAGAGACCTGCTCGGGGAATATTCCCTGCACGCCAACAAATACTTCAACTTCCGCTTCTACGATGTGAGCCCCGAGGGTGAAACCGGCACGGAAGAGGGCGAAAAGAACCGCAAGCTGGCCGGCGACTACGGGATATACCCGGTGCAGATCCAGGCCTTCGAGCAGGATGAGGTGAAGTTCAAGAAGGCCTACATGGGGCTTGTCATCATCCACGGCGACATGGTGGAGCGGATCAACACCATCACCACCACCGACGGGCTCGAATACAAGCTCACCATGGCAATGCAGAAGCTCAACAACAAGATCAGCGCCCTGCTCAACCTCGAAGAGCCGGTACAGGTGAGGCTCTACCTCTCGTCATCCTTAAAGCAGGTCGCGCCGTACATGCAGATAGACGAACTGCCCACGCTGCCGGAGCGGGTCAAGGCCATCGTGGACGGCCTGAACAAGACCATGTATGGCAAGCTCGCCTATTCCTTTGTAGACCCTGCTGCCTCCCCTGAATCGGACACGCTCGTGCAGAAGTACAACCTCATGAAGCTCCAGTGGCCTGACCTGCAGAACAGCGAGGTCAGAGCCGGCAGCGGCATCATCGGGCTCGTGGTGGAGTACAAGGACAGCTCCACCATGCTGCCGGTTCTCAATGTCTTCAGGGTCCCCCTGTTCGGAACGCAGTACAAGCTCGCAGCCGACGAGGAGCTCGAAGGCATGATCTCCGAGAGCCTTGAGTCGCTCATCGGCATCAACGAGGATATCGGCTACCTCGCAGACCACGGAACGCCCCAGAGGTTCGCCATGCCCGGCGCCCAGCAGCAGGATGCGGTCTCGAACTTTTCACAGCTCGTGTCCCAGAGCTACCGGATCAAGGATGTGGAGCTCAACGATGGCGGGGTTCCCGAGGGCCTGGGCTGCCTGATCATCGCCGGGGCCACTGAAGAGTTCAGCGACTATCAGCTCTTCCAGATCGACCAGGCACTCATGCGCGGCACCAATCTCGCCATCTTCGCCGATGCGTTCCAGGAGTTCCAGATGCCCAACCAGCAGCAGAACCCGTTCCAGCAGCAGCCGCCCCAGTATCTGCCCGTGAACACCGGGCTGGAAAAACTGCTGGAGAACTACGGCGTGCGCATCAAGAAGTCATACGTGCTGGACGAGAGCTCGTACAAGCAGCGCCTTCCCCGCCAGTACGGCGGCGGCGAGCAGACCATCTACTATGCCCCGATCATCGAGAGCGGGTTCATCAACAACGACATCGACTACATGGAGAACATCAAGGGCCTCATCACGCTCATGGTATCCCCCCTGGAGATCGACGAGAAGCGGATCAAGGAGAACAAGCTCCGTGCAGACAGGCTCTTCTCGTCTTCCGACAGATCGTGGGAGATGAGAGACCAGATAAACCTCAACCCCATGTTCATGAAGCCCCCGACCGCCGAGGAGGAAATGCAGAGCATGCCCCTTGCCTATGTCTTCGAGGGGAGCTTCCCGAGCTATTTCACCGGCAAACCTGTCCCTGTCAAGCCTGCAGAGGCCGAGGAAACCCCGGAACAGGACACGCAGCCTGAGGCAGCCGCCGGCACGGACCTGTCTTCCATCACGGGAACCGGCGAGATCCTCACCTCGTCTCAGCCCGCGAAGATATTCCTTATAGGCTCGTCGCAAATCCTCAAGAACAACCTGCTCGATGCAGAGGGCCAGAGTGCCAATGCCATGTTCATCATGAACATCCTCGATGTGCTCAACAACAGGCAGGACATTGCCCAGATGCGCAGCAAGGTGCTCACCTTCAACCCGCTGGACAAGACCGATGCCAGCGTGAAGGCGTTCATCAAGGCCTTCAATATCGTCGGCCTGCCGATTCTCGTGATCATCTCCGGCCTGATCGTCTGGATGAGGAGACACCTGAGGAAAAAACACTTAGAGCTGATGTTTCAGCAGCAGAGGTAAGCCATGAAATTGAAGAAAGAATATATAATCCTTATTGTTATCATCATAGCGCTCTCGGGATATCTCTATCTCAGGCAGACGGACAGTGTTCACTACCAGGTCCCTGAGCTTGGCGGCATCGACACCAAGGAGGTCACCAGGATCGAGATCGCCTCGACAGGAACCGTCCTTACGCTGACCAAGAAGGACGAGTCGTGGTTCATCGCGCCAGAAGAATGGCCCGCAGATACTGCCAAGGTGGAGAACATGCTCACCGTGTTCAAAGACCTCACCATAACCGACCTGGTTTCCGAGTCGAAGAACTACCTCCGCTACGAGCTGGACGACGAGAATAAGATCTCTGTCAAGGCCTATGCCGGCGAGACCGTTATCCGGGAGTTTGCCGCAGGGAAGACCGCACCGACGAACCGGCACACCTTTGTCATGCTCCCCGGCGACGACAAGGTCTACCAGGCAAACGGTGATTTCAGGAAGAAGTTCGAGACCACTGCCGCAGACCTGAGAGACAGGCGTGTGCTGGCGTTCACCAAGGATGAGATCCGCACCGTCAGGATCGCTTCTGCCGGGAAGGACATCACCCTCACCCGTGAGGAGGTCGCCGGCGAAGCGGCCCCCGGACAGGCAGAGGGTGCGCCAAAGACGATACAGTGGAAGGATGCAGGCGGAACCATCGTGGAGAACGCACGGGTCGACAAGCTCCTGGGAAGCCTGAACTCGCTTGACTGCGAGGACTATCTCCAGGATCGGACAATCCCCGAGCTGGGATCTGCCGAGACGCAGATCGTGCTCACCGCAGAAAAGGACTACAGCCTGTCTCTGTACAAGAAAGAGGCCGACAGGAGACCAGCGTCGTCATCCGGGAGCAGCTATGTGTTCAGCCTGCCGGAAAGCCGGCTCGAAGGCATCGAACAGGCCCTGGCCGGGCTCACGGACACACCGGTCGCGAAGTGACAGTTTAACCTTGCCTGGTTTCCTGCAGCCGGCAGGCGCCATTGCCTGAATGGATGCCCTGCCGGCTCCAGTCTTCATGATCCGCCCGGCGCATAGGTGTGCCGCAGACTGATCAGCATCAAATCAAGAACACCCACCCTGGGATTCCTGCCCTGTGACTGTTCCCATTGAACCTGCTACACTATCGCTTATCTTACTTATTGTGATGTTGTTTTATGACAATGACAAAAGGAGCATGTAAATGGGACACGATGTAACGCCAAAGATTCTGTCGCAGGATATCGGTGATGTCGACCTTTCCTACCTCCTCTACGAAGGAGACGGCCCTACGCTGATCCTGATGCACGCCACCGGGTTCCTTCCCTGGCTGTGGCACCCGATTGCCCGGGAGCTCGCACCCTCCTGGCGCATCATTGCCCCGTATTTCTGCGACCACCGCGAAACAGACCCGGAAAAGGGCGGCCTCAACTGGATGACCATTGCAGAAGACCTGGCAACATTCTGCGAAAGGCTCGGCATCAAAGATGCCGCGCTCGTGGGCCACTCCATGGGTGCAACGGTCCTGACCCTTTCCCATGCCGCCTACGGGCTCGATGCACGGGGCATTATCATGATCGAGCCGATCTTCCTGCCCCAGGATTTCTACAAGATACAGCTCAAGGTGGAAGAGCACCCCCTTGCCTCCAAATCCATCAGGAGGAGGGATTCCTGGAACGACGAGCAGGAGGCCCTGAATTACCTCAGGACAAAGAAACTCTTCATGGACTGGGACCAGGAGATGCTGGAACTCTATGTGAGGTACGGCATGCGCCCGGGCGAAGACGGCGGCCTCACCCTTGCCTGCTCGCCCAAGCGGGAGGCCTCGCTGTTCATGGGCGGCATGCACTTCGACCCGTGGCCGCTCCTGCCCAGGGTGAGCTGCCCGGCGCTGGTCATCGAGGGCGAAGAAAGCGAGAACAGGGCCTACATCGACCTGAAGACCGCCACGGCAACCATGCCCCACGGGACCTACCGCATGGTCGCAGGGGCCGGCCACCTCATCCCCATGGAGAAGCCGCAGGAAATCACCGGGATCATCAAGGGGTTTTTTGATAAATAATCCAGGGGGGTTCGTGAAGCTGGGGGAATAGGCACTGGACACTAGGCGCTGGGCAAAAGACAATTCAGTAAGGCAGGGGGGCTGAATCGAAGAACCTGGATTCAAAGCCTGCGAGACAATGACGGTTAGAATTCTGAACTGACAAACCCTGTAGGAGCCGGTTCAGCGGCGACCACGTCCTACTCCCAAACACGGGCCGTGCCCGGTCGCGGCTGAAGCCGCTCCTACATCGGCAATCTTGTCCGAGGCATAATGGGGGTTAAGTTTTAGTTTTTGGTTTTAAGTGTTAGGTTTAAGGTCTTATACCTTACACCTTGCACCTCATACCCTGCACCTTGTACCTTGCACCTTCTTCACTAGCTCCTCAGTTCTCTCACCGTCTTCACGATCACGTCGATTGCCCGTTCGATCTCGTCTTGGGTGGTGAACCTGCCGGTGCTCAGGCGGATGGTGCTCTTGGCCCATTCGAGCGGCACAGCCATGGCCTCCAGCACGTGCGAAATCTTGACACTGCCGGAATGACAGGCAGCGCCTGCCGATGCAGCCACGTCGAGACCGATCTCCTCGAGGATCCTGTCGGCCTCAAGGCCTTGAAACGACAGGCTCAGGGTGTTGGGAAGCCGGTGATCGAGGTCACCGTTGATCCTGACCTGTTCGAGGTTCGCGCAGATACCCTCCTGCAGCCGGTCCCGGAGGTGCTTCATGTGGCTCATGTTCGCATCGAGTTTCCTGGAGACGATCTCACACGCCTTGCCGAGGCCGACGATCGCCATGACATTCTCTGTCCCTGCCCTCCTGCCCTGTTCCTGGCCTGCGCCGTGCATGAAGGTGGCGACGTCGAGGCCGTCCCGAACATACAGCGCCCCGACACCCTTGGGGGCATAGATCTTGTGCCCTGCCACGGTCAGGAGATCCACCCCAAGGTCCTGCACATCCACGGGGATCTTGCCGATCGACTGGGCGGCATCGGTATGCATGGCGATGCCGTAGTTCCGGGCAACAGAGGCGATCTCCCTGATGGGCTGCACAGTGCCGACCTCGTTGTTTGCATGCATGACGGAGATGAGGATCGTGGAGGGACATATTGCCTTTTCCACGTCGGCAATATCCACAATGCCGTTGCTGCCGACCGGCAGAATGGTCGTCTCGAAGCCGTAGTGGGCGAGGTACATGCAGACCTCGAGCACTGCCGGATGTTCGATGGACGAGATGATGATATGGCCGCCCTGCTCTCTCTTGGCCCGGGCGATCCCCTTGATAGCATGGTTGTTGGACTCGGTGGCGCAGCTGGTGAACAGGATCTCGGAGGGACTGCAGCCCAGGAGTGCTGCAACCCTGGCTCTCGCCTTCTCCACGGCCCTCTTCGGTGCAATTCCATACCAGTGGGTGCTGGAAGGATTGCCGAACTCTGTTTCCAGAGACTCACGCATGGCCAGAACGACCTCAGGGTCGTGCGGCGTGGTCGCATTATAGTCCAGATAGATTGGTCGAGTCATAGATCTTGGGTCTCCCTCATGGTCATTACAACTATTTTCCGGCAATTCCCATTGCCTTACAATAAGAAATAAGCATACCCCCTTATCGTGTCAAATGACAACCCCCATCGACTGTTCGAAACACGCTGCATTCTCCTGAGGGCTCATCAGTCGCCGGAGATCCTGATATGCCGGCCCGGAGCATTATCATTTGACAATCCGCCCGGATGCATGATTACTTTGGTGTGAGAGAATCATTATCAAAAACGACCACCGGGGGCTTATGATTGACCGTCTCAAGAGATTTTTCGGCCTGGAACCGGACGAAGGGCCGGATGCAGCTGGGGCAACCCCTTTCCATGACATCCATGTGGCAACCTGTGCGCTGCTCCTGGAGATAGCACATATCGACGGTGAATTCAGCGAGGCGGAACAGGAAATCATCATGAACACCCTGACGGGCGGACTGGGTGTTACCGAAGAAGACTCCCTTGCCCTCATGGATGCCGCCCGGGAAGAGATCAAGAAGAGCATTGACCTGTGGCACTTCACGAATCTCATCAACGAGCGCTACACCCAGGAGGAAAAGGTCCGCATCATGGAGACCGTCTGGAAGGTCATCTATGCCGACGGCCTGCTGGAGAAACACGAGGATTACCTGGTACACTCCCTGGCAAAGCTGCTCCGCCTCAGTCACAGGCAGCTCATAGATGCCAAGCTCAAGGCAAAGGAATCGGCTGCTCAATGAGAGGCCATCGAGCCTGTCCTGCCTTCAGAGACAGCTGCGGATAAAAATCCCTGCCAGTTGCCTGTGATGAACCATCCGGCTACAGAATGCTTCAGGGGGCCGCAATCCGTTTACCACAAGATCAGGTGCTGAGCATGCAGGGCTTGCGAAAGATTATCCACATCGACATGGATGCGTTCTACGCATCGGTGGAACAGCGTGACAACCCACAGCTGCGGGGCAGACCGGTCATCGTGGGCGGAGACCCGGACAGGAGGGGGGTTGTTGCCGCCTGCTCGTATGAGGCACGGAAATCCGGGATACACTCTGCCATGTCTTCTGTGCGCGCCCGCATACTCTGCCCTGAAGCGGTGTTCCTCTATCCCCGGTTCGAGGCATACCGGGCAGTCTCTGCCCAGATCATGGAGATCTTTCTCGAGTATACCGACCTGGTGGAGCCGCTCTCCCTGGACGAGGCCTTTCTCGATGTAACCGAGAACAAGAAGGGGATCGGCTCGGCAACGCAGATTGCCCTGGAGATCAAGGACGCGATCTTCAAGAGGACCTCTCTTACGGCCTCTGCCGGTGTATCGTACAACAAGTTCCTCGCAAAGGTTGCCTCGGCCTATCGCAAACCCGACGGCATCACCGTGGTTCCACCCCAGAAGGCCCAGCTGTTTATCGAGGGGCTGCCCATCGGAAAGTTCTTCGGCGTAGGCAAGGTCACCGAGAAGAAGATGCGCGAGCTCGGCATATCCTCGGGCGCCGATCTCAAGAAACTCTCGAAGGATGACTTGGTGAAGGTCTTCGGCAAATATGGAGAATACTTCCACAGCATTGCCCACGGGGTGGACAACAGGCCGGTCTCGCCTGAGCGGGTGAGGAAATCCCTCGGACAGGAGATCACCCTCGAGGAGGATATCGACGATTTGGGACAGATGCTGGAGATTCTCGACCGGCTCGCGCATGCAGTGGAACAGATGCTCAAGAGGCGAGACCTCGAGGGCAGGACCATCACCCTCAAGATGAAATACCACGATCTCCAGAGCATCACCAGGAGCGTAACCATCCGGGAGCGGACCAACCAGTCGGAGGTGATCATGAAACACGTGAGGTCACTCATCAGCGGGACAGATGCCGGAAACAGGAAGGTGCGGCTGCTGGGAATCACCCTCTCCAACTTCCAGCCCGACGAGGTCAGGGTAAAAAAACAGGACAGGCAGCTCATCCTGCCCATCTTCGAGGAATAAGCTCCCCGGTCCCTACGCCTGGACGCTCGATATGCCCCGGAGTTTTTCGATGGTTTCCCGCACGGCCTCGATGGTGCGCTCCACGTCCTCCCGGCTGTTCTCCCGGCCCAGAGAAAACCGTATGGCCGACTGGGCCTGCATATGGCTCAGCCCCATGGCGCTCAGGACGTGGGACGGCTGGGGCGAGCCCGTAGCGCAGGCAGACCCGGTCGAGGCACAGATTCCCCTGAGATCCAGGTGGAGGAGGATGGATTCCCCATCCACCGATGCGAAGCTGATGCTGGAGGTATTGGGCACCCGGGGGGCATCACTGCCGTTTATCTGCACGTTTTCAATCTTCTCCCTGATAGCCGTTTCCAGAAGGTCTCTGAGCTTTGCGACGCGCACGGATTCCTCACCGAGATGCTGCACGGCAGTTTCGGCGGCCTGTGCAAACCCAACGATGGCAGGTATATTCTCGGTTCCGGCCCTTATTCCGCGCTCGTGTTTTCCGCCGGTTATCACCGGGGCGATAGTTGTGCCCTTCCTGATATACAGCGCCCCGACCCCCTTGGGTCCGTAGACCTTGTGCGCCGATATGGTCAGGAGATCCACGCCGAGTTCGTCTACCTTCACCGGGATCTTGCCGAATGCCTGGACTGCATCCGTATGGAAGACAATGCCCCTTTCCCTCGCCACGGCGCTGATGGCTTCTATGGGCTGAATGACGCCGGTCTCGTTGTTCGCCGTCATGATGCTGATGAGCACGGTGCGGGGCGTGATGCTCTTCCTGACATCGTCGGGCGACACCCTGCCAAGGGAATCCACCGGAAGACGGGTGATGGTGAAACCCTGCTGTTCGAGGTCGTCGCAGGTCTTCATGACTGCATGGTGCTCGATGGAAGACGTGATGACATGGCGGCCCTCACCCTTAAATGACCGGCACACCCCCCTGATGGCGAGGTTGTCCGACTCCGTACCCGAGCCGGTGAAGACGATCTCCTGCGGTGCAGCGCCGATGCACCGGGCAACCTTCTCCCGGGAGGCTTCCAGGGCGGCACGGGCAGTGCGGGCGGGCCTGTAGAAGCTCGATGCATTGCCGAAAGAGTCCTGGAAGAACGGCATCATCGCCCTGAGGACCTCAGGAGACACGGGCGTTGTGGCATTGTGATCAAGATAAATCATCGGTTTCTTCCGTGTGCTGCATCATCTTCTTGAGCTGGTAATCGTTGATGGCCTTCTGAAGCGCATTGATGCCCAGCAGAGAGCAGTGCTTCTTGTCTTCGGGAATGCCGCCCAGGGCCTCGATGACATCGTCATCAGTCAGCACTGCGGCTTCTTCCAGGGTTTTGCCGAGAGCGAGCGTAGTGGCCATGCTGCTCGTTGCGATTGCACCCGGGCAGCCGAAAGACTTAAAGCGGA
Source organism: Deltaproteobacteria bacterium (assembly GCA_018434685.1). Classification (GTDB taxonomy): domain Bacteria; phylum Desulfobacterota; class Desulfomonilia; order UBA1062; family UBA1062; genus DSAD01. Next base: position 28,634 of record JAHDOV010000015.1, read on the forward strand.
TATCCACTATCCTGTCAGAGGCCACCCTGATCCAGAGTTTCATCTCGTCGCCGCAGGACGGATCACCCACCAGGGCATACCCGCTCGCTTCATCGGCCGGCATTTCGCCGACATTGCGCGGATTCATGAAGTGGTCCACAACCAGGTCATTATAGAACAGTACCGGCCCCTGGGCCGGTTGGGTCTCCTGGTCTTCATCTGAAGGGTCGTCGTATAATTCCGTGTCCGGTTTCTTCTCGTTCATCGCTGTCTACCTCTGGTCACGGGCACCGGAATCTCGTGGCGTCATTATGCCGGACCCGGTTCCCGATGTTTTTTCCTGGGAGAAAACCTATGACAAATAGAACCTTCGTGCAAGGGGTATTACGTTATTGTATGAACAACAGGCGCCCGGTTGCCCGACGCTGCACTGAAAATGGTCCGGGGAGAGGCTGCTAAAGGCATACTCGGGATTGTGTTCGAGGTATTGCGGGCTAGAAACGCTTCTTTTTCCGATTCTGCCATTCCTTGGGAAAGATGCTGATGCCATCGTCGTTCTCTTCGCAGAGCTCCTTCCACAGGGACACATCGGAGACCTTCGTGATAATAACGGCAAGCTGCAGTGTCTTGGGGTCGATCCTTGCCACCTCGCCCCAGATGTTCAGGTCGTGATAATCAAAACGTACCTCGATGGGTCTGCCCACGAGTCTCTGCGCCGTTGCAGGGGTGAAACTCATACTGGCAGACATGGGAGACCCTACGATCGTCAGGTTCAGCCCGCCGATGCTGATGTCCTTCGTGTCGACAATACCAAGAATCTCCTGGATATTGTTCATGATCTTGATGGAAGTGGTGCTGTACAGATTGATCTTGATCGTGGCATTCAGGCTGAGCTTGACTCGGCCATGCTTTCTCCGGTTATCTTCTGACATATGTCACCTTTCGACCTGCACGCACTAAAACTTTATGGGAGAAATAAAAACCCGCAATTGATCCGTTTGGCTGAACTCACACCCGGATCCGCAGTACTTTAAGGCCGATTATCGACATATTGCACTGCATCTTTTGATAAGATGGTCAATTAGTGCTTTCCATATCCTGAAATATGTGCTTATCAAGAAACAACATGTCAGAGAATAATGAAGAAAAAAGAAGGCATAAAAGAAAAAATGTAAAAATCGTGGCCTTGCTCAAGATGGGCGTCTACCTGAGCGGCCGCGGCTATGCCAAGGATATCAGTTTAAGTGGCATGTGCCTGGTATCCCCGAACATGTTCAAATTCATAAAACCTGCGCAAGTCCAGGAATATATCGGCACTCCATTGAAAGTGATGTTTCCTTCCCACTCACTGACCGTCAACGCTTCTGTCGTGCGGATCGATACGAAAAAAGGGGAAGGCGCGCTGAGTGTCCTGAACACCTCGGATGATGCCGTGTGGCAGAAAATCTGCTTAGAGTAGTTCGCGTTACCGGGGCATTGCCCGGAACCCATCACTTCGGTCACAGAGTCAGCTACGGGTACTGCCGGTACTCGATGTGCTGGTTGCGGGCCCACTCGTCGAGTTTTTTCATGACTGCCTTCTTCAGGTACGCGCGGGTGGGTGGAAAGAGGAGCAGGATCCCCGCGACATCCGTGATGAACCCGGGTGTCAAAAGGACGATGCCGGCTATGAAGATGAGGAGTGCGTCGACAAGGTCTCCCGAGGGCATCACGCCCTGCTGCAGGCTCTCCCTGACCCTGAACATGGTCTGCATGCCCTGTATGCGGGCGAGGTATGCCCCGGAAAAGCCGGTCAGGATAACGAGCAGGACCGTGTTCATCGCCCCGATATACCCGCCCACCGTGATGAGCAGGTAGATCTCGGCTACCGGTATCAGGGTAAATGCAAGAAAGAGTTTCAAGAACATACTGCGCTGGTGCTCCTGTGTTTTTTTCCCATCACTATGGCTGCCGGGCATGCCGGTGTCAAGGAAGAACCGGCAGAGTGTACATGGCTGCTCCGGGTGACCGACAATGCCCTGAATCCGGGAGGCCTGCACGGACGGGCCGGCACGGTATCTACTGGAAGAGGCCCTCCATGGAAATCTTTGTCTCGCCTTTTTCGTATGCGCGGTCAGGGGGAAGGTCTCTTGCCCGGGCAGCGTTCGTTGCGAGCTCATCGCACCGCTCGTTCTCGGCATGGCCTGCATGCCCCTTCACCCAGACAAACTGCACATCTCGGCTCGTTGTCAGGTCAAGGAGCTCGGCCCACAGGTCTATATTTTCAGCAGGGTGGCTCTTGTCCCTCATCCAGTTGTTCCGCTGCCATTTCCTCGCCCAGCCCTTCGTGATGCCGTTGACCAGGTACCGGGAATCGGTGGTGACGGTAACCTGTGCGGGATCTCCCGTCGTGAGGGCCTTGAGCCCCACTATGCACGCCATGAGTTCCATCCGGTTGTTCGTGGTGAACCGGTATCCGCCGGAGAGCTCATCGCGGACATCTCCCCGCACCATGACGACCCCGTAGCCTCCCGGACCGGGATTATTGATACACCCTCCGTCGGTATAGATGAGGGTCCGGGATGCATCGGGGGTCAGCTCGCTCCTGGTGTCGTTTGCAGGGTTTCGTCCGGGGGAGCGCTGCTCCTTCGTGCCGGTTCGCGGGGTCTGCCCGGAATTCGCGAGATATTTCCGGGCCTCCTCCAGGGTCTCAAAACCCTTGAACCGTGCTCCGGGGAAGGCATGCACCTGTTCCTCGGCACCGCCTCTGCCAAACCAGGAGTGGTAAATCCCCGGAGTGCGCCCTGCCTTCACGGCATAGTATTTTTTCTTGCTCTGTGTCATAGCTTATCTTCAGTTCGTATAGCCTCAAAAGCGAGACACCCGGTGGTCCGGGAACGGTCTCCCGGCGCAGGCACCCTCAGGCCTGGGGTTTCTTCATCATCTTGGCCAGAACTTCCTTTGCGTCTTCATGACCCTGCTCTGCAGCCTTCATGAACCACTGCATGGATTGCTTCTGGTCCTTGGGCACGCCTTCCCCTCTGCCATACATGAACCCGAGATTGTACTGGGCATCGGGATCATCCTGCTCGGCCGCCTTGTGAAACCATACCAGGGCCTCTGCAAGATTCTTCTCAACTCCCTCTCCGTGGTAGTACATGATACCGAGATTGTACTGGGCATCGACATCTCCCTCCTGGGCCTTGAGGGTATAGCTCTCCACCTGCTCCGGGCTGACCTCCTGGCCGCCGGACTCCGGCCGAGCTGCGCTGCCGGGCTCTTCACTGCCGTCGCGTGACCGCACGAACTGCTGCCACTTGTCGGACTCGAGCATGATCTTTGACCTGTTGTGCCCCTGATTCGCCGCCTTTATGAACCATGCATAGGCATAGGCATCGTCCTGGGGGACGCCGGCACCCCTTTCATACATGGTCCCGATAATGAACTGGGCTTCCACATGGTCCTGACGGGCGGCCTCGAGAAACCACTTTGCAGCCTGGGCATCGTCCTGCGGCAGCCCCCTGCCCTCGAAATACATGTTTGCGAGTTTGAATTGCGCATAGGCATCCCCGTTTTTGGCAGCCCGGGTAATATTCCCCGCTGCATGGGCATCGTCTTTGCTGTGAGCCCGTTTCGAGAGGTACCAGAACAATGCCAGGGCACCGAGAAACACCAAAATTATTATGATCACTTCCATGAGATTCTCCTGTTCTCTTCTGTGGTTATTCTGGCACAAGAACCTGTAGCTTTCAAGTTCTGCTTTGGATTATCCAGATGTTATTTTTAGGAATACCATCTCCACGATGAAGACGGGAGCTGGAATCGGTCTGCGGGAATGGAAACGCCCTGAACATCGACATGCTTTTTATAAAAAAGGCATCAGAAGGCATCGAGCATGGAGAGCGAGATGACCTCGTCGTTAATGAGTATGCGGGAGTTGATGCAGTCCACCCTGTTGCAGATTGCCACGCAGTCTGTGAAATCAACGTCACGTGTCGGGAAAAAGGCGATGAGGTCCGCCCCGCAGCTGCAGGGAGAATGAACCGGCAGGAGCACATCGCAGTGTGGGCAATACAGATCCACGATCTCTCCTTTGACCAGGTCAATATCCATGGCAATCCTGGTCTTTGACCCGTAGATGGGACTCAGAGCGACCAAGCCCTCTTTCTGTCCCGTCCTGACCCTGACCATGATGCCGGGATAGCCGTTGAAGACCGCCCGGTTGCTGATGAGGCTGTGACCATTCGGGCAGAACAGCCGGCCCACCACCAGGATCTTCTCGGTAGCGGCAGTTTCGTGGACCGGATTCGGTATTATCAGCATGCCTCTTTCGTTGAACCGTTCCATACCCTTTCATATTAAGTGGCCCTTCGGAAGAGTCAAGCTCGATCGCCCAGACCGATACCCGGCCGGGAATGAGATCCTTCCTGTCCCGGCTGAGTGCCGAGGGACCGGGATGCCCTCTGGGACGCCTCAGATATTTTCCACGGTCTCTGCAAAATCAGGATCCTGCAGGAGCCTTTTGGCGAACATCAGGTATTTGTTCACGATGGAGCGTACTGCAAGCTGCAGCGCATATGGCCGGACAGGCTTCTCCAGGAGGTGGTCCACGCCGGTGGCCACGCACATGTCGACAACATCCTCACTGGCGTTGCCGGTGATCATGATGGAATCCTGATGGGCCGAGGGATAGCGTTCCGCTATGGCATCGAGAAAATAAAATCCATTGTTCTTTTCGACAAAGACATCGAGGATGAATATCATGACGCTGCTGCCTCGGTTGAGACAGTACAGGATCGCCTTGTCGATGTCGGTAAAGGTTATGACATCGCCCCAGGTATAGAAGTTTCTGATCTGTTCGGATATCACTTCACAGACATGTTCCTCATCATCGATTATGAGAATGTCCAGTCCCTCAGACATGGCGGTTCCTCCATCATGCATTTTCAGTTGATAGCAGCAGTTCATCCTAATCTGCTAGAGACTATACAGAAAAACACACAAGAATACAAACAGGGAAATCAGTCTGTTAGGGTATGCCGTGAAGTTCTTCCAGGTTCCTGGCTGAGGTTTCTCATAGACAGCACGCAGCCCCCCTCTTCCATACCGCACGTACAGAGGGCTCACAGGAGCCTTGCCTGTCTGCCACTGAAGCGGCATCTCAAGGCCTGCCATCTGCAAAAGGCACTTCCTGTTCCGGAAATACCGTGAAATCAATGGTACCCTGCTACTGCTTCAGTGCCTCCACGACTTTCTGGAGGACCTCTTTCCTCTCCCTGATCTCTTCCCTGAAATTCTTCCGGTCGGTGTCGCACATTTCCATGCGGAGATCCGAGATGCACATATCAAGGACCTCCAGGAGCGCCTTCCGCTCTTCTGGAGTAAGGTCTAACTGTATCATAAGACCTCCTTCCACAGCGTTTTTCACTGCTTCCTGACTATCAAGAATAATTGTGAAGAACCCGAAGGCAACCGCCTGGGCGAAATATTGTCGGCCGGGCCGTGCTCTGTCCTGGGAGGAGTTACCAGGGTTACGCCGCTCGTAATCACAAACACATCCCTGGAATCCAACATTTGTGAAGGTTCTCATGAGATGTCATCATTCCATGATGTTACATGTTGGCCCACTGCTTGCTCTATGTACTGCGGAGACAAACCAATGGCCGTAGCGGTTACATACAGGACTCAGATTCTCATCACACTGCTGCTGATGCTCCTGCTGCTTCTCATACTACCGGTCAGGGCGGAAACCGCCGGAAACGGCTACGCCGCGATCCTCTCAGGGTCATACGACACGTCCTGGTTTTCCCGGGAGTATCAAAAGGGTTTTGCCTCCACGCTTCATCTACCCTCCTTGTTCAACAACAACACCAACAATAAAACCCCTGAACCCTCCCCTGCGAACAAAGCCCTGCACGTCCATTCGTACACCTCACAGGCGCCGTACCAGCAGCCGGTGGAGTCAGATCGTCACAATGATCCTCTCCTCGAAAAGTTAAAGGCACGGATACATCCCCTCCTGGAAATATCGTATTCTTTTGGCAACCGGATCGCCCTCGAGCTGCAGGGACACCTCAACCGGTATGCCGGCAATGAATCTGCCGCACGCGACGGGCTGTATGGCTATACCCTGCTCTTCGGGCCATCGATCTATTCCGGAAAACCAGGCGATACCGGCCGATTCTATACCCAACTCGGGTTCGGGTACAAGATACTCGAAACAGCCGGCTATCTGCTGTCCGGCGACTGCCCGTCAAGCCTGGGCACCGGGGTATCGCTCGGTTTCAAGATGGAGAAATCCGACATCAGGTTCGGGGTCAATCGATTCCAGCCGGTCTCCGATACCTCTTCTCCCCTGAGGAATTCGCAGGAAGACTTCGACCCCTCTTCAATATTCTTCTTCGTGACCTACAATTTCGACTCGTGAGATTGTACCGCTGCATTTGAATCGAGCCTGATGATCTTCAGGGAGTTCTCCCGGCCGTGCGTGTCAAAGGGGAGCCCCCGTACCATGAGCAGCATGTCTTTCGATGTGACCAGGGCATTGTCTTTCAGGAAGGAGACGATCCGTTCATCCGGTGTTTCACGGGGCAGATCGACCGCACAGACCCCATATGACAAGATCAGGGTCTTCCGGGTGGATTCATCTGAGCAGAAGCACAGGATCCACGTCCCGCCTTTGAACCGGGATATCCGCCTGACAGTCGCGCCAGTGATAGAAGGAACCAGAACCAGTCGGATATTCAGCGTGTTGAGAAAATGAGCGACCTCCAGTGACAGGGCATCTTCCACCGAGGAAGACCTCTTCTTGTGGACATGCATCATCATACCGGGGGTGCCGGTTCCCTTCATGAGGGATTCACGCTGGTCTTCGGTGACTCGTGCAATCCTGGCGAGCATCCTGACCGCTTCCACCGGGTAGGTTCCTATGGCGGTCTCCTCAGAGAGCATGACCGCATCGGTCCCATCGAGGATGGCATTGGCCACGTCGGTCACCTCGGCACGGGTGGGCCTGGTATTGCCGGTCATACTCTCGAGCATCTGTGTTGCGGTGATAACCGGTTTTGCAGCATGATTCGCCTTGAGTATCAGCTGCTTCTGTATAACGGGCACCTTCTCTATGGGTATCTCCACCCCGAGGTCCCCCCGCGCAACCATGAGTGCATCGGCTGCCTGGAGGATGTTGTCGATCTTTTCCAGGGCCTCCTTGCGTTCGATCTTTGCAACGACAAAGGCCTTCTTCCCGAGCTGCCGTGCAAAGTCCTTTACCTGCATGATGTCTCCCGCATCCTGGGCGAACGACACACTGAACAGATCGATCCCCTTCTCCAGACCGAACCTGACAAACTCGAGATCCCTTTGCGTCACGGGGCTCGCCGTGAGCCTGGCATCGGGAAGATTCATCCCCTTGTTGGACAGGAGGAGGCCTCCGGTCATTACCCGGCATGTCGCATCGCCCCCGGCTATATCGAGGACCTTCAGCTGGATGAACCCGTCATTGAGAAATATCCTGCTTCCCTTCGAGATGCTTTCGATGAATTCCTTGAACTGAACAGGAATGCGGGATGATGTACCTGTGATGTCATCGGTGGTGAGCGTCACCTTCTGACCTTTTTCCAGGGTGCACGAGCCGTTTTCCAGCGTACCGATCCGGATTTTGGGCCCGGGCAGGTCTGCCAGGATGGCAACCGGCCGTTTCATCTTTTCGGACAGATCCTTTATCGTGAGGATATCCCGCTCATGTTCTGCAAAGGTGCCGTGGCTGAAGTTGAGCCGGGCCACATTCATGCCCGCGAGTATCATCTTCTGAAGGGTGGCACGCGAGCGGCAAGCAGGGCCTATGGTGCATACGATTTTTGTCTTGTGAGTGGGCAGTAGTATCGACATGAACACTACATTAGATCAAAATCCGTGATTGTCAATCTCCAGCGTTGAGAATTGTTACTTCCCGGATCTGAAGAACCGTGCGAGGATCTCTTTCGGCCTCCTGATCTTTTCCATATAGATGAAGATGACCGGGATGAATATCATGGTGAACAGGGTCGACACGATGATCCCCCCGATGGTGGGGACAGCCAGGGCAACCCGGAAGCTGGCCCCGGCACCGCCGAGAGCCTGGGGCAGGAGACCGCAGATGATGGCAATATTGGTCATGAGGATGGGCCTGAACTTGTCGGAACAGGCATCCCTGATGGCGGCCAGCGGTTCGAGACCCTCTTTGATGGCCCTCATGGCATCGTCGATGATCAGGATCGCCCCGTTCACCACGATGCCCACGAGCATGACAATGGACATCATGGCCATCATGTTCATGGTAATGCCTGCGAAGAACAGCGAAAACAATACCCCGGCAAGGCCCAGCGGCACGCTCAGGAGGATGGTGAACGGGTGCATGAGAGAGTTCAGGATGGCAGCCAGCAGCATGAAGGTGAGGATGGACGCGATGATGAAGGCCTGTGACGTGGCCTCGCTTGCCTCCCGGTTGAGCTCCACATCGCCGGCGAATTCGATCCTGTACCCCGGTTTCAGGTCGAGGTTATCGAACCTGTCCTTGAGAATCGCCATGTTCTCGGTGAGCGAAAGCCTGCTGAAGTAACTCGTAAGGGTTATCTTGCGCTGCTTGTCCTTTCTCTCGATGTTTGCCTCTGCCCGCGAAGGCACGAAGGTGCCCACCTTGTTGATGGGGTTGAGCACCTTGTCCTTGGTGAGCGGAACAAGAATGGCGCCGAGCAGATTGATGGAATCGGTGTACTTCTCGTCGAGGGAGACATGGATGTCGTACTCCTCGCCCCGGTCACGGAGCACGGACGAGTCATCGCCCTCGATAGATGCCCGAAGCACGCTCCCGAGCTGGGCATTGTTCCCTCCATACGCGCTCGCCCTGAACTTGTCCGAGACAAACCGCATCTCCTTTCTCGGTGTCTTGTACGAACTGATGATGCTCTGATAGTTCCCGGTATCGTACATGATCTGTTTCACCTCTTCGGAGAGCTTCACCAGTTCGGAATATTCAGGTCCGTAGAGCTCGATGTCCATATCGCCTTCATTCCCATGTGATCTGCCGGCGGTGACGCTGAATTCCAGGTCGGGTATGGTGCACAGATCCCTGATGAGGCTGTCCGCAACGGCCTTGTCGCTCCTGGAGCGATGCGCGGTATCCACGAGCCGCACGTGGGTGTTCAGATCGTATATCCCCTTGTTCTTGCCCCCGATGGTGGAGGTGTAGTCCTTGAGCTCGGGGATCTGTTGCACGATCGCATCGATCCGTGAGAGCACCTCCTGGCTGCTGGCAATGGACGTATCCTGGGGCAGTTCGGAAACGATGGTGAGCTGCGAGCTGTCAGAGGTGGGGAACGGCTCCCCGCCGACGTACTTCATCACATAGATGGACCCGGCAAGTATTGCCAGGGTGAAGACAACGGTGAGTTTGCGCCACCGCAGGCAGCCCTCGAGAAGTCGCATATACTCGTTCCTGAGCGTATCGATCCAGTGTGAAAAGAAGATGAGGTGCCTGCCGATAAAGCCCCACCCCTTCTCGAGGTCCTTTGCGTTCTTCATGGCAAAAGACGAGAGCATGGGGGTGAGAGAGAATGAGGCCAGGATGGAGAATACCGTTGCAGCCACCACGGTGATGCCGAAGGGATAGAAGACCTGACCGAAGATCCCCTTCATGAAAGCGATGGGGATGAACACCACGATATTGGTCCCGGCGGCAGCCATGACCGCCACGGCAACCTCCCAGGTCCCCCGCGCAGCGCCCTCTTTCGGGTCCTCGTGCCCGAGCATGTGCTTGTGGATGTTCTCGATGATCACGATGGCATTGGCCACGAGCGCACCGATGGAGACGCCGAGCGCCATGAGGGTGATGATATTGAGCGTGAAGCCGAAGAACTGTATGATCAGGAAGGTCGAGATAATGGAGGTGGGGATGACCACCGCGGCAACGAGCGCCATGCGGATATCTCCAAGGAACAGGAACAGCACGAGCGTGGTGAGCACCACGCCTAAGAAGATGCTCGAGAGGGCATCGCTGATGGAATCCCTGATGAAATCGGTCTCATCCCTTGCCAGTTCGATATTGAGCCCCGAGGGGAGGTCTTTCTTTACCTCGTCCAGCTTGAGATAGACGCCGTCAGCGGTTTCCACCACATTGCTGTCGGTCTGCTTGTAGATATTGAGGATCACGGCCTCCTCGTCCTTGAAGCGCGCCACAGAGGTGATATCCTTGAACCCGTCCTCCACGGTGGCCACGTCCTTCAACTGGATAACACCCACGTCCTCCACGGCGAAGTGCATCTCCGGGATCTCTTCCACCGATTCGAACTGTCCCTTGAGCCGCACGCCGATCTCGAACTTTCCCCGGTCCATGGACCCGGCCGGCACATCGAGATTCCGTTTTCGTATGGCAGCGATCACGTCGAGGATCGAAACCCGGTAGTTCATGAGCCTGGGAAGGTCGATCCGGACATTGATCTGGCGTTCCTTGCCTCCCACCACATCCACGCTTGCAACCCCGGAGACCTGGGAGAACTTGTCTTTGAGCACCTTGTCAGCATATTCGTATATATCCTGAATAGGCATGGTGTCGCTGAACAGGGCAATGCTGAGCGTCGGGTCGTCGAACGGGTCGAACTTCTCGATGAGGGGCTTGTCCGCATCATCGGGCAGGTCCTGGGTTATGGCCTCGACCTTGTCCTTTACCTCGAGGGCCTTGATATCGACATCCACCCCGTAGTTGAACTCGATGATGGTCAGCGCGAAGTTTTCATACACATTCGAAGTCATGTGCTTGATATCGCTGATGTTTGATACGGCGTCCTCGACCTTCTTGACCACCTGGGTTTCTATCTCTTCGGGCGCAGCGCCTTCATAGACCTGGGTGACAAGGACTATGGGGAGTTTGATCTCGGGAAAGAGGTCTATGTAGATCCGCTGGTAGGAAACAATCCCGAGGACCACGAACACGCAGACCATCATGATCGTGGTGACCGGCCTGTTGATGAATATTCTGATCAGATTCATTAAGGTTTCCGCTCTTGCGTTCCGTTAATAGGTAACCCGGGTATCATCACTGAGACGCTTGAAGCCGTTGACCACGATCAGTTCATCCGCCAAGACGCCCGAGACAATACGTGCATAATCATCATTCAACCCTGATATCTCGACTGGAGTCTTCTTCACCTGTCTGTCCTTCACTACATACACGTAGATTTTTCCGTCAGGGTCCGGCTGGAGGGCCCGGGCATCCGCGTAGATTGCATCGGGATCATTGAGCACCTCGATCCTGGCAGTAGTGTATGTGCCGATCCGAAGAAACCTCTCCTTGTTGTCTGCCTCCATTTCGACCCGGAACAACCCGGTCTTGGGGTTTGCATTGAGAGAAACCTTGGTTACATGGCCGAGGCTCTGTCCCTGGCCGTTCATCCCGTTAACCGCGATCTTCTGCTCAGCCCTGATGCGCATGACATCAAATTCACTCACCTCGGCAACGAGCCGCACCCGGTCAACCCTGGCAACCGTGGCCACGGGCTTCATGGGCATGATGAGTTCTCCCTCACGGGCGTTGATATCCAGGACAATCCCATCCACAGGGCTGGAGAGCGAAACGGTCTTTACCACGCTCTCCAGGTTTGCCCGGTCCACATCGAGCTTCATCTTGATCTCATCGAGCTGACTCTGGGATACGGCGCCCGACTCCTGCAGTTCACGAAGCCTGTTGTAGTTCTTCAGGGTTGTTTCATACACTGCCTTGAGCTGCCGGTACTGGGCCGAGCTGCGCGGGTCTTCCTTGTCGAGGCTGATGATGACCTCGTCCGCCTTCACCATGTCGCCTACCTGGTGATGCACCGTGAGGATCTTGGCGGCAATGGGGGTGGATATGTCTGTCTGCTTGAGCCCCATGATCTGGGCGTTTACCCGGCAATACACGAGGAACTCGCCCCGGCGGACCTTATCCACCTCTATGGGGATGCCGTTTGACTTGTAGTACTGCTCGATCCCCACGGCATCCTGCTCGGCCATGGAGGTTATCTTGTTCATCCTGAGGAAAACAGCGGCTATGAATATGATGACTAATCCCAGGTATATGATCTTTCTCATGATTTGTCCTTCACTCCAACCTCTGAAAAAGGTGATATCAAGCTCACATTTATCGGCTGATTTAACCACGGAGCAAAGGACATGTCAATGCCCAGGTTATATTGTCATACAGACATATCAGAGAAGTGCTACTGCCCTACAACCAGATAAGGCCCACCATGCAGGAGCTCACCACGAAAAGGGCGATATAATCCGGGACAGAAGCCCTGAGCTGCTTCATCTTGGTCCGCAGGATGCCCGGGGAATACCCGCGAAGGGTCAACGCAACGGCAAGATCGTCAGCCCGCCTGAACACGCTGTGCAGGAGCGGTACCAGTATGGGGACGAGAGACTGTACCTTCTTGATCAACCCGCCGGATTCGATGTCAACCCCGCGGGCCTTCTGGGCCTTTATGATGCGGTCGGTCTCCTCGAACAGCACCGGGATAAACCGGATGGCGAGCATGACGAGCAGCGCAATCTCATCGATGGGGACCTTGAGGTATTTCAGCGGGCTCATATACCATTCGAGAGCCCAGACCATGTCCAGGGGAGATGTTGTCAGCGTCATGAGCGTGGAAAGCCATATGGCGAACACGAGCTGGAATCCTACCCGCAAACCGCCTGCAAGCCCCTGCCACGTCGCATGGGGCAGCCAGGAGATGGCATCTCCCGGGGTCATGAACACGTGCAGGAGCGCGGTAAAGAGAAACAGCCAGAGAAACGGGCTCAGTCCGGCAGCGAGCCGCTTGAGGGGAACCCTCGAACCTGCGGTCAGGACCAGGCACAATACCGAAAAGAGTCCGAACCCGTAGTATGTGTCCAGCTGGAATGCAGCCCCGATGCCCAGTCCCATGAGGAACAGCTTCACCCGGGGATCCGCGGCGTGCACCCGGGAATCGAGCGGTAAATATTGACCGAGCGTTACTCTCATCGTCTCATGAACACCTAAAACCCGTTCGGGTTCAATCTCAGTGTAAAATCAGCTGTTCCGCTATCTGCACTGCATTGAGTGCGGCACCCTTCCTGATATTGTCGGAGACAATCCACATGGCTATGCCGTTGTTGACGGAGAAGTCTTCTCGGATCCTCCCCACGAAACACTCGTCTCTTCCTGTGGCATAGACGGCAAGCGGATAAACATTGCTGGCGGGATCGTCTTCCACCTCCACTCCCGGGGTTTCCCCGAGCAGGGTCCTGACCTCTTCGGGGGATATCTTCCGGGCGGTCTCGATGTTCACCGACTGGGAGTTTGAATAGAAGACCGGAACCTGCACCGAGGTGGCGCAGATGCGGACGTTGTCGTCCTCGAAGATCTTCCGGGTTTCGTTTGCCAGGTTCATCTCTTCGGCGGTGTAGGCATTTTCGCAGAATTTGTCCATGTGCGGCAGGGCGTTGAAGGCGATCTGATGAGGATACACCTCGGCCCTGATTTCCCGGAAGCTGTAGAGATCACGGATCTGTTCGGTGAGTTCATCCACGGCCCGCTGCCCGCAATCCGACACAGCCTGGTACGTCGAGACGACGATGCGCTTGATCCGTGCCCTCTTGTGTATGGGATAGAGCGGGAGGACCATCTGAATGGTGGAGCAGCCGGGGTTTGCGATAATGCCCTTGTGGAGATAGATCTTCGGTGCATTGATTTCCGGGATCACCAGGGGGACATCCTCACTCATCCTGAAGGCCGGAGAACTGTCGATGACCACGCCTCCGCCCTTCACGGCGGAGGGCGCATACTCCCTGCTCACCGCCTCATCGGATGCGAAGAACGAGATATCGACACCACTGAAAGACCCTTTTTCCAGGATACGCACCGGGATCTCCGCACCTCCGTATTCCACCCCGGCGCCAATCGACTTCTTCGGTTCCAGCAGGATCAGCTCGGTTACGGGGAATGCCCGCTCCTCGAGAATCCTCACCATCTCGGTGCCCACGGTGCCCGAGGCACCTACTACTGCGACCCTGTATCCTGATGCCATCTTTCTTCTCCCCGGTTCTCGATCATTATTGCGCTGCGGTCTTTCTGTTCCAGCAACCATGGTTTTCGTGCGGGAGTGATTCAAAAACCGCAAGGTACCGGGGCACCCCAAACTGCCCCGGTACCTTGCCTACACCGTATACGGTGAACCCTGTTCGCTAAAAACCTCTCACCTGCCGCCCGGAACCTGTGCTTATATTCCCCCGGTTTTCCTGATATGTTCGATGAGACCGCCGTCTTCGATCAGCTTCTGCATGAAGGGAGGAATGGGTTTCGACTCGTACTGTTTCCCTGTCGTGAGGTCTGTTATGATCCCGCTTGAAGCATCGACCTCGACGACATCCCCCTGGCTGATCTCTCCGGAGGCCTCGTCGGATTCGAATATGGGCAGTCCCATATTGAAGCTGTTGCGGAAAAAGATCCTCGCGAAGCTCGAGGCGATGACGCAGCTCACCCCGGCTGCCTTTATGGCGATGGGGGCATGCTCGCGCGATGATCCGCAGCCGAAGTTCTTGCCGGCAACGATAATATCACCCTTGTTCAGCATGGAGTAAAACTCCGGGTCGGCGTCTTCCATGCAGTGCTTCTTCAGCTCCTCGGGGTCTGAGGTGTTCAGGTACCGTGCCGGGATGATCGCATCGGTGTCGATGTCATCTCCGAACAGGAATGCTCTTCCTTTAAAGATCATGATAGTACCTCCTGGGGGGATGAGATCTTGCCGGTAATGGCAGAGGCTGCCGCAATGGCCGGTCCGGACAGATAGACCTCGCTCTTCGGGTCGCCCATGCGTCCCACGAAGTTCCGGTTTGTCGTGGCCAGGGCCTTTTCTCCTCTTGCAAGGATGCCCATGTGCCCGCCAAGACACGGCCCGCAGGTGGGGGGACCGATGATCGCCCCGGCATCGAGGAATATCTTGATGAGCCCTTCGTCTTCCGCATTCCTGAAGATCTCTGGAGTTGCGGGCAGGACGATGCACCGAAGCCCTCTGGCAACCTTTCGGCCGTCCATGATGCGTGCGGCGATCCTGAGATCCTCGATCCTGCCGTTCGTGCACGACCCGATCACCACCTGGTCGATACGCACCTCGCCCACCTCGCTGATTCCCCTGGAGTTTTCCGGCAGGTGGGGAAAGGCGACCTGCGGTTCGATATTGGCACAGTCATATTCCTTCCTGGAGACATAGGCGGCATCCGGGTCGCTCTCATACAGGGTATAGGGCCTCCTGGCGCGCACCTTGACATAGGCCTCGGTCTTTTCGTCGGCAGGGATGATCCCGGCCTTTGCCCCGGCCTCGATAGCCATGTTGGACATGGTGAGCCGGTTGCTCAAATCGAGCGACGAGACTGCCGGACCGTCGATCTCGAGCACATGGTACAGCCCGCCGTCCACACCGATATCACCGATGAGGTAGAGTATGAGATCCTTTCCCCCAACCCAGGGCTGGAGCGTGCCGTTGAAGGTGAACTTCATGGTGGATGGCACCTTGATCCAGGCCTGACCGGTCAGGATGGCAGCAGCCAGGTCTGTGCTGCCGACCCCGGTGGCAAAGGCACCCAGCGCACCGTACGTACACGTGTGGCTGTCGGCGCCGATGATGAAATCTCCCGGCAGGACCAAGCCCTTTTCCGGCAGCAGGGCGTGCTCCACGCCGACCTCGCCGCCGTCAAAGAAATTGGTGATCTTCTGTTCGCGGGCAAAGTCCCGCACCATCTTGCACTGGTTAGCCGAGGCGATATCCTTGTTCGGGGTGAAATGATCGAGGACAAAGACCACCTTTCCCGTATCGGCAACACGGTTCAGTCCGCTCGCCTTGAATGCCTGTATGGCAACAGGTGCCGTTATATCGTTCGCAAGGGCGACATCGACGTTAACCTTGATAATATCGCCCGGCTTGAATTCCTGTGTGTCGGTATGAGCTGCAAGTATCTTTTCGGCAAGTGTCATTCCCAATGAATCGTTCCTCCTTTAGAGATGTGGTGTGTCTGTGAGTCGCTTGGTCTTCAGGAATTCCATCCTGTTCATGGCGTTTATCAGGGCCTTTGCGGCGGCAACGAGAATATCCGGATCCGAGCCCTGACCGGTGGAGACCATATCCCTGTCCATGAGCTCGACCGTGACCTCACCCTGGGCATCGGTACCGCCGGTGATGGAGCTTACGGAAAACCGCTTGAGCTCGGCATTGAAACCGGTCATTCTGATGATGGTCTTGTACAGGGCATCCACCGGACCATTCCCGAATCCTGCCTCCAGGATGGTCTCGTTATCCACCACGAGCTGTACCGTGGCAGTGGGCACCGCCACGGTGCCGGAATTGACATTGATATGTTTGAGTTCGTACTTGTCCGGGACCCGGTATATCTCTTCCAGAACGATGGCCTCGATATCCGCATCGTAGATCTCTTTCTTCCGGTCGGATATCTCTTTGAACCGGTTGAAGACCTTGAGGATCTCCTGCTCGCTCAGGTGATAGCCCAGGAACTCCAGGCGCTTGCCCAGGGCATGTTTACCGGAGTGTTTTCCCAGCACCAGGTGGGACTTTCCGATGCCCACGGCCTCGGGGGTCATGATCTCGTAGGTGGACCGTTCCTTCAGGTATCCGTCCTGATGAATGCCCGCCTCATGGGCAAAGGCATTCGCCCCGACTATGGCCTTGTTGGGCTGCACCGGGATGCCGGTAATACGGGACACGAGACGGCTCGTCGGATAGATCTGGGTGGTATCAATGCCGGTATAGAGGTTGTAGAGGTCTTTTCTCACGTTGAAGATCATGACCGCCTCTTCGAGCGAGGTGTTGCCGGCACGCTCTCCAATCCCGTTGATGGTGCACTCGATCTGACGTGCCCCGGCCTGTACGGCTGAAAGTGAATTCGAGGTGGCAAGGCCCAGGTCGTTGTGGCAGTGAACACTCACCGTTACATTCTCGATGCCGCTGACGTTTTTCCGGAGATAGCTCACCAGGTTGTAGAATTCATGCGGGTTCGTATACCCGACCGTATCCGGCACATTTATCGTATCCGCCCCGGCCTCGATGGCTGCACTGAACACATCCACCAGGAAATCCCAATCGGACCGCGTGGCATCCTCTGCAGAGAATTCAACGCTCGGCGAGAGTTCATGACAGATGCCCACTGAATTCCGGACCGAAGCGAGCACCTCGTCCTTTGACATGCGCAGTTTATACTGCAGATGAATATCAGAGGTGGCAATGAAGGTATGGAGGCCGGGCCGGGCCGCATGCTTCACGGCATTCCATGCTGTATGGATGTCATCCTCGCGCGTCCTGCACAGCCCGATAACGATCGGCTTGTGAACCTCGCCGGCTACTGCCTGGACCGCATCGAAATCGCCGGGAGAAGAAACGGGAAAACCTGCCTCGATCTTGTCGACCCCCAGGATCTCCAGCTGTTTGGCAACAAGGACCTTCTCGTGCACATCCATGCTCGCGCCGGGAGACTGCTCCCCATCACGCAGCGTGGTGTCAAATATTATGATCCTGTCCGGAGACGCCTTCATGTTCTTCCCCTGTACCGTGTTTCCTCTCCCTGATGTACTCCCTGATCGCAGTGATCCAGTTCCAGATGGTCCCCCCGACGATAAAGGTCATGGTAAGGACAAAGATCATCAACTCGGGAGCAAGTGCCACTACCACAAGAAGGAGAAGCCCGGCAACCAGAAGTTGGAAAGGGTGAGCCTTTATGTAGCCGATGCTCTTGAAGCTGGGGAAATGGATCGTGCTGACCATCATGAAAGAAAGGACATACATGCCTCCCAGCACGGCCATGGAGGGGATCGGCCCGACCACTTCCTTGGACAGGAGCACAACGCCCGAGACCGCAGCGGCGGCAATGGGGATGGGCAGCCCGGTAAACGATGTCAGATTATGGGAGGTATCGGTGTTGAAACGGGCGAGCCTGAGCGCACCGCATGCCACAAAGAGAAAACTCGCAAGGAACCCGAATCTCCCGTACTGGTTCAGCTGCCAGAGAAACGCCATGATGGCCGGTGATACCCCGAAGGCCACGATGTCGGAGAGCGAATCATATTCCTTGCCGAATTCCGAGGTGGAATTGGTTGCACGGGCCACCCTCCCATCGATGCCGTCGATGAACCCGGCAATGAGGATGAGCACCGCTGCCATGTAGTAATTTCCCTTGAGGGAAAAGGCAATGGAATAGAACCCGCAGAACAGGCTCATGGTCGTGATGAAATTCGGAAGAAACGGTACGGTCCGCTTGGGCTTGTCTTTCCTGAACCGGGATCTCTTCATCTTCCAGTCCTCCCGAGTACGGTCTGTCCGGCAAAGGTCTTCTCACCCTTTTTCACCATGACCTCCACCCCGTCGGGGAGGTAACATTCAAGGAGAGAACCAAACCGGATGAGACCGAACTTCTGTCCTGCCTCCAGCGCATCTCCGGGTTCAGGCCAGCAGGAAATCCTCCGGGCAACCATCCCTGCAACCTGGTCTACCCTGAAGACACCGGCTTCATTCCTGATATAGAGAATCATGCGCTCGTTGTCCGGGGTCTTCTTGCCCATGTTGGCCATGTGAAATTTTCCCGGGCAATACCGTTTGTCGATCACTGTGCCGCGTACGGGCGAACGGTTTACGTGGACGCTGAAGACCGACATGAAGATTGAAACCTTTGTGCAGGGACCGACCTGCTCTTCCTCGCAGGCGGCAACAATATCCAGCACGGTGCCGTCTGCAGGAGATATGACCAGATCGTCCCCCTCGGGGACGATCCTGTCCGGGTCACGGAAAAACCAGGTGACGAATGCAACGGGCAAGAGCCCCAACAGCCGCACCGGGGTAAGGTAAAGCAGCAACGAGAGCACAGCCGAGATGACGATAAAGGGAAGGCCCTCCTTGCGGATACCCATTAGTTCTCCTTTTTGTTGACCTTGCGGTCTGCCGCGATCCACGGCATCATGGCCCTCAGCTGAGCCCCGACCTTCTCTATCTGGTGTGCCTCTCCCTGTTTGGTGAGCGCGTTGAACCTGGGCCGGCCGGCCTGGTTCTCGAGGATCCAGTCCCTGGCAAAACTGCCGTCCTGGATCTCGGTGAGGATGGTCTTCATTCTCTGCTTGACCTTGTTGTCTATCAGGACCGGTCCCTTCACAAGATCGCCGTACTGGGCCGTATTGCTGATGGAATACCGCATGTTCGAGATCCCGCCTTCATAGATGAGATCGACGATGAGCTTGAGTTCGTGGAGACATTCGAAGTAGGCCATTTCAGGGGCGTATCCCGCCTCGACCAGCGTCTCGAACCCGGCAGTGATCAGCGCTGTCGCCCCGCCGCAGAGCACGGCCTGCTCTCCGAACAGATCTGTCTCGGTCTCCTCCGCGAAGCTGGTTTCCAGGATGCCGGCCTTGCCGCCGCCGATGGCTGAGGCATACGACAGGGCCAGTGCCCTGGTATCACCTGCGACATCGGCTTCAACCGCGATGAGCATGGGCACTCCCCTGCCCTGGGTATACTCGTAGCGCACCATGTGACCCGGGGATTTCGGTGCTACCATGAAGCAGCTCACACCCTGGGGAAGCTTTATCTGCCCATAGTGAATGTTGAACCCGTGGGCAAATACGAGATACTTGCCTGCCGTGAGGTTCTGTTCGATTTCTTCCCGGTATACCTTTGCCTGGAGTTCATCGGGGAGCAGGATCATGATCACGTCGGCCCACTGTGCAGCCTCGGAGGTCGTCATCACGGTAAGCCCCGCACCCTGTGCCTTTGTCCACGACTGGCTCCCCTGGCGGAGACCCACAACCACCTCTACTCCCGAATCCTTCAGATTATTCGAATGGGCAAACCCCTGAGAGCCATAGCCCATAATTGCTACTTTTTTTGCCTTTATCAACGACAAGTCTGCATCTTTATCATAAAACGCCTTCATAACGACAACTTCCTCCTTGTATGCATTTCTCTTTCTATAACGATTGTTCCGGTACGGATAAAATCGAGAATCCCGATGGGATGCAATATCTCGATAAAACCTTCCAGTTTTCCCTTGTCTCCGGTCAGGGCAAGCGTATAGGAGTTCGACGAGATATCCACGACCTTTGCCCTGAAGATGTCTGCAATGCGCAGCACCTCGGCCCTGGTCTCATCCTTTGCCTTGACCTTCACCATGATCATTTCCCGCTCTACATACTCCTTGCCTACATAATCAATGACCTTGACAACATTGATCAGCTTGTTGAGCTGCTTTTTTATCTGCTCCAGAACCTGCTCATTGCCGGTTGTGGTTATTACCATCTTGGATTTCGTCGGGTCCAGGGTCGGCGCAACGGACAGTGATTCTATGTTGAAGCCCCTTCCTGAAAAAAGGCCGATCACCCGGGAAAGGACCCCTGCCTGATTATCCACCAATACAGAAACTACGTGTCTCATCGAATACCTCACACAAGCAGCATGTTGTTGATCGGCGCACCTGCCGGGACCATCGGGTATACGTCCTCTTCGGGTTCCACGACGAAATCCACGAATACCGGCCCCTTGATCGCAAGCGCCTGCTGTATGGCATCTTTCACGTCACCGGGGTTTTCCACCCTGAGGCCCCTGGCCCCATAGGCCTCGGCAAGCTTCACGTAATCGGGAGAAACCGCGAGCGAGGTCTGCGAATAGCGCTTCTTGTAGAAGAGGGCCTGCCACTGGCGTACCATCCCGAGATACCCGTTGTTGAGGATCATGACCTTGACCGGGAGATTGTACTGCACCACTGTTGCAAGCTCCTGGATATTCATCTGGATCGATCCGTCGCCCGCGATATCGATCACGGTACGGTCGGGAAAGGCAACCTGGGCGCCGATGGCTGCGGGAAACCCGTATCCCATGGTCCCCAGTCCGCCGGAGGTCAGGAAGAGCCTGGGCTCCTGGAACTTGTAGAACTGTGCGGTCCACATCTGGTTCTGCCCCACCTCGGTGGAGATGATGGTGTCGTCAGGGGCGAGCTTGTCTATCATCTCGATCACGTACTGGGGTTTGATTGCACTGCCCTGGGAATATTTCAGCGGCTGATCCTTCTTCCACTTGTCAATGCACTCCAGCCACGGCCTGATGTGATCATGCAGTTCCCTGATCTCGTCTTTCTGTTCCCGGATCTGCGAGAGCATGCCCTGGAGGACCATCTTGCAGTCACCCACCACCGGGAGATCGACCTTCACGTTCTTGGAAATGGAGGTGGGATCGATATCGATATGGATGATCTTGGCCTTCGGGGCGAATTCATCGATCTTGCCCGTGACACGATCATCGAACCGGGCACCGATGGCGATGAGACAATCCGTATCGGTCACTGCCATGTTTGCGGCATAGGTCCCGTGCATGCCGAGCATGCCCAGGGAAAGCGGGTCTCCCGAGGGGAACGCGCCGAGGCCCATCAACGTCGTGGTTACCGGCACCTGCATCGTGCGGGCAAAGTTCACCAGCTCTTCGGAGGCGTTCGAGTGTATGACGCCACCGCCTGCATAGATGACGGGCTTGTTGCTCTTGAGGATCAGGTCGACGATCCTCTTGATCTGCCCGAGATGGCCCTTGTAGGTGGGACAATAACTGTCCAGCTCCACCTTGTCGGGGTACTTGAACGCGATGGTATCTTTCATGATGTCTTTGGGAAGATCCACGAGAACAGGCCCTGACCTGCCGGTGCGTGCAATATAAAAGGCCTCTTTTATTACCCGTGCCAGATCGGCAATGTCTTTCACGAGATAGTTATGCTTTGTACACGGTCTCGTGATTCCGACGATGTCTGCTTCCTGGAAGGCATCGTTGCCGATGAGATGGGTGGGCACCTGGCCGGTGAAGATTACCACCGGGATAGAGTCCATATATGCAGTCGCTATACCGGTAACGGTATTGGTCGCCCCGGGGCCCGAGGTGACCAGGCAGACGCCTACCTTTCCGCTCGAACGGGCATACCCGTCGGCCGCATGGACAGCTCCCTGTTCATGCCTGGTCAGGATAAACTCGATATCCGGTGCATCCATGATGGCATCGAAGATATCGAGTACCGCACCGCCGGGAAAACCAAAAACGTGCTTTACCCCTTCACAACGCAACGCCTCAATAAAGGCGCATGCGCCAGATAACCTTTTCATAATGAATCCTCGTTTACTACAACAAGTGTTCTATGCTTCCCGGTGCTTCCGGAGAATCTCTTCGATCTGGTCTTTACCTGAAAGCTTAAGTTTCTGAATCTCTTTTCTCCTCAGTTCTTCTTCGGTACTGAGATATCTTCGTTTATTCAACTGCTCAAGCTTTTCTTCAAAATCAAGGTGTTCATCCCAAAGCCTCTTGAGCTCCTGGTCTTTTGGGATGAGTTTACGAATGAGCTGTAAATCGCCTTCTTCCATATACTTTTCCCCTCCAATTTCTTGGTAAACATCATGTAGACCACATATATCGTATCCTGTCAACAACCGCAATCTCCTCTGTGAAGTCTTGAAATTAAAGCACTTCACAAGCCCGGGGCTTATCTGTTATAGGAGATGGGCACATGATAGTAACCACACCAGGAAAAATCACTGACGGACTGTACCTCCTCGGCAATGTCGGCTACCCTTCATTTCTGGTCAACGCTGCCAGGCCCGCCATGTTCGACGCCGGGGTCAGCCCCATGGGCCGTTCCTACCTGGAGGACCTCATCCCCCTGCTCTCCTCCGGCCCGGTGCAGCATATCTTCTTTACCCACTCGCACTATGACCACACCGGGGCCTACGGATATCTCAAGAGGCACTTCCCGGCGCTGCAGGCAGGTGCCCACCCGAGGGTTTCCAAGGTGATGCAGAGCGCCTCGGCGGTCAGGACCATGGTGGAGCTGAGCAACAGGGCGCGGGATCTCTTCGGTGACACGACAGAGGAGACGGCCTTTGTCACGCCCGAGATGAGCATCACCCTGGAAGATGGCGACGTGATCGACCTGGGAGGCGGCTTCACAGCAACGGTCCTCGAGACTCCCGGCCATACGCGGGACTCCATCACCTTCTACCTGGAACCCCTCGGTGCTGTCATTCCCGGCGAAGCCCTTGGTGTGGCGCAACCGAACGGAGAGATCTTTCCCGAGTTTCTCACCGACTACGAGTCATACCTCTCCTCTGCCCGCAGGATCATCGAGATGAAACCGGAAATGATCCTCATGCCACACGGGTACAGCCTTACCGGCAGTGATGCCCGGAACTTCCTCAACAGGGTCATCCCCGCGGCCCACTCCTGGAGTGAGATGATTGCCACGGCGCTCGAAAGAAACGGCTCGGATATCGACCTGACGACCCGGGACCTGTTCGACCGGCTCTATGATCCCCGGAAAGTGGGCCAGGAAGTCAATGCCTTCAGGATAAACCTGCGGGCAAAGGTATCGTGCATAGCGAGGATCGCTGAGAGCGAAAACTAGAGGGTTGATGACCTGGTCATTCGCCCGGGTACCCTACGGGCTGAAGTCCTCGCCTACCCCCGCCCGAAGAGAAGCCTGCTTGATTTCAGAGATAGAGCTTAAAGAACACATGGACCAGTGCCGAAACAGACACGGCAAAGGCCAGCGCCCGGTGAACACTCAGCCACCATGCCCTCAGGTTCCTGTTCAGGTAATATCCGTACATACCCAGGCCGGCAACCGCAACCAGGAGCGCGGCAGTTGCCAGGCCTGAAAGTGAGATCCCGGCGAACACAACGGCCAAAGCGGCATGCAACGGCAGGATCAGGAGGGCTGCCAGGCCGAAGAACCGGTGTCTTCGGACCATCTTCTGCATGAACCGCCGGTATGCATCGGCAAAGTCCTTATACGATGCCGGCAGCCTCTTGACGTAATCCCTGCTGATCTGTTTCAGGAAGAAGTTTGACAGGGCCAGCATCAGCGCTGCCAGAACGATCGAGCCTGCAATCCGTGTGAGTATCATGCAAAATATCCTTCAATATATCCGTTATTACACCTGTTGTCTGTAGATATGAGCATATCCGAATCTGCCGGGAAGGCGCAACGAAAAAAGATCTTTCGTGAGCATATTGTACCATGGGGAGATTCAGCGGGTTTCACTCAAGGGGAAAGGGTCTTTCGCCGAAGAGAGAACACAGAAGGAATGATCAACCATGAAGACATACATCGCACGACAGCCGATCTTCACCTCTGACAAAAAGATCTACGCCTATGAACTCCTCTTTCGCGACAGCATGGCAAACTTCTTTCCCGATGTGGATGGCAACCATGCGACATCCAGGCTCCTATCGAACACCTTTTTCACATCGGATATCGAGCACATCACCGGAGGAAAACGGGCCTTCATCAATTTTACCCGGGAACTGCTCGGGCAGAAGATACCCCTGCTCTTCCCTCCAGCGATAACCACCGTGGAGATCCTCGAAGATGTCACCGCAGACGAGACCATCATCGAACGCTGCCAGGAGCTGTCTTCAGAGGGATATCTCATCGCACTGGACGATTTCGAATACAGAGAGGAACTGGACCCGCTCATCGATCTTTCAAATATCATCAAGATAGACTTCATGAAGAGCTCTGAAGAGGAGATACGGGATTACCTCTCACGGTTTTCAGCGAAGAACATCAAGTTCCTGGCCGAAAAGGTGGAAACCTACGAGGAATTTCAGCTGGCCCTGGGCATGGGCTTCAGCTATTTCCAGGGATACTTTTTCAGCAAACCGCAGGTGATGAATGATACGGATATTCCCTCCCTGCAGCTCAATATCCTGCAGATCATGGCCGAGGCAGGCGGCGATACCTTTCGCGTCACAGAGCTCCAGAAACTCATCGAGCAGGATGTCGGCATCTCCTACAAGCTGCTTCGATACCTGAATTCCCCCTTCTTCAGGAGGAGAAACGAGATCTCCTCCATAAAACATGCCATCCTCATGCTCGGGGAACAGGGGATGAAACGGTTCCTCTCGGTTATCATCCTTGCCGAGCTGAGCGAGGACAAACCGGATGAACTCCTGAAGAGCTCGATTATCCGGGCCAAGATCTGCGAAAACCTTGCGCTGCACAAGGGTGCGGGGGTCGATCCTTCGGAACTCTTCACCATGGGCCTCTTTTCGCTCATCGATGCGATCCTCGACAGCCCCATGGAGACCATCCTGAAAAAACTCCCGCTGTCCGAGGATATCAAAACGGCACTCCTGAAGAGGGAGAACCGCCTGAGCGAATACCTCAGACTGACGGAATCGTACGAGCGCGGAGACTGGGAAGGTGTACAGGAATCCGCATCATCGCTCAGGATAAACATGGATGAACTGCAGGCCATCTATCTCGAGGCCCTGGGCTGGGCAGATGCGCTCCTGATCTCGCAGGGCTGCTGAGGAACCGGGCTGCAGGAGCCTTTCTCTCCTGTGACCGGCTACTGCCCTGCATACTGGTCGAGATATCCCTGTATGTACCGCCTCACTTTTTCAGGCCCGAAAAAGATCCCGAAATGCCCCTCGCACAGGATATCGGCCTCGAGCGACAGGAGCTTTTCCATGGAATCTCTCCACTGCGCCAAATCGGAGGCGAATTCCGGGGTAAAAGGACCATGGATATCCTGCCCGAAGAGGACCCTCTGACCGTTCCGGTCGAGATAGAGTGCGATGGAACCAGGGGTGTGCCCGGGGGTGTGGAGACAATGAATCTCATCCGTGCCGAACGAGAGGACCTCGTGTTCACCCGTGAGCCTTCTGTCCACCGGGGTGTGCGGCAGATGTGTGCCGTACCACGATGCTGCTGTCAGCACATCGTCGCCGGTCTCAATGGCATCGGCATCGAGTTCGTGGGCTATGATCCGGCACCCGAAGGCATCCCGGAAGGATTTTGCGCAGCCGATATGATCCACGTGGCAGTGAGTCAGGACAAGAGCGGTTATCCTGGCCGGATCGAGGTCCAGGCCTGCCATGTTGTCCTGCAACAGCGAGAAGCCCTTTGGTGACCCGGAATCGATCATCACAAGCTCACTACCACATTCAACGATGAAGACCGTCGCATCCTGGAAGTGCGATACCCCCGGTCCGCCGATGAGATAGACCCCGTCAACAATCTTTTCTGCATCGCCCATAACGACCCCTCCGGAAAAGTGGTGAACTGCGCCGTAGAGTATACCATACTGGGTGGATTTCCTTAAGACCTTAAACCTCAACCCCTTTATCTTCTTCAGCCAGAGGCCGTTCCCGTGCGGAACGTCTCCGGTCCAGAAGTATCCGGAGGGTGACCACGGCGCCGGGGTTGGCCTGCGGGATCACCTCGATTGTGGATCCGATCTTTGCCATGGCAATCCTGGCCTCGGTGAGGCCAAGACCTGTCTTCATGGGATCGGTCGAATACAGCGGGGCGAAGATGGTTTCCAAGTCATCCGGGATTCCGGGCCCGTAATCCCGTACGCGGATAACGCCGTGTGACCGGTCCCTCGAGATTTCAATACGGATTTCGCTGGTACCTGTCTCCACCGCGTTCTCGAAGATGCGCACGAAGGCACAGCGGATATGGTCGGCGTCGCTCAAGGCAATGATGTTTTCCCCGGCATCGATAATCACCGGGACGGGTGACCTGACCGTAGAGAGGATATCCCTGATAAGCCTGGCAAGATCGACCTCGGCATACGAGGTCGTCATGTTCACCATGGCCTCGTACTGCTCGATGCGCAGGATCATGTCCTCGATGCGCTTGATGGAGGCATGAATGCCGGTCAGCGCCGTGCTCCTCCTGCTGGATATCTGGTCCCCGTCTTCCTTCTCGATCCTCTTCATATAGGCGCCGATGACCGTGAGCGGATTCCTCAGTTCATGGGACAACCCGTTCATCATGAGGGTGAGATCCCTGGCCTGGAGGCTCAGCCGGTGCTGCATACTGCGGATATCGGTAATATCCCTGCCGATCACGGACAGGGCATAGATATGGCCCTCTTCCGCAAGCGGCGTGCTCATGAGGGAAAAGGTCCCTGTCCTGCCGCCTGCAAGGTCGAGCCTCGCTTCGGTCTTTGCGGGCAGTCCCGTGCGGAAGCCCTTTTTGACGATCTCGAGCAGCGATTCCTTATCGTCATCCGACACATAATCGATAAAGGATCGCCCGATCAGGGAGATCGATGCATCCTCCCCCACGTAGTCACCGAAGGTTTCGTTGCAGAACATGATCCTGCCGGTCGGCCCGAGCAGGAAGATGAGATCCGTCGCGTTCCTGATGATGGCATTATACCGTTTGCTGTCACGCACGAGCGTCCTGTGCTGTTCGGCTATGGCACGTTCTTTTTCGTCGAGGGTCCGCATGAACCTGTCCCCGAGATCATAGGACTCTCTCATCTCCGAGTACAGGGTTGCTATGGCCTCGATCACCACTGCATCGTCCGGGATAACCCCGGCGATACCCTCCGGCAACGCATCAGAGACCGCACGGTCCGAAACAAGATACACCCGCTGTCCCCTGAGAGCATCCCACCGGACCCGGCTCGGGTCGTCTGTGAATACGAGGGCATCTTCAGTCACCGCATCGAACGAGTTCACCACGTTCATTTCCACGTCATGAGGTGAGGGACAATCGCCAAGCCAGAATATATTCATAACGGGTTATTCGGGATAATGATGTATTTTCTTGACCCTGCTGCATAACGATCTCTGTCGCGGCGACCTTACGCCGCCACTATAGTGCCGACCTGCCGGGCCTCCTGTCAGCCGCCAGGTTATGATTGAATATCTTCGCATATTTGTGTAGGTATTCTCTCATGACCGAAGGAAGGCCCATCGTTGGTATCGCACTCGACAGCGGGGGTGCCATGGGAGGTGCCCACGTCGGGGTCATGGACGTGCTCCGGGAGCATGACATACCCCTGGACATCATCGTGGGATCGAGTGCCGGAGCCGCGGTAGGCGCCTTCTATGCAACCGGTTCCCTCGACGCCTTCAAGGGTCTTATCTCCGACCTCTCTTTTACCGAGGCCCTGAGCTTTTACGCCGACCCGGTATTCCCCATCTCGGGCCTGTTCGCCGGCGAGCGGGCGAGGAAGTTTCTGAGAAATCTCGTAGGGGATGTGCTCATAGAGGATCTCCCGTTCCGCTACGTTGCTGTCGCAACGGATCTCCTCTCCGGAGAGACGGTCCCCATCGACAAAGGCCCCCTGGTGGATGCCGTCATGGCAAGCATCTCCATGCCGGGCATATTCAAACCGGTGGTCCATATGGGCCGGCTCTTAACCGACGGCGGCGTGTCCGATCCCCTGCCCCTCGATATCCTGAAATCTCTGGGCCCGGACATAACCATTGCCTGCAATCTGCACTCGAGGATGCCCGACATATTGAATCCGAGCCGGAAAAAGGCCATCGTGAATGGCCAGAAACGGGCATCCCGCCATGACCAGGATCTCTCTTCCTGGGTTATCGAACGCCTGGAGAAAACCCTCGGGGCACAGAAGGTCTTCGAGGGAATGGCCTCTTTCAGAAATCTCCTGAAAAGGATCGAGGAAAGCCCTGCCGAGATGATCCGGGAAAACGAGTTGATCAGCATCTTCGCCGAGCACCTGAACCAGAGCAGGGACAAGATCGGCTCGTTCATCGCGAAAAGTTTTTCCCGGAAGGAAGAGGTCGACACCATGAATATCTTCGAGGTCATGCTCAGCGCCACCAATATCCAGCAGTTTCAGAAAAACAGGCTCATGCTCCTGTACGAACAGCCCGACATCCTCATAGAACCGGAGGTCACCGAGGTTGGTTCGCTCGAGTTCACAAAAGGCGAAAGCACCATTGCAGCAGGCAGGGAAAAGGCCCTCGAGGCCGTCTCCAGGATTCAGGAACTCCTGAATCAGAGAGGTCGAACATAGATCAGGGTGCAACAGAGTTGGGCCTGGATCGAGCGGTCTACTTTACGATGAGGAGATTTGCCTGTTTGAGTCTCTGGGCCAGGGCGGTGATGATCCGGTTGGCCACATCGGGATTCTCCAGAATGAGGCGCTCGAGACCGCCTTCCTGTACCTGGAGGACCTCGACGAGGCTCCTGCCAACGGAGCGGATCGTTGCGCTCCTGGGCTCGTTCAGGATAAAACTCATCTCCCCGAAGTACTCACCGGGCTTTGTTATCAGGCCGATGCGCACGCCTTTCTTGAGAACCTCAAGGCCGCCTTCGGTCTGGGACAGCTTGAATATCTCGGTCCCGTAGGTACCGTCTTCGATGATTGTCTGGCCATCTTCATATTCCCGCAGGTCGAGATTGATGGTCTCGCTGTAGGGGATGTTCGATTCCGCCACCGAGGTGGTCTGTTCGAGCTGGAGGAATGCAGAGCGCAGGAGCATGGTGACGAGGCCGGGCTTGGAAAACACGATATCCTCGATGAACGCGGATTCGTACGTCGCTATGCGCGATGCCTTGGTTGCCTTTGCGGTCGTGCTGTAGAGGATCCCCCGGTAGTAATTCTCCAGGCCGAAGACATCGTGGTCGGAGAGGATGCGGATCGGCTTGTCCATCTGGTAGATCTGGACTTCTCCCTGAAGGATCGCATAGAAATATTCGTTAGAACTTCCTTCCCGGACGATGACCTCACCGGTTCGATATTCTCTAACGTCTACTGCCTCTATCGGCCTGGGCTCAAACATAGAATTCGTTTCGGCATCCACATACTGAAACTTAACACCTAAGGGTGCATCAGGGGCCAGAAACGCGAGTGGGTTTCGAACATGGCGTCCAGTTCCGGTCCTGAGAGTGCTTCAATTTCAGGTACAGCCTCCCCTTTCACAATATCAACAACACAAGCTATGGATTCTTTTAATGCATTGAGGTTATATCCGCCTTCAAGCACATATACCACCGGGGCGGATACCTCCCGGGCCGCGTCCTGTATCAGCCCGGCAATCGCCCCGAATCCCCGTGCGCTCACCTGCATGCCGCCGATGGGATCGGATGCATGGGCATCGAACCCGGCAGATACGAGGATAAGCCCGGGCTCGAAGGCCTCGACAATCGGTGAGAGGATAGACTGGTACACGGCTATGAAATGGCCATCTTTCTGTCCTGAGCGCAGGGGACAGTTTACGGTATAGCCGAGACCGTCCCCCTTGCCCAGATCGGCTATGCTTCCCGTGCCGGGGTAAAACGGGTGCTGATGGGTAGAGAAATAGAGCACATCACTGCTGGAATAAAAGCTCTCCTGCGTCCCGTTTCCATGATGGACATCGAAATCGACGATCAGCACTTTCCTGACCCCGTACGACTGAATGGCCTTATGTGCGGCTATGGCGATGTTGTTGAACAGGCAGAAGCCCATGGCGGCGTTCCTGCATGCATGGTGCCCGGGTGGCCGAACAAAGGAGAACCCGGCATCGATCTCGGAGTTCAGGGCCATCTCGGTCAGTTTTACCGTAGACCCCGCGGCCAGCAGTGCCGTGTCAAAAGAATCCTCCGAACAGACGGTATCCATATCGAGATTAACCAGGTCGTCAGAGCTGCAGCTGTCGGCTACCGACCGTATATAGCCCCTGTCATGATTGAGCAGGACATCGTCGATACTCGCCTTTACCGGATCGACCCTGACCACGCCCGGGGCGTCTTCATAGAAAAGGGTATGGATGTACTGCACCCGCAACGGGCTCTCGGGGTGATAGCCGCCGGTATCATGATTCATGAACACGGGATCGGAAACAACACCTATCATACGCGTCAGTTTAACATATCACACAATAATATCAAGATAATGACGATCCGATTGTCTGGAAACCGGATAGGTTGTCTCTGCCCTTGGAACTCCGGAATGCCCCTCGATACGTCCAAACGAGAGTTCGTGTATAACCGAGGCATAAGACACCATGGGGTCGATGCCGAGGGTAGTCATCTCGGCAGGCCTGGTATAGGAAACGGTCATGGCCCTGGGAGACGAGTACTCTCTCGTTTCAGGCGAAGCTGTGCGGACCTTGCTCTCGGGCTGGACCTGGTTGTTCTGGTCGCCCTGGATCTTTACGTATCTGAAACGGCAGAAGGGGAAGTCAAGCGCAATACCTTTCATATTGGGTACCTGAGAAAAGTCATTCTCGTACGCCATCCGAACTCGGATACGTTATTTGCCGGCATTTGGCAAGTCAAAAATGAACCGTATGCACAGCTAGTTATGGCCAGAACCTCTCACCTTGTCAGGCAGCCGGCGCATTGAAAATGTGCAGTTCACCTGCCGGCAGTGCACATTGCTGTAAATATATGTTTTTATTTATTCACATCTATCTTTTCCCTTGAAAATCACCCGGGATAACGATACATTTCAGCGATAAAATCATGAATGGAGGGTCCGTAATTATGAAGAGATCTTTATCAGGAATACTGTGTTTTGTTTTCGTCGCGCTGCTGCCGTTGTATCTCATGGCAGGAGATCTTTCCCAGGCAGATGCACTCTATGACCAGGAGGGAATGGACAACTATCTGAAATCGGCCCAGCTGTATACCCAGGCCCTGGAGGCCGACCCGACCAGTTATGAGGCCGCATGGAAGGCGTCGCGCTCCTACCGTCAGTATGCCAACGAGGCGAAAAAACTTGGTGTCGAGGGCTGGGAGGCTACCTGCAAGGAATACGGCAAGATCGGGATGAGTTACGGCGAAAAGGCCATCGAGCTCGACCCGGGCAAGATCGATGGATACTTCTGGTATGGGTGCTCGGTGGGCAACTATTCCGATGGGGTGAGCATCCTCACCGCGCTCAAAGAAGGCCTCAAGGACAAGACCCAGAGCAGCTTCGAGAAATCATACGAACTGGACAAGATGTATGAGGACGGCGGTCCCATCAAGGCCCTGGGCCGTTTCTGGTTTGTCCTGCCCTGGCCGCTCCAGAACAAGGACAAGGCCCTGACCTACCTCAAGGAATATCAGCAGCTCTACCCTGATGATGCAGAAGGACAGGTATACCTTTCAGAGGTGCTGCTGAAGACAAAGGCGAAAGACGAAGCCAAGAACTTGCTGGAAAAGGCTGTTGCCTCGGAAGACCAGTACTACGCCGACTGGGCAAAGAGACTACTCACAGATATCTAGTTTCGACACTGCGACACGAACGAGAAGCACCTCGTCTCCAGGGGTGCTTCTCGCAAATACTTCTTTTTTTCAGAGACCGGGAAAGCCTCTCGGTCAATCAGGGTTACCTCGGAGCGTTACCGAAATCATTGTCTGCTGCAGGATGCAACCAGGTTAATCATCCAGGGCCGACCTGCTCAGAGACAGCAGTGAGGCCTGATCGAGTTTCCTCATGGCACTGATAAGCAGCTTGATATCACGGTGTTCCTTGTTCACAAACTCGACAGCCATGCCCCTGTGGGCAGCGGCCCTCACTACTTTGCCCCGCACATCGATCACTTTCCCGATGTCCTTGGCATCCAGGCTGATGCTTACATCGGCCAGGGGTTCGAGAGGATAGTTCGTGTCGATATACACACCGCTGAGGCTGATATCCCTGACAGTACCCTTGAGAACGGCACCATTGGCATCCTGGTACCGTGCCTCTATGCGAATCAGTTTCCTGGAGTGTTTTCTCTTCTCTTTTCCTCTCACCTTATCACCTTGACCTATAGTATTATTCGACAAATTTATTTTATTCTTTAACCCGGATTCACCATCTTCCCGTATACCCTCTTCCCTGAAGACAGAGGATATGACCGGCACCATCCTGGTATCGCGCCTCGGTTGTCAACACATCCCGTTTCTGTCTGCACCTATCATCCATACGGCACCACACACTGCTTGATACTATAATTTTCGACATATCATGCATAAATCTTTACTGATACCCGCTGTGCTCTTCCATCTCCCGGATAAATTAAGATTCCCGCGGCCTGTTCACCTCTTCATGCATTGGAAATCAGGAGATTTCGTGGTAAGTGATAAACAAAAAAACGTGAGGAACAGTGATGATCAGGATCAACGAAAACTATCGCAAACTCAAGGCTTCTTACCTGTTTTCCGAGATTGCGAAGCGGATAGCGTCTTTCCAGGCATCCAACCCCGGTCGGGATATAATCAAACTCGGTATCGGCGATGTCACCAAGGCGCTCCCTGCAGCCTGTATCGAGGCATTTCACCAGGCAATCGACGAAATGTCCCACGAGGGCACGTTCAGGGGTTATGGCCCTGAAAAGGGCTATGCCTTCCTGCGAGAGGCCATCTCAGTTCATGATTTTCAGTCGCGGTCCGCAGACATCTCCCCTGATGAGATCTTTGTCAGCGACGGGGCAAAGTGCGACACCGCAAACATCCAGGAATTGTTTGCCCAGGACATCAGGGTTGCAATCCCGGACCCGGTATATCCGGTATACCTCGACACAAACGTCATGGCAGGACGTACCGGCACGTACGATGACGGGCGGTATGGGGATATCGTATACCTGGAGAGCACACAGGATAATAACTACATACCCGAACTCCCCAAAGAGCAGGCGGATCTCATCTACCTGTGCTTTCCCAACAACCCCACCGGTGCAACCATATCAAAAGACCTTCTCAAGAACTGGGTTGATTTTGCACGGTCCACCAATGCGCTTATCCTCTTTGATGCGGCATACGAGGCCTTCATCCGGGACGAAAGCCTGCCCCATTCCATCTATGAGATCGAGGGTGCCCGCGATGTGGCCATCGAGTTCAGGAGCTACTCCAAGACCGCAGGCTTTACCGGCACACGCTGCGCATACACCGTTGTCCCCAAGACTTGCATGGCCTATGACCGCTCAGGACAGAAGTACTCTCTCCATGATCTGTGGAACAGAAGGCAGACCACGAAATTCAACGGTGTTTCCTATCCGGTTCAGAAGGCTGCTGCGGCCATCTATTCCGAGGAAGGCAAGGCCCAGGTCACTTCCCTCATCGACTATTACCTGAAAAACGCAGTGTGTATACGCCGCGAGATCCAGGCCCTGGGATACGCGTGTGCGGGCGGGGTGAATTCCCCGTATATCTGGATCGACACCAAATCGGATTCATGGGAATTCTTCGATCTTCTCCTGAACGAGGCAGGTGTCGTGTGTACGCCCGGGGCCGGTTTCGGCAAATGCGGGCAGGGCTATGTGAGAATCAGCGCCTTCAACGACTATGAAAAGGTCGAAGAGGCAATGGACAGAATCAGGCAGGCTCTTGGCAGGTAGCTGCCGGCCCGGAACACCCTCAGTTTGTTGCCCGGGACAGCATTAGAGGAAGGCCGGAACAGAGAGCCAAGATCCTTGACTTAGGCAGGAGAGTCTGTTAATGCAAGCTCACTTTTTGGTGATTGCACGAGGATGCGTGTCATATCGTATCCCGGTAACAGCTGAGATGAAAGTTGGAAAAACATGAAATCAACAGGTCATGACAGGGGCATCGCTTTCACGAAGATGTCCGGCACTGGCAACGACTTCATTGTCATCAACAATATGCAGGGAACCTATGCCATTGACTGGTCCGGTTTTGCGGCCAGGTACTGCACCAGGAGAATATCGGTCGGTGCAGACGGGGTGCTCATCCTCGAGAGTTCGGCAGAGGCGGATTTCAATTACCGCATCTTCAATGCAGACGGGAGCGAGGCCGAGATGTGCGGCAACGGGGCACGCTGTGCCGGCCGGTTCGCCTTCGACCAGGACATAGGGGGCAGATCCATGCGATTCAAGACCCTGGCGGGCATCATCGAGGCCAGGGTACATACCGATGATGTGTCCATAAAGATGACCAATCCGCATGATTTCAGAAAGGATATCGCTCTCGATATCGACGCTCACCGCTACAACCTGTCGTTCATCAACTCCGGAGTCCCCCATGCGGTACTCTTCACCGACCGGCTGTCTTCCATCCCCATCGAGGAACTTGGTCGCTCCATACGCTCTCACCCGTACTTTTCCCCTGCCGGCACGAATGTCAATTTTATTCAGATCACCTCCGAGGGTCACATCAGTGTCCGCACCTACGAGCGCGGGGTCGAGGCAGAAACCCTTGCCTGCGGTACCGGCGCGGTGGCCTCGGCCATCATCAGCAGCCACCTGCAGCCTGCCTGCGGCGCCCCCCCGGTGCACGTCCACATGCCTGGCGGTGATCTGAGGATAGATTTTGCAACGCACAACGCCACGTTCAGGGATGTGTGGCTCAGCGGCAAGGTCGATACGGTATACACCGGCAGCATTGTCTTATAGCGCGCGGTACCACTGTTTTGAAAAAAGATTGCTTGGCAAAGACTGACTGATCATATGAATATCACTACCTTTAAGGAAAACAAGAATGCATGAACTTATCGCTGTTCTCGATTACGGGTCCCAATACGCACAGCTCATTGCACGGCGCGTGCGTGAATGCGGTGTCTACTGCGAGATCCTGCCCCACGACATAACCGCTGAAGAACTGTCGTCCCGTCAGCCCAAGGCCGTTATACTCTCCGGTGGGCCAGCCTCGGTGCTGAAAAAAGGACACCCCGGCATGGACCCGGAGATCCTCAGGCTCGATGTCCCGGTCCTGGGCATATGCTATGGCATGCAGCTCATGGCCCAGCTGATCGGCGGTGATCTCGAGCGCGGCAGGTCCGGAGAATATGGACCCGCAACCATTGAGATCGACGATGCGGGATCACTCTTTGCCGGCCTTGAAGGCAGGATCAACGTGTGGATGAGCCATGGCGACCAGGTTCTCGCCTTGCCGGACGGGTTTTCCGTCCTTGCCCGCACCGGGGTATGCCCCATCGCCGCCATGGGCGATCTGGACAGGAAGCTGTTCGGTGTCCAGTTCCACCCGGAGGTCGTCCACACGCCCCGGGGCAAGGAGATCATCAAAAACTTCCTCTTCACCATAGCCGGCTGCTCGGGCGACTGGAGCATGTCAGGCTTTATCGAAGAATCCATTAGCGAAATCCGTGATCGCGTAGGGTCAGCCCGGGTAATCTGCGGGCTTTCCGGCGGGGTAGACTCCGCTGTCGTGGCAGCCCTGATCAACCGGGCCATCGGAGAGCAGATGACGGCCATCTTTGTGGACAACGGGCTGCTCCGGGCAGGAGAGGTGGAGGAAATACGCCGCATCTTCACCGAAGAGTATGCCCTCAATCTCGATGTCGTCGATGCTCGCGACGCCTTCCTGGATGACCTCAAGGGAATCACCGACCCTGAACAAAAGCGCAAGAAGATCGGCAACACCTTTATCAATGTCTTTTACGGAGAGGCCAGGCGCCTGGGCGGAGCGGATTTTCTCGCTCAGGGCACGCTCTATCCCGATATTATCGAAAGCCGCTCGGCCAAGGGCGGACCGTCTGCCACCATCAAGAGCCACCACAATGTGGGAGGACTGCCCAAGGACCTCAAATTCAAGCTCATAGAACCACTCAAGGAGCTCTTCAAGGACGAGGTGAGAATCCTCGGTAGAGAGCTCGGACTGCCCGAGAGCCTGGTCAACCGCCAGCCGTTCCCGGGCCCGGGCCTGGGGGTGCGTATCCTCGGCGAGGTAAACGCGCAGAACGTGGCAATCCTCCAGGAGGCGGACAAACGGGTGCAGGAAGAGATACAGAAGTTCGACGGGTATAAAGACATCTGGCAGTCGTTTGCCGTGCTGTTGCCGGTCAAGAGCGTCGGCGTCATGGGCGACGAGCGCACCTACGCTAACGTGATAGCCATCCGTGCGGTATCGAGCCTCGACGGTATGACAGCCGACTGGGTGAAGGTGCCCTATGAGGTGCTGGCCAGGATTTCGACACGCATCATCAATGAGGTCAAGGGGGTAAACCGTGTTGTGTATGACATCAGTTCGAAACCCCCCAGCACCATAGAATGGGAATGACAGCGATTGTTGCCCGTGACCGTGCCCCCTGGTGAAACCGGCTTTCTGTGGATGGACACACCAGGACGGCCCGGCATGCGGACGAAAAAGAACCTTCGGAGAGAGAACCCTGCGGGGATGACATATAGTGCACCACATGCTTTAGCGTAAAATCCAATACGATGGGGAGTGAACTATGGGTGGGCTTTTTGGAGTAGCATCACGGCACGACTGCGTAAGCGATCTGTTCTACGGCACCGATTACCATTCACACCTTGGGACCAAGCGGGCAGGGCTCGCGGTTGTGAACACAGAAGGGTTTACCCGGTCGATTCACAACATCGAAAATGCCTACTTCCGGTCGAAATTCGAGCCGGAACTCTCTGATTTCCACGGCGGGACAGGGATCGGCATCATCAGCGACCATGATGCACAACCGCTGATCATCAACTCCCACCTGGGAACCTTCGGCATCGTCACGGTGGGCAAGATCAACAACATCGACGAACTCGGCCGGAAGGCATTCTCCCAGAAGAAATACTTCGCCGAGACTTCGGGCAGGGATATCAATCCCACAGAACTCATTTCCATGCTCATCTGCGAGGAATCCTCGTTTGTCGACGGCATCTCCAATGTCCATCACTCCATCAGGGGATCCTGCTCCCTGCTCATCCTCACCCGGGACGGCGTGATTGCAGCCCGGGACAAGCTCGGCAGGACCCCTATCGTGATCGGTAAAAAGCAGGGCGCCTACGCGGCATCGTCGGAATCGTGCGCGCTGTCCAACCTCGGGTATGAGGTCGACTACTACGTCGGTCCCGGAGAAGTCGTCCTGCTGACCCCCGACGGATACAAGCAGCTCAAGAAGCCCGGCGAGAAGATGCAGATCTGCTCCTTCCTCTGGGTGTACTACGGCTACCCTCCTTCAAACTACGAAAAGATTAATGTGGAAATGGTCCGCTACCGGTGCGGACAGGCGCTTGCCAGGAGTGACGACCTCATGGCCGACCTCGTCTCGGGCATCCCCGACTCGGGAATCGGACATGCCGTGGGCTATGCAAACGAGAAGCACATCCCCTATATGCGGCCCTACGTCAAGTACACCCCCACCTGGCCGAGAAGCTTCATGCCCCAGAGCCAGGCCATGAGAGATCTCGTGGCAAAGATGAAACTCATCCCCAACAGGGACCTGATCGAGGGTAGAAGGATCGTCTTCTGTGACGACTCCATCGTGCGGGGAACCCAGCTGAAGGACAATGTCCAGATCCTGTTCGACTACGGCGCCCGCGAGGTCCACATGCGGATTGCATGCCCTACCCTCATCTACCCGTGCGAGTTCCTGAATTTCTCCACCTCGCGCTCCACACTCGACCTTGCCGGCCGCATGGCGATCCAGGAACTCGAAGGGTCCGACGACCGGTTTCTTCAGGACTATGCCCAGGCAAACTCGGAAAAGAACCTGGCCATGGTGGAAAAGATCCGGGCACGCCTCGGGCTCACCTCGCTGAAGTTCCAGACCATGAACGACCTCGTGGCTGCCATCGGCATGCCCAAGGAACAGCTCTGCACCCACTGCTGGGACGGCAGCAGCTGTTTCTGATCGAGCATCCTGTCTGAAGCCACTGCGTACTTCCCGAGAAATGCATGATCCCCCTGGCCCCTGGTCAGGGGTTCGTGCATGCCGGCTTCGACCTCCGGAAACTCCTCGCCTCCAGATATAGATGCCGTTCACGCCCGCGGAGGTCCACCCGGCCGTGACCTGGACGATCTCCGTTCAAATATGACATATTTGTTTCATTCATTGTCCTGTATTCCTTCGGTTTCAAGGGTCCAAAATACCACTGGTCAAGAGGGCCTGTAATCCCTGCAAGGGCAATTAATGTGTTGATTAAATAAACAAATCAACTCTTGTAAACTTGCTGCCGATGTGATTTACAATAGCCGTTCATACAGAACAGAGGGGGGTTTTCCTATGCCGTTTAAAGTCATTGTTTGTAACAATTTTGACCACATGAGCGAGGTCGGAGCCAGCATAGTCGCTCGGGACATCAAGGATAAGACATCCAATGGAGACAGATACGTCCTGGGACTTGCCACGGGCAATTCTCCCACCGGGCTGTACAAGCACTTTGCAAAGGCGGCCAACTCCGGTGTGTTCGATTCCTCGAAGATCCTGAGCTTCAATCTCGACGAATATATCGGCCTGCCCGGAGACAATCCCCAGCAGCGTGCCCTGCATCCCGAGAGCTACAGCTATTTCATGGTGCAGGAACTCTTCGCCCTGCTGCAGAATAAATTCAGTCAGACCAATGTCCCCTGGGGAACCCTCATCGATCAGCACAAGCTCGTGTCCGAGCTGGCAGCCAACCCTGCGGACTGGGAAGAACAGGGGCATGACAAGGGAAAGGCCATCGTTATCCATGCCGATGCAGTCTCTGATTATCTCAGGTGGATACGGTCGGATATCCTGGATGCCTACTGGAAGAAGATCGATGCAGCCGGCGGAATCGACCTCCATGTCATCGGCGTCGGGGGAAAGGGACATGTGGCCTTCCACGAATCGGGCATCCCCTTCGAAGGCAACAAGATGCTCCTGGTGAAACTCGACGACAACACGGTCTCTAATGCCGTGGATGACGGCCACTTCGCCTGCCGTGAGCAGAGTCCGTGGTACGCGATCTCCATGGGGGCACAGCAGGTATACAAGGCCAAGACCGTAGTCCTCCTGGCAAACGGCGGCCGCAAGGCCGAACCGGTTGCCGAGTCCCTGCTGAAGGATCCCACTTCTGCGGTGCCCATCTCATACGGCCAGATCTATGCGAAAGGCGGCGGAAACATGATCTATGTCATCGACAAGGCTGCTGCCAGGAATGTTCTGGAAAACATACCCGCTCTCAGAGACAGGGGTATCGAGGTGGAGGACATCAGCGATCGGAGAGCTTCCATCCCGGTGGAAAGGCTCCTGTTCTGCAGGAACCCGCAGACGGGCCTCATGGGATGATGAAGATCGTATTCTCTTATCCCTCTATGCCTTCAGGACGCGCTTTAATCCAAGCTCTCCTTAAATGAGGGAAGTTTTTCCAGGCACGTGGCAGTGACTTCGTTCACAATGCTGTTCAGCCATGTTGTGCCCATGGCACGCACCTCAGGCGAGAGCCCCTGTATGGTGGCGACATAATCGGGTGAGTCGGCCTGCCTGGCATCCGGGAGTGCCTGGATGAAGCTATCCCGCTCCCGGTCATTGCCTGGAGCGGATACAAGGGACTGAAGCGCTTCTTCGAGCTCGCCCCATTGTGCTGAGAGTTCCTGCTTCTGCCGGATCAGTGCCTCCGAGGCATGACTGCCCATCATTCTCCGGTATTCCAGAACTGAATGCCCCATCTTTCCGGCCACGGCGCCGAGACGTTTTATCCGCTCCTCCAGCGCCATATCGAGCTTCTCGAGCGCACCTTTGAGCAGGGCCTGCTCCAGGGCATCCGGGCCGAAGAACAGGGAGCGTATATGGGTATACCAGGCCTTCAGCGCAATGATGTTTGCGATGTAGGTGATGGAGTTGCGGGTCTTTCTCTGTATCTCCCAGTAGACCCCGGGAACGAATTCTCTCTCTCCGGTCCTGGCCTCCCGGCCCATGACGATCTTTCCGCCTGAAGGGATGTCGCCCCTGAAGACCGTGCCGGCGGCAATGACCGTGCCGAACCCGATGACCGAGGGCCCCACGATGCCGCCCTGCCCCCCGAGGAATATGGGCCTCTGGTCGAGCATGACCCCGCGCGGCACATCGCCGATAAGGGTTGCGGTGGCCTTGTCCTGGTTCGGCGTGTAGTTGAAGTGGATATATGAGCTGCCCACCTCGCTGTGGTCCTTCCGGCTCGTACCGCCCGCCATGAGGCAGTCGCAGAAATTGATCAGGCTGCCGAGCGTCACGAACGGCAGGAGTATGGTCTGCTTGAGCCCGACCGTATGGGCACCGCCCGCCTCCTCCTCGAGGATGCAGGCATCCCGGACATGGGCCCCGTAGGACATGTTGGATTTGTCTAAGAATACGGACTTCTTGAAGTATCCGCCCGTGAGCTCCACACCGCGGCCTATCTGGCAGTCCTGGATCGTGACAGGTCCCTCCTGGCCGAGTTTCGTGCCGGTCATGATGGAGGTCTTCTTTCCGTATATCCTGCAGCCCGGATAGATGGTCACCCCGGCAGCGATCCGTGCCGGATCGACCTCGTCACCGACAGTGACGCTTGTGGGATTGGGTAGTGCGACGCCTTTGTCCAGGAGGGTCTGTACCTTATCATTCATTCTCCGCTCCATAGCACTGGGATATACGGCCAGGAGGTCTGCGGGTCTTCCCCTTTCGTCCCTCCCGGCCGTGAAAACTTTCTCTCAGCCGATCTGCTCGGTGATCACATCGGCAATCTTGCGGCAGAAGATCTCGGTCTCGGTTTCGGACGGCCCCTCCACCATTACCCGGCACATGTGCTGGGTACCGGAATAGCGCACCAGTACCCGTCCCTTTTCGCCGAGCGCAGCCTCCACCTCTTTGATGGCCGCGACGATCTCGGGTACCGTGGTGATGTCGGGTTTTGACTTCACATCGATATTGATGAGCCTCTGGGGGAATACCTTCATGATCCCGGCCAGATCCGACAGCGGCCTGTCTTCGTATTTCATGGCGTTGAGCACCTGGAGCGCGGCGATGATGCCGTCGCCGGTGGTGTGGTGATCGAGGAAGATGATATGACCGGATTCTTCGCCGCCGATGGAGGCTTCTCTTGCCAGCATTTCCTCGAGCACATACCGGTCACCCACCTTGGTGGCCAGGGTCTCTGCCCCGAACTCCTTGAGTGCCATGCCCAGGCCGATATTGCTCATCACCGTGCTCACCACGAGGTTGTTCCTGAGCCTTCCCTGTTTTTTCATGACCAGTGCACACAGGGCCATGATCTGGTCTCCGGTGAGCACATTCCCCTTCTCGTCCACGGCGATAAGCCGGTCCCCATCCCCGTCAAAGGCGAAGCCGACATCTGCCCTGTTCTTCACCACCTCGTGGGCCAGGGTGGTGGGATGCTGCGATCCGCAGTCCTTGTTGATGTTCTTGCCGTCCGGTTCGTTGAAGAGCGGGATAACCTCGGCCCCGAGCTCGAAGAACACCTCGGGAGCGACCTTGTAGGTTGCACCGTTGGAGCAGTCCAGGACGATCTTCATGCCCTCGAGGCTGTACTCGCTCGGGAACGAGTTCTTCAAAAACACGATATAACGGCCCCGGGCATCGTCTATCCGGTAGGCCTTGCCCATCTCGGAGTGGTCTACATGGAGGCTGGGGAGATCGTCCGAGGTGATGAGGGCCTCCAGTTCGTCTTCCTTTGCGTCCGGCAGTTTGAAGCCGTCCCGCGAGAAGATCTTTATGCCATTGTCCTGGTAGGGATTATGAGATGCGGATATGACGATGCCGGCATCGGCCCGCATGCTCACGGTCAGGAATGCCACCCCGGGC
This sequence comes from Deltaproteobacteria bacterium, assembly GCA_018434685.1. Taxonomy (GTDB): domain Bacteria; phylum Desulfobacterota; class Desulfomonilia; order UBA1062; family UBA1062; genus DSAD01. The sequence continues at coordinate 70,815 of JAHDOV010000015.1, forward strand.
GTCGTCATGGGTCCCACGAGCAGGGCGTCTGCACCCATGGAGCAGATTCCCGACACCAGGGCATTTTCCAGCATATAGCCTGAAAGCCTCGTATCCTTTCCGATGAGGATCCTGGATGTGTGGCCCTTCTTCCGCGTGATATAGGCAATCGCCCGGCCCACACGCAAGGCCATTTCCGAAGTCATGGGGTGTACATTAGCAACCCCCCTGATACCGTCGGTCCCGAACAGTCTGCCCATAACCAGCTCTCCTCCCTTAACGTATTCTAACTCGCGGCTAACTACCATAAAGTCGGCCGGTTAACAATATGAAATTATGCTTGCATTACACAAGAGCTTTGCTTTAATTTTCCTATATTATCTAATGAAAAAGACAGGTTATCTGTTTACAATCCGCCATGTTTTCCCGATGAACCGCTTGGCGGAACTCGGCAAGGTTCTATCTTGATTTCCATGGTGATTTCATGAAGATATCTTCACTTTCAGTGCCTGACTGTCCCAGTAGCCAAGGAATTCATTGAGACTAAAACGTGCCTCAGACGAGCTGTGGATGACGTCCCTGACCGCACCATAGTTCTGTACAAGACGTCTCAAAAGGGATTTTCGGTCTTTTCCATATAAGGAAATGGATTTTATGGCTGAAATGGCATAAAGCCAGTACCACAGGTTCTCCATGGACTCCTTGTTGTACCACCACGTGCCCTCGAATTCGTTTGCGCCGACATAGTCCCGCACGTCGCTGTCAGAGAGTAGCGTATTCACCAATGCAGGCATGCCATCAGTTCGCACCTTCTCATCCCAGTGCTGATGCCGGGTAAGTATCCTGATGAGGAGTGTTTCATATCCGGCAGCGTGCTCATCGATGCCCAAGGTGCCAAGAAACCGGGTAACGGTGCTCCCCAGCATCCATTCGTCCATAAGGGCCCGGCTCTTTTCGGCATCCGGTTCCTCCTCGAAAAGACCGCCAAGCCTGCTCACAAGGCACCAGATAAGGGAAGTTCTCCACCACGACAGGTCTCCCGGGATACCCGAGGGCAGTGCCGAGAACAGGTATTCGAGGGCCTGCGCGGTCTTCCCTTTTGAGGGCTCCCTGAGATCCTCGATACGAACGAGGGCCTGTACCAGGGAAGTGACAGCCTCCCCGACAACGGAGGCGTCCTGTCCGGACTGAGCGAACTCCCTGGCCTGCAAGAGAAACTGGCTCAACCTCGTACCAAAGGCCTCGCATACACGGCCGGTACGGCGTCCGTCCGTGACGGTCCGGATCAGGAGATCCGCATCGAGGATCTCCTTGAACGGGTCCAGCACCTTCTCGAGGTACAGTTCCTGGAGGGCAGCCATGACATCGGGTATCCCTCGGCCGCCGAGCTTCTGGTAGAGCCTTTTCCATTGACCGTCATAGTCCCGGTGCTCGCGAATGTCTGCAAACACCTTTACCTTGAACGCACCGAGCCGGATGTAGAAACCTTCGCGGTTGAGGCCGCTGCCCTGACGGAGGTACTCGAGGCCGCTCAAGGCATCCCTGAATATGTAATACAGGCTCTCGTCGTCAGCCAGACCCAGGCCCTGGGCCAGGGTCTTGTGTACGATATGCCTCCGGCCGTCATTCTCCACGCTCATGCCTACGGACCGCCGGATAAAGCCGCTCGCCTCGGCATAGCGGTTGTTGTAGACGACAAGGGATTTCTCCTGCCCCCATGCATTGGAATAGGCAAAAACATCTTCGTTGACCCCTCCGTCGTCCATGACAACATCGTAGAGCACGAAATTTTCCACCCCGCTGAAGAGATGCCGCATCTTCAGCAGCGGGAATATCTCGTGTTCATGACGCCTTACAAGGTCCTGGTCCACGGACTCATCCCGGTATGCCCGGGTATATTCCATGCCGTATTTCTCGCTGAATCCCTCGATCTGGCCATGACCGAACATGGGCAGGCCCGGCATGGTAACCATCATGGTGGCAACGCCGAAATACTTGTCGTGCTTGCCGAACTGTTCCATGGCCGGTTCCTCGTCCGGGTTGTTCATGAAATTGACGAATCTCCGCAGGATCTCCGGGTTGAACCGCAGCACGTTCTTGATCACATCCCGGTACTTGCTGTTCTCCTCGGATTTCAGCATGTTCATGAAGGCACTGTTATAGACCCGGTGCATGCCCAGGCTCCTGACAAAATAGCCTTCCATGAGCCAGAATGCCTCGGCGAGGAGCAGGGTGTTCGGGGCCTCGGCAGCAACCCGGTCCACGAGTTCGCGCCAGAATTCCACGGGGAACTCGCGGTCGAAATCTTCCTGGGATACGTTCTGTCCCGCACGCGACGGGATATCGCCGCCATAGCCGGGCAGCGGATACCAGAGCCTCTGGAAATGCCGTTTGGCCAGCGTCATGGCAGCATCGAACCTGATAATGGGAAAATCCTTTGCGATCTCGATGGTGGTCCTTATCACGGCCTCGCGCACCTCATGCTTGAGGAAATCGAGCTGGGCAGTGTCGTTCCACGGCATGCTCGTCCCATCGTTGCCGTGGTAGAGGTATCGCACCTCGCCGGTATGCCGGTCTCTGCGCTGGAATACGACAGCGGCATCCCGCCGGTCCCAGTACCCATCTTCGATCCGGAGTTCGACCCGGTCATCACCCGAGAGGTTCTCACCGGTGTAGCTGTACGAGGGGTACGGGCTTTCCTCGAGCTGAATGAACCGTTCCGGGTGCTCGACAACCCATTTCGAATAGATGCCCATGTGGTTCGGTACCATATCGGTGGCTATCCTGATGCCATAGCCCCTGGCCCGCGCCTTGAGGTTCTCAAAGGCGCCCTTTCCACCGAGGTCATGGGCAATGACATAGTCATAGATGGAGTATGCAGACGCAGCAGCCTCGGGATTTCCGGTGAGCTGCTTGATCCGTTTCGAGGCCGGGCTCCGCTCCCATATCCCGATGAGCCACAACCCGGTAAATCCCCACCGGGCAAGGATCTCGAGCTCCTCGTCGGGGATCTCGTCGAGCCGGGAGATATTCCTGCCATACTTCCTGGAGAGCTGATAGAGCCACACGTAGACGGTCTTTGCCATGAGGATGAGGCTGGGCATCCAGTCCTCGTCCGGGCTGAACCGCTCGATCTCTTCGAGTTCCCGCTGGCCGAACCTGGGGACCAGGGCCGGACCCGGTCCGAAGAAATGGGCCTTGCGCTCCTCTTTTATGAAATCGATGCTGCCGAGGATCCGGATCAGGAGGTCTGATATGAGGTGACCCCACTGGGAACGGATATATTCCAGCTGACCGGAGAGAGAATCAGGGGAAGCCTTTGCAGGTGCCATGAGCAGTTCTATCAGGGTCTCGTTGCGGGGCCCGAAGCGAGGCTGTGCAGCAAAGTACTCTTCAACACAGCGGATTATTTCCGGATAGCTGGTGTTTTCCCGCAAGTGCCTGTCATCAAAGAGCTCGATATAGGGCTTAAATGCCGGATTCTTGTTGGCGATGTAGAGCAGGATCATTTCCTCGAGCGTGATATGGGTATTGGGCACCCCATGGGTGTCGGCATTCAGGTAGTTTCTGGCACTGATCAGGCCCCGGTACGCATCGACCGGGGGAAACAACTCAACGAAATCAGACAGGGTTTCGTCCACCCGTGCAAGCTCTTTCTTCGAGAGGGTGTAGGAATCCGCTATGGCATGCGGGTTCACGGTTCTCCGGTAGAGGGCCATCATGTAGTGAAGGATCTCGTCGATGAGACCCATGGCATTGATCTCGCTTGCCTTGACGGCACGCTCGGGATGCCGTGCCGCATCCTTAACCGCGTTCATCTTCTCGGCAAACCGCCGGGCAGCAGAAAAGTCTGCAAAGATCACGTTGCCGGAAGTCGTAAAGAGTGCTTCGTCGAACCGGTAGGTATCTCTCGATTGTCTGGAGACATGAAACTCAAACATATGTCTGTCTACTCGCACCCACGGCTTGTTGCTTTATCTGAAAGACGATGTGTTGAATCACTAACAGCATGCAGTTCCATCGGTTACAGAAAAGTTGTATCCGTGCAGGTTCTGACATATCTAGGGAAAAGATTCCACGTCGTCAAGCCCAAACACTGCCAGCACACCGTGCCTCGGTCCGGGATATCATATAAACTGAACAATATCAGATTATTGCCTATGCTGCATCTTTTTCACGGTGATAGGAACGGATATACCGGACAATCACGAGCGTGAAGGGGAGCAGCACGACCGCCGGGGTATAGGGCGGAGCGAAAGCCTGCAGGATGCCCTGAGGGGTATTGAGCCACCGGCCGGCATCGGGAGAGGGTATGGACCGGGCGACCATGGAGAAGAGGTCTGTTCCCGCCAGGACCCACACGAGCACACTCGCCAGGACCACCCGGGCAAACTGGTGAATCTCGTTGGCGTCCCTGATCCCCGAGAGGTAGAATATCCCGGCAAAGAGCATGACAAGTCCGCCCCACCCACCCCGGAAGCCGTCCGATGGTATTTCGACGAAGCCGAAAGAACAGGTCGAGGATGAGATGGTTACGATGAGGTCCGCTGCACCTGCACCGAACGCTGTGAGGCCAAGCAAGGTGAAGTATACGGTATATGTCAGGCTCTTTTTTTTGAAAGCAAGCTGTTTTCCCATATTACGCTACTCCCATGAGCTTCCAGATGAGATGGAGCAATCCGCCATAGGCAAATGCCACGACCAGGAGGGCGATGAGGGATCCGAAAAACGCCCTGCCTCCCTCCTTGAGCATCATGATGAACGTGGCGACACACGGGAAATAGATGGTGACGAGCACAACGGAACTGATCATCTGATACGGGCTCATCTCGATGGACCCCAGCTGTGCGATGGCGAGGTCCTTTCTGAGAAATGCCGCGACCAGGGGACCAGCGGTTTCTCTGGGCACCCCGAACCAGCCCTCGAATACGGGGCCCATTACCAGGGCCAGGGAATCTATCACACCGAGAATATAGAGGATATTTATCAGGATGATGCCCACCATGACAAAGGGGATACCCTCTTTCAGGAAGGCATGCGTCCGCATCATCACCTTGCGGGAGACGTTCGAGAAAATGGGCTTCTGGTACGGCGGTACATCCATCAGAATCTCGGGGATCTTTCCCGGAATAATCCTGTTGAGGAGAAAGCCGAACAGGAAGTACCCGACGAACAGGTAGGCCATGACGAATCCGAGATACTGGGGTATCATCTCGTGCATGATGCCGATCTGGGCGCTGCACGGTATGAAGACCGCCAGGAGGGTCATCATCATGAACCTCTGTTTGCTCGTCTCCAGAATCCGTGTTGCCTCAACGCCTGGCACATTGCACCCGAGGCTGAGTATGGTGGGCACAATGGCATACCCGTGCAGGCCGATCTTGTGGAGAAAGGTATCCATGAGCACGGCGAGCCTGGGCATGTACCCGATATCCTCGAGGAGGGCGAGCATCACGTAGAAGATAAATATGGCAGGCAGGACAATGCCCAGCGGCAGGAACAGGCCGGAGGTCAGGACGCCGAAAGACTCGAGGCAGGTCCTTGAAGGTTCCAGGACACCGTCGCTCATCTGCCCTGCATCGACCATCAGGGCAAAGAACCAGTTCCCGAACCCTCCCGGGAAGTGTCGCTGGAGCAGGGGAAGCCAGTACCCATCGAAGACCTTCACGAGAAACCCGTCGGTAAAGAACCCGGCAAACGAGGTGAATATACTCCAGAACGCATAGAGCATGGCTATGGCGAACGGAATGCCCGTGGCCGGTTTCACGGTATAATCACCGAGTGCATCCTTGAGCGAATGGATGAAATGTCCGAAGGTCACGGTGCGCGAGGATATCTCCTCGACAAGATCCCAGCGTTCATCCTGGCTGAGTGCGGGGGAACGAGACTCCTCCTGGGGCAGAGATCTCAGGGAACACCCCATGCACCCCGAACAGCCCGAATCGAACATGTGCCGGGATAGTTTCAGCCTGGAGACGATATCAGCAAGCGAGGCAGGCTTTAGGTCTTCGAGTTTCTGGACCATCTCGGAGATGCCTTCCGCGCTGATGGCTACGGTGGGCACCACGGGCACATTGAGGATCGACTCGAGTTTGCCGGCGTCAATGACAATGTTCTTGTCGTGGGCCACGTCCCACATATTGAGCGAGAGCACGAGGGGAAAACCCTGCTCTATCAACTCCAGTACGAGGTACAGCCCCCGCTCCATCTTCGCCGCATCGATCACGCAGATGATCCGTGCGTCCCGGTTGTCCCGGAGCATCTGTACCGCCACCTCTTCCGCCTTGTCCTTGGGTTCGAGGGAGAACGTGCCGGGCACATCGATGAGTTCTATGTCCTGGCCGAACTGACGCATGTAGCCTTTCGTAAAATCGACCGTGGTACCCGGATAGTTTGACGATATGACATTTGCTCCGGTCAGGCGGTTGAAGATGACGCTCTTGCCTACATTGGGATGTCCGATGAGGAGAACCTTCACTCTCTGACCTCCACGGAGATCTTGTCGGCAATGCCGATGCCCAGGGAAATGTTTGCCTGATCTATGAGGAGCACCACCGGTCCCTTGAGCGGCTCTTTGGTGATCATCTTCACTGTCTTGCCTGTCCTCACGCCCATACTCGCCAGCTGTCCGCGCACAACAGGGTCAATGGCCACGATGGTTCCTTCCTGGCTGTACGTCATCATGTCGAGTCTCTTCCGTCCCATCAGTCGTCCAGCCTCTTGACCCGTATCCTGTCCGCCATGCCTGCTCCCAGGGCTATGGTCGACCTGTTGACCTCGAGGACCACCGGGCCGCCCTGTCTCGCGATAATCCGGATTGTGGATCCTTCCGTGATGCCCCTGAGGAGGAGTTTCTGGCGCAATCCCATGCCTCCGTCGATAGCGATGACCCGACAGCTCTGTCCTTGAGAAAGATCGCTCAGCACCATACGGAACTCCCTGTGCAGTGTTCTTTTCGTAGATAGCTCATCATATGCCTATTCCTGTCCCTTCTTGTCTGTGCATTGTTTGCATATGCCTCTTACGCTGAGGCGATGTTCATTCTCCACAAATCCATGTGCCGTGCAGATCTCTCCGACCAGTTCTTCGAGCCTCTCCGATCTGAATTCAATTACCTCCTGGCATCTCTCACAGATCATGTGTCCGTGCCTGAAGGACCCATGGGAGCGTTCATAGCTCACCCTGCCCCGTGCACTGAGCGTCTCCACTACAAATCCCGAATCGATGAGCAGCGGCAGTACCCGATAGATCGTCGCTCTCGAGATTCGTTTATTGTAGCTCTGGACCCTCTCCAGAAGCTGATCCGCGTCGAAATGACCATCTAAGGAGAGCACTCCCCTCAAAACCGCCATCCGTTCCGGTGTCCTCTTCAGGTTTTTCTCTCTCAGAAACTCTCGAAACGACCGTTCCGCATCCCTCATGCCTCGCCCCTAATTGAGATTGATTCTCAGTCTCATCCAATTAGCAGGTCTTCTTCGTCCGGTCAACTCCTTTTGTGGATGCAGAGAGGCCTGGTTGCCGAAAGGTCAGCAGCTCTCCATGACGATGAAGCTGTTCATCTCAGCCCCCACCTCGCCAGAGATGATCGGGCACTTCACCATGAACAGAAAAAACACGTCCCTCCCGGGAGCACAAAGCGTCTCAAGGTTCCCCTGCCCTTTCGAGATGACCACGTCCGCACCATAAAACAGCTGCCTGAATTCTTCGGTGCACAGGCCAAGGGGCGTGCCCGGCGCCGGGGAGCCGCTCGATATTACGGTGCAGACCTTGTCAAGGCCTGTCTGGATGGCATCCTGCATGGTTGCATCGTTTATGACCGGGATGTCACGGACGGCACAGGTGACACGCTCCGGACCCAATTCTTCGATCAATACCCGGTCAAACACAATCTCACCCGCATTATCAGCGAGGTAGAGGATGGACCGGGCATCCGTGACCCGCTGTCTGAGCCGGTCCGTGTGATCGATTGCAAAAGGAACAGCAAGCGCCCTTTCCAGGGTCTCTTCCACGGGAATCCGCCGGTGATCGCCAGCCGCGAAATCGATAATGTTGCCAGCCACCGCCATGCGCACACCGGCATCAAAGGGGTCAGCCGATGATGCCAGGATCTCCTTAAGCCTCGGATAGAGCGCAAGCGCCTTGCTGTTGCAGTCATATTTCACCTCGGCATACGGATCATGTATGCCGAGGGTCTCCCGGAGCATCCCGTACATCTCCATGGCCATGATCGGCGGAGGAGAATCAAAATCGAGTTCACCCAGACTCTTCAGCACATCCCTGATGAATGTTCTCTGAAGGTCCTCGGGGATATTCTGCCGTGCAATATCGAGGGCCTGTCGCACCAGGCAGCCCACACAGTCGAGGTGCGTGCGCATGCTACTTGCCGTTAAAGCTCTTCAGTATCTTCTCGAGGATGTCGTTGAATGCCTTTGCAGCAGGTGTCGTGCTGTCGCCGTTGACAAAGGGCCTGCCTTCATCGGTACCCGTGACGATCTTCGGGTCGATGGGGATTGCACCCAGAAACGGCACCTTGAGATCCTGGGCAGCGCGTTTGCCTCCGCCCACCTTGAACAGATCCAGGGTTTCCCCGCAGTGCGGGCAGGAGAACCCGCTCATGTTCTCGATGATGCCCAGTGTCTTGAGCTCGAGAGTCCTGGCGAACTCCACACTCTTACGGGAGTCCAGCAACGCAACATCCTGCGGGGTTGTCACGATGATTGCATAGGGAGATTTGATCTCCTCCCCGTTCGTGATGATGTGTGCGATGGACAGGGGTTCATCACCGGTTCCAGGCGGCAGGTCCACAACCAGGAAATCCAGTTCACCCCAGTTCACGTCGCGGACAAACTGTTTCATGACCGTGTGTTTCATGGGCCCTCTCCAGATCACCGGGGTGTCCTTGCTGTCGAGGAGATACCCTACAGAGATGACAAGGAGATTCTCAGCGGCCTCCACAGGTCGGATGTTTCCTTCTCCGTCCGTCCTGAGCTTGCTGTCTTCGATACCGAGGACCTTGGGTATGTCCGGTCCGTGGATATCACCATCGATTATACCCACCTTGTATCCGCGCATTGCCAGGCCCAGGGCAAGATTGGCAGAAACCGTCGATTTCCCCACCCCGCCCTTGCCGCTCATGACCAGGATGGTGTTCTTGATCCGTGAAAGCCTGTCGGCTAGTTTCTTCTCCATATTATCTGGAGCATTTTCCTGTATTTGAGTTAAATTATCAGCCATATGTCTTCCTTTCTTGATTTGAGGCTAGAAGATGCCTAGCATATATCCCCTGTGAACACAACCCGGAGGAAGATCCCGGACGGCATCGGCCCGACGGGGTCTTTCCAGGCAGAAACGAGGCGCACGTCAGTTCCGGAGTTAACCGCGGGGGGATCGTATTATGAGCTCTTCCTGTCTGAGACCATGCGGGCACCGGGACGGATAGTTCCCAGGGCCCGGTAGGCATAGCCCCGCACATACCATGAGGGGTCATCGTGCAGCACACGCTCGAGAAGTGACCTTGCCTGAGCGGTTTTCAGGGCCCCGAGAGACCAGCACGCCCTGGTCCGCACGTTGAGCTGGCTATCGGCAAGGGCCTCTTCGAACATACCCATGAACTCGGGATTTCTTCTCTTTCCCGCCTCGAACAGTGCATTGAGCCGTATCCGGGCACTCGGGTCCCCGGAGAATCGCAAGAGTTCGCTGTCACTGAGCTCGCCGGGGAATGTCCTGATCGCGAGGTACCGTTTGTTCTCCTGTTCCGAGAGTACATACCGGTGGATCATGCCCGGGTCGGCACGAAGCTGACGCTGCAGAAAAACCGTCCGGCCCGGTCCGATAAACAGGGCCAGGTATCCGAGGATTGCCAGCACAGCAATGATCCTGTTCCTGTCACAGAGCCCGGACAGAGACAGCGACAGCCACAGCATGAACAGGACAGGAATGAACAGCAGAGGCCCCTGGTAGAAAAACAGTCCGATCCCTGAGCGCATCCTCGCGTTGTCATCAAACACCCCGCCAAGCTCGTGGATAATCCTGTTCGAGGTATTTGCCGGCTTTCGGTCGGTCAGAACGATGGACCTGCATGCAAGCGGCGCCGTGCTGACGGTCAGCGTCCTGGCCGGGATACCGCACGGATCGGACGAACGTATCCACAGGGTGCCGTGCGGCATTGTCCCGATCCGGACGATATCCTCCGACAGGGCGATAATCTTCTGTTCCAGCGCGGAGGGAGGCTTGATGACGTGGGCGGCAAGGAGGGTATGATCATAATAGAAATCACTCAGCGTCCGCGCCACGGGCATCTCCAGCATGGAATCCCGTATGATCTCGAAGGAGGCTGTGCCGAGGGTAACCAGCCCTGCAAAGGGTGCTGCCATGACCAGAAAGATGACGAGCCACCTGGTATGATGAACCCTGCGTTCTGTGCTCCTGCGAATAAACCAGGACCAGGTCAAAAAAAAGATCAGGGGGCAGACAAAGCCGAACAGGAACGAGACTGCCGGCAGTTCACGGCTGAAGCTCAGGTAGACGAACAGGCAGCCCAGGAGGATATTGACGACCAGGTCAGGCAGTGAGAAACGGCCCCTTTTCCAGGGAATCAGGGAGACCGCCATGCAGATCAGGGCATTGAGTACCCCGAGGGTGCACCCGAAAAACAGTGCACTGCCTGCCTGATGAGGCCAGGATGTGAGGTAAGCATCTCCGGGCATGACCAGCGGTACCATGTCGTATGCCAGCAGCAGCTGCATCTGGGATGCGAGCAGTCCGGCATGGTGCCGCACAAACACAAGTCCGAAGAGGGTATAGAGAAGAATGCATGAAACTGTTGCGAAGAAAGAGGCCTTGAACCACGTTCCCGGGTCCCGGGTCCCGCTCAGGAAAAACAGGGACGAACCCGGTATACCCGCTGTTGCCCCGTTACTGTCTGCCTGATATGAGGATAGTTGCTGACTTATATTTGTAACCGCCCCGCAATCGATGCCGTTTCAAGGGATTTGTACTGATCCAGCAGCGCTGCTATCTCCTGGGTTGATTGAACGCTCTTCCTCCCCCGGACGGCCTCCACGTCTGATCTCGACATCCAGACGTTCTTAAAGTTCTTTTCGTGCTTGGTGAAGGTGATGAAATTCGCGAGTGCCTCATCGCACACATGGGTAAACCGCCGGTTGTCCAGGCATGCAATGTCCCTGATCTTCTCGACGGATTCCCTGTTCAGCCTCATGACATAGCGGATGCGCTTTTCCGAGGTATCGGCCCTCGGCCCGACATAGCGCTTCTTTCCCCGCGAAGGGATCTCTCTGCCGTACTCACCGACTTTCTTGAACACGTAGGCAGCCAGGGCTGCATCGACAAAATCCACCATGGCGATATTCAACATGCGTGATATCACCCTGAGTTCGTTCAGGTTCTGAGACTTGAAGTACATCATGAAGCGGGATGAACCTGACGTGTTATTCAAAGAATTCATAGATGCTCCTCCTGGGCTTGGTCAGTCGAACTCGATGCTCATGATTGTTGGGGACAGGACCATACTGAGCGCTCCCGCCGAGGAAACGCCGGTGAGATCGTGAAGGTGAACGCTTCATACTTCCATGATTTCTTTTTCTTTCGTGGCCAGCAAATCATCTATCAGCTTGATATATTTATCAGTGATCTCCTGTACCTTGTCCTGTGAGGCCTTCAGTTCATCCTTGTTGATCTCTTTGTCCTTCTCCAGATCCTTCAGGAGGGAGTTTGCACCCCTGCGATGGTTGCGTATTTCAATCCGGTAGTCCTCGGACATCTTCTTGACCATCTTCACCAGGTCCCTGCGTCGCTCCTCGTTCAGTGGAGGGATGGGGACCCGGATAATCTTTCCGTCATTGGCTGGGGTCAATCCGAGTTCCGATTTCATAATGGCCTTTTCTATACATGACAGCGCGCCTTTATCCCACGGCTGGATCGTGATGAGCCTGGCCTCGGGAACGGCGAGCGTTGCAAGCTGATTCAGCGGAGTCTGGGTACCGTAGTAATCCACCATGATACCATCCATGATCCCGATCGATGCCCTGCCGGTCCTCACCTTTACAAAGTTCTGCTTCATGGCATCAACGGATGTCTGCATGTCGGTTTTCATGTCTTCAATAAGTTCATTCACCATCACATGTCCCTCCTCGGCTTGACGACAGAACCAACCGGTTCACCCAAGAGCAAGGCCTTCAGGTTTTTTGGGTCTTTTATATTGATAACCCTGACCGCCAGGTCATTGTCCCTGCACAGGCTGATGGCCGTTGCATCCATTACGCCCAGTTTCATGCCCAGCACCTGGTCATAATCGAGTTCCGGGTAGAATACGGCATCGGGATGTTTCACCGGGTCCTTATCATATATGCCGTTTACCTTGGTTGCCTTGATGAGCACCTCTGCCCGTATTTCCAGGGCACGAAGCGCCGCCGTGGTATCTGTTGTAAAGAAAGGGCATCCCGTACCGCCGGCGAATATAACAGTCTCTGAGTTTTCAAGACACGCTATAGCCCTGGATGCCACATACGTTTCCGCTACCCGCGGCATATCGATGGCACTGAAGACCCTGGCAGGTTTCCCCAGTTTTTCCAGGGATCCCTTCAGGGCAAGTGCATTGATAACCGTGGCGAGCATCCCCATATGATCGGCACTTACCCGGTCAGAGGCGATGGGGGCGTCCTGCCCCCGGAAGATATTTCCACCGCCGATGACAAGTCCGACCTGAATACCCAGGTCGATAGCATCGACGACATTCGATGCTATCGCGTAGAGGGTATCAGGGTCGAATCCATGCCCTCTATCCCCGGCAAGGGCTTCACCACTGAGTTTCAGGAGGATGCGCTTATAGAGAGCAGCCACGTTCGTTATATCTCTTCTCCCAACTGATAACGCGCAAAGCGGCGTATCACGCATTTCTCTCCTGTCTTGCCCATCAATTCATCCAGCAACTGCTGGATTGTTTTATCCCCGTCCTTCACGAAGGGCTGATCGAGGAGACAGTGCTGAGAGTAAAACTTCGTGAGTTTACCCTCGACGATCTTGTCGAGAATCTTCTCGGGCTTCCCTGATTTGAGGGCCTGCTCCTTCAAGATCTCTTTTTCCTTGTCGAGTTCCGCTGCAGGAACCTCATCCCTGTTTACCCAGTCCGGGCCTGCAGCAGCGATATGCATTGCGATGTCCTTGACAAATTCGCTGAAATTATCGGACTTGGCGACGAAGTCGCTTTCGCAGTTGATTTCCACAAGCACGCCGATCTTTCCGCCCATATGGATGTACGAACCGACAACACCTTGAGATGTCTGTCTTCCCGAACGCTTATTGGCCACCTCGATGCCCTTTTTCCGGAGATGTTCCATTGCCTTGTTGAAGTCTCCGTTGCACTCCTTGAGGGCATTCTTGCAATCCATGATGCCAACGCCGGTCTTCTCTCTGAGTTTTTTTACATCTTCTGATGATATCTCCACGTTTCCCTCCATAGTCTCTTATGCATTCTCTTCTTCATCGTTGGGGCCGTCTGCTTCATCAGGATTGACGGTCTCTTTCTCTACCCGGACGGCGCTCTCCTTCACGATGATCTCGATCTCACCCTCGAGCCCTCTGCCCATGGCTTCCTTGCCGGCGCCTTTCTCCGATGACGGAGCGCCTTCAGCCATGACCTGCTCTTCCTTCTTCTCACTCTGGAGCTTCTCGACATAAAGGGCATTGCCCTGCTCCACGGCATCCGCCACCTTGGAACTGAACAACCTGATCGCCCTGATCGCGTCATCGTTGCCCGGGATCACATAGTCGATCAAGGTCGGGTCACAGTTCGTGTCAACGATTGCCACAATCGGTATGCCCAGTTTCCTCGCCTCTTTTATGGCGATGTGCTCCCGTGAGGGATCCACGATATAAATGAGATTCGGCAGGGTCTCCATGTTCTTGATGCCGTGAAGAGACCGTTCGAGTTTCATCTTGTGTCTCTTCATGCTGATCTGTTCTTTTTTCGGGTAATCTTCTATGTTCCCGTTATCAATGATCTGCTCAAGCCACTTGAGTTTTTCGACGCTCTTCTTGATCGTCTCGAAATTCGTCAGCGTGCCGCCCAGCCAGCGATAGTTCACATAGTATGCACCGGCCCTCATCGACTCTTCCTCGATGGCATCCTGTGCCTGCTTCTTTGTCCCGATAAACAGGACCTTGCCCCCGTTCCCTGTGACCTCGCGGATGAAATCGCAGGCCTTTTCAAAGAGCTTCTCGGTCTTCTGGAGATCGATGATATGGATCCCGTTCCTCGAACCGAAAATGTAGGGTTTCATCTTGGGGTTCCATCTCGGTGTCTGATGGCCGAAATGTACCCCTGCCTCTAAGAGTTGCTTCATGGTTACTACGGACATTTTGTTCCTCCTCGGTTTTTCCTCCGCCCTGCAAGATCCATCCCCAAACAGGACACCGCGATCTCGCATAGTATTTCGGACGTGTGTTTTGGTGAGCCCTTTATCATACAAGTATTATGGTTTCAAGGTATTAATAGCATAATCAGGAAAAATGTGTTCTCTCCCTGTAAATATTACCTGAAAAGAGGAGAGAGTTTCTTGAATTCTTCTGTACCCGCCTTCTCGAGAAACATGAATGCCAGGGTCTCGGTGGAGCAGATGACAGCCCCGGCCCTCTCCAGTGCTGCAAGGGCCGTCAGCCGGTCATCCCTGCGCCGGGAACACACGGCATCGTTCACCACGACCACCCGGTAACCGGCCATGAGGAGATCGAGCACGCTCTGGTATACACAGACATGCGCCTCGATACCGAGTACAATAACGGTCTTCCTCGCGATCTTCTCCAGTTCTCCCCGTATGTCCCGATCACGGTAACAGCTGAAGTAGAGCTTTTCGAACCGGGGGATCTCTCCTATGATGTCTGCAATCTCGTCGATGGTTTTTCCCAGGCCGCGGGGGTATTGCTCCGATACGAGAATGGGGATGCCAAAGGCCTTTGCCACCTCGAGCATAATTGCCGCATTCTTCACGAGTGTTCCCTGAAAATCTTTTTCCATGGCGCTGAAAAGCCGTTCCTGGATGTCTATGGTCAGCACCATGCAGTCTTCGGGTCTGATGAAGTAGTTGTTCATACCGTTCATCAATTGATTCACTCTACCATCCCCCCTGTCGATAGTTTCTTTCCCGGGCCCTAGAAGATCAGTGGATATACCGCGGCATACACGACAGCCGGGACGAGATTCCCGACGCGTATCTTCCTGATCTCCAGGAGGTTGATGCCTATCCCGATGATGATCATCCCTCCGGTTGTCGTTATGCATGCAAGCACATCGGGCTGCTGCAGGAAGGCCAGCTGCGAAGCCAGCAGCGTGAGGCTTCCCTGGACAACGAGCACGGAAATCGCCGAGAATGCCACCCCCACCCCGAGTGTCGAAGCAAAGGCAACGGATGCCACGCCGTCCAGGAGGGATTTCAGATAGAGCGTGCTGGCATCCCCTATGGTGCCGTCCTGGATGCACCCCACGATGGTCATGGCCCCGGTAATGTAGAGCAGGGTTGCCGAGACAAACCCCTGAACAAAGGTGGCCGAGTCGGATCGGAAGCGTTCCTTGAGATGTCTCCCCAGCCAGTGAAGGCCGTCTTCGATATGCATTATCTCACCGGTGATTCCTCCGAGCAGGAGGCACGCCACCGCCGGGATGAGATCGAAACCCGACAGTGCCATCTTGAATCCGATGACAAGAACTGCAAGGCCGAGGCCCTGCATGAGGATCTCCTTTACGCCTGGTGAAATGCGATTGCCTGCCGTTAAACCTACCATGGAACCCACTAGAATTGCTGCTGTATTTACAAGTGTGCCTGTCACGATTCCGCCTTTCCGTCGTCACCGTCCGGTGTCGCGCAAAGATGTTAACTACCCAAACAACGATACCAGGTCAATGATTAAGAATTCGCAGGCTGATATTTCCTCAGATACCCTGTTGACATCGGGCTCGAATAGCCTTAAATTTAAGGGTAATGACCGATCCATATGAAATGGACTGCGCCATTCACAGCGATACTGTCCTCGAGGTCAAAAAGCTCTTGCCTGATAACGACCGCGCATTGAACGACCTTGCCGATTTTTTCAAACTCTTTGGCGATGTCACCAGGATAAAGATCCTCTTTGCCCTGGGCGCATCCGAACTCTGCGTCAGTGACATAGCAGCACTGCTCGGCATGAACCATTCCGCCATCTCCCACCAGCTCAGACTGCTCAGACGATCCCGGCTGATCAGGTCGAGGAAGCAGGGTAAACTCGTCTATTACTCCCTCAATGACCGGCACATCAGACAGGTGCTCGCGCTGGGATTCGAACACATTACGGAATAAGGCCACAACCTAAGGGGCGACCTCGCGGTTTATTCCCCTTGCAGGAGCGGGAGCAGTTCGAGGGGATCGGCCAGAAGGCTCGCCGCACCGCTCGATATCAGGGTGTCCCTGTCCTGGTACCCCCACAGCACGCCTACCGGGAGCATCCCGGCCCGCACAGCCGTTATCATGTCGAAACTCGAGTCACCGACAAACAGGCATCCTGACGGTTCGACCCTCAGGGCATGGGCAATCGCCAGCGCAGATAAGGGATCCGGTTTCCGCGGCGTACCGGGCACCATGCCCAGCACGGTATGAAACTGCCATGAACCCAGCACGGCCGCAACAATTTTCCTGGTGAACGCATCGGGCTTGTTCGACAGCACGGCCATCCTCACCCCCTTGTGGGTGAGCAGGTCAAGCAGTTCCGGGATATGTTCGAAGGGCCTCGTCTTGTGGCGCCAGCGCTGCCCGTACTCCCTTTTCATATGCTCCAGGCAGGTCGAGACGGCATGTTCATCCCGCAGCCCTTCGGGGAGAGATCTCCTCACAAGAAGTTCCATTCCCTCCCCGACAAAGGTCTTGTACGCGTCTACGGCGTGTCCCGGCAAGCCCATATGATGGAGCGCGGCATTCATGGAATCTGCGATGTCCCCGATCGTGTCGAGAAGGGTGCCGTCGAGGTCAAAGATAACCACTGCATCAGCCATGGCGGTTCCCTCCCCTGAGGCAAAGATTCTATCTGTCATGATCGATGGGTGTTCCTTTCCTCAGGAGAATGTCCGGTATTTCTTCAGCGCCTGCGCCATGTGTACGGCACCTTCGATGGAATGGGCGACAGGCACCCCGTTGATCTCGAACCCCTCTATGAGCATGCGATACTTTTCCAGGCGGGGCACATAGGCGATCATGGGTTTCCCCGACTGTCTGCTCACAATGCTGAGACGTGCCCCCAGGTCCGAGGTGACCCCCGGCGCATAGGGCAGCAGGAGCATGAGGATGCATTCGATCTGCTCCATTTCGCTCAGGACCCGGGCCGCCTCGACAAAATCGTCATCCGTCGAGCTTCCGGTGAGGTCTACCGGATTGCTGCACGAGGCGATATTGGTTATGGCAGGCCTGAGCCGTTTCTTGATGAAGTCCTGTTCACCCTCGGACAGGGCCGGCACCGTGAGTCCGTACTGCATGCAGAGATCCGTTGCCAGAGCCCCATGCCCGCCGCTGAGGGTGACGATGCTCACGTTACCCTTGATGGAGGTCTGGTGGGCACTCAGAGACTCGCAGAAATACAACAGCTCAGTCTGGTCCATGGCTTCGACGATCCCGTTCTGGGACATGAGAGACGAGAAGACCCGGTAATCGCCAGCCAGCGAGGCGGTGTGGCTTGAGACAGCTTTCTGTCCACTGGGGCTCTTGCCTGCCTTGAGCACGATAACCGGTTTTTTGCACACCTTTGCCCTTTTCAGGAACTCCCTGCCCTCGTCCTCCTGGAACCCCTCCACATAGAAACAGATGACCTTGGTCTCTTCGTTCTCCTCGAGGTAGTCGAACAGCTCGATCTCGCGGACAAACGCCTTGTTCCCGATACTGACGGCAAGGGAAAGGCCGATCCCCTCGACAGAGAAGCCGATCATCTGATCAACGAGCAGTCCGCCGCTCTGGCTTACGACCGCCACATTCCCCCTCTCGGGCACATTGATGCGTTCGGGAGCGATGAAGAAACTGTCAAAGTATGCCGGCGAGTAGATACCGAGGCAATTGGGTCCGACAAAGGGGAAATCAGCCTCCCGGGCTATGGATACGATACGATCCTGCAGGGCGCTGTTGCCCACCTCGGCAAAACCGCCGGATATGATCGCGGCACCCTTTATCCCTGCCTCGATGCACTCCTCCATGATGGCAGGGACAACATCCGACCGTGCTGATATGACGGCGAGATCAACGGGATGCGGGAGATCCCGTACGCTGGAGAATGCCCGTTCTCCCTTCAGGATCCCTGCCTTGGGGTTCACCGGATACGCCTCTACGGGATACCGGTACAGGTTCTTGTAGTAGATGAGGTTCGACGGATGCATATCGTTGTGGAGTGATACGCCGATGACTGCAATTGATTGGGGTTCAAACAGTGGCCTCAGGTTCATACATTCTCCCTTCCTTCGTAATCATCGCGCTATAGTACTGATTATACCCCTGCTATCGTCCCGATCCCTCACCGGCAACACGTAAACGGATATTCCGCAAGAGGGATCCCTGCTCCTCATGTTTCCATCAGTTCCTTCAGGGCAACCTCGTAGAGGTGAAAGCTGGATCCGATACAGTCAAGAATGGCCTCCTTTGAATATGTGGGCCCTTTTCCTATGCCGGGACATTTCAGCTTGACCTCCTCCCACGACTGTTCGCTTCGGAGATTCTGGAACCAGAATGGGTAGGTCCTGCACTGTGAGGGGCGTGCCGGATAGATGGCGCAACCGTTCTCATAAAAGATGCACCGTCCGTCAGGTGCCTCGCGGATGCTGTAACTGTCCTGGAACGGATAGAGACACCGCTCGATGAAGATCTCTCTTGGGATGTCGAGAAACGCGGCAATATCGGTGATCTCTGGCTCCTCTACATAGATGATACCCGGTTCACCGGTACAGCAGATACCGCACTGCTGACATTCGAATGCGATACCGTCATCAAAGAAGTATGTCCTTGCCTTTAAGACATCGATAAATGAATCCATACCTGCACCTGCCTGTTTTTCTCATACACGCACACCTCATTACAGGTCAAGGACACATTGGAGGCTCCGGTTCCTCAGGGGCATGCCGCTGGATAAAAGGCTGGCCTTATTGAAAGACCCACCGGAATCATTGAAGCTGTTCTCTATTATACCTCGCGTCGTGTCTGGTACATCACGATCCCCGCAGGCAAAAAAAAGACTTGCCATTTACCGGTAATTTGTATACCACCCTTGCAGTTTATCAAGACTTGAAAGGAGAGCAACAATGGCATATGTGATTACTGACGAATGTATTTGCTGTGGGACCTGCATCGATGAGTGTCCGGTCGAGGCAATAAGTGAAGGCGATGACAAATATACCATCGATGCAGATCTTTGTACCGATTGCGGTGCCTGTGCAGATTCTTGCCCCACCGATGCAATCGTGCCAGGAGAATAGGTAACTTAGCGGTCAGAGGCTTTCCTTGCGAGGTCTTTACATTCCATGAAAGGAAAGCCTTTTCCATAATATCTTATCTCGCATCCATCCGGAACACCGCGGATGGGGATATCATGGCAGGTGATGGAATTCACCGGTAACTTTGTCTGTCTATATTCTCTGTCTGCATTCACCCTCAATGATTCATCTGGTAGAACACTGCCGTGGAGTGCAGGGTACAGGTTAATCTCACTCCGTCCACTGGCTAGGAAGATTTTCTCCGAATGGTCTTGAATCCACAGAGCTGTTCCGGTGGATGTTCTCATGGTGATCCTGGTCTGATTCTATGCCCCTTTTTAGGGGATCAGTTCTTGCCCGTAAGTTTCGATCTCAGGACATTCGACAGTGAGAAGGTTACGACCTTTCTGGGCGAAATCACAATCTCTTCGGCCGTCTTGGGGTTACGTCCTCTGCGAGCAGACTTCTCTCGAACCTTCCACTTTCCAAAGCCGGAAATACTCACGGGCTCTTTCTTTTCAAGGGTTTGCTTAACAATCTCAATGAAGGTCTCAATGCCGTCACTCGCCTCTTTCCTTGAGAGTCCTGTATTCAAGACGATTTCATCGATAATACCACTTTTTGTCAGGGTGCCCATGTATACCTCCTTAGTGTTCACTCAAGATATATAACTACATAAAATTATTAATACCGGAACAGGTATATGTCAATACCCTATTGGATTTAAAGATTCTTTTAATGTTCGATTCATGCTGAAATCACGGGCCATGATAATCCGCATGCCGGAGATATTGAGGGTTCTGAAGTCATGGTTCACACCACAACTAATTGAAAACATGTGCAATCTACCACCTGTCTGCTCCCGGGTGATCGATTCGAGTTCAAACTTCCACCCCTGCGACCGGAGAAAAGGGATGACCTTCTTTAACTCCTGCCAGGTAAAACATTCATTCCAGTAATCATCTTCGGGCTCTGCACCCGGATGCTGATTTTCTTTCATGAGTTCATATCTGCCGACAAGGGGCATGGATGCGTAAATATTGTACCGTCTCATACCTTCTCTATCGTCATCGCGCGAGTCACGCTTTAGGATATCCCGGGGATTTCCAGGAAAAGACCTTGATGAGCGCAAGGTGTTATTTCAGCATATCGAGGGCAGAACGCACATGGGGCAGCCCAACGAGCTTGACTCCCTTGATGCCCCTGAGAGAATCATAATTCGCCTGCGGGATCATTGCCGTGGTAAAACCCAGCCTGAGGGCCTCCCGGATTCTCGACTCCATGCGGCCAACCGGCCTCAGCTCTCCGTTGAGCCCGACCTCCCCGATGCTGACGACCCCTTTAGGCAGCGGTTTGTCCATGGCGCTCGAGGCGATGGCCATGACAACGGCCAGGTCCACGGCAGGCTCATTCACCTTGATTCCACCGGCGATATTGACCACAACATCGGATTGCGCCAGAAAGGTTCCTGCCCTTTTTTCCATAACGGCAAGCAGGACAGAAAGCCGGGAAGGATCCGAGCCGATGGAGATCCGTTTGGGCATACTGTAGCTGGTTCTGCTCACCAGGGACTGTACCTCCACGACAAAGGCCCTGCTCCCTTCGATCGTTACCATGACCGCACTCCCCGAGACATCGCCGCCCAGACCGTGAAGGAAGAGCGCCGAGGGATCGCTCACCTCGTTGAGCCCGGTGGATTTCATCTCGAAGACACCGATCTCGCCGGTGGTGCCGAACCGGTTCTTGACCGCACGCAGTATCCGGAAGGCCCCCGAGGTATCCCCCTCAAAATAGAGCACGGTATCCACCATGTGCTCAAGCATCTTGGGTCCTGCAATCCACCCGTCTTTTGTCACGTGTCCCACCACGAAGACCACCACGCCCAGCCCCTTGGCTATCTCCATGAGAATTCCGGCGCACTCCCGGATCTGCGATACGCTCCCGGGAGGGGCATCTATCTCGCCGGAATACACAGACTGAATGGAGTCGAGAATGACGAGATCAGGCATGAGAACCTGGATCTGTTCCCTGATGTTCTCGAGCAGGACCTCGGAATAGATGAGTATGTTGTCGGAAACAACGCCCAGCCTGTCGCCCCTCATCCTGAGCTGCACGGCAGATTCTTCACCGCTGATGTACAGGATGCGCATGCCCGAGACCGCGAAATTATATGCCATCTGGAGCATGATGGTGGATTTTCCGATCCCCGGGTCGCCCCCGATCAATACCAGGGAGCCGTCAACGATACCGCCCCCGAGTACCCTGTCGAGTTCATCGATGCCGCACTTCCTGCGGGCAATGTCCGCCGATGCTATGGACCCGAAGGTAACGGGTTCGACGTGCCGGGCACTCTTGACGGCCGGGACCTTTCTCTCCTCGATAACATCCTCGACCAGCGTGTTCCACTGGGCGCACTGGGAACATTTTCCCATCCACTGGGGGGATATGGAGCCGCACGATGAACAGCGGAAGACTCTTTTCGGTCTCGACATACCTACTGGGTAACCCTCAGCACTTCTTCAATGGTGGTGCTGCCGTCCTCGACCTTGCGTGCCCCGTCTTCCCGCAGGGTATGCAGCCCTTCGTTGATGGCAACTTTCTTTATGACATTGGAATCCGAGGTCTTCAATATCGTGTTCTTGATGGAATCTCCCATCAGGAGGATCTCATATATCCCGGTTCTCCCCTTGTAGCCGGTATCGAGACATTCCTTGCAGCCCGCACCCCGGTAAAGGTACCCGTCCTTGTGGAGCATCTCCTTGGAGAGGCCGATCTCCAGGAGACTCTCGTCCTCGGGGAAATATTCCTGCCTGCATGCGGGGCAGATCTTGCGCACCAGTCTCTGCGCAACGATTGCATTGACCGAAGAGGTCACGAGAAACGGCTCGATGCCCATATCTATCAGCCTGGTGACCGCACTGGAGGAGTCATTCGTATGCAGGGTGGAAAACACGAGGTGACCGGTCAGGGCCGCCTGTATGGCGATCTCTGCCGTCTCGAGGTCACGGATCTCTCCCACGAGGATCACGTCCGGGTCCTGTCTGACAATGGAGCGCAGACCGGAGGCGAAGGTGAGACCCACCTTGGTGTTTACCGGGATCTGGCCGATGCCCTTGAGCTGGTATTCTATGGGATCTTCAATGGTGAGGATGTTCTTGTCCGGCGAGTTTATCCGGTTGAGCATGGAATAGAGCGAGGTGGTCTTGCCCGAGCCGGTAGGCCCGGTGACGAGCACGATGCCATGTTCCTGCTTGATCAGCCTCTCGAGGGCCAGGAGGTCGTCGGGATAGTACCCCAGCTCCTCGAGCCCGAAGAGCACGGACGACTTGTCCAGGATCCTCATCACTACCCGTTCCCCATTGACGGTCGGCACCGTCGAGATTCTCAGATCCACCGAGTGATCGCCGAGCTTTATCCCGATCCTTCCGTCCTGGGGGAGCCGCTTCTCTGCGATGTTCAGCGTTGCCATTACCTTGATGCGGGACACGACGGCCGAGTGAATCCTTTTGGGCAGGGTGAGCACGTCGTGGAGTATGCCATCCACCCGGTAACGCACCTTCACATCGCTCTGGTAGGGTTCCACATGGATATCAGAGGCCCTCTCCCGGTATGCCTGCACCATGAGCCGGTTGACCATCCGGATTATGGGCGCCTCGGACTCCATCACGGTGATGTCCTGTATGCTCTCGAGATCCTTGAGTATCTCGTCTTTTTCCTCTTCCATATCATCCATGATGTCCTTGGCGCTCTCTTCCTTCATGGCAATGAGACGGTTGATGGCAGCGAAGATTTCCTGTTTCGGTGCGAGGACACGTTTGATGTCTTTTACCGCCATGATCTTCGAGATGTCGAAGAGGGGTTCCTGGTTCGTCGGGTCGTTCACGGCCACGACCATGGTATCTCCCTGCACCTTCACCGGCACCATGACATACTTGCGCAGGAAGGTTATGGGCAGGGTATCGATAATGGACGAATCCACCTCGATCTCGCCGATCATGGTCATGAGCGTTATGTTCCACTGCCTGGACAGGGCCTGGATCATCTCGTAGTCGCTCAGAACGCCTGTGGACAGGAGTGCATCCTGCAGGGGGACAGCCTTTTCCCTCTGGACGGAGCGTGCCTTTTCCAGGGATGCCTCGTCAACGAGGTTCATCTCCAGGAGCACTTCCTCAAGGCTTTGAATCTTCATTCTTTGTTCCCTTCCGGGGGTTATCCTTTATGTCTTTGAGTTCCTTGTACTTCTCATTATAGAGCCCGTCAACCTTGTCGTCGGTGTCGATGATGCGCGGGGTCAGGAAGATATACAAATTGGTGGTCTCCCGGGAATTGGACGTGGACTTGAAGAGGTATCCGAGAATCGGGATCCTGCTCAGGAGCGGAACCCTGGTATCTCCCACCGAGAGGGTGTCGCCGATGAGCCCGCCGATGACCATGGTGCTCCCGTCCTTGACCGTCACGGTGGTGGTGGCGGAGCGCTTCAGGGTTGTCGGTGCAAACTCCTCCTCACCCTGCCCGGGCACCAGTGTGGTGTTCTCCTGGAAGAGCTCGATCCGGATATTGCCCTGCTGGTTGATCTGCGGGGTCAGGCGCAGGGTCACCCCTACATCGCGATAGTCGAAGGTCCGCACCGTCCTGTTGATGTTGGTGCTGTCCGTGTCGGTCTTTGTCACATAGGGAACATTCGCCCCCACCTTGATCTCCGCCTCCTTGTTGTCCATGGTGATGATCTGTGGCGTGGATATGATGTTCACGTCAGAATCCGTTGCCATTGCATTGATGAACGAGGTCATGTTCGGGAAGGTTATCTGGGTATCGCCGCTGCCGATGGTGATGGTCTCTCCCACGACGCCGAGCAGGGCACCGGTCGGGAGATCCGCCGGGCTCGTGATGAAGTTCTGTCCTGTCCTGCCGAAGACCCCGCCGATACGCTCGCCGTTATCGTACTTGAAGTCCTCGAAATAGGTCCACTCCACCCCCACCTTGAAATCCTTGTTGGTATTCACCTCCATGATGAGCGCCTTGATAAAGACCTGCTTCCGGGGGATATCCAGGTACTTGATGGTCCCCACGATGCTCCGGTAGGCATACGGATCGGCATAGATGATAAGCGAGTTGGTCTCCTTGTCTGAGCTGATCTTGATGCCCTGGTCCTTCGTGGTCCCCCGTACCACCGCCTTGGTCTTGTCCGCAGGGGTTGTCTCGGGGCTTTCCGGGGTCGGGATGTCGGTGAGCACCTTGGCCATGTCCTCGGCATTCGCATACTGGAGGTAGTAGACATGGATGTCCTCCTTGCCGCTCGGCGTGGGGATATCAAGGGTCTTGATGAGGTCTTCGATATCCGCCATATCCATGGCAGAGGCGAGAACGATCAGCGCATTGGTCCGTTCGTAGGGTATGATCTTCGCAGCGGTCTTGCCTCCGGCAACTCCCTGCTGCCGGGTAGTCCGTATGCGGGTCGTCTGTGCAGCCTTGTCTTCGGAGAGGATCTCGGTGAGCTTGGTGCTCAGATCGGAGGCAGAGGCATACGTGAGGGTAAAGATGCGCACCTCCTGGGCAAATCCGGTCACGTCCACCACCTTGAGGATATCCATGATCTTGCTTATGTTGGACATGGTATCGGTTATGATGAGCACGTTGCTCTGGGGGTATGCGAGCAGCTGAGACGTTCCTTTCGAGATGAGGGGAGACAGGAGGGTTTTCATGTCGTTGGCATCTGCATACCTGAGCTGGATGATCTGGGTAACCATCTTGTCGTCCCGGGAGGCCGGAGGAGTCATGGTGGTGGAAAGGCTCTTGGTGATGGCATCGGCGGATTTGACGATCTTGGTGGCACCGCCGACGGTAACCGTTCCATACCCATTGACCTCGAGCACGCTGAGAAACACCTGATACGCCTCCTCGAGGGTCATCTTTCTGGGTGATATGACGGTAACCTTCCCGGACACCTTGTCGTCCAGGATGAAATTCTTCCCGGTTATGTCTGCGATAAACTTTATGAAAACCTTGATATCCACCCCGTCGAAATCCATGGTGACCAGCTGGGCTGTTTCATCGGGCACCTGGGCACCTGTCTCCTGTTTCGCTGCGGGAGGTGATCCCGGCTCGACCCTGAGTGGTTTCTGATTCACGGCGGTGTTGTTGGTTGTTTTGCCTTTAACCTGTTGCGGTGTTACCGAGGGCTGTTCCGCATTCTTTTCCTGGGCCGGTTTTACAGGTTCCTGGTCCTGGATCAACCGTGCTCCCCATACGCAAGGAGAGATCAACAAGAGAACTATACCAGTCAACAAGATTACCTTTTGCGTATTCATTCTTCCCCCTTGTAGATTAATGCTCACGAATCATGGCATTAAAATCCCCGATCCCCCTGAGCTCTTCCAGGTCGGGGTCCTGGAGGGCCCATTGCATTACATCAGGGTTCATCTTGTATGCCTTCTTCAAAGAAGAAACTGCTTCAGCCTCATTCCCCATCTTTGCATACGCACATGCCATGTTATAGAGGGGCTCGACAAAATCTCCGGATACCCTGTTCGCCTGAACGAAGTATCCTACAGCCTTTTCCATCTCCCCCTTCGCCAACAACACACTACCGATATTATTCAGGATCTTCGCATCGCTGCGAAAATACCGAAGCGCTCTTGTATAGGTGAGCAGCGCCTTGTCATACTCACCTGCTTCATAGTAGAGCCCGCCGAGTCTCAGGTAATCCTCCTGGCTGTGAGGCTTTTCGGCCGGAACCCGAGAATGGTCCTCAAGGGCTCCCTCTGCATCGTCTTCACCGGGCTCAGATCCGCCCTGGACCACGGGTGGAGCAACCATATCGACCCGGACAGATTGTTTCCCTGAGGTCACCTGCTCAATCTCCCCATTACCACCTTTCAGTGCCCTTGCACCATAGAAAAGAGCCGCCGTGCATACAGAACTCACGATAACGCTTAAGAAAACCAGCCAGATGATCTTTCTCCGCTGGGAGGAATCTCCTCCAAGGCCTCCCTGAGAGACCGATCCCTTGCTTGCCTGTATCCTCTGGAGCGCATCGTAAATCGAGCTCATTTCATACCCTTCTCGAGCAGCGAGAGCAGCATCATGGTCTCAGGTCCCACCACCCCGTCTCTCTTGAGCCCGAAGTCCTCCTGAAGCCTTTCTATGCCCCTAGCGGTCTCGATATCGTATATCCCTCCCGGTTGGCCTGCAAGGTATCCCTGCCTGGATAACACGTCCTGTATCCGCGCCACTTCTTCCCGGTCGTCATCGAGGGTGTAGATCTCCTCATCAACGTTTCGGGCATAATTTATCATAATATTCCACTGATATATAGCTCTGAACTCTTCCATGGGGATCTCGACTATGGCCTTGTCCCTGCCGACCACCCGCACGAACTCATCGGTGGCGTGCACCAGGACCAGGTATCCCTTTTCCACCGATGCGATGGACGGTTTATCGATATATTTCAGGCAGCGCGGCAGCGGATGAAGATTGAGCGAATCCGGCCCGGTCAGTCCTTCCGGCACCATGCTCAGGGTCTCCAGCGCGGAATCATAGTCTGGGATGATCCGGTCCAGATGGGGTTTTTCCACTGCCGCTGCTGCATCTGCGGCATCTGGTGCATCCTCAAACCCCTGGTCCGTGGCAACCACGGTGCTGTTGATGTAGTCAGAGAGATCGGAAAAGAGCGACGGCCAGAAGATACCCGAGATAACGATCAGAAAGGCTGCGTAAACAGCGGGAACGAGCAGCCTGCGCGATAAACCTCCATCGTGGTAGTTGCCACGCAGCTCTTTAGTGGCCTTGTCCACTATACGTGCAGTGATCTTGCGTTTGCCCCCCAGGTACGCAATGAGCAGGGATCGTTCTGCAGCCGCATTTATCTTCCTGGGTACCCCCTGGGAATAGGCATATATCTTCCTGAGTGCCCGGGAGGTAAACCTGACATCTCCGTGCGAGCCGGATACTATAAGCCGGTGATTGATATAATTCTTCGTATCGGCCCGGCCCAGGGGCCACAGGTGGTATCTCAGCACGATACGATCGTTTATCTGCTTCATGTCGGGTGACGAGAGGATCTTCAACAGCTGCGGCTGTCCTATCATGAGGATCTGGAGGAGCTTCTCCTTCTCCGTCTCCAGATTGGAAAGCATGCGTACCTGCTCGAGGACTTCAGGCGAGAGGTTCTGACACTCATCGATTATCAGTACTGCATTCTCATTATCGATAAACACCTGTATGAGAAATTCGTAGAGTTCGTCGAGGAGGGCCTTCCTCGATGTGCCGGTGGCATCTATGCCGAAGTCCTGATTAATTGTCTGCAGCAGTTCGACATCGGACAGCGAGGGATTCAGCACCAGGGCCGTGCGTGTCTTCTTTGACAGCATGGAGAGCAGGGACCGGCAGATGGTCGTCTTCCCGGCGCCCACCTCACCGGTGATGAGCACGAATCCCTTCTTCTGCTCAATCCCGTAGATAAGATGAGACAACGCCTCCTGATGCACCTTGGATTGATAGAGAAATTTCGGGTCGGGTGTCAGATTGAACGGATTCTCCGAAAGCCCGAAAAACCTCTCAAACATGGTCAGTCCCCTTACCCACTCATCACACCACGAGTGCACTATTGCAATGGCACAGATATCGTGGTTGACTCACCATTTCTCTCCAGCTCCACTTCCACTGCTGATTCGCTCTGTAATTCCTGGTAGGCAGCGAAGGCATCTTCAGGTGTCCTGATGGGAAGGCCATTGACAGAACGAATGATATCACCGGAGCGTACGCCCATTTCATAGACCAGGGCATCTTCCTTGAGATTGCTCACCCGGAATCCATAGGGCTCGCCACCCTTGAAATACGGTACGACCCTGGCAGACCCGATGTACTGGTCAAGGTTCTTCATGATGGAGGTAATGCCGGGCGACCCGGTCGGTGCAGACGGTCCGCGGGAAGTGGTCGGTGCCCTCGGGGAGGTGACTCCGGATTTCGTCTTCGTCTCTTCGATGACGAGCATCTGCTCCTGACCGTTCACCTCCATGATCACCTTGTTCCGGTAGATGGCCAGAACGGTGGCCCCTTTTACCGTATCGCCGATCCGGTAGATCTTCTGTTCCTTCTTCTCTTCGATGATTGCCCTGGCGATCTCTGTGGGACCGGCAATGGTGCCCCGCAAGGTCAGACCCATCTCTGCTATGGGGCGTACGACATCCTGTTCCACCCGCGCCTGCTTTTCATTAGCAGTCTTTTCCGCCACCTGCAGGAGATCCCGCTCGATGATCACATCATATTGGGTCTTGCCCTTCTGCTCGCCCTTCTTACGTTCATTGCCCTGAATATCGATCTTGCCGGGAGGCCCTGGCGGCTCATAGAGGAAATACTGGGCAAGCGAGGTGACAATGCCGGCTGCAACCCACAGGAACAGGGTCAGCACCAGCAATTCCAGTAACCACTTAAAACGTCTTATCATCTTGAATCCCGAGCATCGTGTCCGGATGAGGTCTTCTCGGCAGCGGTCTTCAGAGAGGAAATGTCTGTATGCCCTCGAGCAATCACCCCTGCGTCAGCTGCGTTCCTGGCATTGTCTCCTGGCATCATTTCCCAAAACCTCATAGACTATTATAAGGGATCCCTACACCGTATCAAAGCCGTGGAATCTCATGCTGAAGCTCCCTCTTCCCCGAGTGAGTGACCGCAGCCCCGTAGAATAGCCGAATGTCTTGGAAAGGGGGATGTACGCCCTGATCTGGTGGTATTTCCCCTTGATGATCACCCCTTCTATACTGGCCTTCCTGGAACTGAGATCTCCAACAACATCACCGACATACTCTTCAGGGGACAGCGCATCTATTTCCATGATCGGCTCGAGCTGTGCCACACCGGCCTTCTTGATGGCGTCCTGCAGTGCCATCTGGGCTGCAATCTTCATCCCCTGTGAAGTGGTCTTCTCATTTATTATGACTTTCTTTACCTCCACGTCAATATCAACGACCTCGTATCCGTACAGCGCGTCGGACAGGCAGGCCTCTTCAAGCCCCAGGGAGAGGTTGGATCTCATGCCTGCCTCCATATCGTCGGGGATGGTGAACACGTTGCCCGATCCCCGCTTGTTCGGCCTGACGCGCAGTGCAACCTGGCCGAAATGTTCGGTGTCCCCGATCTTCTTGTCGAAAACGATCTCGGAGACGGCCTCCTGCTGTACGGTGGAGCAATAGAGGACCTGGGGTTTGCCCACATTGATGT
Source organism: Deltaproteobacteria bacterium (assembly GCA_018434685.1). Lineage (GTDB taxonomy): Bacteria > Desulfobacterota > Desulfomonilia > UBA1062 > UBA1062 > DSAD01. The sequence goes on from JAHDOV010000015.1 coordinate 100,498, forward strand.
CCACCCCGAAGGCAGTCTTGAACCGGTCGATCGACACCTCCAGATGAAGCTCTCCCATGCCTTCGAGGATTATCTGGCCGGTATCGGAATTCTCGTGCACCTTGATGGTGGGATCTTCCTCCATGATCTTTTCCATGGCCTGCAGGAGCCGCCCGGAGGAATCAGAGCTCTTTGGTTCGATCGCAACGGAAATTACCGGTTTGAGGACCTCGATGGGCTCCAGCACGACCGAATCGTCCTGACGGGTTATGGTATCTCCGGTGATGGAATCTTTCAGACCGACAACAGCGACGATATCTCCTGCCACGGCCTTGTCTATTTTCTGTTTATTGTGGGAATGCATCTGAAACAACCGGGCAACCTTTTCCCGGATGTCTCTCGTGGTGTTGAAGACATCTTCTCCCACCTGGAGGGATCCGGAATATATCCTCAGGTAGACCATCCTGCGGCCTTCATCCATGTAAACCTTGAACACATATCCCAAAAGCGGCCCATCAGGGGAGATCTCCACCTGGATTTCCTCACCGGTTTTCTTGTTGTGGGCCACGATCGGTTTGACCTCCTGGGGTGAAGGCAGGTAATCGATCACGGCATCGATCAACGGCTGTATGCCCTTGTTCTTCAGTGCGGAGCCGCACAGCACCGGCACCACGAGATTATCGAGAGTTACCGTCCTGAGAATTTCCTTCACCTTCCTGGTCTCGGGCACTTCTCCGGCAAGGTAGGCCTCCATTATCTCGTCATCATAGTCTGCCAGGGTCTCCAGCAGGTAATCCCGAGCCTGGGTCGCGGCCGGAAGGAGGTCATCCGGCACCGGGTATTCATCGAAGGAGGAGCCAAGGTTGTCCTCATCCCAGACCAGGACGCGCCATCCGATGAGATCGACCACGCCCCGCAGGGTATCTCCTTCATAGAAGGGTATCTGGAGCGGCAGCGGCCGTACCTCGAGGCGCTCCTGCATCTGTCTGATGACCGAATCGAAATCTGCGCCGAGCCGGTCCAGCTTATTCACGAACGCCACGATGGGCACCTGGTATTTCCGGCACTGCTGCCATACGGTCTCTGTCTGGGCCTGAACACCCCCGACCGCACAGAGAATCATCACCGCACCGTCGAGCACCCTGAGGCTTCGCTCCACCTCTATGGTGAAATCAACATGCCCCGGGGTATCGATGATATGGATCTCGTGATTGTTCCAAGCACACGTGGTTACCGCCGAGGTGATGGTGATGCCCCGTTCCTGTTCCTGGGGCATCCAGTCCATGGTGGCCTGCCCGTCGTGGACCTCCCCCATCCGGTGGATCTTGCCCGCGTAGAAGAGTACCCGTTCCGTGACCGTGGTTTTGCCTGCATCGATATGGGCCACAAAGCCCATATTCCTCACTCGTGAGAGTCTTTTTCCATTCATGTGGCCTTCCCTGTTATTCTATTATACACAAAGATCGATATCATATACATACTTCATTTTCTTGCCCAAAATCACCTCCCCGATATCGATGAAATTCTGCGAGAGATCGGACAGGTAGAAGTCGACCGATTGCGGCCTCTCACGGTCATAGCCGTCCCCGATCATCCCGGAAACGACCCGTGCGGTTGACAGAGCCGAATCAACGATGCGGACACCTTCCCCCATGACCCTGGCAATAGCCCCTTTCAGGAGAGGATAATGGGTACATCCCAGCAGCAGCGTGTCAATATCTTCCCGTACAAGACAATCGAGATACCGCCTGGCCACCTGTTCGGTGATCTCGTTGTCGCACCAGCCCTCTTCAACGAGCGGGACAAAGAGAGGACACGCCTTTGAGTATATCCGGAGGCCCGGCTTCAGGGCCTTTATGGCGTTATCGTATGCCCTGCTCTGTATGGTTGACAGGGTGCCGATGACCCCAATCCGGGAGCCTCCGGCATCCACAGCTGCCCGTGAGCCCGCCTCGATCACCCCCATCACCGGGATATCGAACTCCTCCCTCAGTGCAGGAATGGCATGGGCACTGGCGGTGTTGCATGCAACCACGAGCATGTCGATGTCCTTGGCTATGAGAAATCGTGCACACTGGAGGCTGTAGCGAATAATCGTCTTGGGTGACTTTGTCCCATAGGGAAGACGGGCGCTGTCCCCGAGATATGCCATATCGATCCCCGGCATAAGATCCAGCAGGTCCCTGAGCACCGTGAGCCCGCCAATGCCTGAATCAAAAACCCCGATCCTGGTATATTCTTTTTTCATGGTCCACCTGAGCAGTTCTCCGTACTGTGTGATACCCGCAATTGTCCATTTTCTATGTTTTTTTATAATCCGGTGTCAAGCAAAGACCGGATTATACTTCAGCACTCAAGTCTTTTGGACAGTTTTACGAACTATCCCTAAGAGATACAACGACGATCTATGGCCCGGGGCAAAAATATGCTAAGGGAGATACCTCGATTGAAATTATGTACTCAATAAGGGGAGTTGTATGGAACATAACATAGCTATCATCGGTTTGGGATATGTGGGCCTGCCGCTGGCAGTGGAATTCGGGAAAAAGTACCCCACCACTGGCTTCGACATCAACATCAAGAGGATCTCGGAACTGAGATCCGGGCACGACAGGACCAGGGAAATGAGTCCCGAAGAACTCAACGCCGTACCGAACCTGACCTATACCAGCGAACCCGGCGACCTGAAACAGTGCAATACCTACATCATCACGGTTCCCACCCCCATAGATCACTACAACAGGCCTGACCTGACGCTGCTCAAGAAGGCGAGCGAAACAGTAGGAAGGGTGCTGTCCAGGGGGGATATCGTCATATACGAATCGACCGTCTATCCGGGTGCCACCGAAGAGGACTGTGTCCCGGTCATAGAGCAGGCCTCGGGCATGACCTACAACCGGGACTTTTTCTGCGGGTACAGCCCCGAGCGGATCAATCCCGGCGACAAGGCGCACCGGCTTGTCACCATAAAGAAGGTGACCTCGGGATCCACCCCGGAGACCGCCGCAACAGTCGACAGGCTCTACCGGTCTATCATCGAGGCAGGAACCCATCTCGCACCCTGCATCAAGGTGGCTGAGGCGGCAAAGGTGATAGAAAACGCCCAGAGGGACATCAACATCGCCTTCATCAACGAGCTCGCCATGATCTTCGCCCGCATGGGGATCAGGACCAAAGACGTGCTCGAAGCGGCACGCACGAAGTGGAACTTCCTCGGTTTCGAGCCTGGTCTCGTCGGCGGTCACTGCATAGGGGTCGACCCGTACTATCTTACCCACAAGGCCGAAAGTCTCGGCTACATACCGCAGATCATCCTTGCAGGCCGCAGGCTCAATGACGGCATGGGCAGATACGTGGCAACCCAGCTCATCAAGATGATGGTAAAAAAGGCCCAGAGAATCACCGACACGAATATCCTCATTCTCGGCATCACCTTCAAGGAAAACTGCCCAGACATCAGGAATTCCAAGGTGATAGACATCATTAAACAGCTCAGGGATTTTGCTTGCAATTTTGATGTGTACGATCCCCTGGCCGATCCGGTTGAGGTGAAGCATGAATACGGGATAGACCTCATTACCAGGCAGGCAGATCTCAGGGAGCAGTACGAGGGGATCATGGTCGCAGTGGCCCACAGCGAGTTCAGGGACCTCGATCTCGAAAGGCTCAAGACCCCTGACGGGGTGATCTTCGACGTCAAGAATTTCTCCCCCCGTGCAGATGAATACCTGTGATGGCGCACCAGGCAACTTCCTGCCTTGCAAAACACCGCGGGGTGTGGTTTCTCTAGGGTATGAAGAAAATCGGGGTGATATCGGACACTCATCTGAGGCAGCCGGACAAGGCTCTTCAAGCCATCTTCGAGAGGCACTTCCATGATGCAGACCTGATCATCCACGCAGGCGATCTGGTCACCCTCGACGTGCTCTATTGCTTTGCCCTGTGGAACAAGGAGGTCATAGCGGTCTGCGGCAACATGGATTTCCCGGACGTGGCGAGAACATTTCCTGTCAGCCGCACGGTGATGGTGGAAGATCTCCGGCTGGGTCTTGTCCACGGCTGGGGGGCTCCCGGCGGGATCAGGGACCGCATCCGGACGTCATTCGATCACGTGGATGCCATCATCTATGGCCATACGCACCAGGCATTCGCCGGATATGAAGCAGGCATCTACTTCTTCAACCCGGGATCTCCCACAGACTCGCGATTTACAACACCTCCATCTATCGGTATAATACGGATCGACCACAAAAACATAGAAGGGGAGATCATCTCGATATGAACAACCTTTGGGCGCCGTGGAGAACAGAATATATCACTTCTCCGAAAGAGAGTGTCTGCGTATTCTGTAATGCCCCGAAAAACAAAGACCCGCTCATTCTCAGAGAAGGGGAGACCTGTTTTGCCATCATGAACCGGTTCCCCTACAACACCGGCCACTGCATGATCGCCCCCTACCGCCATGTGGGGGATCTGACCGATATCAACCCACAGGAATCCCTTGAGCTGATGTCCCTGATACAGACCATCATGAAGGCTCTGCGGCAGGCTCTGACCCCCCAGGGGTTCAATGTGGGGTGCAACATCGGGGCTGTAGCCGGAGCGGGTATTGCTGACCACCTCCATATACACATCGTGCCCCGGTGGAACGGCGACACGAACTTTATGCCCGTAATCAGCGATGCCCATATCATCTCCGAGCATATCGAAAAAACGCGGGACAAGATCCTGAGGAATCTCCCGTGAGCGCCACACCGGATGGAATGCCCGGCCTTCTCTCTCGGTACTGCCTGGACTACCTGGCTCATCCCTGCAGAAAGAACCCCGTGATATGATGATCGCAACCAGTTCTCTCTTCACCGAATTGGCCCGGGGAGTTGTATGATTTACCCAGACGTCTCAGCGAGAAGACCCTCCCTGGCCGGGCATGCGTGATGGACAGTCGCAGAGAAGACAGTCTCAGTGAGGGAAGAATCCCTTCGTGGGTGAGAAAGAAAAAGGACCTGAGGGAATTGCGAACCCTCAAGGTACGGCTCCGGCACTCCTGTCTCTCGACGGTCTGCGAGGAGGCCAGGTGTCCGAACATAACCGAATGCTTCAGCAGACCAACGGCAACCTTTCTCATCCTCGGTGACATCTGCACCAGGAACTGCTCGTTCTGCTCCATACACAAAGGCACCCCCCGTGAACCTGACGAGCGGGAAGACCGAATGGTGGCAGAGGCGGCCCGTGAGATGGGACTCGAACATGTCGTCGTCACCTCGGTGACCCGGGACGACCTCGACGACCGGGGGGCGCACGCCTTTGCACGGACCATATCCTCCCTGAGAAGCGCCCTTCCCTGCTCGACAATCGAGGTGCTCACCCCTGATTTCTCAGGAAAGGCATCCTTAGCCGAGATCGTACTCAGGGCGGGTCCCGACGTCTTCAATCATAACGTGGAAACCGCCGGAAGGCTCTACGGCACGGTTAGGCCCGGAGCAAACCTGGAAACGAGTCTGGATCTCCTGCGAACGGCCCGTGCATACTCCGGTGATCTCATCGTGAAATCGGGTTTCATGGTGGGTCTCGGCGAAAGCGAAGAGGAAATCCGCGATCTCATCGTCTCACTGAAACAGGCAGGCTGTGACATTATCACCATCGGCCAGTATCTGCAGCCGACAAAGATGCAGACACCCGTGACAAGGTACTGGCATCCCGATCGATTCGAGGCATGGTCCGATCTTGCGAAAAACATTGGGATACGGTATGTTGTCTCTGGGCCTCTCATACGTAGTTCCTATCATGCGAAAGAGGCATTGGAAGAGGTCCGCCGCGTTCAAGGATGCAGAAGAGATGGTTGAATGGCTATCAGGGATCGTGCCCGACAGAGTAACTCTCGGATTCAAGACGTTTTCCCGATATAATCTCGGAACAGGTTACGGGTCGCGGGTGTCATCACCTGCTGTCATGTCCGAAAAAACAGCTTAAGGAGTAGGTATGGACAACATAAAAGTCGGATTGATCGGTCTTGGAACCATTGGAACAGGGGTGGCGAAAACGCTCCTTGAAAACAAGGCGCTCCTTGAAGAGAGGCTCGGCTTCTCCCTGACCTTAAAATCCATTGCCGATCTGGATATAACCACCGACAGGGGGATCACGATCCCTGAGGGAATGCTCACGACAGATACGTTCTCCCTTATCCAGGATCCTGAAATAGACATCATCGTCGAACTCATCGGGGGCATGAACCCGGCGAAGAAGTTTATTCTCGAGGCGCTCAAGTCCGGAAAGCATGTGGTCACCGCAAACAAGGCCCTGCTGGCAACCCATGGGAAGGAACTCTTCGATGCCGCCCAGACCTATGGGAAAGACCTCTACTACGAGGCTTCTGTCGGCGGCGGTATACCCATTATCAAGGCGCTCAGGGAGTCGCTCGTTGCAAACAATTACACGTTCATCTACGGCATTCTCAACGGTACGTGCAATTTCATCCTTACCGAGATGACCGAGAAGGGCTCCACGTTCAGGGAGACCCTGGATGAGGCCATGAACCTGGGATACGCGGAGGCAGACCCGACCATGGACATCGAAGGCATCGATGCGGCCCATAAACTTGCCATCATCACCTCGCTGGCCTACGGGGTCCCGCCTGACCTGAAGAGCGTTTATGTAGAGGGAATCACCAATCTCGACAGACTCGATGTAACCTATGCCCGGGAGCTCGGGTACAAGGTGAAACTGCTGGCGCTCGCCATAGACAGGGGTGACCAGGTGGAGGCACGGGTGCACCCGACCCTGCTGCCGTTCAATTACCTCCTCTCGAAGGTCGACGGCGTGTTCAACGCCTTCTATGTCAGGGGTGATATTGTCGATTCAACGCTCTTTTACGGCAGGGGCGCCGGGATGATGCCCACCGCCTCGGCAGTGGTAAGCGACATAGCGGATATCGGAAGGAATATCTGGGCCGGTATCGCCGGCAGGATCCCCCATCTGGGCTACCGCAAGGATATAGCGAAACCCAAACGATACATGGCCATAGACGATATCCATACAAACTACTACATGCGCATAAATGTGCTGGACAAACCCGGGGTGCTGGCCCAGATTGCAGGAATCCTCGCAGAGCGGAACATCAGCATTGTCTCGGTCATTCAGAAGCCTGCGCACGAACAGGGCTTTGTTCCTCTCGTCCTGCTGACTCACGAGGCACAGGAGTCCAGCATCAGAAGCGCCGTGAAGGAGATCGGAAACCTCGAAGAGGTCGGCGGCACACCCGTGGTTCTTAGGGTTGAGGACAAGGCACTGAAGAATCATTCATCATGATCCGCATATACATGATGGTGCATGGGCACGGGCAAAGAAGACACAAGGCTGTACCAGTAATCTTACCATGGAGGAATTAACGTGAAGACCTTGATACTGCTGGGCGACGGCATGGCTGACGAGCCCCTTGAAGAGCTTATGGGAAAGACACCTCTCGATGTGGCTCATACGCCGTATATGGACAAACTTGCTACCCGCGGAGAGCTCGGGATGGTCAGGACGGTGAAGGCTGGATTTCCACCCGGCAGCGACGTGGCCAACATGTCTGTCCTCGGTCTCGATCCGAGCCTGTACTACACAGGCAGGGCACCTATCGAGGCGATCAGCATGGGGGTTGACCTTCACGAGGACGACACTGCCTTCAGGATAAACCTCGTGACCCTCACCCACAGAGAAAGAGGCCTCATCATGGAAGATTACTGTTCCGATCACATATCCACCCAGGAGGCCCGGGAGCTCATAGATGCCTTGCGGGTCCTGGTGGAGCAGTATGAGCAGATCCATGTATACCCCGGGATCGAATACCGGCACCTCATGGTTATCCGGGGATTCGAGAACAAGGCGCTGCATACAACACCCCCTCATGACATTATCGGTGAGTATATCGATAAATTCCTGCCGAACGATGAGCTTCTCACAAAGCTCACCCATGACTCGATGAAGCTTCTCAAGGATCATCCCATAAATCTCGGAAGGAGAAAACAGGGAAAGAGAGAGGCCACGGCCATCTGGCCCTGGGGTGAGGGGAAGGCCCGGAGAAACCCCACCCTGCAGGACGAATACGGCATCTCCGGTGCCATGATATCGGCGGTTGATCTCTTGAAGGGCCTCGGCAAACTGCGGGGCATGGAGGTCATTACCGTGCCGGGGGCTACGGGCTGGATAGACACCAATTATATCGGGAAGGCCCAGGCTGCCCTCGAGGCACTCAGCCGGCACGATCTGGTCTTCGTGCACGTGGAAGCGCCGGATGAAGCAGGTCATTCGGGCCTGATTCGAGAAAAGATCCAGGCCATCGAGAACTTTGACGAAATGATCGTGGGTCATATTCTCACGAACATTGAAAGCCAGGATATACCGTTTCGGGTCCTCTTCCTGCCCGATCATCCGACGCCCATCGCCAAGAGGACACACACGTCCGATCCCGTGCCCTTCGTCATTTATGACAGCACCGATACGAAGAACAACCCCTGGAGATTCACGGAGAAGGACGCCGGCGAGACCGGTCTGTTCATAGAGGAAGGATGCTCGCTGCTCGGCAGGCTGCTGCAGAAAGGGTGACCTTCTGCTGGGTCCCCTAGCGTTTGAACGCCGACACGAAACTGCTCTGCCGGTCGATCTCCAGATCGAGCTGGCTGAGCAGTTTCACCATGTCTTCAGTTGCAAAATCCTCCTTCAGGCCATGCAGTGTCGGGAGGATTCCCTTATCTATGGTAAGAAAGTAGTGCTCCTTCAGCGGGGATATCCCCTTGACGGTACAGATCAGGTCCGCAAGGTGCACACATGACGCAAAGGCAGGATCGGTCCGGGAACGAGCAGGGTCGTGATGAAAGGTTACCGCATCCGATATATCCTGCGGAAACATCCAGGAATCCAGGAGCCTCCCGCCCACCTCGGCATGAGATATCCCGAAATATTCCTCTTCGAGGGCATGGTAATTCATCTTGTTGTCATCTTCTTCCATTACCCACAGCAGGTCATTGAACTTTTCAGGAAGATACTGGGAGAGGAAAATCTTCCCGATGTCATGGAGGAGCCCGCCGACAAAGAATTTGCCGTCCAGCTTGAGATTCAGGTAGCCGGCCAGCATCCGAGATCCTACCCCCACGGCAAAACAATGGCGCCACAACCTCTCGGTAAATTCCGACCCTCTGCGGTCGAACAGCTGGACAACGGACATGCTCAAGGCTATGTTCTGGATTTCCTGGAAGCCCAGGATCACGACGGCGTGAGAGATGGTCGAGATCTTCTTCACGAAGCCGTAGTATGACGAGTTCGCGATAGAGAGTATCCTCGTGGTCAATGCCGGATCGCTCTCGATGATATTCGTCAGGTCAACGGCAGAAGAATTTTTCCCTGAAGTCACATCGAGTATCTCGTGCACCACATGCGGGAGGGTAAGGATGTCCGTCGTCCTCGAGAGGATCTCCAATATCTGTTCTCTGGCCTGTTCCGGACGCAGTTTACCTTCCACAATGATTCCCTCGGAAACACCCTTTGTTTTCTTTAACCTGGATATCTCCCTTTTATCTTAGAACCTGCTGCATGTACACTACCAATGGCCGAACATGCTGAAATGCGTCCTGGAATGTCAATACGTCGTTCTCCGTAAAAATGAAAATTATTTATCTGCATGGAGTGAATAATCATTAAAGCGGGCATGAATAATTCCCGATAAGAGCACATGATGGAAGGTACAAATATATTGTTGCTGATCATATGCACGCTCACGGCCGTTGCACTCATAGTCGCATTCGTGAAGATCTTTCTGGAGAAGTCCAGGCCTCCTATCAGGAAGACACCCGCCCGCTACGTAACCATCTCATCGGACGATGATGTTGATTCCTTCATGGCCGTGTATGATCTCGACTGGAAACCGAACAGGGAGAAACCCGAAGAGCTTTCCGCCGGCATCGAATCTATTATCAATAATATAGAAAGCATATCCCCCCTGGTAACGGAGCTGTCCTCGAGGTTGAACGACCCTGACATCAATCCCAAGGATATCAGCAAACTCATCATAACCGATCAGGGACTCACCTCGTTCATCCTGAAACGGGTCAATTCTCCATTTTATGGACTCGTGCAGAAGGTTGACAATATCTTCAATGCCATCGTCATCCTGGGCTATAACGAGATCTATCGCATCGTCATGGAAGAGAGGACCTCGAGAATCGGACTGCGGCCATCACGCAAGGAATGGATCCACTCGAACCTCACCTCCACAATTGCGGGTTACCTTGCCAGCACGTCCAGGATCGGCGTGCCTGGAGGAACCATGGTCACCCTGGGCATGCTCCACGACATAGCCAAGATCATCATGGAGCAGTCTCTTCCGCGGCCCGAGGGCGGTTTCCCTGAAGATCCGAGGGAACGCCTGCGGGAGGAAAGCGAGCTGTACGGCATCGACCATGCCATGCTGGGAGGAATGCTGGCCAGAAGGTGGCGAATGCCCGAGAAGCTGATCACGGTCATAGAAAGGCATCACTGGCCCATGTTCTGGCCTCTGAGGGAAATTGCCCATGATTCACCGGACACCGTCAAGGAACTTGCCCTCCTGAGCATATCGGATGTGGCTGCAAAGAACTTCATGCAGGAACTGGAAGGACCATACATCGGCAATGATTACTACCGGTTCATCAACAAGCCCCCCAAGATCGAGGGTATCCTCAAGCCGGAGATCATGCGGGATCTCAAGAGAATCAAACACATAGGGGATACCGACACGGCCGAGGCGACCGCGGCGAAACAACCCTGAGAACAGCCTGCCCTCAGTGATAAAGGTCCACTTTACCGGGATGAAACCCGATCAATGGCATAAACCCCAAGACTAGCCCTTGTCATTTTTTTTTGCAGCGGGCTTCGGGGAATCGGATCCAAGATTCTTGTGCTGTGACCTGTCCTGCGAAGCGTGTAAACGAAACAGGAAGGGGTTGAAAAGGCCGATTCAAGAGACATGATGACCCGAGAACAGGGTCAAGAATGAGAGCTTTTCCTTATCACCTGAGTCTGAGCAGGCGTTCCTAACTGATGAGCCTCGATATCCTGTATTGATTGAGATCATGTATGTCGGTGGATCGGTTCCCCATGTCTTTCATGACATCACTCAGGAGGGCCCTTGCCTCTTCAACACTATCCACCTGGGAACGAGAGGCTGCAGCGTTTTCCAGCGAAACGATGTCAGTAACATCTTCCATCTGCTCGCCTGCCTCACGGGTCTTCTTCTGATACCCGACTTCCTTGTTCACCATATTGATAACACTTGATATTTCCGGATTGATCTTCATATATATCCCCTTCGAAGGACTTCTACATACATGGTATCGGCAACTGCCTGATATTCTTTAATCCAATTTGAGCAATAGTTCATAAATCCTGTTTCTCTTCAACCCGGTCTCCTCGGACAGTACGGAGAGAATATCCTTCTTTGAGTAGCCTGATTCCGAAAGTTCCTGAGCCCGTGTCTGCACAAAGGAATCATCGATGTCGTCCCTCCGGGACGACCCCTTTACTACTACGGTAACCTCTCCAATGGAGGCAAGCCCCTCGAGCTTATCGTACACCTGCCCTGCAGTGCCCAGAAGGTATTCCTCATGCATCTTGGAGATCTCGCGGGCCAGGCATATATGCCGGTCTCCCAGGGCCTTATACAGGGCGGCAAGGGTCCTCATGATCCGGTGAGGAGATTCGAAGAAGATGGTGATCTCCCGCGACAGGTCCATTCTCAGCAGTTCGCGTTCCACGATGCTCTGCTGTCTCGGGAAAAAACCGATGAAGCGGAATGGCCCGTCGAAGCCGGAGGCAGACAGTGCCGTGATAATCGCAGAAGGACCCGGAAGCGCCTCGATCCGGATCCCCTGCTCCCGGGCACAGGAAATGAGGACAGAACCGGGATCGCTCATCAATGGCGTGCCGGCATCACTGACCAGTGCGATACTGAGCCCTGATTCCAGCTGAGAGATAATATTATGTGCCTTTCTGGCCTCACTGAACTTTTCGCACGAGACCAGCGGTTTCTTTATGCCGTAGTGATTTAACAGTTTTATGGTATGCCTCGTATCCTCACACACGATGATGTCCACAGACTTGAGGACATCGAGCGCCCGCAGGGTGATGTCCCCGAGGTTGCCGATCGGTGTCGGTACGATATAGAGGGTAGGTTCCGCCATAGTCCCAGCCATTTTCCCCTTTTTGAACGTGGTCTGGTATGCTATATATGATTTTTCTTTACAATGAAAGGACGGGCTTCGGCATGGAGTCACTGAGATTAGGCACCAAGACTAGCTGCAAGAAGATAGAGAGCACCACGGAATATATGAAGAAACTATTCATCATGCCGGACTCATCAGACCACTTTGTCGAATTCGGCGTTCATCTTCTCGACATGATTCACGACTTTTTCAAGCAGAAAGGCGGGATCCACTCGTCTGTCTCCATGGAGCAGCTTGCAGACATCTTCAACAACATTGAGATGCCCTGCAATCCTCATCTCATCAAGGACGTCCTCGACGAGATCAAGAACAACATCATCAAACACTCCGTGAAGGTGGCAAACCCGTACTATATCGGCCATATGACCAGTGCCATCCCCTACTTCATGATCCTTCTCGAGATGATCTCGGTAAGCCTGAATCAGAACCAGGTCAAGATCGAGAGTGCCAAGGCATCCTCCTTTGTCGAGAGAGAGTTTCTCTGCTGGATGCACAACCTCATATACACCGACACCCCTGAATTCTATGAAAAGAACATCCAGGATCCCCGTATCGCCCTGGGAAATATTACCTCGGACGGGACCCTGGCAAACATAACCGCCCTGACCCTTGCAATGGCAAAGGTCTTCCCGAGCGATGGAAAAGCGTTCAAAGGACTCAGGAAGGAAGGACTTGCCAGGGCACTGGAGCATTACGGCTACCGGCAGGCGCTGATCCTCGTGTCGAAGCGCGGACACTACTCCATATGCAAGGCCGCAACCATCTTGGGTATCGGCGAAAACGGGGTCGTGTACGTACCGGTTCACCCCTATACCAACAAGATCGACATCCCCAAACTCCTCCACACGATCGAACGGATCAGGAAAGAGGACAAGGCTGCGGGCAAACCCTCAAAGATCGTCGCCATCGTCGGCATCGCGGGGACCACTGAGACCGGGAACATCGACGACCTGGATCTGCTTGCAGAGATCGCCCAGGATATAGGGACCCATTTCCACGTGGATGCTGCCTGGGGCGGCGGGGCACTGATCATGGACGACGGAAAAGAACTCATGAGGGGGATCGAGAAGGCCGACACGGTGAGCCTTGATGCGCATAAACTCCTGTATGCACCGAATTGTATGGGTATCTGTCTCTTCAAGGATGTCCAGGATTCCAAGATCCTCTACCATACATCGAATTACATCATCAGGGAGGGATCCGTGGATCAGGGGAGATTCACCATTGAAGGCTCCCGTCCGTTTGCCTGCTTAAAGCCCTGGGCAGCACTGAAGATCATCGGCAAGCACGGGTACAAACTCATCTTCGAGCACGCCAAAGACCTCCAGAACTGTTTTACGGAGTTGATAGAGAATGACAAGTCTTTCGAACTACTCAACAAGCCCGAACTCTTTATCATTAACTACCGCTTCGTTCCGGAGGAGTTAAAGCTCAGGCTCGATGAACTCATGATCAGCCCGAAAGAAAATGCGGAGAAGATAACCGCCATTAACAATATCATCAACACCATCAACATCGAATTGCACAAGACCATCAGGGAACACGACATGTCGTTTGTCTCCAGGACCCGTCTGGAATCGACAAAGTATGCCCCGCGGAAGGTAGTGGTCTTACGGGCCATAAGCGTCAATCCCAACACCGAGCGGTATATGCTCAAAAAGATACTCAATGAGCATCGGAGTATGGGCATGAATATCTGGCATAAGATGAATTATACTGATACCGAATTTCAGATTCCCTGACTGATGCCGGAGGGCCATCTTCTCACGTTCCGAGCATCAGAAATGTCTCACGTAATCGAATTCAGCAGCACTTAAGACGTTAGTTTCAACCCTTTTAAAACAACCTTACATTCCGGATCGTAGTCTCAACAATCCGTACCAAGCAGGGAATTCCAGAATTGCAGAACATCCCCTTCCTCTCGCTCCTTGGTGTAGGTACAACGGATATGGTTTGATGCAGACAGAGTCTTCTTCAGGAGGGTGCCAGGATCATTCATATAAGCGCCCACGACAGCTTCTATAGTCTTTGCATAGGAGATGATGTCTCCCATTTCCAATGGGAACCCATAATCCGGCACAAAATATTCTCTACCACCCATTCCATGATACCCCAGCACAATGCACCCACAGGCCATTGCCTCTGCGGGAGGCAATGAAAATCCTTCCGGATAACCGAAGCTGAGAAAGACAAGCGAGTCTTTCATGATCTGCGACGTCTCCCGTTCGGATTTGTTTTCTATGGGGATGATGGTAAAATCACGGAGATTGCCTCTGGATTTGACTACATTAATAACCTGCAGTGCATGATCCGCATTTTTCCTGGGCATAAAGCAGATCTGCTGCTTCTTCTCAGGGCAATAGGAGAAGATATCATGATTGATTGAATTGTGTATCCTGAACACCTTCAATCCCGGAAAAGCATATTCCAGATATTCTCTGTTGTCTCTTGAAACCACCATCGTGCCTATCACACCGGCGTCACGATAGATGCTCTTTATAGGTGCCTCGTCAAACAAACAGCCATTGAAAGTATTATAGGTATTCTGGTTGAAGACGATCTTCTTTGCCGGTGTCTGGAACAGCTTACGAAATAATCTGGAAGCCTTGGGACGGCTTTGGGGATCGGTGTATAATGATGCATATACCTCCGGTATAACAAGGAAATCAGATTCGCCCAGACGTGTTTTCCTCACATACGATATCCTGGTGGAGTTCTCGAACCACGTACATCTGAAACCTGATTTCCTGTGGAGGACAGCGGCCGGCAACCCATTCTTGTTGAGTATGTCCACATGCCGATAGAGGATTTTCACCCCTCCGACTGCCGACGAATAGTCGGGGCTCCAATAATATATCGTTCCTTCTCTCATAGATACACCCCGTCACCCTGCAATAATATCGAACATCCTAGGCTCATTGGCCTCTTTCGTATACCCTTTCTCCAGGATCTCTCTTCCGGCCAGCCCGAACCGCATTCTCAGAGAAGCATCCTCGATCAGGAGCGAGATCATCTCAACCCACTCATGGTCGGTCCTTGCCCAGTAACCGCTGCTGCCGTGGACAACCACATCCCTGTTCACCCCAACCGGTGTACAAACCGCTGGTACTCCCACCCCGAAATATTGCAGGATCTTAAGTCCGCACTTGCCCCAGGACCACGGATCGTCCTTGAGCGGCATTACCCCGATATCGAAATCCTGCAGCTCGGCCACCTCGGTCTCATTTGACCAGTACACCTTCCTCACCGGCATGTCTCTGCAGTCGAAAAAGGTGTCACATATGATCTTCAATTCAACTCTGCCGGGGTAGCGCCTCGCCAACTCATCCCAGACATGCCGGAGCCTCTCAAGGTAGTGTATGCTTCCATGATCACCGATCCACCCGATAGTCACCTTTTCCTTCTGTACGGAGTAGTCTTTTAATCCGTATTTCCCAATCGGGATCGATGAGGGGATAACCTCGACGCAGGGATGATACTCAAGGGCCTTCTCCTTCAGGAAGGAATTCCCGGCTATGATGACATCGCTGGCCTTCACCATGCGCATGAATCTTTTCTGACGTGTCCTGGAATAGGGAGAGCGGGCTAGGGAGTTCTTATACATCACCGCGTCATCCAGATCATAGACGATTCTCCGTGCACGCCTCTGGAAAAGCGGGAGGATCGGGAAATGAAACCTCTTCCTCTGGACAAAGACGCACGCGTAGCGTGGCAGATCAGCAAGCAGGGATGGGTACTCCCTTAGCGATCTCGGGAATTCCTTTATGCTGCAAACCATACCACGGTCTTCGAGATAGGGAACATACTGGAGTATCCTGTACCTGCTGGCAGCGACGTCTTTGCCCTGAATGAGAATAAGCACATTATTCTGCATGATTTTCCATGAGTCTTTCCAGGTGAGCAAACACACCCGCATGATCCTGGAAGACAATGTCCATATGCCTCTCTTTCCTAGTCAGTAAAACAGCATTCATTGCCTCGACAAGCGCATGTACATCACCGGGTGGTATTACATAACCATTTTCCCCCCTCACATACATTTTCGCCCCGTTTGCACTTGTCGTGATGACGGGAACACCCGATGCGAGGGACTCCAGAATCACAAGGGAACACGCATCATAATAGGTCGGGTGCACGAGACAATCGCATGCGGGATATATCTTCTCCAGGTCGGATGCCCTCCCCCCCAGTACAATCTTGTCTCCGAACTGCGCTGCCTTCTTCCGGGCAGAGGCATCGGCAGGCCCGATGACGAGCACCCTGAACGACCGGTCTTTCAGCTCCGAACAGGCACGCAGGAGGATATCAAACCCCTTGAGCGTCAGATTCTGTGCGACGAAGACAAAGACAAAATCATCCCTGTCCAGATGATACCGTTGCCTGATTGCTTCCCGGTATTGCCTGTTGACCGGCGAGAACCTGCCCTGGTCGATGCCGTTCGCAATGAGGTGAATCATCGAATCAGGATATTTGAAACGTGTTTGAATGTCGTTCGATACCATCTCAGAGATGGCGATCACCTGTGGACGGGTTATCCTGAAGACCCACCACTCCATGACACGCTGCACGATATCCTTGGGGGACAACCGCTTCATGAGGCGTATGAGCCTCCGTGCCGCGGGGCTGTATCTCTGGGTTTCCCGCATGAACCATGCCCGGTGGAGTCCGCCGTGGGGCTGATAGATGTCCATATAAAAGGTGTTTCCGACACAAAAGTGGATATGATCGGGAAGACCTCGCGCCTTCAGATAGTGCATGACGGCAAAGCTCAAATGCCTGAGCGCCTGAGGAAACCGCAGGCACATCACTTCAATAATACTGATCGACGGGTGCAATGGATCTTTGGCCTTGATGCAGGTTATCGCCACATCATGGCCTTTTTCTGCGAGGAAATGGGCCAGATCCCAGCAGTATCGCTCCGCCCCACCAACGCTCGGGTCAAATTTTTCGATCGCGATACATATTTTCAAGTCGTCACCCTGTGTTGGATCTGTTTTTCCTGCTCTCTTATCGATCCGGAAAGGAATGAGGTATCGAAAAACTTATAAACCTTTCCACTCCGACAGCACCGAACATATTCTCTCAACATCCCCATCAGAAAGCTCAGGGTACATGGGCAAGGTGAGTATTCTCTCATACAACAATTCCGTTTTCGGCAGATGGTCCCATCCACGGATTTGCCTATATGCCTCCTGCTGATGGACCGCTTTGGGATAATGAAGGGCAGAGCCGATCCCTTTCTGCCTCAAGAAGTCCTGCAGAGAATCCCTGCTGCCACATTCAACCACATAGAGATGCATGGCATGGACGGTATCGGGAATATCCCAGGGTGGTTGTATTCCAACCTCATTCATGATGCTGCTGTACCTGTCTGCGATCTGTCTTCTCCTGGCATTTTCCTCCAGGAGAAACGGCAGCTTTACCCGCAAGATGGCCGCCTGGATCTCGTCAAGCCGGGAATTCATGCCGGGAATCTTGGCATCCCGGTTCTCTTTCCATCCATATTGTCTGAGCCACCGTACCTTATCGGCTATGTCCGGGTTATCTGTCAGAACAGCCCCGCCGTCTCCAATGGCCCCCAGGTTTTTAGTGGGGTAGAAGCTGAATGTAGCTGCATCTCCGAACGTACCGACCCGTTTCCCTGAGATCTCTGCACCACATGCCTGGGCACAATCCTCGATAACGTAGAGATTGTTCTGCCGGGCAACTTCACAGATCTCACGCATGAGGCAGGGTTGACCATACATGTGCACCGGGATAATTGCCCTGGTTTTTTCCGTGATACACGCAGGGATCTGCCGGTGGTCCATACAGCGCGAGTCCGGTTCGATGTCGACTAATACTGGCACAGCGCCCATCATCTCGATTGCTGCAACCGTTGGAACAGCAGTATGCGAAACCGTGATCACCTCTTCACCAGGGAGTATTCCGCATGCCTTCAAGGCAAGGGAAATGGCTTCAGTACCGTTGGCCACCCCTATGCAATGAGCACAACCATGGAAATCTGCAAATTCTCTCTCAAAACCTTCGACCTCTTCTCCCAGGATATATCTCCCGCTCTCGAGCACCCTGCTGATCGCAGCGGTAATTGCCCCCTTGTGGCTTTGATAGTTTTCCCCTGGACTTGTAACAGGAATGAATGCATCAGCCATTTTCCGGTCCCCAATAATATTCTGAAAAGCTTTCATGGAAATTCAGGGTCGTACGCAAGCCGTCTGCAAGAGATGTTTTTGGCTTCCACCCAAGAAGATTCGTGATCTTATCATAATTACCGTAGTAATCTCCGATATCTATGACTTTTCTCTCCTCCGGAAAAGGAACAATCTCATAGGAGCCTCTCCCGTACACCCGGGTGAGTTGCTCGGCGGTCTCTTTTAAACTGATCGGATCGTCCCCCCCGAGGTTGAATATTTCTCCGTTTGCTCTTTCTGAGGCAGCAGTCAGCAACAGGGCATCTATGACATCATCCACATAATTGTAATCTCTGAGCTGCAAACCATCGCCAAAAACCAGTATCGCCTTCCCTTCAATCAGTCTGCGAATCCAGATGCCAAGAAATGTCTGCCTGGCATCCTTGACCCTCATTCTCGGGCCATAGGTGTTTGTAAGCCTCAGGACAGTCGAACGTATCCCGTAGACATTGTTGTACACCAGATGATACCACTCGCCTGCCATCTTGTTTATGCCGTTGACATCAACGGGAAAGAGCGGATGCTTTTCATCGACGGGCAGATACTGCGGTTTCCCGTATATCTGCCGTGTGCTCGCAAATATGATCTTTATTGCAGGATTGTTCCACCTGCAGGCCTCCAGTATAAACAGTTGTGCCTTGGCATTTATCTCCAGATCGGTATAGGGGTCGTTCATCGAATCCAGATGGCTGGTCTGTCCTGCAAGATTGAAGAGATAATCCTTGTTCTGCACAAGATACTTCATGGAATGCTCATCCCGGACATCAGAAAAATTTATCTGTACTTTTTCCTTGATGGTATCGACATTAAAAAGATTCCCACCATATTCCGGGATCAGGCTGTCAACAAGGGTCACATGCGCCCCATAGTCCACGAGGCGTATCGCAAGATTAGAACCGATAAACCCAAGTCCTCCTGTTATGAGGACATTTTTCTTTTTAAATAGATCTTCCATATTGAATAGTTATACCTTTATAAGAGTATGTACCTTATGAGCCCTGCGCAACTCTTACTCCAACGTTACCCGCCCATGTGTATTTTGTGTCAAGTCATCATGTCTTCAACTGATAAATAACATACTTATAATTTTCTAATCCATTCATTTACTGTCAACTTCTTTCAGTCTCTCTAATTCCCAGAGCTTAGCATATTTGATGAAAACATAGTACGACGTGGATATGGCAATGACAAACCCTGGAAAACCATCGAGAAAACCCTTCTTGAAGATATATTCTTTCAAGAATCTTATTGGTGGGCGCAACAGGGCGTCAATCCAGGAGAATCGCCTCCCTTCTTCCAGCATGTCTTTGGCCGCAGCCGCAGAATATCTGTTGATCGTCTCGATCTGCTCCGCAATGTCCTTGTAGTTGTAGTGATGGTAGATGTGCTTCAGCTCACCTACCTGACCACGAACCTTTACATTTGCATGGAGAGCGCCCTCGAACCCCCCTTGGGACTTCCTGTACAACCTCACCTCATGATCCGGCACCCAGCCCCCGTGCATGATCCACCTGCCGAGGTAGTAGTTCCTCCGGTGGGCAAGGTACCCGTCATATCTGCCAGCATCCTGCTCAAGCCTCTCCTCGATCTCCCGGGCAAGCTCAGGCGAGATCTCTTCATCCGCATCGAGAAAGATCACCCAGTCATTCTTCGCCTTTGAGATACAGTAGTTGTACTGATCCCTGAATCCCGGCCAGGTACGCTGTTCGCAGCAGGTCGCATATCGTTTCACGATCTCGTAGGTCTCATCGGTGCTGAAGGAATCCACAACGATGACCTCGGAGGCCCACGAGGCGACACTGATCAGTGCCTTCTCCACGGTACGGGCATTGTTAAACGTGATCATGCATGCAGATATCTTTTCCATATCGAACCCATAACCCCATTCTTACCCCTGTTCGGGGTAGGCGCTGCCTTTGCCGGCTCATGTGGCCCTTCCGTCTGTCCGGGAATGCCGTTAGCACCCCAACTGACAGAATCCTCCGGCAAGAACACATCTCAAGCAATAACAGTGTCCTCAACATCGATTGATCTTATTGACATACCTGGAACATTATTGCAATACATGGGCGCCTGGTTCCCGGAAGCGGAATCAATACAACGAGGGTTCGGCCTGCCCCTACCCTTCAGAGACGAGGAACCGGGGCAATACGCACCGGGATCAATGCACTGCTTTTCCGGGCTCCAGCCGCCTGTGCCGGCACAGATTTTTCTACCCACAGTGGATGGAAAAACAGGAGACCTTACCACAGAAGATTTAATTGACATATATATAAAAAACCTTATTGTTGGAGTATTATGATTTATGATTGGAAAGAGCTATATGAAAGCCGTCTGACCGAGGCAAAGGATGCATTGTCTAAGATTAAAAAGGGGGCCAGGATATTCCTCGGTTCTGCCTGCGGAGAACCCCAGCTCCTCATTCAGACCCTCATAGACATTGCACCGAACCTGGCCGACACAGAGGTTATTCACTTTCTGGATATCGGCTCCGCCCCGTACATAGACGAGAAGTTCAACGATAATTTCCGCCATAATGCGCTCTTTATCGGTGCAAGCACCCGCAACGCCATTCATGAAGGCAGGGCAGACTACACCCCCATCTTTCTCTCGGAGATCCCCCTGCTCATGCTCAGGGGACGAATGCCCCTGGACGTCGCACTCATAACCGTGTCTCCTCCGGACAAGAACGGGTATGTAAGCCTCGGCATTTCCGTCGATACCACCAAGACCGCTGCCGAGGTCGCGAATTACGTCGTGGCCGAGGTGAATCCCAACATGCCCAGAACGCTCGGCGACAGCTTTCTCCATGTAAGCGATATCGATGCCTTTGTGGAAAACAATGCCCCCCTGATCGAGTTTCAGCAGAAGACCCCCGGAGATATCGCAAAGAGTATCGGCGAGCAGATAGCCGATCTCGTGGAAAACGAATCCACCATCCAGACCGGTGTGGGCAGAATTCCCAACTCGGTATTCCCTTATCTCATGAACAAGCGGGATCTCGGCATCCATACCGAGACCTTTACCGACGGCATCATCGACCTGATCGAGGGCGGCGTGGTTACCTGCAAGAAGAAAACGCTGCACCATGGGAAAATCGTGGCGAGTTTCTGCATGGGTACCAAGCGTCTGTACGATTATGTCGACAATAACCCGTTATTCGAGTTCCACCCGTGCCAGTATGTCAACAATCCATACATCATTTCCCGCAACGACAAGATGATCTCCATAAATTCCGCCCTCACCGTTGACCTCACCGGCCAGGTCTGCTCCGACTCCCTGGGCTTCCTGTTCTACAGCGGCATCGGCGGCCAGGTGGATTTTGTCCGGGGATCTTCCATGTCACGGCGTGGAAAGTCGATCATGACGCTGCCCTCAACAACGGACGACGGCAAGAAATCCCGTATCGTTCCATACCTGGACCCGGGCAGCGGAGTGGTGGTCTCCAGGGGAGACATCCACTACGTCGTGAGCGAATACGGCGCGGCATACATCCATGGAAAGTCCATCAGGGAACGGGCCATGTCTCTCATCAATATCGCCCACCCCAGATTCAGAGAAGAACTCCTTGATGCAGCGAAACAGCAGGGCTACGTGTACAAGGATCAGATCCTGCCGGCAGTGCTCTATCCCAAGGAGTACGAGACCTACTGGACAGACACCAAGGGCACGGACATCTTCTTCCGGCCTGTGAGAACCACGGATGAGAGGGCCATTCAGGACATGATCTATGCCCTCCCGGAACAGGACATGTACACCCGTTTCTTCCAGAACCTCAAGTCCTTCTCGCACAAGCTCGCCATGCCCTTAGCTGCCATCGATTACAACGACAGAATGGCCATCGCTGCCGTGACAGGCAGAGAGGAACCCGAGAGCAAGGAAAAGATCGTTGCCGTAGGCCGCTATATACGAGATCCGAATACCAATTATGCCGAGGTGGCCTTTACCACGGACCATGGATGGCAGAACCGGGGAATCGGAACCTTCCTGCTCAGGTTCCTCGTCAGGATCGCCCGGGAAAAGAACATCAAGGGATTCACGGCAGATGTTCTCTCCCAGAACACCCCCATGATGAAGGTCTTTGCAAAATCGGGCTATCCCATGAAGACCAACCTTGAATACGGTGTTTATGAACTGGAGATCCCGTTCATAGAAGAGGGATTACCGGGCTGAGGGCACTGCACTCTCCGATACTGCAGACATACCGTTTTCACGTGTACTTTGCGCATTGACGCACTCGATGGAACACGAGAGCCTGAAAAGAAACGCCCCGCGGTAAAGCCGCGGGGCGTTTTTCGTTCTCTACCCTTTATCGGATGTCTTTCATCAGAATCCCGCAGTGGATATGAAACATCCACCGCCGCCTCCGCCACCACCGCCTGCTGCAACGCTGTCATCCTGGGTACCTGCGGCATCTTCCGCACTTGAGAAGACCCTGAAGCTGCCGAGTTCCTGGGAAGAAAAACTCACCAGACCGTTCGACGATGTCACCCCATCGACATCCTCCCAGGTATCGTTCGCCTCGTCATAATACTGCACAGCCGGATTCTCGCCTTCGTAAGGGGCGGTTATGAGTGCCGGCTTCGCGAGCACCAGTCCGAAGGGAAGGACATCGAACTCGAAGTAATCACTGTCGTATTCAACGGCAGAGACAGCTTCCACTCTCATATTTCCGATCCCTATGGGCACCTGCCGGATTACGGCATCTGCAGGGATCTCGATGCTTATACCGTAGGAGGTGTCCTCGAGGTTCATCTGATACCCGGGTTCGTACTCTCCCAGAACTGACAACTGGTCAGTAACCGAAACCCTCAGGCGATAAACGAGTGCTGAAACATCGTCGATCACATCGTACAGGTAAGCCCCCTGCGTGTCGGTCTGAAGAAGATTATCCTGCGGCTCGGGATACAGGTCTGACAGCGGGATAATGGGATAGCTTCCCTGTGGGTTCACGATGGACAGATCAATGGCCTCACCGACCTCGCCGATAACATCCTTGAGAACATCGTCTGTCTCGGGCCTGTCAGCGGGATCAAGTGGTGATGTGCCCGCCATGTACTCCACAAGGTTCACCACGCCGTCCTGGTCTGTATCCGCCAGCGAATCCGACGGGTCAGCCGGGTCCATCCCCAGAGACAATTCAAAGGCATCCGGCATTCCGTCCAAATCGGCATCAGGCAGAGCACCACTGTCTTCACTCGGGATGAAGATGTAGGCTTCGGAGGAATAATCGCTCTCATTCCCGGTGGCATCATAGGCGGTAACCGCGAAAAAGTAGGCACTCGCTTCAGCCAAGCCCGGAACATCCACACTCGTTGCGAGCCCGACATCAAGGGTCTGCTGGTACGAGCGGCTGGAGGTACCGTAGTATACCTTGTAGCCGTCAAGATCCGACTCGGAGTTGCTGTTCCAACTGATCCTGACCGTTGCAGCAAATGCATACTGTGCCAGGAAAACCATACTGACCATGAAAACCAGTGTCTTTATCGTCTTTGTTATCTTCATGCAGATCTTGTACTCAAAACCTGTGCCACTTTGATTCACTTTTGATTATAAAGAGTTACGTCTCGATATTCGGCATTTCGCGGGCACTATTGTAACCCCGATTACGAAAATGTAGACTTTTACATCAGGTGGAATAACAAAAGGGACCCCGTAGCGGGACGATGTCGTACCCGAGAGCGGCTGCAACCTCGCTCAGTAAGGGTTTGTCGGTGATATGGTTATTACTTGTGGGATAGAGAAGGAAACGAGGGGGCAGAAGCCGCCCCCTCGGACGATACGGTTTATTTGCCCCGGTTCATCAAAAGCAATATCGGGCTCGCAATGAATATGGATGAATAGGTTCCCACGACTATCCCGACCATCATGGCAAAGGCAAAGTTGTGGATAACGCTTCCACCGAGCACATACAGGCACAGCACCACGATAAATGTCGTGAAAGACGTCAGGATCGTACGGCTCAGGGTCTGGGAGATGCTGTTGTCCAGCAGTGACGAGAAGTCAAACGAACCCGAGGCCTTCTTCAGATTTTCCCGGATCCGGTCAAAGACAACTATGGTATCGTTGAGTGAATACCCCACGATGGTGAGAAGCGCCGCCACAACCGGAAGGCTGATCTCCTTGCCGGCCAGGGAGAACAATCCCACCGTGATGATCACGTCGTGAATCAGGGCGATAATAGCCCCCAGGGAGAATTTCAGCTCGAAACGCCACCAGATGTAGATGAGAATGCAGATTCCCGCATAGAATAACGACAGGAACCCTTTTTCTTTCAGGTCCTTGCTCACCTCGGACCCCACCATTTCGACCCGTCGGATCTCGACCTTGTCCTTCCCGAAGGTGTCATTGAGAGCACCTTCCACCTTCATGGTCAGGTCCTGCGTGGATTCGTTCATCATGGGGGTTCTGATGAGAAACTCCTGCCCTTCGACGGTGCTGACACTCTGTATCCTCGCCTGGGAAAGGCCGATGGGGTTTAAGGCTCCCCGTATGTCTTCGGTCTTTATCGGATCGGAAAAACTCACCTGTACCTCGGTGCCGCCCTCGAAGTCGATGCCGTAGTTGATACCCCGCAGCAAGAATATCGATATCAGGCTCAGTACCACCAGGGTAATGGATATGCCGAAGGCAATGTTCTTTAATTTCATGAATTCAATCTGTGTACCCGGTCTTATCAATTCCATATCAACCTCCTAGATACTGATCCGCTCGACCTTTTTATAGTTAACCAGCCAATCCATGATCCACCTGCACAAGAAGAGCACCGTGAACAGCGACGACAGAATACCGATCGACAAGGTCACGGCAAATCCCCTGACTGGTCCTGTGCCGAACTGGAACAGTACGACCGCGGCGATCAGCGTGGTTATGTTGGCGTCGAGGATCGTGGAGAGCGCATTCTTGTATCCCGCTTCGATGGCCATCTTTGCTGTCCTGCCGAGTCTGATCTCTTCCTTGATCCGCTCGTAGACAATTACATTGGCATCCACTGCCATACCGATTGTGAGCACGATGCCGGCAATACCCGGCAAGGTCAGCACTGCATGAAACAGCGACAGTGCGCCGAGGATGAGTACGATATTGCATACCAGGGCCAGGTCGGCAAGCACCCCGGAAAACTTGTAGTACACCACCATGAAGACGATCACCAGGAGGCCGCCGATCATTATGGAGATGAACCCCTTGTTGATGGAATCCTGTCCCAGGGATGGACCCACTGTCCGTTCCTCGAGTATGTCCACAGGGGCTGGCAGGGAGCCGGCCCGAAGGATGATAGCCAGATCGCTCGCCTCTTCCAGGGTGAACCTGCCCTCGATAATTGCATCTCCACCCGCGATTGCCTCTCGAATCACCGGTGCGGACGAAACCCTTCCATCGAGCAGGATTGCGAGCCTGTTTCCCACATTTTCACTGGTCACCCGCTCAAATATCCGGGCCCCTTCCTGGTTAAAGGATATGGCGACATAGGGTTCGTTATAGGTCGATTTGATCTTTACCCTCGCATCATCGAGAAGGGCCCCGGTCATGACCGCCCGCTGTTTCAACAGGATCGGCTGCTTTCCGTCTTTCAGGTATGCGACATAACTCCCTGCAGGGACATCGCCCTTGAGGGCATCTTCCAGCGAGTGCTGTTCATCCACCAGTTTGAATTCCAGGATCGCGGTTCTCCCGATGAGTTTCTTTGCACGTTCGGCATCGGTTATCCCGGGAAGCTGCAACACGATCCGGTCCTTGCCCTGCGGGATGATGGACGGCTCACTCACGCCATACTGGTCAATCCTGTTCCGTATGGTTTCCAGGGCCTGGGCCACTGCCTGATCCTTTATGCTGGCAGCTTCTTCGTCTGACATCTGGTACGTCACGGTGGTGACCCCTTCACTGGTCGATGAACTCACCTCTTTCAGGTACGGGTAGCTGTCGAGAACAAGTTTATCCAGCTTGTCATAGTCATCCGGTGTCCTCAGCTCCACATGCAAAAGGTCCGGGGATGCCGAGGTTATGCTCTTATAGTGGATCCTGGCATTCATCATCTGGCCCTTGAGGTCCGACGTTATACTGGTCATCCGGCTTTCCACCGCTTTGTCGGTGACCACCTTCAGGACCAGGTGCATACCTCCCTGCAAATCAAGCCCGAGCTTGATCTTCTGCTTCGGACCTATCCATCCGTCGGGGACATCCTTCTTGCCAAAAAACGTGGGCGTTGCGAAGAGCAGACCCACGACAATCACTAAAAGTATAATCAACCCTTTAAATTTGAAAATATTCATTACAACCCCCAGGATTTACTTGCTCGTCTGTTCCCCGCTCTTCTTATGTGCTATAAACTCCCTGGACACCTTGATCCTGACCTTTTCTCCGACATCCAGGGTAAGAACCTGATCGGTGATACCCACCACCTTCCCGTGTATACCACCGCTTGTAATGACATCGTCTCCCTTGGTGATGCTCTCGAGCATCTGTTTATGCTGTTTCGCCTTTTTCTGCTGTGGCATGATCAAGAGAAAGTAGAATACCACAAAGATGAGGAGCAATGGAGCCAAGCTCATGAACATCCCCATGGTATCTCCGCCCGAACCTCCAGCCGCGTATGCTATACTAATCATCGTACATCTCCTTAACTTGTTTTCTCAAAGTATCAAAACGCTTCTCTTTAATGGAATGCCGTATATCAGACATTAATTCAAGATAGAAATGCAAATTATGAATGGTGTTCAGAATAGATCCCAGGATCTCCCGGGATATGTACAGATGTCTGAGATATGCGAGGGAAAAATTTCTGCAGGTGTAACACGAGCAGTGCTCATCAGGGGGTGCCTGCTCCTGTTTGTAGCGTGCCTGTTTCAGGGTGATCCTGCCGTTTCTGGTGAAGAGCATGCCGTTTCGAGCATTTCTCGTGGGCAGTACGCAATCGAACATATCCACCCCCCGCCAGACCGCCTCCACGATATCCTTGGGGGTGCCTACCCCCATGAGGTATCTGGGCTTTTCAGCGGGTATGTGGGGAACGGTCACGTCCAGAACGTCCATCATCATGTCATGCCCTTCTCCCACAGACAATCCGCCCACTGCTATCCCGTCGAATCCCAGCGATGTTATCTCGGCCGCGCTCTGTATCCTCAAATCGGGGTATACACCGCCCTGGATGATGCCGAACAGGGCATTCCTGCTCTTTCTGGCCGAAAGACACCTCTGTGCCCAGAGACTCGTCCGCTTCACCGAAGTTTCCACATACTCCCGGGTACTTGGGTGTGCGACGCACTCATCGAGGCACATCATGATGTCCGAGCCGAGCACTTCCTGGATCTCTATGGCCTTCTCGGGAGTAAGCAGGTGCCTGGACCCATCCAGGTGAGAGGCGAAGCGTATGCCATCATCGCTTATCTTCATCAGCTTCGCCAGAGAGAATACCTGATAGCCTCCGCTGTCTGTCAGTATGGGGCCGTCCCATGCCATGAACGCATGAAGTCCACCAAGGGCTGCAATGAGATCCTCGCCAGGTCTCATGTGGAGGTGGTAGGTATTTGACAGCACGATCTGCGAACCCACCATCTTGAGCACTTCCGGGCTCATGGCCTTCACGGTCGCCTGGGTGCCCACAGGCATGAATATGGGTGTATCCACCGCCCCGTGAGCAGTCTGGAATCTCCCGCACCGGGCAGCCTGGTCCGTACATTCCACTCCAAAGTTAAATGATGAACATTGCATCGCCATAACTGAAGAACCGGTATTCCTTTTCTACTGCAGTCTTGTATGCATTCATGATGATATCATAACCGCCGAGGGCTGTAACCAGCATGAGCAGGGTGGAGCATGGCAGGTGAAAATTGGTCAGGAGAGCACCTACACACCTGAATCTGAATCCCTCGTAAATAAATATGTCCGTGGAGCCCGAGCCCGGTACAATCTCGCCACAGCTGGCCATCAGGTGTTCCAGTACGCGGGTGGTCGTTGTCCCAACCGCAACGATCCTCTTGCCCGACTCCATTGCCTGTCTGATCGTTGCGGCGGCATCGGCCGAGACGGTGAACTCCTCGGCATGCATGACGTGGTCTTCGATCTTCTGTGTCCTGACGGGAACAAAGGTACCCGGACCGACATGGAGGGTTATGAATGCGAGCCCGACCCCTTGGGAACGAAGCCTCTGCAGGAACTCCCCGGTAAAATGAAGTCCTGCCGTGGGGGCAGCCACAGACCCGTCATACCGTGCATACACCGTCTGGTAGGTCGATTCGTCCCTGTCTTCGGCATTCCGGTGTATGTATGGCGGCAGGGGTACCTGCCCGACCCGTCTCAACAGCTCGGGATCGGAAAAAATAAGCTCGTAGCTGTCCCTCCCTCGTTCGTCCACCGTGGCGACAAGACCTTCACCGAAAAAGATATGCGACCCGATCCTGGGGGGTTTCGATGCCTTGACAAAACAGCGCCACCTCTGAGGAGAGATGCTCCTGATCAGGAGTACCTCCACCCTGCCCCCGGACTCTTTCTTCCCCAATAAACGTGCAGGTATGACCCGGGTATCATTCAATACAAGGAGATCGTCTTCTCCCAGGTACTCGAGAATATCTTCAAAACCCCGGTGAGAAAGACTTCCATCAGCCCTGTCGACAACCAGGAGCCTCTCGCTTCCCCTCTCCAGAGGATACTGTGCGATGAGTCCATCGGGCAGATGATAATCGAACCGCGCAATGTCCACTGGCGCTAAAACCCTCCAAGGTGCCTGCCGAGATAAATGATCGCTATTCCGGCCAGCGCCGCTATGATCCCCAACACCTGCAGGATTCTGTCGGGAACCGTGTGTATGTACTGCGCAAATTCCTTCACCTTGTTCGGAAAGGCTATATAGGGAACAGCCTCCACAATGAAGACCATGCCTACTACACAAAGGAAATATTCCATGATTGCAGCCTTATATCCAATATCATTTCAAAGTGTCAATCTGGAAGGTCTTGCAGTATTCGTCGGACACCGCAGGAGAATCGATGGATTCGGTCATATTGAACGGGTCCGGTCCGAACAGGGCTTTGTGGCCTTGTAATCCCCGGGCCTTTCCATACCGCAGGCAGATAGCAGCGGCCTTCCTGAGATTGTCAGGGGAGAAATCGCCCCTGACAACAGCCAGGGGACCGGAAACATCCGCTATCTTGAGGAAGATGTTGCCGGCATAGACAAGTGAGGACAGCAGCCTGTTCTCATCTTCGTCCCGGGACACAACCAGGATGGTCCTGGCGTCCAGAACGAACTGCCTTCCTGCAATGTCGAGCATGAGATCGGCCTCTGCCGGCAGCTTCGGGTCAAGGCGTTCGTATGTGTTGCGAACCTTGAGAGAGATCTGTTCGTCTGTCAGGAGACAGCCTCCTGCCGGGCTCGGAATCTTATCCTTGGCTATTCCATAGCTCAGAGCAAGAGTGATCTGGTCTTTCCGGCCTCTGCCGACTATATCGCCGAGCAGTTCCCTGTTCACGATCCCCTCCCGTTCCGGCAATGTCGGGGGTAGTTGTTTGGCGCACAGAGGCCTCAGGAGGATATCGTGCAGGCCGGATTCCCTCTCGATGCTGTTCATGGGTTCTCTCCGCTGTGACATGGGCCTCTGCCCGAGAACCTCTCCGGTGACGACAAACGATGCGCCAAGGGTTTCCATGAGGGCCTTGCTCTTCTTGAGCATCCCGATCTTGCAGTCGATACAGGGGTTGAGGTGCTTCCCATACCCGTACTTGGGCTTTTTCACGATCTGAACGATCTCCGGGGTATAGTCCAAAAGCTCTACGGCTATCCCAAAGGTTTTTAAATGATGGGCCTTATACGACTCCGGATCTCTTATGATTTCAGACCCGAAGAAAGGTGAATAAAAATTCAGCGGCACCACATCTATATTCTGATCCTGCAAAATCTTGATAGCCAGGATGCTGTCAAGCCCGCCGGAATATAAGGCGATACACCGTCTGGTCAGCATAATGAGTTCTCCATTCATCGTTCGGAGTGACTGTTAAGCCACAAAAGAAAGGCGGATGTCAATCGCAAGGAGTGAACTTTCCGCATCCCGCAGTGGTGGTTCAGCCAGGTGCAGAACAACGTGGGGAGTTTGTGCCGGGGTGCAGAAACAAAAAGTCTATACCTAAAAAAGAGGTATAGACTCATATGTGGCGGGAGCGACGAGACTCGAACTCGCGACCTCCGGCGTGACAGGCCGGCGTTATAACCGTCTTAACTACGCCCCCTTAAAAGCGCATTTTCATGGTAGGCGGAACAGGGCTTGAACCTGTGACCCTCGGCTTGTAAGGCCGATGCTCTCCCAACTGAGCTACCCGCCCCGATTTTTATGGATATATTACTTGTTCACTGCCTCTTTAAAGGCCTTCCCAGGTCTGAAACGAGGTGCCTTGGAAGCCTTTATCTTGATTGTTTCCCTGGTTCTCGGATTCACACCCTGGCGTGCGGCCCTCTTGGCCACATCGAACGTGCCGAAGCCAACCAGTGTCACCTTGTCACCCTTTTTGAGGGCAGCCTGAATAGCCTCTGTGCAGGCATTAATTGCCTTTTCTGCTGCAGCCTTCGGAATCCCGGCCTTGTTTGCCACAACTGATATCAATTCTGTCTTGGTCAAAGTATACCTCCTATAAAATGTTAGTTTCTCCCATGCCCAAACGCTCATTGGAAAGTAACAGTATTTATTGGGGCTGTCAATACCTCAATTAAGGACATAAGCGATTATCTCGTCCATATGACCGACCAAATGGATCTCCAAACCCTTGACTATCTCCCTGGGGGTATCCTTGAGATCCTTTTCGTTTTCCACAGGTATCAGAACCTTCTCCATGCCGGCCTCTTTTGCCGCGAGAAGTTTCTCCTTGAGCCCACCGACAGGCAGCACCCTGCCACCCAGGGTAAGTTCCCCGGTCATGGCCACCTTGCCTTTGACAGACCGCCCTGTCAGGGCGGAAACTATGGAGGTTGCCATGGTGATGCCGGCAGACGGTCCATCTTTCGGCACAGCCCCTTCGGGTATGTGGATATGGATGTCCAGCTTGTCATAGAAATCCGGCTCCAGGCCGAACTCCCGGGCCCTGGATCTCACGTAGCTCATTCCGGCCTGGGCGGATTCCTGCATGACATCACCGAGTTTTCCCGTGAGCAGCAGCTTGCCCTTGCCCGGCATGACCGAGGTCTCGACAATCAGCAAGGTGCCGCCTACCTCTGTCCATGCCAGGCCATTGACCAGCCCGACATGGTCCATTTCATCATGGTGCAGCTTCCGGTAACGTGGCACTCCCAGCAACTCGTGGACTTTGCCGGCAGTGATCCTCGGCCTGACCTTATCCCTGCCAGATATGATCTCACGCACTATCTTCCTACAGATCGAAGAGATCTCTTTCTCGAGGTTTCGCACCCCTGCTTCCCGGGTGTATTCCTGTATGATTGTGTCGATCGCCTTGTCCGTGAATTTCACCCCCCGGTCTTCCAGGCCGTTGAGCTTGAGCTGTTTCGGGACAAGGAAATTCCGTGCGATCATGTGCTTCTCGTACGAGGTGTAGCCCTCGATGCGGATGATCTCCATCCTGTCCAACAGTGGAGGGGGGATGGCGTACGATGTATTGGCAGTGGTGATGAACATCACCTTCGATACATCATAATCCACATCCATGTAGTGATCGTTGAAGGCATAATTCTGTTCAGGGTCCAGCACCTCGAGGAGCGCGGCAGAGGGATCACCCCTGAAATCAACGCTCATCTTGTCAATCTCGTCGAGCAGGAATACGGGATTCGACATTCCGGCCCTGCGGATTCCCTGGATGATCTTACCCGGCATGGCCCCGATATACGTTCGTCTGTGGCCCTTGATCTCGGCCTCGTCACGAATACCACCAAGCGATACCCGGACAAACCTTCTCCCGGTCGCCCGGGCTATGGAACGACCAAGGGAGGTCTTGCCGACGCCAGGCGGGCCGACCAGGCATAATATGGGTCCCTTCACCGTTCCCACCAGTTGTTGCACTGCCAGGTATTCCAGAATCCTCTCCTTTACCTTCTCCAGACCGAAATGATCTTCGTCGAGGATCTGCTGCGCCCCGAGAATATCCTTCTTGTCCTGCGTCATATCCTTCCACGGCAGGGAGAGGAACCAGTCTACATAATTCCGGATTACCGTGGCCTCGGCACTCATCGGGGGCATCATCCGAAGCCGCCGCACCTCAGAAAGCGCCTTTTCCAGTGCGAGCCTGGGCATATTTTTCTGACGGAGCTGCTTCTCAATTCCCGAGGCCTCTTCTTCCAGCGACTCCATAGCCATCTTCTGGGCATGCCCCTGCTCGAGGTGCAGATTATCCCTCTGAGATTCAGCCCTCTGTTTCACCTGCTCTTTGAGTCTGTTCTGGATCTTTGCTATCTCGATCTCGCCCTGGAGGTATTCAAAAACCCTCTCCAGGCGGGAGTCGACAGAACTCTCTTCGAGAATCTCCTGCTTCCTGGAGGTCTTCAGCTCGGTATACGAGACAATGATGTCAGAGGTAAGCCCCGGATCTCCCTGGGACCTGATCTTTTCAATCATCTCGGAATGAATATCTATGTGCGCCGATGCGCAGTATTGTTCAAAGGTCTCGACAACGAGCCGTCTCAGTGCCTCTGTCTTTGTTTCATCCTCGATGATGTCGGCAACCGGCTCGGTCTCGGCAAAGAAGACATCCTCGTGACGGGACAGCCTCCTGATGAGATGGCGCACCTTGCCCTCGATGAATACCTTCTGTGAACCGTCCCCGAGCTGGATCAGCTGCAGGATGCGACAGAGCGATCCTACCTGATAGGTGTTTTCCTCGTTTATCTCTTCGACACTGCCCGGTTTCCTGCAACAGACTAGGATATCCTCCTGTGCATCGAAGCACGTTCGAACCCAGTTGGCCGTTGTCTCATTCTCGATCAGCAGTGGAATGATCGTGTGGGGAAACACTACTATGTCACTCAGAACCAGGAGTGGATAGACATTTCCCGCCGAATCCGTTTTCATGGTCTATGCCTGAGAGGTTTTCCTCTCATAGACAATTATCGGGGCTTTTCCTTTCAGAATAACATCCTGGCTGATAATACACTCCTTGACACCTTCCATGTCAGGAATATCGTACATGATATCGAGCATTACATTTTCCATGATGGAGCGAAGTCCCCGTGCTCCCGATTTCCTCTTCATGGCTTCTTCCGCAATGGTTTTGAGGGCATCCGCGCTGAATGAAAGGTCCACACCCTCCAGCTTCAACAGCGCCTGATACTGTTTGACCAGGGCATTTTTCGGCTCGGTCAAAATGGCAATAAGGGCATCTTCATCCAGTTCATTGAGCGTCGAGATCACGGGAATTCTCCCCACGAACTCGGGGATCATCCCAAACTTGATGAGGTCTTCGGGCTGAACGTTTCTCAGGATCTCTCCGATATCCCTCTCCTCTTTCCCGGTTATCTCGGCCATGAATCCTATGGTCTTCTTGTCGAGCCTCTGAGATATGATCTTGTCCAGCCCGACATATGCTCCGCCGCAGATGAAGAGTATGTTCGTGGTATCTATCTGGATGAACTCCTGCTGCGGGTGTTTTCTTCCCCCCTTGGGGGGTATGGAGGCAACAGTCCCCTCGATGAGCTTCAGCAGTGCCTGCTGAACGCCCTCTCCGGAAACGTCCCGGGTTATGGATGGATTGTCACCGCGTGATGCGATCTTGTCGATCTCGTCGATATACACGATCCCCTTCTGGGTCCGCTCCACGTCGTAGTCGGCATTCTGAAGGAGATTCACGATAATGTTTTCAACATCCTCGCCGACGTAGCCGGCCTCGGTGAGCGTCGTTGCATCCGCTATGGTAAACGGCACATCGAGAATCTTTGCCAGGGTCTGGGCAAGAAGAGTCTTGCCCGAACCCGTGGGGCCGATCATCAGAATATTGCTCTTATTTATCTCTACCCCACCGATATTCGTATTGGACTCTATCCGCTTGTAGTGATTATGCACGGCCACGGACAAGGTTCTCTTCGCGTATTCCTGCCCGATGACATATTCATCGAGTACCTCTTTGATCTCGGATGGTTTCGGTATATTCGAAGAGGCACTGAAGTGGCGGTACTCACCCTCTTCTTCCGCAAGGATTTCATTACACAGGGCGATGCATTCATCACAAATGTAGACATCCGGGCCGGCGATGAGCTTGCGCACCTCCTCCTGCGACTTTCCGCAGAAGGAACAGCGCAACCCAGGCCTGTAATGATCATTTATTTTTGGCATCTTTGCTCTCCCCTTCCGTCTCCTTGTTGTGCCTCTTGTATATGACCTGGTCAATTATACCATATTTTACCGCTTCCTGGGCACTCATAAAGAAATCCCTCTCCGTATCGGTGCCTATCTTTTCTATCGGCTGACCAGTATGGTGAGCTAAAATGTTCTTGAGCTCGTCTTTGAGTCTCATCATCTCAGCTGCCTGAATGTTCACATCGGTTACCTGCCCCTGGACACCGCCGAGGGGCTGATGAATCAATAATCTGGAATGTGGCAGGGCATAACGCATGCCGGTATTCCCCGCAGCAAGGAGAACCGCTGCCATGGACGCTGCCTGGCCGATGCAGATGGTGCTCACCTTGGATTTTATATACTGCATCGTATCGTACACCGCCATACCCGCGGTCACTGATCCGCCGGGAGAATTGATATAAAAGAAGATATCCTTATCAGGATCTTCAGACTCCAGAAAAAGGAACTGGGCGACCAGAAGATTGGCGATATCATCATTAATCTCGTTGCTCAACATCACGATCCTGTCCTTGAGCAACCGGGAATATATGTCGTACGATCGTTCTCCTCTATTCGTCTGCTCCACTACTATCGGTACTAGCGTCATCCGTTACTTCCTCCACCTGGTCGACTTCCTCGACCTCGGAATGTTCGATTATGTAATCATATACCTTTTTTTCAACAACACCAAACTTCATCTCTTCAATGCCGCTCTGCTCTTCGATCCCTTCTCTGACGGTATCGGCGGACATATTGTAGCGCTGAGCCAGCTTGTTGATCTCTTCCTCGAATTCCTCGTCAGTACACTCTATGCTCTGTTCTTTTGCAATGGCCTCTATCAGCAGGGCTGTCCTTGTAACTTTTTCGGCCGATGCCAGGGTCTCCGTCTTGAAGCTCTCGGGATCCGGATAGAGGTCTTCCAGCTTGATGCCCTGAGCTGTCAGTCGCTGCGACATGCCCTGAATCATCATGCCGGCCTGAAGCCTGATCATGGATTCCGGGACGTCAAAGGGATTGGACTCCAGGAGTTTGCCCTGTATCTGTCTCTCGAGTGCGTTACGGGTATCGGCCTCGAGTCTCTCTCTCAGATCTTCACTGATGAGCTTCTTGAGCTCTTCGAGCCCTTCCACTCCCTGACGTGCCTTCTTGGCGAACTCATCATCGAGCTCAGGCAGCTCCCGGTGTTTGATGGCTGTTATCACGAATTTCACCGAAGCGCTCTTGCCCCTGACATCTTCCAGGAAGTGGTTCTCGGGAAATTCGACCGTCACCTCTTTCTCACCGCCCTGCTGCATGTCGATGACTGCCGCCTCAAGACCGGGGAAACCGCTTCGAACCCCTGCCTCCACCGTCATCTTGGTTCGGTTCAGGCTCGGGTTATCCTCGGAGGTCACATCAATGATCACATAATCCCCCTGCGCTATCTTATACTCAGGGTCCTCCATATCCCGTATCGTTGCATATGTCTCCTGGAGCCTTTTCAGGACATCGTTTATGCTGTCTTCGCCTACCGTGACCTTCTGCTTTTTCAGCTCAAATCCCGTATACTTCTGGGAGGTGACCTCGGGCTTGACATCGAATTTTGCCGAGAAGGTAAAATCTTCATTCTCCCGAGGCGGGTCGTTCTGGATCTCCGGCATGGACACGACAAAGAGTTCGTTGTCCTTGACCGCCTGTTCGAATTTATCATTCACCAGCTTCTGGGAGAGTTCACCCTGAATATAGTCGGCATAGTACATCCTGACAATATCTCTCGGGGCTTTGCCTTTCCTGAAGCCCTTGATGACCACTTTCTGTGAGATATCTTTATAAATCTCATTCGTTACAGTGTTCACCTCTTCCTTGGGAACGACCACCTTCATTTCCTTGCGTGTGCTGTTTACATCAGTTATTTCGACCTTCATTCCTTATCCTTTCTGCGTTTACCGGTTCATTTTCTCATTTCAACATGTAAATGGGCTTCAGGTCAATGGCTTTTTGGAGGATTCAGACTCCTGAAGACCTCCTCCATCTCCCGGGTATATGATCCCTCGGGCGAATAGACAAAAAACGGTCTTTCAACGGCGAGTTCCCTCCCGCCATCCTTTACACCGGAGACAAGACAGATTTCAGCGTCCGAGTTCATCCGCGAATACACGAGCATCATCCTCTTGGGTTCGATATTATTGGTCCTCATGGAGAACACGAGATCGGGCAGACGCCATGCCGGGTACACAATATAGAAACGCCCCGACGGCTTGAGCAACTCATAGGAGCGTTTCATGAGGGTCTCCAGGTCGATGAGGATCTCGTGCCGGGAAACAGCCCTGCTGTTATCCTGATTGATCCTCCCGGTCTGAACAGGCCGGTACGGGGGATTGGTGACGATCGCATCGTATCGCTGCCCGGTATAGGTTCTGATATCGACACAGACCATACGGACCTTATCCTGAAGCCTCGCGAGCGCGACAGATCGCGAGGACATCTCTGCCATGTCCTCCTGTATCTCCACCCCGGTCACCTGCAGACCCTTCATCCCGGCAAGAAGCAGGGAAATCACCCCTGATCCCGATCCGATATCGAGAATCTCGGCTCCCTCCCGCTCCTCGACAAATGCTGCCAGGAGATATGCATCCAGAGAATAGCGGTAGCCGTTCCTCTTCTGCAGTATGGAAAGATTCCCGCAGGAAAGGGAATCCAATGTCTCGTCATCTTGTTTCAGACAATCACCTCATCATATATAGTAGTGTCGAGATGTCCCTGGAACAACTCTTCAGAACGGCCGCTCTTCTTCTCCATTGGTAGACACCCGGTCACCCTGCCAAACCCCCCGGTAGGGGACTGCCCTGCCATCGATGGGGAAAAAGGCGATACACAGGATGCGGAATCCCATCTGAATCTCCACCTCACCCGCACCCTGGTGCTTCATGCCGACAGTCAGCCGGCCTTGATAGTTCGGGGAGATGAAGGCGGTTTCAAGGGGTATGCCGCAACGGATCAGGGTGGTCCTGGGCCTGATATAGGCAAACATGTCTTCGGGCATGTTCACCTGTTCGATGGTCTGGAACAGGAGGTATTCGCCGTTCCTGATCCGCAGGATGCCCTCGGGCGACTCTTCGATATCCATGACCTTGTCGATCTCAGGGGTTATCCGGCTGTCTCTCATGAGCCGGGCAGCCCCCACAGGACGGTACACGGCACCGAGTCTCAGGTCCACCGTCGTGCCCTCGATCAGGTCGACCTGTTCATCGCCGATGTATTCCACCAGCGGCTTTTGCACCCTTCTCCCGGTCACGTGATCCTCGACACTCACGCCCTCTTGTATCATACGGACAATCTTGTCTGCGCCATATACCACCTTATAGCCTCCTCTTGGATGTGTCGGGTTTGAAAAAACTCAGGGCGTATTTTACCGTATCATCGTCCAACTCCAGGCGATCCACCTGAGTATGGCTGGACGCCAGCACCTCTTTCCAGTACCGGTCACGCTCGGGAACGGGAGAATCATACGGGTACTCGTAGATGACCCGGGTGATTCCGGACATCACGATCAGTTTTGCGCAGGTGATGCATGGTTCCAGCGTGCAGTATATGCTCGCCCCCTCCAGTGACACACCTTTCTTCGCGGCCAGGGATATGGCATTCGCCTCGGCATGGGCCGATCTGCACATGTCATATTTCATGGCCTCTGGCCATTGAAGGGTCCTTCTGAAGCACACTCCTTCGTCTATGCAATGCGCCTGTCCCGGCAATGAACCATTGTATCCGCTGGCTACGACCTGCCGGTCCTTCACTACCACCGCACCGGTGGGCCTGGACAGACAGGTGGAGCGTGATGCGGCGAGTTTGGCCAGCATCATGAAGTATTCATCCCATGAGGGTCGTTTCTTGGTCATAGATTTTCACCCATCGCTGCTTTTAATCAGCATAGCAAGAGAATCACCAAACTCCTTCATACCACCTTCATGCAGCTGGTAGACCTGGTCGCCGACGGTGATATAATACCTAGAATACATAGTTATGTCAAAAACCTCGGGAGAGCCTGCATACGTTATCCGCACGGAACTCACCCGTTCAAGGTCATCCGGGAGTTTCATATACTGGTCCACATACTCGAGCCTGTTGAGCATGCCTACAAAGGACTGTACCACCAATGGCGCCTCGAGCCGTTCATTTCCCGTATACCATGCCTCACCCCTGCGGACAAACATCCGATTCTCCGGGCCAGAGACCGTGATCTCCTGTGCCCTGCCCGGATCGATGCTGACGATAGACCGGTCCATGACCTCCATGAGATCATTGGGCAGGAACGCAGGCAGACAGTCGCGTATCTGAACCATCTGGCCCAGCCGCTGCGAGAATGCATAGATATTCTTCCCCATGAGCGGGAGCTGCCATGCCTGCAGGCTCTGGGTTGCTCCTTCAGCCGTGATCTCAATTACCGTGTCCGGGTCCCCCGGGACGGCGTATTCCTCGGGAAAAGCCTGTGCCTGCAGCCGGAAAAGGTTTTGCAGCAGATTGTCGATCTTCGCGGCCTTCAATCTCTTTGAGGGGTTTTCGGGCAATTGCCACCTGTTTTGCGCATCCTTGAGAAATTCCAGGATCAACCCGTGCCTCGCGACCCTGATCTGTTCGACGTCTCCATAATTCAAGCTGAAAAGATGTTTGTCCCGGAGGCTGAAGACGTCTTTGTCCAGGTTTGTCTTCTCATAGGTATCGATCAGAAATACATCGTCCCTGGTGGAGGAACGCGCATAGCAACACTGTTTTGACGGGGTCTGGCCCCCCACGTGCAGGAAGAATTTCCCCTGCGGCGTAGCGAATGTCAGCGTCAGCCCCCGTGGGTCCAGCCCGAGTTCTGCCAGTGAGCCGGCATCTGTGAGGAATCTCTGTGCTCTCAGCGACGTGATGGCAGAAATCAGTCCGTCCATCTCCGATACATCCGCCGGCACATCGAGGGGTGCCGTCATCCGCCACGAGGAATCCTTCTTCGAAAGCGCTATCGTCTGTTCTGTGCTGATGCTGATTTCCGTGATGTCTGACCCTTGGAGGTCGAATATCTCGTAGGCCTTGTGCCGGGCCTCATCTTCAAGGCCGGGGAGATACAGCTCAAAATAGTAGTAATATCCGGCCAGACCGATCAGGATGAGCACAGAAACAACGAGGGTCCTGGACCTCACGAACGTCTCCTCACCCTGAAAGTGGCCACTGCTGCGCAGAGAATCAGTGCCGGGATGATGATAACGGGGATCCAGAACATCAGGCTGTTCTGGACAGGGGTGAGAATAAAGGGTCTGTCCTGGGCTGATTTCTTGTCGATGGTTATCTTATGCCCTGCATGGAGGAGCATTTTGATACAGCCAAGTACAAGGTCTTTGTTCCCGGATACGTTCAGATAGGCATTCGTGCAGAAATCCGTGTCGCCGAAGACCAGCAGGCTCGCCTTGATCTCTTCGCTGATTTTCTTCTCTGCAAGGAGGGCCACATTCAGAGGTCCCTTCCTCTCGGATTCGTCACGGGTTGCCGTGCCCTCATCGATGAGGGTTGCGTAATCACTCTCAGACCAGCTCTGATCAGAGGTCCGGGCCAGCCAGGTGACTGCCAGGTCATCGGGCAGGCCTTCCCTGATCATGAGGGATCGCGAGGTGGGAAAGAGCGTGGCATAGGCAAAGCCTTTGACGCCAGGCGCATCCCCGTAGGTGGTCACAACCGGCACCGTGTAGTCTCCGCCGACCATGGTGTTGAATCGGTCAACGATGATACCGGCATCGAGCGCTATGCCGTACTCCTCAAGCAGTCCCTTGAGCCCCGCTTCGGGGCCTGGCTCCAGGGCAATGAGCATCCTGCCTCCCCGGCCGAGATAGTTCCGGATGATATCCTGCTCCTCGGGCAGGAGGCTCTTGACAGGACCAGCCACGACAACGAGGTCTGCATTCTGAGGTATGGCCTGCTCACGCATGAGCACGAGGGCATGAACCTCATAATCATCCTTTTCCAGGGCGCTGCCAAGCTGGGAAAACCCCTGGTTGTCTTCCCGGGATATATCCCGCTCCCCATGGCCGGTGGTGAAGTAGAGAACCTTCCGGCTGTCGCGCTTCAGATTCAACAGTGCGTTGGTAATGCTATCCTCGGTCACCCTGTCTACCAGGGTCTGTCTCTGTCTCCCGACGAGTACGGCCTGGCCATAGCGGTCGACGCCGTATTTCCCGGCAACGCCCGGCCTGGCATCGGGATCGATCACGGTATAGGAGATACGTCTGGACTCGGTAACGTACAGGTCCAGGATTTCTCTGGCACGCCGGCCTTCCTCTCCCTCCTTGTCGAAGACCGTTATGTCCACGTCAAAGTCCAATGACCTGAGTACATTGCCGGTTCTGGCATCCAGGGTATTGCTCCCTGTTCTGCTGAGGTCCCAGTTCACATTGTGATTCGACGCGATGAAATAGACGATCACCAGGATTGCTGCGAGGATGACGACAAAAAGGCTGGCGGAGGATGCGTAGAGGAGTTTCCGGGCCATCTCGCTACCCCCTCCACCGGTTGGAATCGAGGACCCTCAGGGACAGCGACAGGAAGAATACTGAGAAACAGATATAGAACACGATATCCTTGACCCCGAGTATGCCCTTGAGAAATCGCGACAGGTGATTGACGAGCGATATCTCCCTGAGGAATCCGCTCGTAGGGGTATCGGGCAGGACACCGGCAAACCATCCGACCACCCAGAAACAGAGAACCATTCCCAGGGTCAGGGCTGCAGCGACAATCTGGTTCTTGGTCAGGCTCGAGGCAAATATCCCCAGCGACAGTATGGCCCCTCCCATGAGTAATAATCCCAGGTAGGAGGTGAAAACCACCCCCCAGTCAGGGGAAGTGACCACGAGCATGAGGACCATGAATACGGCGGTGATGGCCAGCATGCAGGTCAGGATGGTCATCCCTGCCAGATATTTCGCCAGAAGGACCTTCAGATCGCTGACAGGATAGGTGAACAGGAGTTCTATGGTTCCCTGTGCCTGCTCCTCTGCATAGAGCCGCATGGAGATGATGGGCACGATGAAGACGATGAGCATGCTCATGTCGGCAAATATCGGACCCAGGAGTATCTCGCTCAGATTCACGCCTGACTCGACCTGGTATTGGGCAATCCGTACTGTAAGTAGGCTGACGTAGACCATTGAATTGTAGAAGAACACCCCGGTAATACACACGAAGATGCAGGC
Source organism: Deltaproteobacteria bacterium (assembly GCA_018434685.1). Taxonomy (GTDB): domain Bacteria; phylum Desulfobacterota; class Desulfomonilia; order UBA1062; family UBA1062; genus DSAD01. The sequence continues at coordinate 142,364 of JAHDOV010000015.1, forward strand.
GATCACGTAGAAAATGGGAGAGGAAAAATAGATGGTCAGCTCCTTGAGGTAAACGCTACGCACCGGCACCCGCCTCCTCGGTGATCAGCTCCATGAAGATCTCTTCCAGGCTCATCTCCTTGCGTACGATCTCGAGCAGGGGGATCCGGGCCTCGACGATCTTCTCAGCCATAACAGGCCGCAGGTCCCGGTCTTTTACCGTCTCGATGTTGAGGAACCTGGAATTCGAGCTGGACACCGACAGGACACCCTCTATCTTTTCCACGATCTTTCGGGCCTCCTCCTGCCTGCTGCCCACCTGAATCACGATGAGCGTATGATCCTGAAGCCTCGCCTTGAGACTCTGGGGACTGTCAATAGCCACGATCTTCCCCTTGTTGATGATGGCAACCCTGTCGCAGAGCTGGCTCACCTCGGGAAGGATATGGGAAGAAAGAATAATGGTCCTGGTCCCCGAGAGATCCTTGATGAGCTGTCTGATTTCGTAGATCTGCCTGGGATCGAGCCCGATCGTCGGTTCATCGAGCACGAGCACCGGGGGATCATTGATCATGGCCTGGGCAAGCCCGACTCTCTGCCTGAATCCCTTAGAGAGCGTTGCTATGACGGCATCCTTGACCTCTTCCAGGCCGAAATCCGCAATCACCTTCTTTATTCGGGAAGGCACGTTGGCTTTCTTCACCCCTTTGACCCCGGCCACGAATTTCAGGAAGGTCTTTACCCGCATATCGGTATAGAGTGGCGTGTTCTCGGGAAGATAGCCGATAAACCTGCGGGAGAGTATCGAGTCCTTCACCGTGTCGTGACCCATGACGGTCACCCGGCCGGATGTAGGCGGCATGAACGAGGTAAGAATCTTCATGGTGGTGGTCTTACCGGCACCGTTGGGACCAAGAAAACCGAGCACCTCACCCCTGTTCACCTGAAATGAAACATCAGCAATGGCGATCTTCGGGCCGTACACCTTGGTCAGGTTCTCGATGGTTATCATGCAACACTCCCCATATACCCGGTAAAATCTGATGAGTCTCCAATCACAAGATAGACAAAAAGTCAATCCTGGGATAAACTCCCACCCGTAAGCCTGTACTGACGGGGTCGATACCTTCACGGACAACCGGGGGCTCAACCACGGTAAGTACCCAGGGGAACTGATATGCTCGATGTTGTTGTTATCGGAGCCGGTTATGGCGGGATGAGCACAGCCGCACTCCTTGCCCGATCGGGGCTGCGTGTCGTGGTGATCGAGAAATCACCACTGCTGGGCGGACGGGCAAGCTTCTACACAGACCACGAGGGCTATACCTGGGAATACGGTACCCACTCCCTCAGACTCGCACACAAGGGGATCGCCCAACAGGTCTTCTATCGGCTGGGAGACGAGATACGGTTCCTCCCGAGGGCAGCTGACTCGAAACTCATCTACAAGTCCCGCTTATGGGAACGCCCGGAGGGACTCCTGGGATTCCTGACGAACCCCATCCTGTCGTGGAAGGCGCGGTTCTGTCTGCTGCTCTTCCTGGCCAGGCTCAAAAAAGCCGACCCGGCGAGGTGGTTTGACAACACCCTCCTCGAGTTCTATCGAACCACCCTTAAAAATGATGAACTTGAAGCATTCCTCCCGTTTCTCGGCATGACCGTCATGTGTCCGGATCCTGCACGGGTCAGCGCAGGAGAGGTGATCGACTTTCTCAAGAGGGTCCTCGCCGCAGGAATCGGCGTGGGAGAGCCTGCCGGAGGATCCTCGCAGATCTTGAACAAGCTCAGGTCTCACGTGGAGACCCACGGAGAGATCCATCTTGGCGAAGAGGCCACCTCGCTCCTGGTGGAGGGGAACCGGGTCACGGGCGTGGTTACCGATCGGTCGAGCTATCCCTGCCGGTGGGTGATCTTTGCAGGCAGGCTCCCTGAGCTCTTTGACATCATCGACAAGAAGTTCTTTTCCTGGGAATTCGTGTCGTACTGTGAAGGCATCGAACACAGTTCCTCGCTGGTCTTTGATTTTATTACCGACCACCCGGCCGGCGATGTCCACGGGGGCATCCTCGGGGTCGATGTCCCGGTATGGGCACGATTCCAGTCCAACACCGACCCAAGCTTCACCCCTCACGGCAAATATGTCTCGACCTGGGGGATCCTTCTTCCCTGGGGATTTGACGGCGATCCGGACGTCATCAGGCATACGGAAAACCGTCTCAAGACGACCATAGCCACCGTGTTTCCCCGCCTGCTCTCCAACCTGAGCCGGGAACGAAAACTCGTTGTACCCGTCATGAACGGAACGGTGCTCACTCCCGGCCAGTCAAGGCCGCACCGGCCCGATGTCCGATGCGCCTCGATCAGGGGGCTCTTCTTCGCAGGAGATACTGTTCGGGGTGAAGGGTGTTCTGGAGATATCAGCTTCTCCTCTGCCATGATGGCAGCGGATGACATCCTCTCAGAGGCTTCCCTGAACGAGGCGGGGTCTCCCGCTCAAACGGGATGATCCAGATAAAAAAAGGCTGCAGTGTATATGCAGCCCTCTTTTATGGTGTCAGGCGATAGATCAGATAATATTTGCAAGCCTGAACATGCTCAGGAACGACTTGACCGGCAGCGTCTCCTTGTGGGCACAGAATGTCCTGCAATCCCTGCCCTGGAACCTGGACTTCGTGAAGTGCAGTCCCTTGAAACTGTATACCATGTTCCCGTACTTGTACAGCAACCGGATCATAGTCTTGACGATCCCGGACTCATACTCGCTGTCTTGCTCGCCAACCACCAGGGGGGACAGGCCGAGGTGCATGTATTGTACGCCCTCCTGCTTGAACACCTCCATGGCATGCACCATGAGAGGATAGAAGATCCCCTGCTTGAAGTTATGGTTGAACCGTGAAATATTGGGAACATAGCTGACTATCCTGTTGTCGGAATAAACCGGGTCGAAATAGATGAACCCCAGCAGTTCATCGCCCTGATAGGCGTAGAACCTCCTGGTCCCCTCCTGATAGTCCATATCCATGGGTCTGATCAGGAACAGTATCTCCCGGTTTCTTACCTTCCTCGTCTTGAGCCACTCGTTGGTGAGTGTCCGATCCCCGTTTGGCTCATACTTCTCCACGAAACGGACCCCGTCCTTCTGAGCCTTGTTTATGGAGGTCCTCAGGACCTGTTTCTTCTTTCCCTTGAGATCCCAGTCCTTCAGGTCCACCACAGTTTCCACGCCGAACTGGGTCGCATAGTAGCCGAATTTCTCGGCGACAAGTTCGGCTACCGGCTCCGATATCTGGGCAAATGCGGTATTTCTCGAATCCTTGAGGAATTCTCCCAGGATGAATTCCCGATCCTTCTCATCGCAGATGGGATCTGCCAGGACAAACCGGGTGCCCCACTGCTGTCTGTAGGCAATATATCCCACACCCGGGATATCGAAAAAGTGCATGCCCGGCTGCAGGGTGGAAAAGGACATGCAGTGATCCCCGTATTTCTTGAGGTAGGCTATGCGCTCATCAAAGCTGAATTTGTCTATCCCGGCGTTTTCAGCTGATTTCCATACTCTGTGAAGGTGAAGGGGGAGAATCTTTGCACCCTGGAATTCTCCTGCGGGCCTCTGTATGACCGTCGTTATCTGAGCACTTGTATTCATAATCTCTCCTCGTCTCTGTCTTTAACGATTCTTTCCCAAACGTTCATGACTCGTCACCCAATCCAGCGAAGAGATGGCTGCCGCCAGAGAGAGCTCTCCGGCAATAACAACAGCGGCAACGATCTCGGTAAACTTTTTGACTTTGCCCTGACCATAGCAGCCGAGTACCTCCAGGCATTCGCGCTGAGTCGGCAGCCCGGTCCCCCCGCCATAGGTCGCGACAATGAGAGACGGAAGGGTAAGTGATCCGTAAAGATCCCCGTCAGGGGTTACCTCGGTAAAGAGAAGCCCGGTTGATGCCTCTGCAATATTGGCTACGTCCTGTCCGGTGGCAATGAACAATGCGGCAAGGGCATTGGCAGCATGCAGCCCGTTACTGCTGGAGCCGGCCATGAATGCACCGAGATCTGCAACCTTGCTGTGATAGACCAGGGTCTCGGGATCCACCCGCATGTGCTGAATCAGTATATCGCGCGGGATGGTGATCTCAGCAACGACCCTTTTGCCGCGGGTATTGAGTGTATTGATCTGCGAGCACTTCTTGTCAGTGGACATATTGCCGTCCATATAGAAATGCACTATCCCTTTGTACTGTGCCAGGATCCAGTTGCATGCAACGAATGTTGCCAGGCTTACCATATTCTGGCCTGCTGCATCGCCGGTGTAGTAGTTGAACCGCAGGTGAACTAATTTGCTTACCAGATATTTCTCGATATCCAGCAGCTTGGCAACCTTTGAGTTGGATTCCGCCTGCTCACGGATCTCATCCATATGTTCATCTATCCACCAGGCAAAGTCCCTGGCTTCACGGGAGGACTTAAACACGAATACCGGGGCACGCTGCATCTTGTCTTCCAGGATGGTTGTGGTGATGCCGCCGCACATATTGAGGATCTTCATGCCGCGGTTGTATGAGGCAACCAGTGAACCTTCGCTGGTACACAGAGGAATAAGGAACTCGCCTTTTGCATACTCTCCATTGACCCTGATGGGGCCTGCAAAACCCATGGGGATCTGTGCAACACCGGTGAAATTTTCGATGTTGCCCTGGGTAAGAGCCGAATCAAAGGAATACTGCTTGATATGGTTGAGTTTTGTTCCCGAGAAGTCCTCTACAAATTCCTGCCGCTTCTCAATGATCTCAGGTTCATAATTAGCCAGCTTGTTACAGGGTATTCTCTGCTGCTCCACCCTGGTCTCAACAACGCTGTCAATGGCAGCCAGGTCTAACACGCCGAATTGCCCTGTTTCAATGGAAAGGGTAATCTGGTGTTCCTGGTTTTTGCTCAGTGTCTCTGTTCTTGCGTGAATCTCCATATCCTCACCAAAAGGAAAAGGAATGGCTTTTTTCATATCAATTTCAGTGGCCTTGCGCCGCGAACCGTTGGTTCTGACAACTATATTATGCAATGGAATTTCTTTGCCGTTGATGGTTACGTCGAAGACCCCTGTGAGCATTGCTTCTCGTATCTGATTCTTGATGCAGAAGCTCACGCCGTCTTCGACGTTTTTCAGACTGCCGGTTGAATACATTTTCTTAATGATAAGGGGGGATACTGTTACCTGATTCTTTGGCTCAGTTATGCTGCTCAGCGAGATCACCCTATGCTTAGTTGTCTGATTTCTCATAAATCCCTTCCTTTCATTGTATTCTTGAGTAAGAATTGCACAGTGTTTGTTTGCTTTGAATGCCAACACATTCTTTGCATGGAGGGGAACTTTCACGAAACGTGCCAAGAAATACCTGAGAAAACACGAAAGAAATACGAGATTAATATCAGGTGTTACCTGATATCTATTATGGTAGATCTATTATTATCAATGACTTGTGTATTTCGGGGATCAATCCGATATTTTTCATAGGTGAAATATTTTTCCACTTCTTGAGGGAAAAGGATTACCCGGTAGCCGGTGCCCCGGGTAATCCGAGACCATTTTATCCCTTCTGTGCCCGGATTGAATAGTACCGGTCATCAAAGAGAAACTGCAAATATTTTACGTCAGTTATCTCAAGACCCAGCTGTTTCATCTGCGTCTGATAATCGTATACCGGGTGGAAGGCGTTCTTGGCCATCACCACAAAGATAATATCAGCAATGTACCAGTATATGTTCTGGAATAATTTCGAGACAGGACCGCCGGAAGGGAGCGAGAAATCGCCGACAACCACATGGCCGCCCTTTTTTGCGAGCTTGCTCAGGTGCTCGAGGACCTTGGTGACCATATTCTTCTCGAAGACGTTCAGGAAGAAATTCGCATACACGACATCATACTGATGATATTCATCAAACTTCAGGATATCCTGATGGACCCGTCTGATCGGGTGCGTAAAATAACGGCCCCGGGTTCTCTTGTCAAGAATATTGAGCATGGACTCCGACAGGTCGACGACGGTAACCTCCGCACCCAGCTCAGCTGCCCCGATGGCATCTATGCCCTGCCCTACCCCTGCAAACAGAACCTTGTCATCGGGCTTGATGTACCCATGCATGGCTGTCTTGCATTTATCGATCTGTCCTGCAGAGAATATCATTGCCAGAAAATCATACAACGGACCAATTATCTTATACTTATCATTCATGCCCTCTCTCCTTCACAACCATTATATGTAACGGAATCACCAGCAAACAACAGCACATGTGTCCTATTTCTGGGCTGATACAATAGATTCTTCCTCACTGGCTGTCAAGGTCAAAACAGGATCGTCCCTCAGGTACGCCGTGCATTCAAGCCATGGCACACGCTATAGAACACAAGAGGAATACGGGGCATATCGAACCCCGCAGCCCTCAACAGCGTGCCACGGTCTCATGTACACCGTCACCTGCCGGCATGATTCTGTGACAAGTCTAGCTCAGTGTGCCTTTTCCAGTACCCCCAGCGCCTCATCATAGTCGAGCCCCTCGAGGTTAAAGATGAGGGACCCGTCATGTACCGCCGCCCTGGCAATGGCAGGGCGCTGTTCTTCGGACACGCCTGCATCCCGAAGCCGTAGAGGCAGACCGCTTATCCGGTTGAGTCTGTTCAGGAGGCATTATCCTATAAAATCATGGGTTCTTGATCTGAGCGCACATCAGGCCTGCCGATTGCCCATGCCATGCATTGAGCCCTGTCACCTCACCCGGGAACCGAATCACGCACGCCCACCCTCTTTCCTGCGAGCGGGACACCGCGGCGCCTGGCCATGCGCACCCAAAAGGCGTTGTGCAGGACCCGGAGGTCCTTCTTGATTCCCCGCATGTTCTCGGTCCATGCCGTCTCGTTCATCGATGCCCTGGTGAACGCCTCAGACGAGAGCTCAGCGAGAGATGCATCCCGCGTGTCGAACCGGTAGAAGGGAAGCCCCTGGCAGTAGCGCTCCTCCATTTCGCTCACCTCCCCGGCCATGGCACTGCAAAGGCCTCTATAGCGCAGGACAGCATCGATATGGAATGCCTCGTGCCGCCACCAGTAGGAGTCCTCCGCGTATCGCGGTCCCGCTGCAGCAACTCCCCCGGGCGGGCAGGCAGGCAGGAACGGTTTGAAAGGGGTCAGGCACGGACATGATCCGGCCGTGACAAAGATCTTGAACCCGTCATCGGCATCGAGTGCAACCACCATGGACCCCGTGGTCTGGGACTTCCGGATCAGGGGACCGGCGGCATGCATGCACACATCCTGGTTGAAGCCCGTCAGCGGGTGCCTCCCCCGATGAGACCTGAGCATGGCAAAGGCGTCTGTTACAGTGAAGCTGCCCCTTCTGCGTTCCAGCTGTTCGAGGTTCTGCTGCCTCCTGGCGGCACTCCCGGCGAACCGGGTGATCAGGGGGTCAGCAAGGGCATCGACCCGCACATCCGGCGCAAAACTCGAGGAGACCCCTGCGGTTTTTGTTGTGATCCCGTTGGATATCGCCGCATAGTCCTTCGGATGGGTAAGGACATAATCCCTCCCCATGGTCTCCAGCACGATGATGTCGCTGCGGTCCATAATCAGGTAGGAATTCATGTACTGGAATCCCTTGTCCGTATAGCCGCAGGGACCGGCCTGACCATAGCGCCTGAGCAGGTCGATGATGACATGTGCTGCCTCGTGGGCCGTGTCTGCCCTTTCAAGTCCGAGCCGCAGGAGGTCCATGCCGATGAGCCCGGGGGCCTTCTCCGGCTTGATCCTTGTAAAGAGGGCCTCGTTGCCGATGACCACGCCCTTTTCATTCACCCCCATCTCGGCTCCCCAGAGCCAGAACGGCTTCGAGAGCACGAGGGCACGGGTCGATGCCACCTGGGGTATGGAGCTATACGTGCACATCATGGTTTCTCCACGTGTATGCTTTCTCCCCGGTATTGAGACGACGATCTGAGCCTCATCGGGCTCCCTGTCGGAATTCTTCCCGAAGATGGACTCTCCACCGCGTGTACAGGCAGAACCTATTGCAAAGGTATCACACATAAGCACCCCCGGCATGGGCATCTCACGGCACCGGAGATTGCCCTGAAATCCCCTCAGCATCTCTGAGAGAATACCATTTTTATCCTTGACTCATGAAAGAAAGCCATGTTCAATATACGCGAAGTCGTTTTCATTGTCATTTATAATGAAATGTTATCATTAATTTTATCAACCGATGTCTGCCATTGCTGCAGAGATCTGGACTTTGTTTCTGGTATGACTATATTACTATATTATTACCAAATTGCAGGAGGTATGTAATGGCCACAGGGTATGCGGGGAAATTTTTACTCGTCAATCTGACGGACGGTTCCTGTACAGATTTTACCATCGCGGACTCAGAGCTTCAGAAGTATATCGGGGGGAGCTGCCTGGCGGCAAAGATGTATCTCGACAGATATCCCCTCGATACCGACCCGTTATCACCTGAAAATCCGCTCATGATCATGACCGGGCCCATGGTGGGAAGCGGTTTCCCGGGCACTTCGCGGTTTACCATCTGCACCAAGGCCCCGCAGACCGGCATCTGGGGGGAATCTGCCTGCGGTGGAACCTTTGGACCGGAGCTCAAGCGCGCAGGGTACGACGGTATCGTGCTCGAGGGGCAGTCGCCCGAACCGGTGTGCCTCGCCATACTGGACGGGCAGGCAACGCTCGAAGATGCTTCCGCCTTGTGGGGAACGGATATCTACGAGGCAACCGACCTGCTCAAGGCCGAAGACAAGTCCCGCAAGGTCCTCGCCATAGGTCCTGCAGGCGAAAACCTCTCGAGGATTGCCGCCATCGGCAACGACAAAGGCCACTTCAGCGGACGGACCGGCCTCGGAGCCGTGATGGGTGCAAAAAAACTCAAGGCCATTGTCGTCAAGGGCACGCTCAAAACCGGCAAGGCCGACGAGAACAGGTACAAGGAGGTGCTGAAAACGGCCATTGCCGAGGTGAAGGGGTCTGCACTCGCCGAGGGGCTCCACATGATGGGTTCCGACGCCAACATGGATCTGGGCATGGTGACCGGCGATGTCCCGATAAAAAACTGGACCGTGGGAGAGGATTTCGACCTGTCCTTCAACCTGAGCGGTCCCACCATGAGGGAAAAGTACCTGACAAAGGCCCATGCGTGCGCCAACTGTCCGGTCGCCTGCAAACGGGTGGTAAAGGTCGATGACGGCCCGTACCGCACAGACGAGGGACCGGGCCCTGAGTATGAAACCTGCGGAACGTTCGGCACCATGCTCATGAACTCCGACCTCGCCGCGGTGATCAAGGCCAACGAGCTCTGCAACAGATACGGCCTGGACACCATCAGCTGCGGTTCGGCCATCGCCCTGGCCATGGAGCTCTTTGAGAAAGGCACACTCACCACGGATCAAGTTGACGGCCTGGATCTCACCTGGGGAAATATGGGTGCAGTCATGCCCCTGATCAGGAAGATCGCATACCGGGAAGGATTCGGTGATATCCTCGCTGACGGTGCGGTACATGCGGCCAGGAAGATCGGCGGGGACGCCATGGACTGTGTTGTCCACGTCAAGGGCCTGGAAGCGCCCATGCACGACCCGAGGGCCTTTCATGGAATGGGCCTGGCATACATGATGTCCAACAGGGGTGCCTGCCACCTTCAGCATGCCGTGCTTGCAACCGAACAGGGTATGGCCTCCTGGCCGCAGCTCTTCGACATGAAGGACGACTACACAGGCACCACGAGCGTTGACAAGGCAGCCCTGGTCTACAATTCGGAAAACTACGGTATCCTCGGCAACTCGCTGGCCATCTGCCACTACCTCGTCGACATCCTCAAGCCCGAGACCATTCTCGAGGCATTCAATGCCATTACCGGTTTCAATCTGACCTCTGACGAACTTCTCGAAGCTGGAATGCGTGACTGGACCTTAAAGAGGGGTTTCAACAACCTGCTCGGCATCACCGCAAAGGACGACGTACTGCCCAAGAGACTCCTGACAGCCCTTAAAGAGGGTGGAGGCGCAGGGTCTGTGCCCGACGTGGCGCTGCTGCTGAGCGAATACTATGCGATCAGGGGGCTCGATGAGCGCGGATTCCCCAGGAAAGAGAAGCTCACCGAACTCGGCCTCGATGAATTGAAGGACAGGCTCTACCGATAATAAATATTTTATAGGAGGTTTATACCATGGGAGTACGAGCACTTACACAGGAATGGATGGACGCATACAAGGCAGCAATACAGGCGGATCCGGAATATAAAGATATAGCCAAGAACTGGGAAGGCAGCGTGGCGCTCGTTGTACTTCCGGACCCTGCCAAGGGGATACCTGAAACGGTGTACCTCTTCCAGGACTACTGGCATGGCGATGTCGGCGAATTCGTGGTGTGCGACAAGGACAAGGCCGAGAGCGCAAAGTTCGTCATGACCGGCGAGTATGCCCGCTGGAAGCAGATTGCCCGCAAGGAACTCGATGCGACAAAGGCCCTGCTCCAGGGAAAGCTGAAGATGAAGGGCGATCTGCCCTATGTGGTGAGAAACATCAAGACCGTCAACAAGGTCATCGACATCCTGGGCGCCTTCGAAACCATCTGGCCCGACGAGGTCTAGTTCGAAACATCGGCCAGGTACACTTTTGCACAGGAGCGTCCGGAGCTCGCAGGGAGCCTCCCGCAAGCGTGGGTAAGGCTTCACGGTCAGCGGTGCGCGAGGATGTCATCGGCAAGCTCTTTTATGTGATAGAGGAGGAGAATATGGGATACGACGAGGATCTTTCATTCAATTATTTCGGACCGACAAAGATTGTCTTTGGGATAGATTCCTCCAAGGACGTGGAGATCGAGATGAACTCCCTGGGGGGCACCAGGGCGGTTGTCGTGACAGACAAGGGCATTATCGCTGCCGGACTCATCGAAGGAATCACAAAGACACTGGGGAGCAAGTGTGTCGGAGTATTCAGCGACATCCCGCAGGATACGGGAGTGGACGTGGTCGATAAAGGGGCCGCCTTTGCGAGGGAGAACAAGGCGAATATTGTCATCAGCGTTGGCGGGGGAAGTGTCATCGACACAGCCAAAGGGATGTGCATCCTCCTGACGGAAGGAGGCAATCTGCGCGACTTCAACGGCATACAGCTCCTGAACCGCCTGCAGACACCGCACATTGTCATCCCCACAACTGCAGGAACGGGAAGCGAGGTAACCAATGCTGCAGTGATCATGGACAAGGAGATGGGGCAGAAGCGCCTGCTCGTGGAAAACTTCAATGTACCGAGGCTTGCCATCCTCGACCCGAAGATGACGGAGAAGCTCCCCAGGCTCTTGACAGCCGGCACCGGGATGGATGCCATGACCCATGCCGTGGAGGCGCTTCACTCCATACCGCACGAACCCATCACCGATGCCCTGGCCATACACGCCATACGGCTCCTGGCCAAATACCTCCCGGTCTGTATCGAGAACGGATCCGACCTGGTTGCCAGAGGCCAGGCACAGATCGCGGCCACCATTGCCGGCTGGGCCTTCGGCAATGCCATGGTGGGAATTGTCCACGCCATGGCACACTCCATCGGTGCCATCGCCCACGTCCCGCACGGCATTGCAAACGGCATCCTGCTGGCCGAGTGTATGGACTACAACCTCGAGGAGGCAGCGGACGGATATGCCATGGTAGCCGAGGCCTTCGGCCTGCGGGAAAAAGGCATGGACGACATGGATGCCGCCAGGGCAGCCGTTCATGCCATGAGGGTTTTCAGCAAAACGATCGGTCACCCGCAGAGGCTCTCGGAAATGGGGGTGAAGGAACAGGACATTGAAAAGGCCGCGGAGCTGAGCCTGTCAGACGGGTCCATCGTGAACAACCCGCGTTTCGTGCTCGAGTCATCCGAGGTCCTCGACATTTTCAGGAAGGTACTCTAAGCACACGGCAGGGGAGCCCCCAAGGGCTTCCCTGTTCGATTATACCATCAGGTGAAAGCCCTGATGGACAACTGGAGGAATACCCATGACAGAAGGTATGGTCGTCAATAATGCCCAGGACGTTCCCTTTTCCTACATCCTGGCCGAACTCCTCGAGTCAAACCTCGAGCAGAAGCCTCACAAGCTCAGGACATTCAACAAGATCTACGGCGTCGTTGCCATCGACCTGAAGGATATTGAAGCCATCGTCACCCTCATCTTCTCCGGCGGCAGGGTGCGTATTGAACAGGGTATCATCGGCAAACCCGACATCATCATCAAGACCGACTCCGACAAGGTCATCGGCCTGAATTCCATCACTATCAAGTTCGGTCTGCCCTACTACTTCGACGAGGCGGGCATGACCGTGATCAGGCAGATCTTATCCGGAGAACTCAAGATCGAGGGAATGCTGCTGCACCCGGTCATCCTCACCCGGCTCACCAAGATCATGTCGGTGATGTGAAAAGCGGACAGGGGAGTTCAAGGCCTTACCTGTTCAGGTTCTGATCTCAACCCCATCACCCTTGAGCACCTCTGCCCAGGCATCTGCCATGAGCCGGTAGCCGGTGTCATTGAAATGGAGCCGGTCTTTGAGCCAGATATCGTCACGGTCTCTGCACAGGGTATAGAAATCAGGTCCTGGCCGTACAAGGCCCGGGTATGACGCAACTATCTCGCCGATACGGGCATTGACCATTTCCGTATACCCCTTAAGCCTGCCCTTTACTGATCTTCCAGAGAACAGGACCCTGTCGATCCCGAGAAAACCGAGTCCTCCGGGATAGGCATTGGGAGGTATCTTGGCAAGATAGGTGACAACCCCTTTCTCCTTCAGGTTCATGAGCGTGACGATCAAATTTTCACGCGGTGTGATGAAACCATCATCCTCATACCCCACGACCCCCTGAAGCAGGCACGATACCCAGTCCGGCACTGCCGAGAGGCAGACATCGTTGGTGCCGAGCATCATGAGGCAGATCTTCACGGTTTGAGGCGAGCGCATAATCTCATCTAAGGGTTCGCCGTTTAAGGGGAAATCCTTGACCCCGTCCTTTTCCCATCTCATGCCGGGCAGCCAGTCCCTCGTGGTGCTCCCTCCCCTGCCCAGGTTGAGGATCAGTTCAGGTCCTGCATGACCGGAGAGCATCTCTCCCAGCAGGTACGGGTACGAGGTCGGGAGGAGTTTCCACGTGGAGGCCTCTGCGTACGGCGCATATTCGGTGATGCCCGGCTGGGAACCTGCGGTGAGTGAGTCGCCTATGGCTATGATCTGGCCGGGTTTGTCGATAACGATACCGGCGCCGGACATCCCTAGAGAACCTTGTCGAGAAACGCCTTTACCCTGGGATTATCCATGCGATCGGAAAATACGTCCTGCGAATCCCCCTCGAAGATGAACCTGCCGTTATCCATGAAGATCACCCGGTCGGCCATCTCGCGGGCAAACCCCATCTGGTGGGTGACGATCACCATGGTCATGCCTTCCAGAGCCAGTGCCTTTATGGTGTTGAATACCTCGCCAACGAGTTCGGGGTCGAGCGCCGAGGTGGGCTCGTCAAAGAGCATGAGCATGGGCTTCATGGCCAATGCCCGGGCAATGGCCACGCGCTGTTTCTGTCCGCCCGAAAGGAATGCGGGGTAGACGTCCTTCTTGTCCAGGAGCCCTACCTTGCCGAGCAGGTCCATGGCGATCTCCCTCGCCTCTTCCCTCGACTGCTTCTTGACCGTCATGGGCCCCTCCATGACATTCTGGAGCGCCGTCATGTGGGGAAAGAGGTAGAAGTGCTGGAAGACCATGCAGATCTCGGAGCGCAGCTTGCAGATCACCTCCTGTTTTTCCAGGACGAGCCGGCCCTTGGCATCCCGGTGGTAGCCGACTTCCTTGCCTTCCATGAGGATCTTTCCCGAGTCCATCTTCTGGAGAAAGTTGATCATCTTCAGCAGTGTGGTCTTGCCTGAGCCGGAGGGACCGATGATAACGATCTTCTCTCCCTTGTTTATATTCAGGCTCACCTTGTCCACGGCAGTGAAATCGCCGAAGCGCTTGACAACATCCACCAGTTCTATCATCGATTCTCGTACACCCCTAGTCTGTCTTCGAGCTTCTTGAAGGATACGGTAAAGATACTGGTAAAGACAAGGTAAATAATCGCGGCCTGTACCAGGATGAATATATTGAAGGTTGCATTGAAGATCTGGTCGGCAGCCCTCATGAGCTCCACCATGGCGATGGTGGATACCAGGGCCGTGTCCTTGATGAGTGCGATGAATTCATTGCCCACCGGCGGCACGAGCCTCTTGTAGGTCTGCGGCACGATGATCTTCCGCATGGCCTGCCAGTAGGTCATCCCGATGGACTTGGCAGCCTCCATCTGGCCGGGATCGATGCTCTCGATGGCCCCCCGGATGATCTCCGCCAGGTATGCCGAATAGTTGAGGCCGAGCCCGAGCACGGCAGCGGTAAACGGCTCGAGGGTCAATCCCATAGGCGGCAGGCCGTAGTAGATGAAAAAGAGCTGGAGCAGAAGCGGCGTCCCCCTGAATATCCATATGTAGCACCAGAACAGGGAGGACAGAGACCTGATGCGGCTGATCCTTCCGAGCGCGATAAAGAGCCCCATCACCGGTGAAACGATCATGGTGATGACCACGAGAACCAGGGTCATGCCGGAGGCCTTGAGCAGGGTCGGCAGATAGGTCTTCAGGTCTTTGAGAAAACGGACCCATCTGGGTGTCTGGGCAGCCTTGACCTGCCGAAGCAGATTCTGTGCCTCGAGGTTATCGGGGTAGATCGCCAGGATCTCCCCGCACATCCGGGCGCTCTCCGGGTAGCGATCCATGCTGAAGTAGATCTTGGCAGCCTCCATCCGGGAGCGGACAAATACCCCGCCGTCCTCATTCTCACCCGGCGCAGGAACCTGATGGAACAACTCGAGGGCGCCGGCAAAGTCGCCCTCATTGGCAAGCCTTGTCGCCTCGGCCAGGATCTCATACCTGTCCGCCTGTGCAGCGATAACGCACGGCGCGAACAGGGTTAATACAAGGAAGCTCAGCGTGGCGAGAGCCACGCCGAGCTTATATCTGGCTACTTCCATGTGGTAATGTCGTCTCCGAACCACTTGATGGAGATCTGCTTCATGGTGCCGTCTGCAAACATCTCATCCAGGGTCTTCTGGATCATGTCTTTGAGTGCAACATCCTCTTTCCTGATGCCGATTCCAATAGGCTCTGAGGTGAGCGGCTCGGGAAGCACGGAATATTCACCCGGGCGCTGTGAGAGATAGTAGCGTCCCACAAGCTCGTCAACTGCCAGACCATCGATCCTGCCGATCTTGAGGTCCATGAATGCAGAGGTATTCTTGTCGTAACGCTTTATCTCCTTGAACTTCTTGTTCAGACTCTGCAGTGCCTCTTCAGAGGTGGATCCGAGCTGCACGCCGACAACCGAGCCTTCTCCCAGGTCATTCACGCTCTTGACCTTCTCGTTCCCGGCCTTTACCACCATGATCTGCTTCTCCATGATGTAGGGTTTCGTGAAGGAGATCTCCTGTTCCCGCTCGGCAGTGATGGACATGCCGGACCAGATAATGTCGAACTTCTTGGTCTTTAAGGACATGATCACGCCTTTCCAGGCAGTGGGCTGATGAACGATCTCGATGCCGAGTCTTTTGCCGAGTTCGCGAGACGCATCGATATCAAAACCGACAAGCTCATCCTTTTCATTACGGAATTCCATGGGCGGGAATGCATCGTCAATACCGATAACGAGCTTCCCGGCTGCCTTGATCTGCTCCCAGGAATTGTCATCTGCAGCACCAGCCGGAGTAATGAACAGCGCCATGGCGATGAACATGGCTCCCATTACCAACAAACTCTTCTTCATAAATATTTTACCCCCTCGTAGTGTTTTAAAAGCATGCAATCGTATTAAACAAAAATCAATACAAATACAAGGAACAAAGGAGGCTGGTCGGATACGGCCCGCATCGGTATTAAAAAGATAACTGATTACCTATAGATGAAGATCCCGGGCCGAGGAGGGCTGATTCCGCTTGAGCGTTTCCCTGTGCACCTTTCCTCGTCAGGCCGCCACGGCACCCCAATGGCATAAATCCACGGGCACATACGGGAGGGGCTGTACACAAAGCAGCAGGAAATCGAATCCGGTCTTCTCATCCCCGGTTTCTTGATTACTGTTTGGAATAAATCAATTTTTATTATTCAGTTTAGTTGTTTGATATATTCAATAAATCTTTTTATAAACCGAACAAAGACATCTTATTCATGAGACATAGGACTCAAGATCTTTTTTTACACCTATCATACAAACCGTTAGGGGGTTAGTTTTATGAGAGTAAGGAATATCCTGGCCACGAGGTGGGGCATCATCATAGTGGGTTCTATAATCGGCATCCTGGCATCCCTGCTGCAAAAAATGGGCAACCCGGGGAACATGGGCATCTGTGTCGCCTGTTTCGAACGTGACATTGCAGGAACTCTCGGATTGCACCGGGCAGCTGTCGTCCAGTACATGCGGCCCGAGATCATTGGTTTTGTCCTCGGGGCACTTGCCGCTGCGCTCATCTTCAAGGAATTCCGCCCCCGGTCCGGTTCCGCACCCATTGTCCGGTTTATCCTGGGGGTCTTCGCCATGATCGGTGCGCTCGTCTTTCTCGGCTGCCCGTGGCGGGCACTGCTGAGACTCGCAGGCGGCGACCTCAATGCCATCCTTGGGCTTGCCGGCCTTGGTTTCGGCATCTGGATCGGGACATTGTTTCTCAAGGGCGGCTACAACCTCGGGAGGGCAGAAACAACCTACCCGTCCGTCGGGCTGCTCCTGCCCCTGGTCATGCTGGGGTTCCTTGCCCTGGCTCTGATCTATCCGCAGGTTTCCGGTGAGCCCGCAAGCGGGGTGCTCTTTTACAGCACAAAAGGCCCCGGGGCGATGCACGCACCGCTGATCGTATCACTCATCGTGGGTCTCGTGGTTGGAGTGTTGGCTCAGCAGAGCAGGTTCTGCACCATGGGGGCAATCCGCGACCTCATCCTGTTCCGTCAGACGCACCTCTTTGGCGGAATTGTTGCACTGCTGGTAGTGGCAGGTATCACCAACCTTGCACTGGGCCAGTTCCATCCGGGATTCACCGGACAGCCGGTGGCGCACAACCTCCATATCTGGAACTTTGCCGGCATGGCGCTTGCGGGCCTCGCCTTTGCCCTTGCCGGCGGATGCCCGGGAAGACAGCTCTTCCTCGCCGGCGAAGGCGACGGCGATGCCGCGATATTCGTACTCGGCATGATCGTCGGGGCGGCGTTTGCCCACAACTTCGGCCTGGCCAGTTCGCCCAGCGGCCTGGGACCACACGGCATGGCCGCCGTATTCACCGGCTTGGTCGTATGCCTGTTCATCGGCTTTACCATGAGAAAGAAACTCGCATAAGGAGGAAGATAATGAGCTCAACTGTTGATGCACGCGGGCTGTCATGCCCCCAGCCTGTCATATTGACCCTGAACAGGATCAAGGAGCTGGGAAAGGGAGCGATCGAGGTGCTCGTGGATACCGACACCTCGAGAGAAAACGTATCACGGGCGGCAACAAGCAAGGGATGGGAGATCAAAGACATCCGGCCTGAAGGCACGGGGTACAGGCTGATACTCGTGAAGAACTGATACAATCACCCCCCAGGTCAGTCCTGTCGTGGCGGGAGCCCGGCAACCTCAGTCAGGTTCGCCTCCCGCCTGCAGGCCATTCAGGCCAAACATGCCCGGGGCCGTCAGGCCTCCACGATAATCCTGCCAGGATGCCCTTTGGTGATCTCTCCGATGAGGGCTGCCTCGGTCACCCCTGCCTCGTGCAGCATTTTCAGCAGTTCACCGGCCCTGGCAGGAGGCAGGGAAATCAACAACCCTCCTGAAGTCTGGGGATCGAACAGGATCTTCATAGTGTCATCGCTGACACCATCCCGCTTCAGGACAGAGTTCTCCCGATATTTCTCATTGCGGTAGGCCCCGGCAGGAATCAGGCCCATCCGGGCAAACTCGAACGCCTCTTGAATTACCGGGACACAAGACGCATGGATGGTCATGCCCACATCACTGCCCTCGATCATCTCGCAGGCATGGCCGAGCAGGCCGAATCCTGTCACATCCGTACAGGCGTGAACATCGAACCCTTCCATGAGCTCTGCGGGTATCCTGTTGAGGGTGTTCATGTACGAGGCGACCCGTGCCTCGAGGGCAGCATCGGCCATGTCGGCCTTGATTGCCGTAGAGATAATCCCGGTGCCCACGGGTTTTGTGAGGATGAGCCTGTCGCCTGCCTGCGAGCCGGCATTCTTGAGGATTCTGTCCGGATGGACGGTTCCGGTTACCGAAAGTCCGTACTTGATCTCGGAATCATCGACACTGTGTCCTCCCACCAGGAGAACTCCGGCCTCCATCATCTTGTCGTACCCGCCCCTGAGAATTTCCTGGAGGATGGAAACATCTCCGTCCTGCGGAAAGCAGATGATGTTCATGGCCAGCAGAGGTTTGCCGCCCATGGCATAGACATCGCTCAATGCATTGGTCACGGCAATCTGGCCGAAGAGGTATGGGTCGTCTACAACCGGGGTAAAGAAATCCAGGGTCAGAATGAGCGCCGTATCATCGCTGATACGGTACACGCCGGCATCGTCGGGTTTGTCCATTCCGACGAGAAGATCCGGGTGCTTCATGACCGGTAAAACGCTGATCGCCTTGTCCAGAACCTCCGGACCGAGCTTGCACGCTCAACCGGATCCGTGGACCGTCGTTGTCAGCCGTATCTTTTTATCCATCTCTGTCTCCCTGCAGTCCTGCATCCTGTAAAACACGAGTGTCTTACCCTGATGTAATTTTCTTTCCTGAATCTGTCAAATTCAAAATTGCTATAACTACACATTGATTATGCCTACCGGGTGATATATGCATATTGGCTATGAATCACTCTCAATTCAGGTACATCACCATCCAGCAGCTCGAGGCACTCGTTTACCTGGTGGAGGAGAGAAGCTTCTCGGGCGCTGCAAAGAAGATGCTCCTGTCCCAGCCCTCGCTGAGCAAGCACATAAAGAACCTCGAAATATTCGTTGACTGCACCCTCATCAACCGCACCAAGAACGGCATATCGCTCACCGCTGAAGGGACCATCCTCTATGGCTATGCCAAGAAGATGCTCAAGCTCAGGGACGAGGCCAAGGAGAAGATCGTCTCGTTGAACGACCGCGTCTCCGGCCACATATTCATCGGGGCCAGCACGATTCCGGCCACGTACATCCTGCCCTGGGTCCTCACCGGGGTACGGGAGCACTACCCCGATATAAAGACGCATATCCTGTCCAGTGACAGCGACGACATCATCGAGATGATCATGGACGGCCAGGTGGAGATCGGGTTCATCGGGAAACAGACTCATGACCGGAGGCTTCACTGCGAGCCCGTCTGGCATGACGAACTCATCCTCGTCGGCAGGAAAGGCCACCGGCTGGAAGGCACCGCTGCAGCAACCATCGAGGATATCGCCCGGGAACCGTTTATCCTGAGGGAAAAAGGCTCTGCCACCAGATCCATCATGGAAGAGTACCTGAAATCATACGACCTGCCGGGTATAACCCAGTTCACCATCGCCTGCGAGATGGGATCTTCAGAGGCGGTCAAAGAGGCGGTCATCGCTGGCCTGGGCGTCTCCATCCTGTCGGTCCATGCCGTGAGACGCGAACTGGAGCAGGGGTATGTCACCCGCATACCCATCGAGGGACACACCATCTCGAGGAGCTTCTCCCTGATCTACAAAAAGCAGTTCAGCCTCTGCGCTCATCACCAGGCCTTCGTCGAGTATGCAAAGGCCTACGACCTGGAGGCCATACACCCGTCACCGGCAGGGTAAGGTCTTCACGGTTACTATCTCCCAAAGAAGGCCCTCGTCTTTCCTCTTCACGAATGCACAATCATCTGCTATGAGATAGCCCAGTCATGACGACGAAACCATAAATTATACGAGGAGACACCATGATGAATACACCTCAGGTGATCTATGTAGATTATACGGAACTGAAACGATTCATGGAAGACGGATTCATCAAGCTGGGCGTGCCTGAAGACGATGCCCGCATCTGTGCCCGCGTGCTCATCGAGTCTGATCTCAGGGGGGTTGAGTCCCACGGTATCGGCAGATTCAAGATGTATGTAGACCGCATCAACCAGGGCATTCTCAATCCGGTTACCCGGGAAACCATCGTCAAGGAAACACCGAACACGGCGCTCATAGACGGCAACGACGGCATGGGCCATGTCATT
Source organism: Deltaproteobacteria bacterium (assembly GCA_018434685.1). Lineage (GTDB taxonomy): Bacteria > Desulfobacterota > Desulfomonilia > UBA1062 > UBA1062 > DSAD01. Next base: position 162,648 of record JAHDOV010000015.1, read on the forward strand.
GCCTACCGTGCCATGGGACTGGCTATTGAAAAGGCAAAAAAGAACAATATCGGCATGGTGGGGGTTCGCAACAGCTCCCATTTCGGCATCACGGGCTTCTATCCGTCCATGGCGCTGGAGCATGACCTCATCGGCCTTGCCTTCTCCAATGCACGGCCCTCTGTTGCACCAACCTTCGGCGTCGAACCGGTGATCGGAACCAATCCCATCAGTTTCGGTGCCCCGACGGATGAAAAACAGCCCTTCCTCCTGGACATCGCCACATCCACCATACAGCGAGGCAAGATCGAGGTCTATGCCCGGGAAGGGAAAATGACCCCCAAGGGCCTCACCATAGACCAGCACGGCAACGAACCCACAGACAGCAGGGAACTCCTGAAAATCCTGGTGGACGGGACAGCCTCGCTCCTGCCCTTGGGCGGTGCAGGCGAAGAGCTCGGCGGCCACAAGGGCTACGGCCTCGGGGTCATGATAGAGATCCTGTGCGGCGCCCTGACCGGCGGCAGCTTCGGCAAGGCCTTGAGCGGATTCAATGAAGGCAACCCCATTCCTCACAAGCTGGGGCACTTCTTTGCAGCAATCAACATCGAGAGCTTCCTGCCACTCGATACCTTCAGGAAGATCACCGGCTCCATCATGCGGGAGATCAGGACTTCTGCCAAGGCACCCGGAAGGGAACGGATCTACCTTGCAGGGGAAAAAGAGTTCGACATGATCAAGAGGCGGAAGACCGAAGGGGTACCCATCAATCCCCCGCTCCAGGCCATCATGAAGAAGCTCAAGGGAGACCTCGGGCTCGGGGATTTCGATTTCCCGTTCTTCTGATGCCGACACTCCCCTACCGGACACTCAGCTCATATCTCCGCGGCACATTCGGCCAGAGGGTGCAGAAAATAACCCTCGATGCCGGGCTGAGCTGTCCCCACCGGGATACGGACAAGAGAGGCGGCTGCATCTACTGCAATGCAAAGGGTTCGGGTACCGGGGTGTTTGCCTCCGGCATCACCCTGAGAGAGCAGATAGAGACCCAGATGACATTTATGGCCCGGCGGTATCACGCCCGGGCCTTTATTGCCTACTTCCAGTCGTATTCGAACACGTATGCGGATGTGCCCACCCTCAAATCCATCTACGACGAGATCCTGCCCTACCCCGAGATCGTGGGACTTGCCATCGGTACCAGGCCGGACTGCATCGATGAGGACAAGCTCGCACTCATCAACTCGTATGCCCCCGAGCGCCTCGTCTGGATGGAGTATGGCCTGCAGTCGGCCAGCGATGCAACCCTCGCAAGGATCAACCGCGGCCATGACCTGCAGACCTTTGTCGATGCCGTAGACCTCACGGCCCACTACGGGCTGAGGATCTGTGCCCACGTGATTCTCGGTCTGCCCGGCGAAGGCATGGAGCAGTACATCTCGACGGCAGAACGTATCTCCGCCCTGGGCGTGACCGATGTCAAGATCCACCTGCTCTACGTCATCAAAGACACCCCGCTGGAGGATCTGTACCGGAAGGGGCTTTACACCCCCCTGAGCATGGATGAGTATGCCGAGGCGGTGGCACGCTTCATCGCACACCTGAGAGAGGACATGGTGGTCCAGCGCATTACCGGCGACCCCCATGCCGACGAACTGGTTGCCCCGCTGTGGGCCCTGGACAAGGCACAGACCAGGAACGCGATCCTTGCCGCGATGGAGCACCTGAACCTGCGCCAGGGGATGCTGCATTCACTGCCATGATGCTCTATAACCTGCACCTCACCAGCGGGCTTGTGCTCGCGCCCATGTCCGGCTACACGAACTGGCCCATGAGAATGCTGTGCCGAAGGTTCGGCGCCGAGCTCTGCTATACCGAGATGCTCAGTGCCGCAGGCATGGTGCGCAGGACCAGGAATACCAGAACGCTCCTCGAACGGCCTGAGGCAGACAGGCCGCTCATCGTACAGCTGTTCACCTCATCGGCCCAGGAGGCCTGCCTTGCCGCACGCATGCTCGAGGACGAGGGGTTCGACGGTATCGACATCAACATGGGCTGTCCGGTAAAAAAGGTGGTGTACAAGGGTGCGGGTGCCGCGCTGATGAAGGATGCGCTCACGGCTGCGGAAATGGCGGAGTCGGTAAGAAACGCCGTGCGCATGCCGGTAAGCGTGAAGATCCGTGCGGGATGGGACAGCAGTTCCATCAATGCCCCTGAAATAGCCGCCGTGCTCGAGACCACGGGCATCGACTGCCTCATCGTTCACCCCCGCACCAAGGCCGACATGTACCGGGGATCGCCGCGCTGGGAGGTCTTCTCCCGGGTAAGAGAACAGACGCGCCTCCCCCTGGTGGCCAGCGGCGATATCCAATCCCCGGAGGACCTCTCCAGGCTCAGGGCCTTGGGTGCCGATGCCTTCATGGTGGGCAGGGGTGCTGTCGGGCGCCCGTGGATCTTCCGGGAATTGACCGGCGGCGCCCCCCCGAGTCTAGAAGAACGCCAGGAAACGATGCTGGAGCACCTCGACATGCTGTGTGCGTGCCTGGGGCAGGCAAAGGGTATTTTGCACATGAGGAAGTATCTCTCCGCCTACATCAGAGGACTTCCAGGCGCTGCCGCCTTCCGCCAGGAGGTGTGTTCCGAAGAAAATTACACACAACTTCAAAGCCTTATAAATTTGTTTTTCAAATCAAAAAAAGTATGCTAAACATGCGGCAACTAAATCCGACAAGAAGACTATATGAACGTGCAACTACGATATCTCATCATGATGATAGTTCTGTGCATTGCAATGGTTGCTCCGGTGAGCACCACATCAAGCACTGAGGTTTATCCCCACAACGGTCTGGAGCCAGGCAGTTATCTTGCGGGAAAGGCTGCCGGCAGCAGGATCATCCTGCTCGGCGACCATCACAAGAACCAGCAGCTTCATAGTTTCATCATCAACACCCTGCCGTATCTCGTCTATCAGTCAGGTGTCGACACCCTCTTCGTCGAGATACCCCAGCGGCAGCAGGCAGTCATCGACCGGTTCCTCGACGGCCAAGCCGACGTCGAGGACATTGAGATTTCCGATATCATCACCTCCAGGAGCTACACCGATATCCTCTCCAAGGCACGGGATCTCAAGATGCATATCGTCGCCATAGACAAGAAGGACCCGTCACCCCTGTCCCGGGACGAATGGATGGCCTCTCATGTTGCCACGTATCTCCGGGACAACCCCCTGTCCCGCGGCCTGGTCCTGGTGGGAGAGCGGCACGTGCTCAAGAAGTTACAGTGGACCTGTACGAACGAGCCGTCCCTGGCCGATTACCTGGAGCACTACACCCCATTCTCTATCATGACCTGGCCGGATGCCACCGATCACCTGCTGCCCGTGGCCATGGAGATCAATACGCTCAACCGTATGGATGTGAAAGATCCCACGCTGACCGCACTGAATATCGATCATCGGTTATCCAATGATCCGTTTGCAGATGGGATCATCCTCCTGCCGAAAAGACGCTGAGCCACATTCGCCCGGCCCGACTGATGCGGCCTGTGGGCTGCATACGAGCATGAAAAAGCACAGGGGCACCGGGTGATGGATCGGTAAGAATATCCCGGCTCCCTGCTCCGGTTCTCCCACTTTTTTTGTTTTCATGCATTGCAAAACCTTTCTGATATCGCTACAATATATACTTATGCAAGATATCTTTATCGGAGACAATCCCAGGATAGAGGCCGTTTACGAAGAGACCCCTTCAGGCCTGTGCGCCATCATTACCCACCCCCACTCGCAGATGGGCGGAAACATGCACAACAATGTGGTGATGGCGGCCTGGCAAACCGTCCTCGACAAGGGCTTTTCGGCGCTCAGATTCAACTTCCGCGGCGTGGGCAGGAGCGGCGGTTCATTCGACGACGGGATCGGCGAGGTCTTAGATCTGGCAGCAGCGGTTGAATATGTGGATTGCCCGGTGATCATCATTGGCTATTCCTTCGGCGCATGGGTGGCCGCCAATTTCCTCAAGGAGGTGGATCTCCCCTGCCTCTTCATATCGCCGCCCACGGGCATGTTCTCCTTCCCCTCTCTCAAGGGCTTCAACGTATGGTCCGTGGTGGGCTCGCACGATCCGTTCTGCAACCTGGAAGCCCTGGAAGATATCCAGGGAAGGGAACGCATCACGGTGATCGACGATGTGGACCACTTCTGGCTCGGAGACGAAGACCTGCTCAAACCATACCTGGACAGGAAGCTCGAGCTCATCAGGTCGATCTCCTACTGACAGGCACTGCCTTACGCCGCTGACGTTATGCGGTGTTCCTCCTCGTCCTGGGCGAGCCTGACGATCTTTCCGATATCGAGAATGAGGGCTACATTACCGTCACCCAGGATCGTGGCACCCGATATTCCCTGGACGTCCTTGAGGATCTTGCCCAGATTCTTGATGACGGTCTGGTGCCCCCCGATTACGCGGTCTACCACGAGGCCGATCCTCTTCTCACCAGCCTCGGTAATGACGATCTGCTGGATGTCGGGCGTCGGGGTAGAGTCGATGGAGTAGAGTTCCCGCAGGGGTATGTAGGGGATGATCTCGTCCCTCACGTGCACGATATGACGGCCATGGTTCTTCCGGATATCCTCGTGCGTGAGCTCCTCGCATTCCACCACGCACCCCAGCGGTATGACGAAGTGGTCCCCGCCGATCTTCACCAGGAGACCGTCGATGATGGCGAGCGTCAGCGGGAGCCTGAACGTAACGGTGGTCCCCCTGCCCTTGATGCTGTCCACCGTTATGGAGCCCCCCAGAGATTCGATGTTTTTCATGACCACGTCCATGCCGACACCCCTGCCCGACACGTTCGTCACCACCCTCGCCGTGGAGAATCCCGGAGTGAATATGAGTTTGTGCAGTTCCTCCTCCGAGAGCACAGCATCGGGGCTGATGAGCCCCCGTGACACCGCGAGGGTGCGGATCTGCCCGGTATCCAGCCCTCTGCCGTCGTCGCTGACCGAGATCGTCACATATGCGCCGGTATGCCGTGCACTGAGATGGATCTTCCCCTGTTCGTTCTTTCCCTGTTCCACCCGTTTCCCAGGCAACTCTATCCCATGATCTATGCTGTTTCGGATCAGGTGTACCAGCGGGTCACCGAGCTTCTCGATCACGGTCTTGTCCAGCTCGGTCTCCGACCCTTCGGTAGTGAACTCGATTTTTTTTCCCAGTTCGGCGGAAAGATCACGAACCAGGCGTTTGAATCTCGCAAAGGTGGTGCCAATGGGAAGCATCCGGATGTCCATCGCATTGTCCCGAAGCTCCGACGTGAGCCGCTCCACCTCTTCGGCGATTGCAGTAAGCTCTGCATCACCCCTGTTCTCCAATGCCTGGCTCAGCCGCGCCTGAACGACAACCAGTTCACCCACCACATCCACCAGGGTATCCAGTTTATCCGAGGCTACCCGCACGCTCGCAGATTCCTGTGACTGGCCCCGCAACCTGCGCTGTTCGCGCACCTGTTCCTGTTCGGCCAGTGCAGACGCCACGTCAGGGGTACAGATCCTTCCGGTCTCCACCATGAGTTCCCCGATGCGCTTCTGCCTTTTGAGGGCCTCTTGCACCTCGCCTCGCTCAATGTCGCCCCGGTCAATGAGTATCTCGCCCAGACGGGTGGCTGCGTCATCTCCGGCACCCTCATCGATCACCTTGAGGCTGATTTCACTCACGTCCTCCACGAAGATAAAGACGTCACGGATTTCCTGCTCGCCGCACGAGGTGGTGAGCACGATATCCCAGCGTGCATAGCATGCCTCCGGGTCTATCTCTCTGAGGTCCGGCAGGTCCTCCAGGTTGCATATGATCCTGGCTTTTCCAAGTCCACGCAGCTCTCTGAGCAGGGGGATGGGATTCGTTCCATTCTCGAACAGGTTCCGGCCGGGCCGGAATCGTATGCGCCATGTTCTCTCCGGCATCTCGTTGAGATCTCCGGCCTGAGGTTCCTCTCTGACCGGTTGGTTGACTTCTCCCAGGTATCGCTGAAACGCCCGGATAAGCCCATCGCTCCTGAGGGCATCCGTCCCGGGGTTGTCACCAGAGGCATCGAGCATGGTTCTGATCTGGTCGCCGGCATCCAGCGTCAGTGAGATGAGCTCTTCATCGACCCGGACAGCGCCTTGCCGTATCAGGTCATAAACCGTCTCGATATGGTGTGTGAACTGTGCTATATCGTCGAACCCGAACATGGCGCCCGACCCCTTGATGGTGTGCATGTCACGGAATACGCGCCCCACGATCTCCGGATCGTCGGGGCTCTGTTCGAGCGCAAGCAGTGCATCCTCGAGATCGGCGAGGAGTTCATAGGCCTCTTCGATGTATACCTTTTTCTGATCCTCCACTGTTCATTACCTCCGTTTGCAGCCACACCTGAAATCCGCGCACCAGCCAATCGCCGGCGTGAGCGCCGGGCAGGCATATACCCTCAGGGCACCCACCCCCGTCTCCCTCACGGATGCAGGCCCGCTTCTCACTGTCCAAGCACCCGCTTCACCACGGCAACGAGCTGCTCCGGCCTGAAGGGTTTGACGATCCAGCCCGTAGCACCCGCCTTCTTGCCCTCTTCCTTGACTGCCTGCTGCGACTCGGTCGTCAGCATGACAGCGGGCACAAACCGGTGGGTGGGATCTGCTCGCAGTGCCCTGATCAGACCGATCCCGTCCAGATTCGGCATGTTCAGGTCTGTTATGACCATGTCAACCCGCGTACTGCCGAGCTTATGAAGGGCATCATTGCCATCGACTGCCTCCACCACCTCATACCCCTCTTTCTTCAGGGTAAACGAAACCATCTGGCGGACGCTCGCGGAATCATCTACACTCATGATCTTCTTTGCCATGGCATCCTCACTTCCACAGGCATTGGTCCCTGCACTGAGAACCGCAGACGGCAGGGTCCAGCGCACAGTCTCTGACGAACGTGCGGATCTGCCCGGAAAGGGGTTTCGTGAAGCTGATGCCTCTGCCCCTGCTGAGGTAGCTCCGGTTTGCACTGCACAGAAGCTGTATACACGACAGGTCGACTTCGTCTACCTTGTCCAGTTCGAGGTTGAGCGGACCGGACCCATCGAAGGCCTCCATCAGTCTCTCCTTGAACAGCCTGGCATCTCCAATGGTGAGGTCTCCCCGCGCAACCAGCACCAGTCCATCGGGCGAGTCAAGCAACTCAATGTCTGCCATATTTTCCTCCCTTGTACCCGTTCTCACTCTGTTTCTTTATCTGCATGGCCAGCGGCCTTTCAGTTTCTGCCCTAAAAGAGCTCCACATTGTCTCCCCGTCCTTTCCCTCCCTGCACCTGTGATATCGGGAGGGTATCCGGTCCGGCACTCCCTGTTTTCTCCACGATGCCTGCATGAACATCCCGCTCGCTCTGCATGGTGTACTGCCTGTCGAATTCCTCCAGGTATTCGGAGGCTGCGACGACACAATGCTGCGGACAGATCTGCCGTGCCTCCCGGACGACATCTTCCATGAAGTCGATCGATCTGGCGATCTCATCTCTTACCCTGCTGTGAACCGTTATCCCTGTGGCCGCATTCGCCAGATCGCCCCGGAGTGATTCACCCAGAGTCTTGACCTCCAGGGATAGATCGAGCACCCCCTCATTGACCTTGTGGAGTGATCCCACGAGCTCTTTCAGTCTATTGTTAATCTCCAGGATCTCTTCTTCCTGCGAGCCCCTCATCCGTCTGAGCTCCTCGTCGAAGGCGCGGGAAGTGTGCACCATTTCAGTAAGCATCCCCGAAAGCCGGTGCGTGTCAGCCTGTGCATTCTCCGAGAGCTCGCAGATGCCGGCCGAGATCGTATCCAGTACCGTGCCCCCGCTCCCGATATGGGCAGCCTTGATCCGTGCATTGAGCGCAATCAGCCGGAGAACCTGCCCCATGTTATTGATGTCTTCAACGAACCGGGCCATCTCTGAGACCATTGCATTTACCGACTCCATGGTGAGGTTCACTGCTGCCTGCTCCCGCATGGTCTCATTGAGGCTGCCAACCACCGATACGATGCCGGAATCGATGTTTTCCAGGAAGGAGGACCCCTCTCCGCGGTCAGTCCAGCTCACCCCTGTTGTGTCCTCACCCATCTCCCCGACTCGTGCGGATATGGATTCGAGACTGTGGATTATCCTCCTGGCGGCAGCGTTGAGCTCTTCGCCCGATTTGCGCAGCTGGGCAATCTGGAGCGTACAGACATCGATGACCATACAGGCCATGCCGGACACCGGACGTTGTCCGGTCTCGAGCTTGAGCAGCAGGGTATCGATCCCTTCCCGTACATGCTCCATCTGCTGGCGCGTGATGTCGTGGAACTGCAGAGAGGTAACGACATCGCCGATGCTCCCTGCAATCTCACCGGCCATCGAAGCGATATGTCCGGCCGATCCGGATGCTGCATCATGGTGCAGCCGGAGCATATGATGGTTTTCCCGGGACACCCCGAGTATGATGCCCGCATGCCTTCCGAGGATCTTTTCCGATTCCAGCACCCTCGAGAGAGCTTCGTCTGTAACCTCCAGAAGCCCTGCGCTCAGGGTCTTTATCTGTTCGGATTTTTCCCTGATATGTTCAGACAGCCCCTTTACCTCTTGCGTGAGACTCTCGAAACCCTCATCCCAGTTTACCAGGTGAGCATTCTCGACCCGGGTAAAGAAACCGAGCATGCTCAGGTTCAGGATGAGCATGCCGAAGTCGTCGAGCGCCGACATCACCTTCCCGATGGTCTGGCGAAAGCGGTTCAAGAATTCCACGATGAGCCGCGAACAGGCAGCAGATGTGCCGAGATTGCTCTCCAGTCGCTGCATGATTGTAGAGAGTCCCTCTATGGCAGCACAGATCTCGTCACCCTGCATCTTGTCGAGTACGGCAGCCGAGATCCCGGTCATGTCCTGGGCTTGCCCATAGAAGGCCTGGAGCCTTTCCCCCACGCCGAGAAATTCCTGTTCCGTCGACATGGCCAGTGAGCCGATAACCCCTGCGGCATTCTGCAGTGCAGGTATCCACTGTCGTGGCACCTCCTGGTTCCCTTCGGCCCGGGCATGGCTGCCGGCGAGGTATCTCCTGACGATATCGGCCGCATGCCTGCTAACACCCATTTTCTTCCCCGCTCGCATCCTGCTCCGGCTTCTTCATGGTCTCGTCCGCCGGCACAGTGTTTCCCGCCGGGTCGTACCTGCCCCGGCGGGATTGAGGTTATTCCTCATGGTTCTTTTCATGGACCCCGTCGTTCTTCCCGGCTGTGCTGCTCACCTCGGTAAGCTCTTCGACAGAGAACACCCGGTCAAAATTCAGGATCATGAGAAAATCCTCGTTCCGTTTTCCGATACCCTTGATGAACTCGGTATTGAGACGTGTCCCGATCTTGGGGGCCGGTTCGATACTGGCGGGATCGATCTCCATGACCTCGTGTACGGCATCCGCCAGTGCCCCCAGCACCGCAGTTTCCCCATCCACTTCGATCTCACCGATGATGATCCTCGTGTTCACAGTCTTTACCGTGAGGTCCATGCCGAACTTCCGCTTGAGGTCCACCACCGGGACGACCGAACCCCTCAGGTTGATCACCCCACGCATGAATTCAGGCATCTTCGGAATCGTGGTAAGTTTCGTATAATCGAGCACTTCTCTGACCTTGCAGATATCGATTCCAAATTCCTCGTCATTCAGCTGAAACGAGAGGTATTGATTCGACTCGATCGCTTGTGTTTCGCTCATTGTTCACTCCCTCCGGGGAACCGGGCACCGACGGGCACCCGGTCTCCTCTCTTCCTTTTCCCTGTGCCTGGCGGCCTTTCTAGAAGCGCTGGAAATCCTCATCCATAGCGTCGCCACTGCCATCGGCTTTGCCCATGTCAAGCACTATGCCCGAAGACTTTCCCGATGCCTCGAGGTGACCCCGAATATTCCGGGATGAAGCTGTCCGGACCAGCGGTGCCTTCTCATGATCCTGCTTGCCGTCATTTTTCTTGCGGACATCCTCGGAGAGCTTTGCAACCTCGTCTTCATCCAGTTTGAAGAAATTGATAGTCCTCCTGAGATTGACAGCCTGGGACGAAAGCTCCTCGGACGTGGACGAAAGCTCTTCCGATGCCGATGCATTCTGCTGGATCACCACGTTGAGCTGCTGGATGGCTGAATTGATCTGCTCGGCCCCTGAATTCTGCTCGTTGCTTGCCGCGTTGATCTCCTGTACCAGCTGCGCTGTCTTTCGGATATCAGGAACGATGCCTGCCAGGAGGGTACCGGCCCTTTCCGCCACCTCGACGCTCGATGTCGACAGGCTGCTGATCTCGCCCGCTGCCTGTGCCGACCGCTCTGCCAGTCTCCTGACCGCTGCCGCAACAACGGCAAAGCCCTTGCCGTGATCGCCTGCCCGCGCTGCCTCGATAGCCGCATTCAGCGCAAGAAGGTCGGTCTGCCGGGCAATCTCCTCGACAATGGCGATCTTCATTGCGATGGTTTTCATGGCGCCTACGGTTTCCTGTACCGCCTTGCCTCCTTCCTGGGCATTTGCTGCAGCCTGCTGTGCGATCTGTTCAGTCTGCTGTGCGTTCTCGGCATTCTGGCGGATATTGGCTGCCATCTGCTCGGTAGAGGACGAGGCCTCCTCGGCAGCCGACGCCTGTTCAGACGACCCCTGGGATACCTGCCCTGCGGTCGAGCTCAATTCCTCGCTGCCGGCAGCAACCTGTTCCGCTGCAACCGAAACCTCTCTGACCGCCTTTTTAACGTTCTCGAGCATCTCGCTCAGGGCCATCATGAGGGTGTCGTGTTCCGAGCGTTTCTCGATCTTCACCGTCAGGTCACCCTGCGCGACCTTCCTGGCCATGTTCGCCACATTGATCAGGGCCTCCTGCATGGCGATCAGGCTCGGAAGGAGCTCGTCATGTTCCGAACGCTTGCCGATCTTCTTCATTATTTCCAGGTCGCTCATATCCCCTTTGGCGATCTTGTTTATCGTTCCGAGCGTCCTGATCATGATCCCCTGTACAGAACCGATCGAATCGGTGATCTTTTTATAATCACCCTCGAACTCACCTTCGATTTTCCTCGTGTAGTCGTTGAGCGCCATCTTCTCGAGCACCTCGAGGGCCTCATTGATCGGTGCGGTGAAATTATCCATCATCAGGTTGACGATCTCCCCGATATTCCTGAATGCACCCTCGTATTCGTCCGGCCGGCAGCGGAAGTCCAACTGTCCCCTGTCTGCAGCCTCCTCAACCTCCTTGAACTGCCCGGTGAGCGAGATGAGGACAGTGCGCAGCGTGTTCATGGATTGAGCCAGCTCTCCCACCTCGTCGGCCTGATCGATGTCGATGGCACTGCCCAGATCACCCCTGGCAATGGCATTGGCAGAGTCCACACCCTTTCGTATTCCCCCGACAATCCACCTGATAATGAAGAATGCGGCGAACACGCCGATGAGGATTGCCAGGACAGCGCCGGTGACGATGAAAGAAGTGGTGGAAGATATCTCGTTTTCCATCTTCTGTTCCTGCGCTACCCGCATCTTCTGGGACAGGTCGATAGCCGCCAGTGAGACGGTCTCCATGCTGTCCTGTGCCTGCTGCTGTTTTGTGAACACGTCGTTTACCGCGGCCGACGTATTGGCAAACGCGGTCACTCCTGCCTTCAGGCCCAGGGTTGCCTCTTCGAGACGGGCATCGCCGCTGGCGAGTTCGGCAAATGAATCTGCGGCCTTCCTGACGATTGCTTCGCGTTTCAGGTATCCCTGCCAGTATTCATCCGTCGGGAACAGCGTGAACAGCGCTGCCTTGAGGCGCAGCACGAGGAAATGGGGGACGAGATTTCCCAGCAGTTCGTGATCGATTGCAGACCACTTGCGGATTTCCTTCATGTTTCGCGAGTCCATGGCTTTCTTCAGTGAAGGTGTGAGGGTCTCGTCCATGAGGTTGTGCATGACCTTCGTGAAGCTGTCACCGTTCTTATCCCAGGTGCCATAGAGCCCGTTCAGCTCTGCGCTAAGCGTGATGTACTCGTTCATGGACTTTTCATAGCTGTCGATGGAGCTGAGGAGCTGTTCAAGCTGCCGTGCGTTTCCCGGGTCTTTCTGTGCAGTTTCCCCGGCTTCCTGCCGGAGCAGGGTCAAGAGTTCGTTGCACTGGGCAATGATCTGAGGGTCCTTGGTCCGTACATACTCCCGTTCCTTCTGGCGTACGTCCATCATGACCTTTTCCATATGGTTCAGGTTCGTCAGCAGCGATTGCCCCTGTTCCACGTGCCTGAGGCCGGAGACTCCCATGTACCCGATAATTGCGGCAAGGACGATCACGAGCCCGAAACCGCATCCGATCTTTCCCCAGAGTTTCATATTCCTGAACATTGAGGTACCTCCCTTGTTGTGTGTTTTTCCGTCATGTCTGTTTTCCCCCCGCAGTCAAGGCCGGGCGGGCCGTTTCCGTTCTATTCCCCCGTGTATCCCTGTCCGGACGGGGTTCCCCACTGGCGACCTGACTGATCATCTTTGCCAGAACGTCTGCCACCTCGGAGAAATCACCATCGACGAAGATCAGGAATCGCGGATAGAGGCTGTGGGCACGTGTTATGGTTTTCTCACTCCTGTCCGGGGCTATGAGAATGAGCCGCACAGAACCCAGGAGATGCGAGATGGCGCACAGCCCGGTAAGCTCCTTTGTCGTTGCAGCGAGATATACGAGAACACGGTCATTACCATCGAATCTCATCAGCCTCTCGATCAGGTCTTCGAGCGTGTGGAAGACTTCCCTGCTGTCCCCGGGGGCACCGGCGAGAACCTCGCGTTCAAAGCGCTTGGCTGCCCTGCCCTGTTCTGCAGTATAAAAAAGAATCATCACGCCTGCTCTCCTTTGGTGAAAATCGAGTCACCTTTACCCGGGATAATCACGAATCGTGCCACATGGTCCAGAACGATGATATGTAATCTGTTATTGATATGTTACATATCTATATGACCGAACAGTACCGCACGGGAAACCACTGAGAACCGGTCTTGTGTCCGGGAAATCAGACACGGCTTTCCGGAAAATCAGAAGACAGATCTATCCGGGCGGCAGATCCCAGGCAATGGGTTGTTCGAGGAGCAGCGGAGATTGGTGCCATGGAGGGGCGGGCTTCCGTGATCAACCGACCTTTTGCGCCTCAGGCTTTTACGCGATGTCGTTTTCCTTCAGGAGCTGGTAGAGGTGTGCGCGGGAAAGGCCGGAAAGCCTGCAGGCCTGTTTCTTGTCTCCGCCAGTGAGCAGTACAAGCCTTTTCAGGTACCCTCTCTCCGTGTTCTTCCGGAACTCGCGGTAGGAGGTTATGGTGCTGCTGTCCGTGATGGCATCTTCATCCGGCGATCGTGGCTCGGCTTTGCTGTCTGTCTCGCTGTTCACAAAGGACTGGGCCACCTGTATGCGGATACTGGTGGGGAGGTGGCAGGCGAACAGCGTTGCCTCCTGCGAAGCCGTGGCAAAGACATGTTCCATGACATTGAGCAGTTCACGGACATTGCCCGGCCAGTCGTACCGGGAAAGTGCCTCGAAGAAGTCGGGAGAAAAGCCCTTGATCTGTGTGGCATTGAGTGTGCTGAGCCGGTTCATGGAGAACTGAACCAGGTCCCTGATGTCTTCCTTGCGGTCTCTCAACGGCGGCAGGCTGATCCGCAGCGATCGCAGCCGGTAGAGCAGGTCGCTGCGGAACCGCTCCTGTCTCACCATCTCATCCAGGTCCCGGTTGGTGGCGGCAACGAGCCGGAAGTCGCTCGCCTGCTCATTTGTGGAACCCAGCGGCCTGAACCTGCGCTCCTGGAGAACCCTCAGAAATGACTTCTGCAGGGCAGGAGGAAGCTCTCCCACCTCGTCGAGAAAGAGCGTGCCCCCGTGGGCCTGGGCAATGAGCCCTTCGCGGGCCCTGTCCGCACCGGTGAAGGCCCCCCGTTCATGGCCGAACAGGATGCCCTCCACGAGCGATTCGGGCAGTGATGCACAATCCACGACAACGAAATTCTTCCCTGCACGGTCGCTGTTCTCGTGGATCGTCCGTGCAAAGATTTCCTTGCCTGTGCCGGTTTCCCCCTCGATCAGCACATTGGCGCGGCAGTCGGCAGCGCGGGCAAGGTCGTCGAGCGAGCTCGTGATCTTCGCACCGCTGCCTATGATCTTCTCTCTCTTGAGGTTTACCGGTGTGTGCTTTGCCTTCTCCTCCCGGTACTGCAGTGCCCTCATCAGGGGGAGTGTCATCCCTTCCAGCGACGAGGGCTTATGAATATAGTTCCACGCCCCGTTCTCAATGGCGAGCTTCGCCCCGTTCACATTGCTGTATGCCGTGATGATGATCACCTCAGGCTCCGAGGGGGCCTGCCTGATCTGCCCGATGTAGTCCAGACCGCATCCGTCGGGCATCCTCACGTCGAGGAACACGACGTCGAAGGCACCGGCCTCTGCCAGATCGACCCCCTGCCGGAGTGTGAACGCGGTGTCCACCGAGTGACCCATGCGGCCCACCACTGTGGTAAGGGCCTCGTTCATCATTGGATCGTCATCGATGATCAGTACCTTTGCCATGTATGCCTCAGCCTAGTTTCTCTGATCCAGGATGCTCCGGATGCTATGGGCCATGTTCCGTCGTCCCACCGGTTTGAACAGCAGGTCGTCTATGTTCAGTTGCCGGGCCTTTTCCGGAGAGATAATCAGGTTGAATCCTGTGCAGAGGATCACGGGTATGTCTCTGCGGATCCCCCTGATCTCGGCCACGAGGTCTGTCCCGAGCATGCCCGGCATGGTCATGTCGGTTATCACCAGGTCCACCTCGGGGGCGTGGCTGCGGAAATAGTCGAGCGCCTCATGGGGAGATGTTTTCCCGGTCACCCGATAGCCGAGGTGAGAGAGGATCTCCCTTTCCACGTTCACCAGGTCCTCCTCGTCATCCACGAGCAGGATATGCTCTTTCCCTCCGGGGATCCTGGCGTGGCCGGCAATGTTCGGACTCACCTCGATCTCCACCGTGGGCAGCAGCACCTCGAACACACTACCCCGGCCCTCGGTACTGTCGATATGGACCGTCCCGCCATAGCTCTTGACAATGCCGTGCACCACGCTCAGTCCCATGCCGGTCCCTTCCCCCGGCCCCTTGGTAGTGAAGAAGGGATCAAAGATCCGGTCACGGATCTCAGGGCTGATGCCGGTGCCGGTATCCCGTACCGACAGGCGCAGATAGTGCCCGGGCTGCAGATCGGGATCTTTGTTTGCACGAACTTCGTCCACGATGACATCTGAAAGTTCAATGGTCAGTGTCCCGCCCGAGCCGCGCATGGCATGTTCCGCATTTGTGCTGAGGTTCAGCAGCACCTGGCAGATATGGGTGGGGTCCATCATGACCTGCACGAATCCGGTATTGATGATGGGAACAATCTCGATATTCGATGTGATTACAGACCTGAGCATCTTCAGCGTCTCCTTGAAGAGGGGAACGATCTCTACCGGCTTCCGCTCCTGTTCGGACTGCCTGCTGAACTGCAGGATCTGGTCCACCAGACCTTTTGCCCGGTGACTGGCCTTTACCACCCGCTCCAGGAGGATGCGGTTCGGACTGTCTTCGCCGTCTTCGAGCAGCGCGAGCTCCGTATTCAGGAGGATTGCCCCCAGGATGTTGTTGAAATCGTGCGCTATACCCGCCGAGAGGGTGCCGATGGCCTCCATCTTCTGCGACTGCCTGAGCTGCCGTTCGTAGAAATCTCTCCGTTCTTCGGCCTTCTTCTGCTGGGTTATGTCGAGATACGTGCCACTCATGAGCGCCGGAGAATCATCACCCGAGCGTTCGGTGATCTTCCCCCGCAGGAGAATCCACCGCTGCTGTCCCGCAGCGTCGTTCACCCTGAAGGAACATTCACAAGACGGTGCATGTCCCTCGAGGTGTTTGCGCAGGGTGTCATCGTAGGTCCGGACATCCTCCGGGTGCATGATCTGCCGGAGAAAGGCCGCATGTGGCTGAACATCCTCCACGGGGTAGCCGAGACTTTCCAGGAGCCGCTCCTGGATGAAGAGTTCGCCGGTGGGCACATCCAGCTCCCACAGGTGCAGGTCTGCACCGTCCAGCGCCAGCCCCAGGCGTTTCTCGCTCTCGCGCAGGGCCTTTTGTGAGAGCTCCCGCTGCGTAATATCGCGGAACGACCAGACACGACCACGCTCCTGTGCATCCCCCACCAGGGGGCTCGAGTACTGTTCGAAGGTCCGCCCGTCCTTGAACCTGCGGATATCGAAATACTTCCTGGTGGTCAGGTATACATCGCGGATCTCATGGTTGAAGTCATCGGTATCCTCGAGCTGGTCAGACACGTATTCCAGGAGCCTCGCGTTCTGCCCGGATCTTACGATCTCGTCGGGGATACGCCACATGCCGGCAAACCGTTCGTTGCTGTGAACCACCCTGCCCTCGCGGTCCACCACGAGGATGCCGTCTGCCGTGGACTCCAGGACAGCCCTGAGGAATCTCTCGCTGCGTTCCAGCTCGCCCTGTATCTGCTTATGGCTGCTGATGTCCCTCGTGATGGTGACAAAACCCGAAAAACTTTCTGTGTCTTCCCTGATAGACCTGATCCTGGTCTCGGTCCAGATGTGCGAGCCGTCCTTGTGCAGGAGCTCCAACTCGATGGGTGCTTTTTCCATACCATCCAGGACCGCATCCAGGGTGCCCCGCGGTACCCTTTCACGGAGGACACGCGTGGACTCTTCGGTCATGACACCGCACAGTGCACCGGGGCTGCTTAAGATCTCGAGACACTCGTCGCTCTTGTACCCCAGGAGGTTCTCCACCGCAGGATTCACGAATACCGCCCGCAGAGTGTCGTCCCACAGGATCATCATATCATCCATGTTCTCCATGAAGATCCTGGAGGCATCCTGATATTTCTTCAGCTCTCGCTCGATGACCTTGCTGCTGGAGATATCCCTGACGATCAGCAGGACGACCTGCTCAGAGCGATACGGCAGAAGGCACACCCTGCCGTCTATCCACTTCTTATCGCCGTTCATGCACCGGACCAGGAGCTCGATACGGCCGGGGATCCTGCCCTGCCGGATATTGTCCATTACTGCCACCGCAGCGGCCATGCTGTCTTGATGAACGAACTCCAGGACAGACCGGCCGACAACATGAGCGCTCTGTCCGAGTCCAACCAGTTCGCGGGCGGCATGATTGGAAAGGACGATGATACCGTGGGGATTCATGCAGAAGGCAGCATCGGGAAGCCGGCCCAGGAGGCCGAAGAGGTCTCTGTTCTCGTCGCCGGAATCACAGTCGGCCTCGACGAATGTTACGGGCAGGCCCATAATGGAGCGACCATCAAAACTCCCGTCACCTTTCTCATCGAGCCGTTTTTTTGTTTCAGGGTGCTCATTCATGCTGTATGGTTCCTCTTGAAACGTCGTCAGGCTCTTTTCCTCTATCGAATATCCGATAAAATATCTTAACACTGTCGAACAATCTCTCGCTCTTCCACTGAGTGGTTATTCCATTGATCGCATCGGGGAAAGGCCTTGGACCGCCGGTGCACTCATTGATTTTCAGCAGGCCCGGGGCTTTCCATTGTCGCTTTACAATGCCCAAACCCTTTGTTAACATCCGTCATCCGGCTGTCGGATCACAGGATGATACTGAAAATTCCCGGAAGATAAGGACATACAGACGAGGACCTGGAACATCACCCGCACAATCGCCGGCATGCTCTACCGGCAACCCGCGCCGGACACGCTGCCTCTGCCACCTGACACCCCGGAGATCCTTCACGGACCGGCCAGGAAGAACCAGCCCATCGCAGGGGCGCTGTACATCCTCGGTTCGGCCTTCCTGTTCGCCGTCATGGGTGCGCTCGTCAGGACGGCCTCCGCATCGCTGCCCAACGAAATGATCGTGTTCTTCCGCAATTTCTTTGCCCTGGTCTTCGTGGTTCCCATCGTGATCATGCGAGGCGGTCTTACCGGGATCAGGACCGGAAAACCCCTCCTTCACCTCCTGCGGACCGGGGCGGGACTCACGGCCATGTACTGCTACTTCTTTGCGCTCGCCCACATGAAGCTCGCCGAGGCAGTGCTCCTGTCGTACACGACCCCGCTGTTCATCCCGCTCATCGCCCTTGCCTGGCTGCGCGAGTCGGTCCCGCGCACGGTGCGTTTCGCCGTCATCATCGGGTTCGCAGGCGTGATGTTCATCCTGAAGCCCGGGCTGGGCATATTCCAGCCGGTCTCCATAATCGCACTGCTGGCCGGAATGGCCGCGTCTCTTGCCATGGTGACCATCCGGCGGATGTCGGACAGCGAGCCTCCTGGCCGGATCGTCTTCTACTATACGCTGCTTTCCACCGCGATCTCGGCCGTGCCGCTCGTGTGGGCCTGGGAGACGCCCCAGGGCGCCACGCTGATTATCCTCGTGTTCGTAGGCCTCGTGGCCATGGCCGGACAGTATCTCATGACCAAGGGCTACAGCCTTGCCCCTGCAGCCCGGGTGGGGCCGTTCATCTACGGCACCGTGGTCTTTGCCGCGATCTTCGGCTGGATCTTCTGGGCCGAATCACTCGATCTCCTTACCTGGGCGGGCGCTTTCCTGGTCTGCGTCTCCGGGGTTGTCGCCACCTCCCGGGTGGAGGGACGCCAGGCCAGGTCATAGAGGCTTGCAGCCGGTTCTCAAGTTCGCATCAGGCACCCCTGTTATTTTTTGCTTTCCATGAATCAGGAGATCGTTATATGGATGTACCGGGGGATCAGATCCTGATTCGTGAATTGTCGTGAACTCCTTGCACCACACGCCCTGTCTCCAGGAATCAGGACCTGATCCCACTACTTTATACAAAATACAAAGCACAGGAGTCGCGTAATGGGTAACGGGCAGGAAAAGATCATCTATTCAATGATGAGGGTCAGCAAGACCTACCAGAACAAGCCGGTAATAAAGGACATCTCTCTTTCCTATTTTTACGGCGCCAAGATAGGGGTTCTGGGCCTCAACGGTTCGGGGAAAAGCTCGCTCCTGCGCATCATGGCCGGTGTTGATCAGGGCTATGACGGCAACGCGGTCCTGTCTCCGGGGTATACGCTGGGCTTACTCGAGCAGGAACCCGTACTCGATCAGGACAAGACCGTAAGGGCCGTGGTGGAAGAAGGCCTGCAGGACGTGGTCGATCTTGTCAGGCAGTACAACGAGATCAGCGAGAGGTTCGCCGAGCCCATGAGCGATGATGAGATGAATGAGCTCATGGAGCGCCAGGGAGAACTGCAGGAGAAGATCGATCACCTCGATGCCTGGGATATCGATTCGCGCCTGGAGATGGCCATGGATGCCCTGCGCTGTCCGCCGGGCGAGACCCCGGTCAAGGTTCTCTCCGGGGGCGAGAAGAGAAGGGTCGCCCTGTGCAGGCTCTTATTGCAGAAGCCGGACATCCTCCTGCTCGATGAACCGACCAACCATCTCGATGCCGAGACCATCGCCTGGCTCGAGCGTCATCTGCAGCAATACGAGGGTACGGTCATCGCCGTCACGCACGACCGGTATTTTCTCGACAATGTCGCGGGATGGATCCTGGAGCTCGACCGTGGACACGGCATCCCCTGGAAGGGAAATTATTCCTCCTGGCTCGAGCAGAAGCAGCAGAGGCTCAAGCAGGAAGAAAAATCCGAATCCGAGCGGCAGAAGACCCTGCAGCGCGAGCTGGAATGGATCCACATGTCGCCCAAGGGCCGTCATGCAAAGGGAAAGGCGCGCATCACCTCGTATGAAACACTCCTGAACCAGGATTTTGAAAAGAACGAAAAGGAACTCGAAATCTATATCCCGCCCGGACCGCGCCTCGGCAAGGTGGTTATCGAAGCGGAAAATGTCTCCAAGGCCTATGGCGACCGCCTGCTGTTCGAGGGGATGACCTTTGCCCTGCCCGCAGGGGGCATCGTCGGCATCATCGGGCCCAACGGCGCCGGCAAGACCACCCTCTTCAACATGATAACCGGTTCGATAGAGCCCGATAGCGGCACCATCCGCATCGGCGAGACGGCCAAGCTTTCCTATGTTGACCAGGATCGCGACACCCTCGACCCCGACAAGACCATCTGGCAGGTGATCTCCGGGGGCAATGACCTGATCACCCTGGGGAAAAGAGAAGTGAACTCCAGGGCCTATGTCGCCCGGTTCAATTTCTCGGGAACGGACCAGCAGAAAAAGGTGAGCATGATTTCCGGCGGCGAGCGCAACCGTGCTCATCTGGCGTGCATCCTCAAGGAAGGGGCCAATGTGCTGCTGCTCGACGAGCCCACCAACGACCTGGACGTCAACACCATGCGCGCACTGGAAGAAGCCCTGGAGAACTTCGGCGGCTGCGCGGTGGTCATCAGCCATGACCGCTGGTTTCTCGACCGTATCGCCACCCATATACTCGCCTTCGAGGGAGACTCCAAGGTGGTGTGGTTCGAGGGCAATTACTCGGACTACGAAGCCGACCGGAAGAAGAGGCTCGGCAAAGAGGCCGATCAGCCTCACAGGATCAAATACCGGCATCTGACCAGGGGATAACCCTGCCCCCGCGAACAACCGGTGCAGGTCCGAACCGTTTTCTTTCCTTTAAGGAGAGCAAAACTTCGGGCCTGCACGTTCTCTCACCCATCCCCAATGAACCGGGCCTGAGGGCTTCTGTCTGATCGTTGGCCACACAACTGTTTGACAATTAAGGCTTTCGACTGTATTATTGTGATTCCGGGCCATTGGTACCTTCGCCCTGGTTTGAAATGGAGTAAGGTTGCACGTTGTTACTTCGTGGAGGGCACGTAACATCGCCCATCTCACCCGTGAGGGAAGGAGTCCGAGATGGTAGAGTTTCGTGAGTGGTTCGCGCTCAGTACCCTGCAGAAACTGCTCCCGCATACAGGCAACCCATCGCACCTGCAGTATTCTTCCGAGTGCCCCCCCTTCAGTGTTCTGCCCCCCTGCGTCACACATGATGATCTGAATCCCTGTCGTTCCACGCACGGGGCGATGTACGTGTTCTCATCAAAGGAGGTCGACAATGAAAAGATTCCTCAAGGTGCTGACAGGTTTGATCTGCCTTTTCACCATGCCGGCATATCCACTGTATGCTGAAACAGAACCCGATATTGCCTATAAGACCATAATCGACTCTGACGAAGGCACCACATTGAGACTCTTAAACGGCGCCGAGGTCGAAACAACCTCTGAATACTACGGCGGTGCCGGCTACAAGAAACACGCCATCCTCTATACACGCCATGGCCAGTGGAAGATCCTGATCGAGGGGAAGACACCCCTGGACTGCACCGTGAACAAGATGCCGGTATACGGGGTGCCGTGCGTCGTGGAAGAGCTCACCATCACCGAGATCAAAGGCCAGGGCGACCGCCCTCTTCTCGTTATGGCAGACGGTTCCATCTACGAGCCGAAGAATGTGTATCCCCTCACCAGGAGTGTCTGGGCCCGGTCCCCACGGGGCTTGCTGATGAACGGGTACGAGCTGATAAATCTCGGTCGGGAACGCGAACGGATCGAGGTGACGAAGGTGAGGTAGGGTCTCCCTGCCTGCCCCCCGGATCTGCCCTATACCCAGATCTCCTGCTATCTGTCCGTGATTACACATAAAATAGAAATTCTGTTCTTTATCACCTGTCTTTCAAGGGGATACGGCTTATAACTATCTTAACCATATTGCTCATGATCGTCTTGCATGACACGGTAATATGGGATACACAATTACCAAGGCATTCCACATATTTCTTCGAGGAGGTATTGAATATGAAGAAACATATCATGCGATTCATGTGGTTACTCATTGGCATCATACTCGTTGCAGTTCCGGCCTCATATGCGGCAGAGGTTGTCCTGTATTCTTCAAACCCATCCGAGGTGCTCGATATGATCAGGACCGGGTTCGAAGAGCAGACCGGCGTGAAGGTGTCGGTTGTCATGATGGGTACCGGGTCCGCCATGAAGAGAATCGAGGCGGAAAAGGACAATCCTCTCTGCGATGTATTCTGGAGCGGCGACGTGGCAGTGCTCGACGGTTCCAAGGACTACTTCATGTCCTACAAGTCTCCCGAGGCAGCCTCGCTTCCCGCAGGCTATGTGGAGAAGGACTACCGCTGGACCAGCAGCAATGCCCATGTCATGATTATCATGTACAACAAATCCATCGTCACGGAATCCAACAAACCGCTGTCCTGGGGCGATCTCCTCAAGCCCGAGTGGAAGGACAAGGTTGTCATGGCGAACCCGGAAAAATCCGGCTCCGCCTATGCCCAGGTATACGGCATCTATAAACTCTACGGCTGGGACGGGCTCAAGAAGCTCATCGACAACGCAAAGATCCTGGACAGCTCGAGCCTCATCTACAAGGGTGTTGCTGCCGGTGAATATCCTGTGGGCATCACCATGGAATATGCCGCCTACCGGTACATTGCCGGCGGATCGAAAGACGTGGGTATTGTCTATGCCAGCGACGGGTCCTTCATAGCACCGGAAGGCGCCGCCATCATCAAGAACTGCCCTCATCCCAAGGAGGCGCAGATGTTCTTCGACTACCTCCTGAGCAAGAAGGTGGAGGAACAGATCTTCGAGAACTTCTATCGCAGACCTGCAAGGCCCGATACCGCCGAATTTGCCGGACTGCCCAAGATCAGCGAGATCGCCGTCATGAAGGACTTCGACCCTATCGAGGCGAACAACGTCAAGAAAGAACTGCTTGGCAAATGGAAGGAAATCATTCTTTCGAAATAGAAGAGATATGCGCGTAATAATTAAAGGCATCACGAAACGGTTCGGTGCGCTCAAGGCCATCGACAATGCAAGTCTAACCATCAAGGAGGGTGATTTCTTCACCCTCCTTGGTCCCAGTGGATGCGGCAAGACCACCCTGCTTCGTACGGTGGCGGGCTTTTATTCGCCTGATGAGGGCGAGGTCATCTTCGGGGATCAGGTGATAAACGATATCCCGGCCCACAGGCGTGAGACCGGCATGGTGTTCCAGAACTATGCTCTCTTTCCCCACCTGCGGGTATTTGACAATGTCGCCTACGGCCTAAGGGCGCGCAAGGTATCCTCCGGCGAGATCAGGCAGCGGGTCGAGAGCATCCTCAAGAGTGTCCAGCTCGACGGCTATGAAGAGCGCTATCCGAGCCAGCTCAGCGGCGGACAGCAGCAGCGCGTGGCACTGGCACGGGCACTGGTCATCTCGCCCAAGGTTCTCCTCATGGACGAACCGCTGTCAAACCTGGATGCCAAACTCCGGGTCAGCATGCGCGAAGAGATCAAGAAGATCCAGAAGATGCTCGGCATCACCACCATTTATGTGACCCATGACCAGGAAGAGGCCATGGCCGTCTCCGACTACATCGCCATCGTCAACAAGGGGAAAATCGAGCAGATCGGAACTCCGTACGATATCTATTACAAACCCCGCAGCAGGTTCGTGGCAGAGTTCATGGGCAGCAGCAATATCCTCAGTGCCGAAGTCGCTTCCTATGACGATGAGAAGGAGCTGCTCAGGGTAAAGATTAACGAGGACACGGTGCAGATCAGAACCCCGAAACCCTCCTCTGAGAGCATCATGCTTTCGCTGCGGCCTGAATGGATACAGATCGTCGGAGAGGAAGCCCGGAGTCAGCCCAATGTGTTCGCCGGCACCATCGTCAGTTCGACCTTTCTCGGCTCGATGCTGCGGTACGTTATCTCGGGCTTTGGGGGGCAGCCCCTCTCGGTCGAGATCCACGACCCGCAAAATGCCCAGGTCAAAGAGGCAGGCGATAACGTTTTGTTCCGGTTCGACCCGGACAGGCCGGTTATCCTGGACAAGTAGAGGACCACGTCGTTGCGAAAGTTATTCACAGCCTGGAATATTGTTCTGATTGTTGTCTTCGCGACCCTGTTTCTCTCGGTGGTCTACCCGATCTTCTTTATCTTCAAGGCGAGCTTCATCAGCAATGAAACAGGCTTGTTATCACTCGAGAGCTACCGGGCATTCTTTCATTACCCCTACTACCTGCGATGCCTGAGAAACAGCCTGTTTGTCAGTGCCGCCTCGACCATTGTCGCCATGATCCTCGGGATACCGTTCGCCTTTTTCCTTTCGCGATTTCACGTCCCGGGCAAGAGCATCATCAAGACGCTCGGCACCCTTCCCCTGATCCTCCCGACCTTCATCGGTGCCGAGGCCTGGCTCATACTGCTGGGTCGCAACGGGATCCTCTACAACATGTTTCACAAGATCGGCCTGGATATCCCGACCATCTACGGATGGAAGGGGATCGTGCTCGTCTTCAGCCTCCAGTTCTTCCCGTTCGTCTTCCTCATGGTCTCCGCTGCCATCAATTCCATCGACAGCTCGCTCGAGGAGTCCGCGACCAACCTGGGTGCCACCAAGCTCCGGGTGTTCCGCACCGTGACCCTTCCCGTGGTCACGCCGTCTATTTTCGCCGGCGGTCTCGTGGTCTTCTACCTGTCCATAGAGAATTTCGGGGTGCCCATTCTCATCGGCGAGGATTTCCGGGTGCTCTCGGTCCAGGCATACAATGAATTCATCAGCGAGATGGGCGGCAACCCGTCCATGGCCGGTTCGCTCAGCATGATCCTGCTCGCCATCACCCTCGGCCTGACCGTGCTCCAGAAATACTGGGTGGAGCGCAAGAGCTATGCCATGAGCTTCCTGAGGCCGCCCGAGGTCAAGCGATTGAAGCCGCTGCCCACCTTCCTCATCTGGCTGTTCTGTGTCCTGCTCGTGTTCGTGGCCCTCTTCCCCTTCATCGTGGTGATAATAGCCTCGGTCACCAAGACACAGGGCCCGGTCATGTACTTCGGCCAGTTCAGCTTCGACAACTTTGTCAAGGCATTCACCCTGGCGCCGCGGCCGATCCTGAACTCCTTCTTCCTGTCCACCACGGCAACGCTCGTGGGCGTGGTCTTCGGTATCGTAGTGAGCTACCTGGTGGTGCGGCGGCGCGGGCCGGTCAGCTATCTGCTCGACCTGCTCATCATGCTGCCCCTGGCCATTGCCGGCACCGTACTCGGTATCGCCCTGGCAGCCACCTACAACAAGGGGCCCATCGTGCTCACCGGGACCTGGCTGATCCTTGCCCTGGCCTACTTTATCAGGAAGGTGCCCTTCTCGATCAAGACCACCTCGTCGCTCCTGCAGCAGATAGACACCTCCATCGAGGAGGCCTCCATCAACCTCGGCGTTCCTCCCCTGCTCTCCTTCATCAAGGTGATCATCCCCATCATGCTGCCCGGCATCCTTGCCGGTGCGATAATCATGTGGGTCACCACCCTGGCCGAGCTGAGCTCCACGATCGTCTTGTATTACGGCCCCTGGACCACCATGACGGTAGAGATATTCCAGCGTATCGGCAGCGGGGATTTCGGCCCGGCTTCAGCCTATGCGACGATCCTCATCGTCTCGGTGCTCATCCCGCTGTTTATCCTCAACAAGGTGCTCGGCAAGGACCTGGCGTCGTCGCTCTAAGCAGGCAGGGTTTTGTCGGGCATGGGGGCTCACGAAGCCAGGCAGAAGTGACAGGATTTCGAATTTCGAATTGCGGATCTCGAAATGAAAAAACAATGGAATTACAGGAACTCATATGCAGGTCGGGCCTGTAATACAACGGCCGGCCCAACATCTTAATATTCCAAATGATTGTTTCAAACAGAAATCCTGTTATTTGTCGCCGTCTCCCGACAAATAACAAGTCTTTTCCTCAGCGACCTCTGCGTCACTGCGGTGAATATATTCTTTTGTTTCTTTCCCTTGCTTGTCGGGCGTAGCTCAAAGCGAAGTCTGATGCCTGGGGTCCGGAGCTATCAGGCTCGCTCTGCCTTCTGCCTGACTTCACGAACAAACTTGCTCGTTCCGCCTAGGATCTCGCACCCCCAAGTTTTATCTTTTCCCGCACGAACCAGACCTTCCGGGTGGAGTCGCCCCACTTGATTCCCGATTCAAACCGCTCGATGAACAGATCGGGATCATCGATATGGGTGCCGCCCACCACGTGGACACCGAGAGCGAAGAGCGCGTCGGGCAGAAACCCTGCAGAGGGACCCATGACCACCACCGGGTCTGCGTTTGTGCAGAACGGGAGCAGGCCGGCCAGAGAGTCGTTCAGTATGGTAGTTGCAGTCATGAGCACCGAGTCGCACCGCCTGAGCTCAGCCGGGTCACCGGTCATGGTAAAGGGATACGAACCGGCCAGCAGGGATTCATCCTTCTCGAGAACGATCACCTCGCCAACCTGTTTCATGAGGCTGCCGATCATGGGTGAGAAGTATCCCACGAGCCCCACGGTCGTGGATTTGTCCGGTTTGATCAGGTCTATGATATCCGATTCGAAATCAAGATGATATGCCCCGGGGTTCTTCCTCATGTAGTCCTGCGAGAGGGCATTGAGCACTGCGAGCCCTGCTGTCCTCTCAAGGGGATCGTTCGAGAGAAACAGCTCCATCACCTCCCCTGCCTGCTTGTTGATAACCGTGTTCACATCCCACTGCCGGTAGCGTTCCATCCCGGCTGGATCCCGGTGAAAGAGGTTATAGCTGATGCCGATGGCACCGTTTTGAAGCGTTGCCACGCTGAACGACGATACACTTCCTTCCTCTTCCGATGCCTTTATGAACCGGTTCACCTTTACCTGCAGTGATCCGGAACACTTCGTCTGCACAGATTCGACCAGGATTTTTCTCAGATTCATGATGCCTCCCTTGCTGCCTTCTCAGATGGTGATCCTGAAGAGTTATCCTGTCTGTCAGTGAGACACGACAGGGATGTACGCCCCTACCCCCTCGGCCTCGGCGAGATCTTGAACTCTTTTCCCCCGGGCACCAGAACCTTGCCATTGAGAGAGGCATGTATGGTGTACGTTCCATACCCGCCCTGGGCGACAAAATATTCGGTCGTGTTGGTGCCGAGCCCGTCTATCTTCACATACCCGTCGTCACTCGCAAGGGTCAGGCTGTTCTTGAAGATCACGGTCCCCACCGGTCCGGTTATGGAATAATCCAGCACATCTCCTGTTTTCACATTCCCGGGCACGATGTAGATGACCAGGTTTTCCCCTTCACGATAAAACGCGTCTTCGCCGATGCGATCATCTGTCCAGGGATCGAATCTCCCATTGAGATTCTTGTCTTTGTATTTAATGGTGATTATCGGTTTCGGTTTCGGCACTACCACGACGGGCTTTTTCTTCTTCTTATGCGAGCAGCCCACACTCCCCAGGATACTCAGTCCGGCCAGCCCCCCCAGTGCCTTGATAAACAGCCTTCTGGTCATTCCTTCGAAATTTCCCTCAGGTTTTTCCGTCAGCTTCATAGGATATCCTCTTTAGAAGTTTTTTTGTATCTCGATCGCACTATCATTGCATGGTACTCTTATACCTCATTATTATGGATTAATTCCAACTGTTTCTTTTCTTTTCACATTAATACGTTATCGAAAACCGGCAATCCCGCATCTGTAACGAACATATATCCGGATAAATTGAGGGTATTACCAGTCTTGACATTACCTCCTGCCCGGTTACTTTAACTCTGTAATATGTGGGGTAATGATCCGTTAACCATTATACCAAAAAGGAGGGTATACCATGGCCAAGGATAAATCAGGAAAAAACAAAGGGTTAACTAGACGAGAGTTTTTGAAGAAGACAGGGGGAGTTGCATTAGCCGGCGCTGCCGGCGGGGGGTTGATTATCGGTCCACGAAAAGCCCTCGCCGCAGAGATGCCCAAATCGTGGGATGAAGAAGCCGATGTGGTGGTGCTCGGGTTAGGAGGGGCCGGTGCCTGTGCGGCAATAGAGGCCCATGATGCCGGGGCAAAGGTACTGGTCCTGGAAAAGCAGGCCATGGAAACCCACTATTCCAATACGAGGATGTCCGGCGGCATCTTCCACTCGCCCGATCCGAAGGGCAACAAGGCGGCGCTGAAGGAGTATGCCAAGGCAATGTTCAGCGGTGAGAACATCCCCTGGAAGTTTGAAGGGGAACAACCGCAATGGTCCGACGACCTCGCGGAAAAATTTGCAGAGTATGCGCCCCAGAATGTTCCGTTCCTGCAGAAGCTGGATCCGGATCTCAAGCTAGTCAGCATGGGCGGGTTTGCAGGTGCTGCCTTCCCCACGTTCCCCGGTGCCGCGGAATCCGGGTACCAAGTCTTCGGAAGCACCTTCACCGGACAGGCTGCCTTCGACACACCCACCAAGGATCTGCCGAAGGACCAGAAGATGAACGGCGAGGCATTCTTCACGGTGCTCAAGGGAGGCGTTGACAGCAGGAAGATCAAGGTGCTCTACAACACGCCTGCAAAAGAGCTGGTTACCAACGACAAGGGGGAGATCGTCGGGGTTATCGCAGTGAACAAGGAAGGCAAGGAGATTGCCTGCAAGGCAAAGAGAGGGGTTGTTGTCACAACGGGCGGGTATGAATACAATGCCGCCATGAGGCAGGCCTTCCTCGAGGGCCCCGGGGTCGAGGGATGGGCCTTCTACGGTTCTCCGGACAACACCGGCGACGGGATCGCGATGGCTATGCGCGTAGGGGCCGGCCTGGCGAAGGTGGGCAAGGCGGCATCGCGCATGATCGCAGCCCTTCCCGTCCGCAAGCACAATCTCAAGATGGGAATCATCACCCCTGGCGTGGGAAAAGAACATTCTATCGTGGTCGACAGCTATGGAAACAGGTACACGGCCGAACATCTCATCACCAAAGACCCGAGCCGCTATCTCTTCTACAAGGAAGGGATAAAGATGGACATCGTCAAGCTCATCTATCCCCGTGTGCCCAGCTGGCTCGTCTTCGACGAGGCGATGAGAGAGAAGTACACCATCACCTATCTGGGAATTTCTACAGCAGGATACGGGTTTATACCCTGGACAAAGGATAACATGGATGCCATCAACAAGGGCTGGATCATGAAGGCCGACACGATTGAGGAACTGGCGGAGCTGATCAAGAAACACCCCGAGAACCGGAAACTCCTCGAGACAGCCAATCTGGCCAACAGCGTCCAGCGCTTCAACAAGTTCTGCGCAGCAGGAAAAGACGACGATTTCGACCGGCTCAAAGGCACGCTGAAACCTGTCGACAAACCACCCTTCTATGCCATGCCGATCTATCCCGGCGGGCCGAATACCAAGGGAGGCCTTGCAGCCAACGCAAACAGAGAGGTCCTTGACTGGGAGGGCAAGCCGGTTCCCAGGCTGTTCACCGCCGGGGAAATCTCCTCGTGCTTCAAGTTCGTCTACCAGGGCGGCGGTAACCTGACCGAATGCATTGTGTTCGGAAGGCTTGCAGGCAAGAGCGCTGCCGCCATGAAACCTTGGGGCTGATGTGCTCCTTGGGGAAAAGACAGTATCACCTTGGGAAGGGCTCCCGTTCAGGGTGCCCTTCTCTCATGACCCGACAGACATCGACACGTTCATTAATCGCCGAAGGTGATCTGTTACAGAAAATACAAAGGAGAAAGGCCATGGAAGACACAGATTCCGTATCCTTGTATTCCAGAAAATTATGGGGTTACGGTGTTGCAGCGGCACTGGGCCTGTTCGTTCTTCTGTTCTGGTTATCTCATCCGGCAGCCCTTGAAGCTGCAGAGGCGCAAAACATCGCCACGGCTGCAGGGGGTGACTGTGCCGCGTGTCATGGCGGCGACAGCATGGTTCCTGCCAATCACCCACCCACCAAGGCGCTGACACTCCAGCAGTGTTTAACCTGTCATAAGGAACAGGATCCGAAGCTGACCAATACCATGCCACTGAGCCACTCGCACCAGCTCAGCGGGGTAACCTGCACCAAGTGCCATGGTGAAACTCAGCCGCCAGCAGAAGTGCCCACAGAAACCTGCGTGGTGTGCCATCCGATCCCTGAGCTCATCGAGAAGACCAAGAGGGGGGACGAGGCGAACCCGCACAACTCGCATTACGGTCCGGACCTCCCGTGTGAGATGTGCCACCATGCCCATAAAGCCTCCGAGGTGTATTGCAACCAGTGCCATTCTCTGGATTACGTCGTGCCCTCGCCGATCCTGAAACCAGCCAAGAAAACAGCACCTGAAGCCCCAAAGAGTGCACCGGCGGAGCAGAAGACCCCTCCAGCCGAGCAGAAGAAACAATAAGCGCAGGAACATCTTTGACTCCTGCACCATCGAGGTGCGCCGAGGCCCCGGGGAAAGATGCTCGATTTCAGAGGCAGCACAGTAGCGGTCCAGGCAGAGCGTTCTGGACCGGGAGATAACCTCGGCTTCGCACAAAGAAACCATCGCTCCCTGCAGGGCGACTCCTACCAAATCTTAGAGGGCATGGCTAAAAGAATCCGCCATTGATCTCTTCTTGTTATCTCAACTCGCCATATGCCCGATACAGAGGGAGAAGCTACCCAATTTCAGGAGGAGGAACAGCTATGAAAGAATTTCGCACCGCAACCCTGGCCCTGGTGGTACTGGTTTTGAGTTCATTTTCCCTGCATGCCGCTACTGACACCGCTCAAGAGGTCATGAGCACTGTGGCACAGGCTGCCCAGCTCGTCGAGACCAGGGGGGACGCCGCCTTTGGAGAACTGCGTGCCATGAGATTCCTCGGCGGCGAAGGCTATGTGGTCATCTCCGACATGGACCAGATCTGCCTGCTCAACCCCATCGCACCGTCGTTCGAAGGCAAGAACATGACCGGCCTGCAGGATGCCCAGGGGCGCTTCTTCGTAACCGAGATGACCTCTGCGGCCAAGACCAGGCCTAGCGGGTGGATAAACTATTCATGGATCCATCCCACCACGAAGACCGTCGCGAACAAGTGCCTGTATTACCAGAAGGTGACCATGCCCGGCGGCAAGACAGTGCTCGTTCAGGCCGGTTACTACGGCACAGACTGCGCACAGTGAACCTGCAACGGCCCGTCTCCCGCTTTCCGGGGGACGGGTTTTATTCTTCCGGTTTGAACGTGTATCAGGAAGAGGGTTTGAGGTATAAGGTTTTAGGTTTTAAGTTTTAGGACTGAGCTTCTGGGTTTCAAATTGGTTAAATGCTCGCGCCTGAAGGCGCTCCTACACCTCATACCTTAGACCCTACACCTCATACCCTGTTTTCATCTTTTCCTAGCGCCTAGCGCCCAGCACCCAGCGCCTTCTTCTCTCACATGTTGTTGAGAAACAAATCTCCTCTTTTACCGACATATCGAGCCTGTCAGTCTATGCTTACAACTTTTTCAGGTATGCTCTTATATATGCATGCATTGTTGTGTGTAATAATACAGTCTATCTTAAGAGCAGCAGGTCAGAATACCAGGGATCTGCCGGCGGGCAAGAGACTATCCTTTCAAAAATGACACGAGCGGGTGCCAAATGGCCTTTAAACCGACGTATGCAGAGCTTCAGCAGACAATCTCAGAGCTCATACAGAAAAATAACAACCTCCAGGACATGAATGCGTCGCTGCTGGAAAAGGATCAGATACTCAGGGCCCTCCTGAGCACCCCGGATGAAATCTTCACGGTCGTAGACAAAGAGGCACGCATCCTCTTCATAAATTCTGCTGCAGCCAGGCAGCTGGGCAGTTCTCCCGAGGAACTCATCGGCCAGTATCTCTGGGACTTCTTCTCGCGGGATATCGCCGAGCTGAGGATGTCGTATTCTGCAGAGGTGCTGCGCAGGGCCAAACCGTTGCGCTTCGAAGACCAGCGCAAAGGCATCTACTACGACAATATCTTCTACCCCATCATCGACACAGACGGGAGCGTCTCCAGGACCCTGATTATCGCACGCAATATTACCCGCAGCAAAAAGATCGAGCAGGAACTGCGGCAGAACGAGGAAAAATACCGGCTCCTTTTTGATAACGAGAAGGATGCCATCCTGCTGATCGATACAGAGACTTCCCGGCTTATCGATGCGAACACGGCAGCCGTGCACCTGTATGGCTTCTCCAAAGAAGAGCTGCTGAAGATGCACATTACGGAATTGAGCGCAGAGGCTGATGCTATGTGCGGAACCGCCATAAAGGGCAATGAATCCAACACCAAGGCTATTCCCCTGACATGGCACAGGAAAAAAGACGGTACGACCTTCCCTGTCGAGATCTCCTGTGGGTTATTCGAGTGGAGTGAGTTCAAGGTGGTCTGTGCCATTGTGCGCGATATCACCGAGCGCCACACGATGGAACATGCCCTCAGGGAGAGTGAAGCTCTGCACAGGGCAACTATTGATTCCACGGCCGACGGCATCCTGGTGGTCGATCAGACAGGAAAAATCACCCATGCCAATGATCTCTTCACACAGATGTGGCGCATTCCGCAGGATCTCATCGAGACCAGGGACAATATCAGACTGCTTGAATATGTGGCAGACCAGCTTCCTGATCCGCAGGCCTTTCTCTCCGAGGTGGAGAGTGTGTACGATACATCGACCGCATATTTCGATACCCGCACGTTCAAGGACGGACGGATCTACGAGCAATTTTCATCACCGCTGATCATTGACGAGAAGGTGGCCGGCCGGGTCTGGAGCTTCAGGGACATCACCGCATATAAACAGGCCGAGCAGAAGCTGCGCGAGAGTGAAGAGATCTACCGCACGATCTTTGAGAATACCGGCACGGCAGTAGCGATCATCGAGGATGACGGCATCATCTCGCTGGTGAATGCCAAGTTTGAATCACTCTCGGGCTGCACACGCGAGGAAATCGAGGGCCGCAAGACCTGGATGGACTTCACTGCCAGGCGTGATATGGAGCGGGTCAGGCTGCACAAGAAACAGCGGATGACTTCTCCGGAGTCGACCCCGAAACATTATGAATTCTGTTTCGTTGATGCACACGGCAGAGAGCGGGATATCTTCCTGACAACGGCCATGATTCCCGGAACCACGCGGTATGTTTCATCGCTCATGGACATTACGGAGAAAAAGAGATTGGAAGCCCAGTTTCTCCAGAGACAGAAGCTCGAGGCAATCGGCACCCTGGCGGGTGGAATCGCACACGATTTCAACAATATCCTGGCCGCTATTATCGGCTATACGGAACTGACCCTGTTGAACCTGCTTCCCGGGGACCGGGGGCAGAGAAACCTGCAGGAGGTCCTCAAGGCAGGACAGCGGGCAAAGGAACTGGTGCAGCGGATCCTGACGTTCAGCCGGCAGGCCGAACCCGAACTCAAGCCGGTGCTGATACAGGAGATCCTTGCCGAGGCGCTCAAACTGCTGCGCCCATCGATTCCGTCCACCATTCGCATTGTCGAGAATATCGACGATCGACTCGGCACCGTTCTGGGTGACCCGATCCAGATCCATCAGCTGATCGTAAACCTGTGCACCAATGCCTTTCATGCCATGGAGCACAGCGGCGGAACCCTGGAGATCACCGTGTCTCCGGCGCGGCTCAATGAGGAGTTCGTTCGAGCCTATCCGAAACTCGCCGCAGGGCCTTACCTGCAACTGAGAGTTCGTGACACCGGCTGCGGCATGGACGGCGAAACGATCAAACGTATCTTCGACCCATTCTTCACGACCAGGGAGACCGGCAAAGGCACCGGCCTGGGACTGGCAATCGTGCACGGGATCGTGACATCCTTAGAAGGGGTTGTCCTGGTGCAAAGCGAACCGCACAAGGGGTCAACGTTCGATGTCTATCTCCCCATATTCGACAACCTCAAGGCAGTGGATACCAGAACGAAGGATGACGCCTTGCCTCGTGGCCGCGGCGAACACGTCCTGCTGGTCGATGACGAGGAATCCCTGGTCGATTTTGAGAAACAACTCCTGGAGTTCCTGGGATACCGGGTTACGGCTCACACGAGCAGCGCTGCGGCATTTGCGGCGTTCGAGGGTGATCCGCATGCGTATGACCTGATCTTTACCGACATGACCATGCCGGAGATGACCGGCTCTGAGATGGCCGAGAAGGTCTTTCAGATCAGGCCCGATATGCCCATCATCATATGCAGCGGCTACAGCGAGAGGCTATCGGAAGACAGGGCAAAGGAGATCGGCATCCGGGAGTATGTCATGAAGCCGCTGGCCAATTCAAATGTAGCCGAGATCATCCATAGAGTACTGAACCAGTGAGGCGAAGGGCCAAGGCAGGTCGAGCATGGCAGCCCGGGAAACTAGGCAGTACGAGCGGGAAAGAACAGGATCTCAGGCAGGGCAAGACATTGGGTTCATGATCTCAGGCAGGACGGGCCCGTCAGCCCATGACCCCAGGCAGAAGGGTAAAACATTTCGAATTGCGAATTTCGAATTGCGAATTAAATAGACGTCTTTTATCTTTGACCTGGTGCCCAGTGCCTAGTGCCTAACGCCTTCTTCTCATACCCTGTTTTTGTCTTTCCTGGCGCCCAGCACCTTCGTTTCATTTACCGGTTGTGGAGTCGGCCGCATTGATCTAAGCTGTGTGCCCATGCAGACTACTATCCCCCGCCTGCCCCGGCTGGTCGAAGAAGACCCG
This sequence comes from Deltaproteobacteria bacterium, assembly GCA_018434685.1. Lineage (GTDB taxonomy): Bacteria > Desulfobacterota > Desulfomonilia > UBA1062 > UBA1062 > DSAD01. The sequence continues at coordinate 197,102 of JAHDOV010000015.1, forward strand.
CGCGGGCAACAGGTTTTGAACATGCTGAGTGCGCATACCCGGCTGCTGTGGCCCGGGGGCGCAATCGCAGTAGCATCAGTGAAACTCACGCCGAGTCTCAGTGACGCCCTGAAGAGCGTCCATCGGGCCGACATGGTCGTCCGCGGCCTGGAGCTTGCCGAAACAAGGCTTGCACGTGAACAGCGCGGCCTTAATATGGCTGAGAGGCAGACCGGCAACAGCCGAGGTGAGCGGGTCTCGCGCCTGCTGCTGCTGGCAGATGACGGCGCCGAGCGCTTTTACCGCAACGTGGAAGCCCTGCTCCGCCGCCACAGCCCGCGCATCCTGGCTGTCCTTCTCGAAACCGATTCCGCCACCCTGGGCGAGCTTCTCTTCGGCCCCGGCAGCGTCGCGCGCCTGCTGCTGCTCGAACACAAGGAAGCGGTCAGCCACGTCCTTTTGTCCATGGTTGATTGAGGGAGGGAGACTTGAGTTCGAGATCCCAGGCAGAAGGGAAAGAAACAAAAGAATATATTCACCGCAGTGACGCAGAGGTCGCTGAGTTTTAAAAACATTTCTCCAATCGGGAGACGGCGATTGGAGAAAAGAAGTCCGATTTTTTTCCTGGTACAGGTTCAGGACATAGGTAACATTCATTGGCCCAGTGCCAAGCGCCTAGAGCCCAACGCCTTTCTTTCTTCTATCTTCCTTCCGTGTCCTGCATAGCTTCTGCGACGCAGGATGCCTGGGATCGTGTGTTGACTGGCTCGATCTGCCTCAGATCATGGGCAATCGGGCTCGTCCTGCCTTCTGCCTGAGATCCCGAACTCTCTAGCTCGCCCTGCCTAAGTTCTTGAGCCTAACGTCCCGAAAGCTTGAAGGATAATTTGACAATCAATTATGTTCAGAGTAGTATACCGCAAATTGCACCCGAGAATTCACACCATGAATGAATAATGAACTCGGGATTAGAATATTTTGTAACCGGAGGGCAGATAAATTTGTCTTCGTACACATCCACTATGGATGGCGTCTGGAAGAGTAAAGATCTGTCTGCTTTTCTGCCAGCTGTTTCTGAAAATGAGATTTGATGGGGAGAAATGACTCTCTTGAATCAAGACCTAACCCCGATTTTTATTAATTATATATTTCAAGGTTAATGCTTATGATTTATAGAACGCCGACGCTCCCGAGGATAACTAAAGTTGAGTTGGTTGGTTATCAACCCCTGTTTAATGAAACTATACCTATCGAAATAAGTTATAACAGTTTTCTTATTCTAGGCGGTAATGGATTAGGAAAGACAACCATTCTACAGTCAATTATCTATTGTATTGCTGGCGAACCTGATCTTGAAATCGAGCCTACAAAGGGTAAGCGATGGGGATATAGATACTTCCATGGGCGAATAGCTAAACCAGAAAATGCATATGTAGAGGTTGAGTTTCGTCTTAACGACCATGAAATCAGATTAAAGAGAGGATTCAAAAGTAATAGATTGTTAGCTTTCACACTAAATAACGACGTAACTTTTGCACATCCCAATGCAGAAAAAAACTTCGAGCTTTTTTTGAAAGAAACTGTCGGCTATCGTGCAATGTGCGACTTTCGCTTAATCGTGCATAAGCTATGCTATTTACCTGAAGACCGCCCTAACCTGGTATGGGACTCTGAAACGCAGATTCGCCTTCTTATGCTACTCTTCAGCGACATTATTGATGAGGCAGAATTTAGAAACAAGAGAAAATCATTGAAAAATCTCGACAGCGAGATACGTCACTTACACGTTGATATTAATAAAATAAAGGACGAGTTGAGCACAAGAGAAGAGAAAGATGCGGACAGAACTGACATAAAAGGTATTATAATAGAAGATACCGCTGAAAAAAACGGAATTAAAACCTTAGAAGACATAAAATATCAGACAATTGAACAATTAAATATTATTGCCAACAAGAAAGTACCTCTTCAAGAATCGGCAAGACGCATTAAAAAAAGATTGTCGGTTCTGACAAGTCAAATCGAAGATTTACAAAACCAGCTATTCATGAGCGAAGAAAAAATTATCATTGAACAGCTCATTCAATTTGAATCAAGAGAAGTCGAACTTGCCATTCATAAGCTAATACATCGGCGAATTTGTCCGGCATGCGGTACAAAAGCAGAAGGATTCGGGCAAGCCGCTCAAGAGTTATTGAAAAAAAATCGATGTCCATTATGCGGTGTTGAACATATTTATTCAAATATGACAAACTTTCCATTGCTTGATGCGCAGCTTTCCGAGAAGATTCGTGAAAAGCTTTCTCTTGAACAGGAATTTATGGAGACTGAGAAAAAGTTAGATCTATTAATTAATCAAGAGCAAGACTTGCAGTTCCAATACGATAATATAAAAGTGGAACAGCCCATAGTAATCCCAGATGATACAACAGAACCTGAAGAACAAGAAAATCTAAACACAAAGCTAAAACAAAAGGAACGAGAATATCAAAACAAACAAAGAAGCTTTGAAATCCTGAGAGCTGAACTGGAAAAGAAATATGATGAATTTATTTTAATATCAAACGAGCGAATAACCAGATTGGGCGAGTTATATAAAAATTATGCCTCCTCCTTTTTAGGAATACCTTGTGAACTTGATACGAAAGAGGCAGACATCCAATTTTTAAGTCTCAATCTATATGTACCAAAATTTGATGATCAGTTGCGTCCTGATCCGGACTCCTGTTCTGAAGCTCAGCGATTCTTTTTAGACATTGCCTTCAGAATGGCAATGATTGATTTATCAAAGGAGTTGAGTCAATCTGACGGTTCGTTTATCTGCGAAACACCAGAGAGTGCTCTTGATATAACATATGTTGATAATGTTGCAAGCATGTTCAAGATGTTTTCCAAAGAAGGTCACTCTCTGATTACCACAGGGAACTTACAACCTGGTGGCTTAGCGGGGCCGATACTAGCAGATGAGTCAAAAGAAGTTAGGCGGCAAAGTATCTTAAATTTGGTACAATACGGAAGATTGTCAACCGTGCAAAAAAATAACATTGAAGACCTTCGTAAAGAGTTCGAAAATATCCTTAACTATAAGAAACGATGATGTCAAAAACTGGATACAGATACAAGGATGTTCTCCTTGCACTATCGACTGCAGATAAGCACGGGCAGCAATTGGGCAGGCTACAATTACAAAAGTTTGTCTATTTAGCTGACACATTATCTCTGCTTTGGGAACTAGCCAGCCCTAAAAGCTATGAGACATATAAACAAGGCCCATACGATCCAAATGTCCAAAACGCAGCTGATGTTCTTGCTTTCAGAGGGGCTGTGAATATTGTGGAAAGCAATTTGGATGATGGGGGCAATATACTTTCAACCAAGTATCAAATTTCTAAAATTGGCTCACAGATTCTAGCAAATATTCTCGAAGAAGAGGTAATTGCAAGAAAGTATGAACTATACCAAACAATAGGCAGACACATTAATCAGAGGGGCTGGTACAAACTTAAAGAGTTAGTTTATTCAGAAGCTACGTACTTGACTATGAAAGCTCAGGGATGGGGCAGTCCGCTGGAGACTGATAGCTTGCTCACAAATGATAGTCTTCAGATATTGTTGGGTTTCAACTTTTTATTAAAAGATAAATCTGCCACATTAAGTAAAACAAACTTGGTTGCTATTTTCTTCCAAGTCTTGGACAATTATCAATCAGCTAAAACAATCCAAGAGAGAGGTGGAAATGTTTCGTAAAAGTCCACAAATAAATGCTGCTATAAGTGCTGTTTGTAGAGATGCAGCAACAAAAGTCGTGTTGGAATTACCGGAATTAGAGCATGATCTTGTTTCGCCCTGCCTTGAAAGAGTGCATGATTTTCTTCGAAATAATCAGCGTGATTTAGGTGCTATGGAATGTATATTTAAGCTTGATTTTTCAGGCGCGGATATTGCCCAAGAAGATCTAACCGTCTCATCATTGTGTCAAAACCTTGGTACAGGAGCAAACATTATTATTATAGATGAAAACCTAAAGATTAAAGGTTTAGATTCTATACCAAGCACTGCTCTATCAGAACTTTCACCATATTCAAAATCTCAGGCATGTTGTATCATTCACGTGTTCAGCGGTGTCGAAATGGTAATCTATGCCAATGGACTGATAAAAAGTGAATTGAATGCCTTACATCTTTATCGTGGTCCCGTTACGCATAAGAAAACAGCGAGGCACGGAAATGACTATATACTATCTATTCTTGAACACTATCAAAACCGCATTCGTTATCCCGGAATTTCTTCAGATCACTGGGGAAATAGGCGAAATAGAATACTGAGAAACTCTCCTAAAAAGACAGAAAAGATTTTTCATGATAACTTATGGAATTGGCTTGAAGAGAACTTAGACTATGCAGTTGTTTCTGGGAATGTCGGCAAGGTTACCGGGGACGAGACTGACATAGAAATAAGTATCCATGGCGAACCTCGGTTTTATATTATCGAGGTCAAATGGTTAGGCACTAATGGTCACTCCGAACATTCAGAGCCACGATTACGCGATGGCATTACTCAAGTTAAGGAATATTTGGAACGTGACCCTGCAGCATCTGAAGCTTGCCTCGTAGCTTATGACGGTAGAGATATAGAAAAGTTTGAAGCACTGGGATGCTGTAATTATGAGACAGGACAATGGAAAGAAATACGCACATGTCAAAATGCTGAACTTCCTCCACGAGGCAAGGGGTTTGTCTTCTATTTAGAAAGTCAATCCGCCTCTGAAAAAAGAATATAATAACGTTATTTTATATGTATAAATTAATTGATGATAGTCAATATAGGGATCAAGATTTTTTTAACTTCGACTCAACCTCCCAATTGCCGAGGCACAGATGGTATTATCTCAAAGAAGGTTTTTCCACATCGCTCGTTAACGAGGCGATTTACCAAAATCTAAAGAAGCAAAATCAAGAGCTTAATATATTGGAGCCATTTTGCGGAACGGGGACAACTCCTTTAACAGCTGCGCTTAATGGTCATTATTGTCTATCTATTGAGGTTAATCCTTTTATAGCATTTACAGCACAAGTCAAGACAGTCACGGGAAAGTGGCATAAAAAACAATTTAAAAGAAATCTTAACAAAGTAATCGTAAATAGCGCCGACGGTTCATATTCGGACTTGGAGGGTTTCTCTACTTTCACAGAAAGAGAAGGTCTGTCAAAATGGCTATTTAACAAAAGTGTGTTGAGGCGGTTTTCATCCCTAGTGAGCGCGATTGAACAATATGGCGGTACTTATAAGGACGCTTTTAAACTTGCCGCAATTGTTGCAGCTTACAGTTGCTGTAACGCAAAGCGTGATGGTAAGGCCCTTCGTTATAAATCTTATTGGCAAGAACGACGTTATACGTGTGAAGATTTAATTGAACAGTTTCGCTACCATGCTCTTAATATGCTGCAAGATGTAGTGACTCATCCAATCAGCCACAAATACAATTCAGCAATAATGGTGGGTGACTCCCGAGAAGAATTATCTACTCTGACAGATGATAGTTTTGATCTAGTAGTAACTTCTCCTCCTTATTTAAATTCTTTTGACTATTCAGATATTTATCGTCCAGAATTATTTCTCGGAGACTATATTAAAAACAATATTGAACTGAAGCAATTACGATTAAAAACCCTGAGGTCACATGTACAGGTTAAGTGGCCTGAGGAAGTATCCTTTGAATCCAGTTTGTTGTCCCCTATCGTTGATCAACTGAATTGTAATGAAGGCTTGTGGAATAATAGAATCCCTGTGATGATAAATGCATACTTCGACGATATGTGGAAAATTTTTAAAACCATGAAACCTAAGATGCGCACAGGTGGAGAAATTTGGCTGGTAGTTAGTACTTCTTGTTATGGAGGTGTGCACATACCTGTTGACTTAATAATAGCTGATGCGGCAAATCAAGCCGGCTTTTCCTTGAAAGGAGTACATTGCCTTCGACATTTAAGAGCTGCTGGTCAGCAGTGGAAGCACTTTGATACTAAAGCACCACCATTAAGAGAGTCACTGATTATTATGAGCAACGAATAGGCTAAGAAAAAAGGGGGCTTGGGGGGTCAGGTCTTGACGGGCTGTTGCTCGAATAGCTGTTTGAGGAATCTTTATTCTGTGAACGGATTAAGCCAACATTTCTGAATAACTGACATCAACACATCTCCCAGGTAACTTACAATTGCGCAAGGAAGATGAAATACGGCAACAAAGAGAGTTTATTCTACCTGCTGAAGCCTTTATTGGCCTTCGATGAGGCTTAGCATCATTATTTTTCAAAGGTTTTTGCTTAATAAGGATGGAGATATTCTGAATGGCAGCAATAAGGAAGTCCTGGATCTCCATGCGCCACAACCTGCGCCATCGTGCACGTTTATATCCATACCGGGTAGACCATGCAAAGGATCTCTCGGAGAGATCCTGCCGTTTTCTTAGGGGCTCGGGGGTCAGGTCTTGCATTATAACATTTTGGGAAAAAACAGGGGACGTCCATGAAATATTGACATTTGATGGCTGATTTAGAGTTAATCTGAATTTCAAGACAGGACAATATGTTATCCACTTATTTACAAACCAATTCGACCAGAATTCGTCAAAGAATAGAGACTACGGATCTGCAGTGGAACGCGTTCCTGAAAAGGCTGGGAAAACAAGAAGAACAGAAACACCAGGATTATCATGATGAGCAGGCCTGGACATTCCTGGCAATGTCCTGGTACTCAGGTGGCGGCATTGATCGAATTAAGAGACTGGCGGAAATCCTTACATGCTATGACAACCTTGTTGTCGGCGATGATGACAAGATATGGCTGGAGGCCCTTCCCCTTCCCCCTCGAATAAAAGAGGGAAATACAAATCTGGACCTGGCGATGGGGAGAATCGGAAAAAGGATATTGGGAAAAGATGATCCCCATTCAGCAAACAACGGCAACGGGATACAATATTCAGGCGAAAAAGGGTTTGTGTGCTTCTGTGAAATGAAATGGTATTCCGATATCGACAAGAAGGTAACCCATGACAGACACAGGAACCAGTTGGTCCGGGTAATCGAAAATGCATTGGCCTTCCGCAACAGTGACAACGAATTCCCTGACCAGCTGTATGTGACACTCGTCACTCCCAATATATTTAAAGACAGGAACCCAATGTCACGATTCTATGCCTATAAATTCCAGGAATATAAAAAAGACAAGGATGCCATGATCAGGGAGATCAATGCATGCAATCTCATGAAGAGGCACGCAGACAAAGATGACCTGATAAACAGGCTGGATATATTGACTCTCAACTGGGTAACATATGAAGACCTGCTGCTCCACATCGAAGATGATGAACTGGGTGGAATGATCATGAAATTCTATCAGGGTTACTGTGGGTACAGGTAAAGTAAGGTTGCTGTCAAAAAGGAGATCCCATTATTTGTCACCGCGGTGAAGAGGGTGTCAGATATGCACCCGGTTTAGCATTCAGATGAGTAAGGACAAACAGCTAGAGCAGACTGTAAACGAAGCAATGTCACGTTTCGAGACCTGACACCCTTCCTACAACCTCCTTACTGGCGGTACTGGAGCTGGGTTTCCTTCTCTATAGAGACATATGGCCGAATCTGTTCCAGGACTGCATCGTCGATACCCTTTACCTTCTTCAGTTCGTCAATTGTGGTAAACGGACCATTCGATTCCCTGAATTTGATGATGTTCAGTGCAGTTTCCATATCCACCCCAGGCAACAACTCGAGGGTTGCCTCCATGGCAGAATTAATATTTACCTGCCCTTCCCATTCCCACTCTTGAGCCCCGTACAAACCCCCTGTCAGGAAGCATGCGATCACTATGCACCCAAGAATCCCGAGTATTTTTGTTTTCATAACGTTACCCTCCATTGCCTCAGAAAGTTGTATCGGATCTTGTCATTTTTTGGGTTTTGGTATTCCACCCTCTCGTGTTTCTGTACATCCCAGGATGATACCTTCATCGGGTAGAACTGTCTTATGCAACAACGTGTCCCATCATACCGACTCAAGATCGAATCCCTCTCTGATGTTGACCACCCCCTTCCTATTTCTTTTGCATGGCAGCACACGCTTCACAGAATGCATTACATATGGTGTCCCGGTATGGCGAAAGCTAAAATTACCGCATAGAATACTACAGGGGATTACATTCCTGAAAAATAAATAATATCTATATAATAACCATGACCGTCATGGAGTCAATAGCTTAATCGACAGGGACGGCAGCTGAAGATGGGCTCGGGGTCTTGATTCGAGAAGTTCTAATGCACGAGGAATCCTGGGCACATCCAGACAAATACTAGTGTCTTTTCTCTGCGATCCCAGCGCCTTCCGCGGTGAATAACATTTCTTTGTTTTTCCCCTTCTGCCTGGGATTGTGTGCTGACTGGCTCTGACCTTCTGCCTGTGTTCACGGGAGGCTTTCACAACCTCTCTTCTATCATGCCACCTCGAACACGTGTGACCCTGAACCTCTCTTCAATCATTTTTCCCCAGGGTGCCTTTCCGCTCTCATCTCCCTGCGATGTTCCTGAATGGAGAGCTATTATTTTTTCAGGACAAAAGAGTCGTACAGCACTCCTCTCACATCATAGCACTCATAGAGCAGTCGATTATCCTCGATGCTGATGACCTGAAACAGTTGCCGGTCTGTTCCGCTCTTATCCATGATTTCCTGATGCCGGCTACTCAGGGGATAGGATTTCGGGCCGCTGACCGAGATAACATAGACCGTCCCCTCTTCAGTATCAGCCACCCGGCTTCCGTTCTTGAGCTTGGCGCTGCGGCTGTAGGTATGGTCATGGCCCTGCAGGGGGGCTTGAGGGTCAGGTCTTGCATTATAACATTTTGGTAAAGACTGGAGCAATACGCATCACCCCATCATCAAGTCAATAAATTCGGAGAAGAAAAACACGGGACGTCCATGAAATATGGACATTTGATTCTGATGTTCCATTTATTCCATGAAAACATGGAGATAAAAAGTCAGACAGGGACCCCATGTCACGATTCTATGCCTATAAATTCCAGGAATATAAAAAAGACAAGGATGCCATGATCAGGGAGATCAATGCATGCAATCTCATGA
>JAHDOV010000001.1 GCA_018434685.1 Deltaproteobacteria bacterium
CGGCTCGAAGTAGAGCTTGTCCGAGATGTCGTAGTCTGTGCTCACGGTCTCGGGGTTGGAGTTGATCATGATGCTCTCATACCCCAGTTCCCGCAGCGCAAACGAGGCATGGACACAGCAGTAGTCGAACTCGATACCCTGCCCGATCCTGTTCGGGCCACCGCCTATGATAATGACCCCGGGCCTGTCCGAGTGACGCACCTCATCTTCGGTCTCGTACGTGGAGTAATAGTAGGGGGTGTAGGCCTCGAACTCGGCGGCGCACGTATCCACGGACTTGTAGACCGGGACGATCTTCTCCCGGTAGCGCATATCCCTGATGGCCTGCTCGCTGGTGCGCCACAGCTGCGACAGGTATTTATCGGAGAATCCGAGCCGTTTCGCCTCATAGAGGATCCCGGGGCTGATTTCACTGCGCGTCAGGAGATCCTCGAAATCGACGAGTTCCCTGATCTGGCGGAGAAACCACGGATCGATCTTCGTCATGTCATGCACGTCTTCCTCGCTCACGTTCAACCGGAAGGCCTCGGCTATCCAGAACAGTCGGGAAGAATTCGGAAAGGTCAGTTTCGATACGAGGTCCTTCTTGTTTTCCACCGGCGGGGGATCGAGCGGACTTCCGAGCCCGAACCGGCCGATCTCGAGGGAACGCAGAGCCTTGTTGAGTGCCTCTTTGAAGGTCCTGCCGATGGCCATGGTCTCGCCCACCGATTTCATGGAGGTCGTGAGGAGATCTTCTGTCTCCGGGAATTTCTCGAAGGTCCACCGGGGGATCTTCACCACACAGTAATCGATGGTGGGCTCGAAGGATGCCATGGTTTCCCGGGTGATGTCATTGGGTATCTCATCGAGGGTATAGCCCACGGCAAGCTTGGCCGCTATCTTCGCGATGGGAAATCCCGTCGCCTTGGAGGCCAGGGCCGAGGAGCGGGATACCCGGGGGTTCATCTCAATGACCACGATCTCTCCGTCTTCGGGGTTGACGGCGAACTGGACATTCGAACCGCCCGTTTCCACGCCGATCTCGCGCATGATGGCGATCGATGCATTTCTCAGTCGCTGGTACTCCACATCGGTCAGTGTCTGTGCAGGGGCCACGGTGATGGAGTCGCCGGTATGCACACCCATGGGGTCCATGTTCTCGATGGAGCAGATGATCACCACGTTGTCCGCCCTGTCGCGCATGACCTCAAGCTCATACTCTTTCCAGCCGATCACGGACTGCTCGATCATGATCTCGCCGATCATGCTCGCGTCGAGCCCTCCCCTGGCTATCCTTTCCAGGTCCTCGGGATTGTAGGCGATGCCGCCCCCGATACCCCCGAGGGTAAAAGAAGGCCGGATGATGATGGGGTATCCGATCTCCTGCGCGACCCTGAAGACATCGTCCATGTTCCGCGCAAAGCCGCTTGCCGGGACCTTCAGGCCGATACTCTCCATGGCATGGCGGAACTTCTCCCGGTCCTCGGCCTTGTGAATGACCGCAGGCGTCGCACCGATCATCTCCACGCCGAAGCGGTCGAGAACCCCCATAGCCGCGACCTCGACAGACACATTGAGCCCGGTCTGCCCGCCCAGCGTGGGAAGGATCGCGTCAGGCCTCTCCTTCTCGATGATGCGGGCCACGACATCAGGCGTGATCGGCTCGATATAGGTCCGGTCGGCCATCTCGGGATCGGTCATGATGGTGGCGGGATTCGAGTTGATCAGGACAACCTCATACCCCTCTTCCTTCAAGGCCTTGCATGCCTGTACCCCGGAATAGTCAAACTCGCACGCCTGGGATATGACAATGGGTCCGGACCCGATGATGAGAATCTTCTTCAGATCTTCTCTCTTTGGCATCTTATCACCTGTTCATTTCAGCTGTCGCATCGTAACGTATGGTCTGCGGCATCGAACACCCGCACCCCTGCACCAAGCATTTCCGTGCGGCTGTATAGCACACCCACCTCCTACTTTGCATCCAGCGATTTCTGTATCTCCCTGGCTATGGCCTCCGTGTCCCCGCCCAGCAGGAATTTCACCGGCAGCCTTTGAAGGAATGAATCGTCCCAGGCAAGGTTGTATTCGTCTATCAGGTTGCTGATATCGTTGAACTTGTCGCCCAGGACTTCCTTTTTCTGCTCAACGGAGAGATCTTCGCGGAAATCCACATGCAGCAGGAGAAGGTTCTCCACGATCCGTCCAGACCCGATGAGCGGGACGATGATGATGGATGCGTTATCCGACTTTCCGTCACCGGCATAAACCTCTGTGGTGCGGACGATGGTCTTCTTCGTACCCATGAGCTTCCCCGTCTCTTCCACGCGGGAATGCATCCTCTGGGCTAGGCCGTATTTCTGGATGACCCTCACCGTGGACTCATCCGTGGGCTTGCCGTCGTCGTCGAGACCGCCGACCTCATAGAGCGTGTACCCGTTTATCTGCAGCACTGCGTCCTGGAGCCGCTTGAGCCGTACTCCCTCCCGTGCGGAGAGGTTCTCCAGGGAGAAGTGCAGGTACTCCATGGCCTCGAACAGCAGCCCCCTGGGCGCCTCGATCTTTCTGCTCGTGCCCACGGTGACGGTCTTTGCCTGGTGGCGGATTGCATCCACGGGCCGCGACAGTTCATCTATTGCCCTGCCGAGGCTTGCATCGAGCATGTCCAGCGGCGAAGACGATGCCCGTAAGACCCCGAACTCGCTCCAGAAATCTTCGATGGGCAGTTTGCCCACTGCATATTTCAGCAGCAGTGCGATATCCGATGCGGTCTCAACGTTCATGGATGCCAGTGCCCCGGATCTCCTCCATGAATTGAATATCGAGGAAAAGTCATCCACACTCCTAAGGAGCTCCCGGTCTTCCAGGCTTTCATAGAGCGACAGGTTCCTCTCGTCGTGATCTCTCATCACCTCGGCGATCTTCGTCCTGAACGCCTTGAACGAGCCTGCCTGGGCATCGAGGCTGCAGGCGGCGTAGTATCCCCAGATGTGCCCGGCAAGGGTATTGAGGATCACCGAGAGCGGGAACGTTGAGCGGGGCACAGACACGACCGAATCCGAGATCTTCTCGAATCGCTTCTCCCCCTGGTCGGCAATGACCACCACGCGGGCTGCATGGGCATGGAATATGGCGACGTCCTTGACGATATCTTCCAGGACAACCTTCGGGGTTCCTGCCGAGCAGACCACGATGAGCGGCTCGGAGGAAAGATCGATATGTTTTTTATCCTCCACGATATCGGATGATATGGTCTTGTAACACAGCTCGCTCAGTTTTATCCTGATCTCATCGGAGGCGACCTTGTTGGTACCGCTTCCCACGACCGCCCAGTACTTCTTCTTCCTCACGAGATCCCATGCAGACTGCCGGATGGAGGCCTTCTTTTCGATCACCCTGGCCATGAGCTCCGGGGCCTTCTCGAGCTGGGTCAGTTCGAGAGCGATCCGCTCGTCGGAGAGGGTGCCCACGAGTTTCGCCAGGTACAGGGCCAGGATATACCCCGCGGTAATCTGTGAATAAAAGGCCTTGGTGGAGGCAACGGACATCTCGATATCCCTGCCGTCGCTCGTATAGAAGACCCCGTCCACCTTGTTGGTGATGTCGGACTGTCGCCGGTTCACGATGGCCAGCAGGTGTGCCCCGCGTTCTTTCGCCATTGCGACGGCCCGGTTGGTATCGGTGGTGGTCCCTGACTGGGTGATGGCGATCACCAGGCAGTCGGACATGTCATCGTCGAGGCAGAATCCGCTCAGGTCCGAGGCCTTTCTCGCCTGTACGGCCATGCGGGTCCCCTTGAGATAAATCGAGATGGCCTCGGCCACGGCAGCGGCGGCGATAGCGGCTGTCCCCTGCCCCACGACATAGATTCTCTGTATCCGGCCGCCTGTCAGGCTCTCCCGGATCTTTCCCGGCATGACATCGTCATCGAGGTTGAAGACCACCGATGAGCCCTGCCTGATCTGGTACTTGCCCAGCATGGTCTTCCTGACCGAGTTCGGTGCGTCAAGGATCTCCTTGATCAGGTAGTGGGGGAAATCCCCGCGATCGATGTCCCGGGTGGTTATCTGGGCGCACTGAATGTCGTTTTCGGTGAGTTCCAGGTGATGCCCGTCGTAGTAGAGGGCCTCGATCCCCCCGATCCCGGGGCCTTTGTCGTTTCTCAGGACAAAGATCTGCCCTCTCGTGTGATCGCCAGAGAGTTTGTGCTGTCTTTCACCGTCCATCTTGATGAAACGGGGCGTCTCTTCCACGAGCCCGTATATTTCGGATGAGAACAGCAACTGGTTGTTGCTGATACCCACATATATGGACTGGCCGCTGCCTCTGAGAGCCAGGAATACCTTTCCCGGCTCCAGGTTGCTCTCCAGTGCAATGGCATGAGAACCCTCGAAATCATTGAGCGCCTTCCTGAAGGCCTCCTTGAGATCGTGCCCCTCGTAGAGGTATCGCTCCACCTGGAGCGGGATAACCTTGGTGTCGGTGGTGATGCGCGAGTCGATGAGCCACGACTCGGACTCCAGGGAATCCTTCAGAGCGACATAATTGTCGATATCCCCGTTGAGCACGACATTGATGGTCCACGGACCCCTCCCGTAGTACGGGTAGGTCTTGTTCGCAGCGGTGAAATCCCACTGCGTCGCTGCCGATGGATCCACACAGAAGTTGTTCACGGGATGGCAGTTTGCCTCATTGATAGCACCCACCGAGGCCCATCGGGTATGTGCCAGGTACATCTCGGAATCGCTCGGGAAACTGACAACGGACCGGATGACGGGATCGGTCTCTATGGAGCCCCTGAGTCTCTTCGTATTGTCGCCCAGGTCCCCGTTGATGAGCGCTGTCTTGTACGTGAATATGAGGCTGTGCGGAGCTATATGGATACTCCTGTCCCACACATCTCCGGGCCGGCACCGCTTCATGAATTCTTCGTAGACCCCGTCCTGTTTGATCCTCTCCAGCACAGAGGTGAAGTCGCCGGTAGTGCCAAACGTCAATGCCACCTGAACCCCGCAGGAATCCCTCCCGCGGACCTCCAGCCGGTCCAGCGCATTGAGGGTGAAGTTGATCCGCTGATACTTTCCGAACACCTCCTCGGACACAACGGTTGTGCCCCCGCATAGATCCAGAATCCTGACCTGGTTCCCGAGGAGGTCTACGCCGAGTCCCCAGACGATGTCCTTGAAGGTGATGAGGGATCGCGACATGGCCTCCATGTCCTTCGTTGAAAACTGCTGGGCATGCTGTTCGAAAAGGCCCTGCTCTTCGTCCATGAAGGCTTTCATATGCGATACCAGCTCTTCGAGACGATCCGCGGGCATGGTGTAGAACATCTCCCGCTGGCTTGAGGGGTCCTGTTTCAGGGAGTAGATACCCTTCTCGAAGGCCTCGAGCGCCTCGGGACACAGATAGTCCAGTGGAGCGATGTGCCCCTCGAGAATCATCCCGAAACGATTCTCCCGTATCCGGGCAGCGTAGCCGGAGAACTCTTCAAACACCTTGTTCCGGGCCGTACCGGACGATCCCTTGATCACCAGTATCCCGGCAAGGCCGCAGCAGATCACGTCCGGCTGAACCGGGAAGAACACAAGGCAGCGGCCCGGGAGATTCCTGGGATCTCTGCCCAGGTACACCTTCCATCCCCGCATATGCGCGGCACAACGACGGAACAATCTATTCATGAGACCTCTCTTCATCTCTCACCACCGGGCAGCGCCTCCCCTGCAGCATCCCCTGCCTTCATCTGCCGGCCAAAGAACTCATCATGCCCTTGTCTGCTCTGCGCTGGTGTCCATCATCCGCATGAAATCGGCAAAGAGATAATTCGCATCCATGGGTCCGGGAGCTGCCTCGGGATGATACTGGACGCTGAATGCCCTGAGCGACGGGAAATAAAGGCCTTCCAGGGTATGATCGTTCAGGTTGATGTGGGATATACGGGTATCCTTTGGCAGCGTTTCCGTGATCACGACAAATCCATGGTTCTGGGAGGTGATCTCGATCCTGCCGGTACCCATGTTCTTTACCGGCTGGTTGACCCCGTGATGGCCGAACTTGAGCTTCTCGGTCTTTGCCCCGAGAGCCTGACCGAGTATCTGGTGACCGAGGCAGATGCCGAAGATGGGAAGCCTGCCGAGCAGCGACCTGACAGTGTCTACCGCATAGGTCACCGCTGCCGGGTCTCCGGGACCGTTTGAGAGCAGGAGACCGTCGGGGTTGAACGGCAGGATATCGTGCGGCGGCGTCCAGGCAGGCACTACAACGACTTCGCAGCCTGCATTCTCGAGATTTCTCAGGATATTGAACTTCACCCCGCAGTCGAGGACCACCACCCGATAGGGCGCAGTCTTTTCCGGGAGCCCCTCGAGAGCAACAGCCCCCCCGTTCTTCCACACATAGGCCTGAGTGCAGCTCACGTGCTGCACAAGGTCCTGTCCCTCGAGCCCGGGGAATGAACCTACCTTCTCGAGCAGCTCTTTTGTATTCCTGCTCCTGGTGGAGATGATGCCTCGCATGGCACCACGGGTCCGGATACGGCGGGTAAGCGCCCTCGTATCGATCCCCTCGATCCCGATCTTCCCGTGTTCTTCCAGATATTCCTTGAGCGTCTTTCTGGAGCGCCAGTTGCTCGGGTGATCCATGTATTCCCGTACGACGAATCCCTCCAGGTGAATTCCGGAAGATTCCACATCCTCGTCGTTGATGCCGTAGTTCCCGATGAGCGGATAGGTCATGACCAGGATCTGCCCCTTATACGAGGGATCGGTGAGCACCTCCTGGTACCCGGTCATGCCAGTGTTGAACACGACCTCGCCAAGCGTCTCTCCGCTGCCCGCAAAGGCATGTCCTTCAAAGTACGATCCGTCCTCCAGAACGAGCATGGCTGGTCTTTTTTCCCTGTGCACGAGTGAGCCCTCCCGGCCTTTTGAACTGTCCTGTGATCACACACCGGCCCCGGCAGGAGACTGTCCCCTGCCGGGCCGGCAATGATCGCCTATATCTAAAGCACGGGCAGATAGTTGTCTATCTCAAACTTGCTTACGTGGATCCTGAACTTATCCCACTCCTTTTTCTTGTTCTCGATGAACTTGTTGAAGATGTGGTCGCCCAGGGCTTCTCTCACCAACTCGCTCTTGGACACCTCCTGGATTGCCTCGAAGAGGTTTCCCGGTAGAGACGTGATGCCGGCAACATCGCGTGCCTTCTCGTCCATCTCGAAGATATCCTGCTCGATGGGCTCGGGCAGGGGGTATTTATTCTCCATGCCCTTGAGTCCGGCTGCGATCTGTACGGCGAAGGCGAGATACGGGTTACATGCCGGGTCAGGTGCCCTGAACTCCATCCGGGTGGCCTTGGCCTTTCCGGGCTTGTACATGGGTACCCGCACCATGGCGGACCGGTTCCGGCGTGCCCAGGAGACGTATACCGGGGCTTCGTAGCCGGGCACGAGGCGCTTGTAGGAATTCACCCACTGGTTCGTGACTGCCACGATCTCCCGTGCATGGGCGAGAATACCGGCTATGTAATGTTTGCCTTCCTTTGACAGATGATATTGGTCTGCAGCATCGAAGAATGCATTCTCATCACCCTTGAAGAGGGACTGGTGGACGTGCATGCCGCTTCCGTTCTCGCCGGACAGGGGCTTCGGCATGAAGGTAGCGTAGACACCGTGCTGCCGTGCGATCTCCTTGACCGCAGTCCGGTAGGTCATGACGGTATCCGCCATATGGAGCGCTTCTTTAAATCTGAGGTCGATCTCATGCTGGGAGGGTGCCACCTCGTGATGGCTGTACTCCACCTGGATACCCATATTCTGGAGCGCGAAGATGGTGTCCCTGCGGATATCGGGCGCGCGGTCAATGGGCAGTCCGTCAAAGTATCCGCCCTTGTCGATGGGTTGGGGGTTGTTCTCGTCGGTGAAATAGAAATACTCCAGTTCCGGGCCGAGATAGACGGTATAGCCCTGCGCCGCAGTCTTCTTGAGGATACGCTTGAGGGCATATCTCGGGTCGCCTTCATAGGCTGTTCCGTCAGGGTTGAGGATATCGCAGAACATCCGTGCCACCGGAAGATCGTTCGGCCGCCACGGCAGCAGCTGAAAGGTGGTTGGGTCCGCCATGGCGATCATATCGCTCTCGTGAATACGGGCAAACCCCTCGATCGACGAACCGTCGAAGCCCATACCCTCTTCAAGGCCTTCCGGCAGTTCAGACGGGGTTATACTGAAGCTTTTGAGCCTGCCGAGTACATCGGTGAACCAGAACTGGATGAAACTCACCTTATGCTCCTGCACTGCCTTGAGAACATCCTGTTTTGTCTTACAATCTAACATCTCATGCCTCCATTTTTTTATTTATCCCCTGGTGTTTCTTCCCGGGAAAAAGTTATTCCAGGGGGTCGTTCTCTCTCAATTCCCAGATACCGCAGGGACAGGCACCCGAGCAGAATCCGCACCCGATGCAGAGTCCGGAGTCCACCACGTATTCGTATCCTCCCTGCTGAAGATCCCTCCTGCTGATGGCCTGCTGCGGACAGAGGGCCTCGCACAGACCGCAATCGCGGCAGCCGCCGCATGATGCACACTGGAAGGAGCATGCCTGGATATCCGTGGGGCGTTCGTCGCGCGGATTGTAGTACTCGAGCCTCACGGTTCTTGTGTCGATCACTCCGAGCTGGTCAAAGGTCTCTTCCGTCCCCTTGAGGAGGGCATCTATTGTGCGTGCGACCTTCCTGCCTGCACCGATCGCATCGGTGATCAGGCCGGGCCTGACGCTGTCACCCATGGCAAAGACCTTCGAATCGCTCGTCTGATACCTCTCATCCACCCTGACAAACCCGTCTTTCACGTCTATTGAAAGCGGCAGGAAGCTCAGATCCGGCTTGTCGCCGATCGAGACGACCACGAGGTCTGCGGGCAGAATCTCACCGCTGGCAAGCTCCACACCCTGGGCGGTAATGGCCTTGGTAAAGACCGGCCACAGGAATTTTGCGCCGATCTCCTCGGCTGCGGCCCGCTCTTTGCCGAACGATGCCGGTTCCTGGATGTCGATGAGGGTGATGTCCTGCGCTCCGAGGCGGTGCGCCTCGGTGGCAATGTCACAACCCACATTGCCCGCACCGATAACCACGACCTGCCTGCCCACCTGTATGGCATCGGCCTTGGCGAGCTGCAGAAATTCCAGGGCGCTTACCGTGTGTTCATGTCCCTTTGCCCGTAGTTCACGAGCGGTCTGGGCGCCGACCGCTATGACGGTGAAGTCGTGTGCGTCCCGGATATCCCGGAAGGTTTCTTCTGTCAGATCCTCGGCCATGTGCACCTGGGTCACCTTCTCTGAGATCCTTTCGATCTCGTGAGCGAAGACCTCTTTGGGAATCCTGCTGTGCGGTATGACACTCGCGATCTTCCCCCCCAGTTTTTTCGACCGGTCATAGACGACCGGTTCATGCCCGCTCATCCAGAGCTGCCATGCCACGGACAGTCCGGCCGGGCCTCCGCCGATGACGGCAATCTTCCTGCCGGTGGGAGGGAGCGGCGTGGGGTCGTGGGCTTCGACGCTGGCCTTGCCGAGCACGGTTATGTCCACGGAGGGAAGAAACACCTCGCCCCTCGTGCAATGATCCATGCAGAGGTTCGGGCAGAGGTACCCGCATACGGTCGCGGGAAACGGCGTATACTCGAGTGCAAGGTCTATGGCACGGTCCACCTCGCCCTTGCGGATCAGGTCCCACCTCTTCTGCACCGGTATACCCGTGGGACAGTATGCCTGGCACGGCGACAGGTACTTGTTGTTCTGCCATTCGGGAACAAACCGCCTGAGCTCGCCGGTGGTGATGACCGGTACAGGGCTCCGGTCAATGGTCAACAGATCGCCGATGAGGCCGCCTCTGCCGAGCTCTGTCTCCCAGACCTCGGACCTGAACCGGTCCATGGGCATCCGTTTCGTCCCGTTGCGCTCATGCGGTTCCAGGGACACCAGGAGCTGCCAGGCAGACCGCTCGGAGGTCAGGATATCGAAGAGATCGCTCCGGTCGATGGCCTCCAGGAACTCCCGTATGTTCCGGGTAAGCCATTCCCAGTCCCCGTCGCCGATGCGGACAAGCTTCGCATCTTTTTCGCTGAAATTCTTCTGGGTGCCCCTGAAGAAGATCTTTCCGCCGACCATCCCCACGCACGGCCTGTGTCCGAGGATATTGCCCCGGTAATGCGAACCGAGACCGCAGACAACCGCGATACCGCCTGCCATGAACTCGGCGAACGAATCACCGACCCCGCCGAGCACCCACAGCTGCGGGGGATCGAACCGGGGATTGCTCTTGGTCATGGTCATGCCCCTGGCCCCGATATCGCCCGCGACATAGATCTTGCCCTGGGCCATGGCATTGGCCACACCGTTGGTCGCATCGCCGTGCACCACGATGGTTGCACCGGCATTGAGCCACCCCACGTCATCAGAGGCCGATTCGTGGACCTCGATGTAGGTTCCGGGAGACCCCATGGACCCGATCCTCTGGCCAGGATAGCCGTGTATGCTCACCTGTACGGGCTTCCCGCCCGTGTTCCACAGTCTGCCTCCGATGCCGTGCTGGCCGAATGCCTGGACCTCGATGTTCAGGTAGCCCCGCTCGACAGCCTTCCGGATTCTCTCCTCGAGGACGCGGGTTTCTATCCTGGTTCCGTCTTCCATTCCGGAGATTATGATTTTTTCCTGATGATTCATCGAATCTCCCAACTATACGACATGCTTTATCTGGAGCCGCCGGGCAGCATGGTAGTCATCGATCCCGATTGCATCGGACATCCCGATGGGAAGCGAGGTAGACCTGCCCAGCGGTGCAAGGATTTTCTTGAGTTCCGAGTCAAAGCTCAGGAACACGTCCACGACGCGCTGGGCCACGTCCTCGGGATTGAGCCGCCGGTAAAGCCTCGGGTCCTGGGAGGTGATGCCCTTCGGACAGCGGCCGATGTTGCAGATATTGCACCGGTCGGTCTCCGAACCCACGCAACCCGCAGCGGCCTGCATGATATACTTTCCGATCTGGATGCCGCTTGCACCGAGCATGATGAGTGCCGCTGCATTGGCTGCCAGGTTGCCGTTCTTCCCGACGCCGCCGCCTGCAAACACCGGGATCTCGTTCTGTTTGCCGATCTTGACCAGGTTGAGGTACGCATCACGGATATTGCTCGCAATGGGATGCCCCATATGGTTCATGGAGACGTTATAGGCCGCTCCCGTGCCGCCGTCCTCACCGTCGATGGCCAGGGCCGCAGCATAGGGATTGCGGGCAAGGTTGTTCAGCACAGCCAGCGAGGTGGTCGTGGCAGAGATCTTCGGATAGACGGGAACCCTGAATCCCCAGGCCATGTACATGCTCTGGATCATCTTGGCGACGCTCTCCTCTATGGAGTACTTGGTCTGGTGGGTCGGCGGAGACGGCAGGCTCACTCCCTCGGGCACGCCCCTGATGGCCGCGATGAGCTTGTTCACCTTGTACCACATGAGCAGGCCGCCATCGCCCGGTTTTGCCCCCTGACCGTACTTGATCTCGATGGCACAGGGATCTTCCTTCATCTCGGGCAGGGCATGGATGATCTCATCCCAGCCGAAGTAGCCGCTCGCGATCTGGAGGATGACGTACTTCAGGAAACGCGACCGGAGAAGCCGCGGCGGGCAGCCGCCTTCACCGGTGCTGATCCTCACCGGCATGCCGATCTCCTCGTTGAGGTAGGCCACTCCCATCTGGAGCCCCTCCCACATGTTCGGGGAGAGTGCCCCGAACGACATGGCGCCGATGATCAGCGGATAGATCTCGCGCACAGGAGGCATCCATGAATTTCCCCTGGAGGCCTCGATCATCTCTTCGGGCGGGAGTATGCGCCCGAGCAGGGTCCGCAGCTCGAATTCGTGACGCCCGGCATCCAGGGCCGGGTCCGTGAGCATGGAGATCCTGATGAACTTGATCCGGTCGAGAAGGCTGCCGGCATCGTTCCTCCTTCCTCCCCGCCTCCTGGGCTCTCCACCTGAATTGGTGTGGTAGCGCAGCTTGTCGATCTCTTCGTTGAGCACGGGATAGATGGCACTGTTGGGGCATACCTGGGTGCACATGCCGCACCCGATACAGGCATGAGCAGGTTCTGTCACCTGGTCGATGCCGTGATACACGCTGTAGACGTTGCCCGGCTTCTCCATGAGGCCGAGCTTCACTGTGATCTCTCTCTTTTGATGCACACCGAGCTCTATGGCCCTGAGAGGACACACGGCGGTGCACCTGCCGCACAGGGTGCACTTGTCCTTGTCCCACAGGATATGCCAGTGCAGGTCTTTCGCACTCAGTGTGGATGGATGGATTTTTCCCACTGATTCCATCTCTTCACCTCCATCCTCGATGCGTCGACATAGGCGACGTCATACTTCATTGGCTGGAACTCATAGTTTTTTTCCCGCAGGGGGATGGCCTCCTCGAGCCCGCACATCTCCGAGGAAAATGCGAACATCCCGGGTTTTCCGCCGACCACACCCGGCCGGAGCTTCTTGCTGTCCTGGACCATGAACAGGGTCTTGTCGGGAAGGCAGCCGATGACACAGTTCGGGCCGTCAACCGTGAGGAACCTGCAGCTGTGCTTGAGCTGACGCAGGAACGCCCCCTCGGGATGCCGCACCAGTTCCTCGTCCTTCAGGGGGGTTATGATGTGCTTGTAGGCATCCAGGCCCAGGCTCAGCCGATGTGTCGTATAGTGCAGAATATGCGTGAACACCTCGGAATCGGACTGGTAGCCCATGTACCCCTCGTATCCCCGCGAGGTAAGGTATTCCCTGATTGGCGAAAAGGCGGTATTCTCACCGTTGGTCATGCTCGCAACACCCTGCAGGAAGAACGGGTGGCATGCATAGAGCGTGATGGCATAGTTCGTGTTCTGCCTGCCCTGCGCCAGGATGACGCGGGCCTGCAGGCCTTTGCGATCGAGCCCGAGGTACTCGGCTATCTGCAGGGGATCTCCCACTTCCTTGATCATGATCACGTCGGGCCAGAAGGAGAATACCATCATGGACTGGTCTTCCTCGCCCATCTTCCGTAGCGCTACCCGTATCTTCACGAGCCGGTCAGCAATCTCGGTTTCGCTCAAGCCATCCCATTCATAGGGATATTCATACACCCGGATGAGATACACATCCCGATGGGGTGTGCCGGCGGGCGGTTCCTTGGACGGCCTGATGGAAAACTTGTACTTGGTGAGCAGGCCGAGTTCCATCATGTATCGATCGAGTTTTCTGATACCCTCCTGGGAAAATATTCCCGAGAGAATGGGAGAGCCCTTGAACGGCTCCAGATCACCGCCGAGATCAGTCATGAAAAGCCCGACTCCTGATCCGTCATGGCCTTCTTTCATCACATCCAGGGCACGGATTGCGACCATCGGTGAAAGCGGCTCTTCACTGGTAACGGCAAACAGTCGGCACACGTAATGTTTCCTCCTTGCAAGTATCTGTACTCTCTAAGAGCCAAATCCATGCCAGAGGGGAGATCCCGCCTGGTCCGGGGTGGTTTTATCGGGCTGTTCTGCCAATATGTTATTTTATTTCAATGCATTGTGAATATTAATAAGATCTGCGGGACCGGTTTTTCCCCTGGTTGATACACGATAATGCCGAAAAGATGTTTGTCAATATTGTTGATTCGGATCTAAACAGAACAATATTGTTGCAAACTGGCGTGCGGTTTCTCCCGGAAGCCGGCAGGGTCTCCAGGGGACCCGCTCGGGGCCGCAGCATGAACTGACCACTGCATGACGATCACGTTTCAGGCCGTTTCTCCCCGGGACACCGGCAATCCTCGCCGAGATACCGGGCAGGGGATGCAACGTAATTGTCCACCTTCCCGAGACCGACCTCGGCCCACCGGTCCGGATTCCTTCCGGAGGCCTTAATCCTTCTTGGTCCGGAAGCGTTTCGTGTCTATCCCGTACTTGTCCACCTTGTACTGGATGATCCGCTTCGTGGTACCCAGGACGCGGGCCGCCTGGCTCTGGTTTCCCCGGGCATCCTTGAGCGCGTCGACGATCAGGGACCGCTCGTAGGTATTGATGAGGCTGGAGAGCTGCCCCTGGTGCTTTTTCTCGGGAACGGATGCCTTCATCTGCAGCGATGGCGGCAGGTGGATGCTGTCGATGGTATCGCCGTTTGCGAGCAGGACCGACCGCTCAATGCAGTTCTCCAGTTCGCGCACATTGCCCGGCCAGTGGTAGGCCAGGAGCAGGTCGATTGCCGGGGTGGAGATCCTCTTGATTGCCTTCTTGAACTGCTTCGCGTACTTCTCGGCGAAGTAATCCGCCAGCATGATGATATCGCTGCCCCGTTCCCTCAGGGAGGGCATGTAGATGGGAAAGACATTGAGCCGGTAGTAGAGGTCCGAACGGAACCTCCCGGCTGCCACGTCCTGTTCCAGGTCCCGGTTGGTCGCCGCAATGATCCGCACATTGACCTTGACGATCCGCGTGGTGCCCAGCGGCTGAAACTGGCGCTCCTGAATGACCCTCAGCAGCTTGGCCTGGGCCAGCGGCGAGAGTTCTCCGACCTCGTCGAGGAAGATCGTGCCGCCGTGGGCCTCTTCGAAGCGTCCTCGCCGGCGCTGGCTCGCACCGGTGAAGGCGCCCTTTTCATGGCCGAACAGCTCGCTCTCGATGAGGGTGTCGGGCATGGCGGCACAGTTGAACTCGATGAACGGGCCGCCTGATCTCGGTGAGTTCCGGTGGAGCGACCGGGCAACGAGTTCCTTGCCCGTGCCTGTTTCTCCATGAATGAGCACCGTTGTATTGGAATCGGATACCTGGGATATCAGCCCGAAGATCTCCTTCATGCCCTTGGAGTTCCCGATGATATCGGAAGAAGGGCGCTGGGTGCGACCCAGGAGATTCTTCAGCCGCCGGTTCTCTTCCTCGATCGCCCGCATATGAACTGCCTTGGAGATGAGGACGGCAACCTCGGAGAGGAGCTGGATCTCGTAGTCCTGATTGTCCACCTGGAGGGCAACCTTGTCGGCAGAGAGGACCCCCACCACGCGTCCATCGTAGATGATGGGCACGCAGAGGAACGAGAGCTCGGAACGGTCGAGAAAACGCCGTGCACCCGTCCTGTCGAGGAAATGCTCCTCCTTGCCCAGGTTGGCGATAACCATGGGTTTGCCGGTCTGGGCAACCTGACCGGTGATGCCCTCGCCCGGTTTGTACGTGATATCGAGCCCTTCGATATCCACGCCCTGGGCTACATCAAGGAGCGCTTCGCCGGTATCGCGATCGAGGATGGAGATCATCCCCCTGTCCATGCCGGTCTGTTCGCTCATTTTTTTCAATACCTGCACGAGCTGCTCACGCAGGTCCATCGGAGCTGCCATAATCCGCGCAAGCTCGTGAAGAATCTCGAGATCGTCATAACTGAATGCAACCATGGTTCCCTTCCTTAAGCCTTAAGCATTAATCTGAAGCATCGGGTGTCCCTTCCGGGCACCCTGTTCCAAGGGTCTGCAACCGACCCTGACCCTGTTTATTCACCACCACACCGAGGGCTACCGCACTGTCTCCTGCAGGCCGGCTCAAACCGGCTCACGGTAACACATCACCTTCTGCTTCACCACATCGGCGATGATCCGCAGACCATGCGCCCCGACATCATAGACCTTTACGATATCCTTAAATTCGTGGTCATCGGGAAGAAGATCCACAAAAATGTTCTCAAACTCGCCGAGCACCCGGGTATTGAGGAAGACAACCTCTTTCCAGGGGAAGATGGCAACGAAAAAGATCCTGTTCTCCACGAGGTCCTGGAAGAAATGGGTGCCGAAGGACAGCTCCGGCATGAGATTGCCCTCTATGGAGGCGATCTCTCCCAGGACCATCATATTGTTGATCTCGGAAAAGTGTACCGGGACCCCGAGCGAAGGGGTCGTCGTTCCCCACCTGCCGGGCCCGAGCAGCATTGTCGGCAGTTCTTCCCGGGAACGTATCTGCCGGTTCAACTCGCCTACGATCCGGGCAACCGTGTACTTCTTCTGGAGCGTCAGCCGGGTGTATGGGAGCGGCTCTACATAGATGATCCGGCTGATGGGCTGGGATATGCTGCCACCCATGAAATTGCCCTCCATCCTCAAGAGGATGTCCTGCTCAACGACGTGAGCGGGAAACTCCACCGGTTTTTCCTCGCCGATGGTCTGGAGCGGCCTGCACTGGACCAGGTTTATCCGGAAAGTGCTGTCCCCGGTGAAATTCACGGTAAATTCTATATCTACCGGGTAGTCATACCGTTTTTCGAGGACCTTGAGCATCTGGTGCATGAGGCCGGTGAATGAGGTGTTGGCGAGCAGGTCGTCAAAGGTGATGATCCAGGCACGCTGATCACCCCTTCCGAGGTCCCGGATCCTCTGGCTTGTTTCCTCATCTTCTTCGGCAATCCTCTCATAGGGTATTTCAAGACCTTCCTTGACGAGGTCGAAGAACGACAGGGTCTGCAGAGTGTTGTCCCGGGTATTGATCACATCGACGTTGTGCTGGGAATAGGTGCGCAGGTCGTCCATTCCGGAAAACGGCCGGGACATGGGATCGTCCAGCGCCACACAACGGGGATAGTCGCCCTCGACCCTGTCAACGGCCCGCGTCCCCAGGCCGAAGACCATCCTGAGCATGCCGGCCCTGGAGTCCATGTCCTTTTTCCACACGAAGGTATTGTACGATACCCCTACTCCACCGATATCCGGGAAGAAATAATGCTTCCGGTATGACCCGGACACCCGCTGGACCAGCAGCGCCATCTGTTCATCCTGAAATTCGAGACCCCTCTGCCTCCGGTAGATCAGGGCATCCTCATTCATGGTACTGGCAAAGATCCTCTTGACCGCATCCTCGAACTGTTCGTAGCGTTCCTCAGGGGTGCCCTGGTTTGCGCAGAATATGCTCTCGTATTTCCCTGCGAAGGCATTGCCGAAGGAATCCTCGAGCAGCGAGCTGGACCGGACAATGATTGGGGACTGCCCGAAGTACTCGATGATCTGAAGAAAATGCTCCTTGATGTCGTCCGGAAACGTCCCCTTGAGCATGTGCTTTGCCAGGACCGGTGCAACGGAGAAAAACCCGTCATGGGTCTTCTGCTCCATGCGCAGCTTCCAGCAGCCGTTATTTACCAGGTATGAGTAGAACACGTCAGACCCGATATAAAAGGAGTCATGAGGCTCCAGATATTCGCTCCAGATTGTCTCCGGGTCTTTTGCCAGGAGCTTCCTGGCCAGCAGCAGCCCCACGGCCTTTCCGCCGATGAAGCCGGATCCGATGAGTCTCGCCTTGATCTCCAGGAGATCTTCCAGTGTCATGTGCTCCTTGATGAGGACGGCCATGCGGGCATCCTTCGTAACCATGATCTCGCAGAGCTGCTCCACCATCTTTCTCCTGGACTCAGGATCCGAGTCACTGGCGAGCAGATCTTCGGTCATGATGAAGAGCCGGTCCCAGTAGTCGAGGTTTCTCCTGGAGTTCTCGGAAAACCTCGTCATGTGGCAGAAGAGCTTCGATGCATCCACGCTGTTGGTTACGGGAATGAATTTGCCCCCCTTGTCCAGGTGCGGAAGAAACATGGTGGGGGAATAGCGTTTCCAGACCTTTAAGGGCTGCACATAGAAATCATCTTCACAGTTATAGGTATCGAGCAGCACCTGCGTTGTCTCACGAATACGGGCAACCGTTGCATAGGAGTGGCGGTTTCTGATGATCGCAAAATAGGCGACGGTCTTGAGTTCAAAGAGGTACGGGCAGGTAATCAGGAAGAAATTCCCGATCATCAGGTCGGTTGCCCATGCGGAGAGCAGGTCGGACAGGCTGTCGAACACATAGAACGCCCCCACGCCCTCGGCCGTGATGATGGTATGTACCTGTGTTGAAAAGGATTCAAACCCCTCTGCAGAATTCAGGGTGTAGACGGCAACCTGTTCTCCGGGCTCCACGAGAGGCTCATGATCGGCAAACCGCATATAGATGACCTTCTTATGGTCAGACAGGGCACTGAGGACAAACGGAGCCACAATGGATTTATAATCCTTGATATCGTCGACCTGCCAGACGACATTATCACCGATCCTCAGCCAGTCGATAATGCTGTCAAGGCCATCGAATCCGGTACTCACATGACTGATCGATTTCATCCAAGCCCCCTTATGCTTCGTGTTGCCTATCTCGATTGACCACATACACGATATCGGTTCATTTTTGAACCCTTATTATTTATTCTGCACAATTAAATACCATGTATTTCTGTTTTATACATTTATGTATCTCTTCACTCACTGGTGATGGGCCTATATCAATCGTATTATCATAGAGTTATATTTGGCAGCCGGTGTTGGCACCATGGTTGCTCTATACAAACGCATCAAACGACCAAGCAAGGAGGTAACACATTATGAGTTCGGGAGATACTGCCTGGATGCTTATTGCAACAGCCCTGGTCATGCTCATGACCCCTGGACTGGCCCTGTTTTACGGAGGAATGGTACGATCGAAGAATGTCCTGGGAACCATGATGCAGAGTTTTATCTGCCTGGGTGTTGTTTCCATCATATGGGTGCTGTACGGCTACAGCCTGGCCTTCGGGGATGACATCCTCGGGTTCATCGGGGCCCCGGTATGGCTCGGCCTCAACGGCGTAGGCCTTGAACCCGGCCCCTATTCCGAGACGATTCCCCACCTGCTCTTCGTCGCCTTTCAGCTCATGTTCGCCATTATCACACCGGCTCTCATCACAGGCGCCTTTGCCGAGAGGATGAAGTTTTCGGCGTTTCTGCTCTTCACTATCCTGTGGACCTCTCTCGTATACCTTCCCGTGTGCCACTGGGTATGGGGCGGCGGCTGGCTGGGGAAACTCGGGGCACTGGATTTTGCAGGCGGGACCGTCATCCACATCAACTCGGGAACCGCCG
Organism: Deltaproteobacteria bacterium; assembly: GCA_018434685.1. Classification (GTDB taxonomy): domain Bacteria; phylum Desulfobacterota; class Desulfomonilia; order UBA1062; family UBA1062; genus DSAD01. The sequence continues at coordinate 18,934 of JAHDOV010000001.1, forward strand.
CGCTCATGGCCGCACTCATCATCGGCAAGCGCCGGGGCTACAAGACCCAGCCGATCTATCCCCACAACCTCACCCTCACGGTCCTCGGTGCGGCGCTCCTCTGGTTCGGGTGGTTCGGGTTCAATGCCGGCAGCGCCCTGGCAGCGAACGGGACAGCGACGCTCGCATTCTTCACCACCCAGATAGCCACCGGCACTGCAGCGCTTTCGTGGATCCTCACGGAAAAGATCGTCCGGGGCAAGCCCACCACGCTCGGTGCTGCCAGTGGGGCAGTGGCAGGTCTCGTTGCCATAACTCCTGCCGCTGGGTTCGTCGGATCCACCTCGGCGATCATTATCGGGCTCGTGGCCGGCATTGTGTGCTACCTGGCGGTGCTCGCCAAGGAACGGCTCGGCTATGACGACTCCCTGGATGTGGTTGCAGTTCACGGGATCGGCGGCCTCTGGGGGGCTCTCGCCACGGGTCTTTTTGCCTCGTACGGCGCCCAGGGCCTCTTCTTCGGAAATCCCGGACAATTCCTGGTTCAGGCCATCGGCGCACTGTCTGCCATTGTCTTCTCTGCTGTCATGACAACGGTTATCCTGCTGGCGATCAAACACACTATCGGCCTGAGGGTGAGCGAAGAGGACGAGGTACAGGGCCTTGACCTGAGCCTCCACGGCGAAACCGGCTACTCTATCCAGTAGAGAGACCTGCATAGGAAAAGGAGTGTCTTGTATGAAAAAGATTGAAGCGATTATAAAACCATTCAAGCTCGATGAGGTAAAACAGGAACTGCATGCCATCGGCATCAGCGGCATGACCATCACCGAAGTGAAGGGATTCGGCCGGCAGAAGGGTCACCGGGAGATATACCGGGGTGCCGAATACACGGTGGATCTGATCCCGAAGATAAAGCTCGAGATCGTGGTGAACTCCGAGATGGTCGCAAAGGTGACCGAGACCATCATGAAGGCCGCCAGGACCGGCAAGATCGGCGACGGCAAGATATTCATCTCCCCCCTGGAGGAGGTGATCCGTATCCGGACCGGCGAATTCGGACCGGAAGCCATCTGATCATAGCGTGCGGTTGAGGGCAGTGTCACCGCCTCTCAACCGCACGACAGGTGCCAACAAACATATGATGAGTCATTCCCGGGACAGGACATCAACCGGCCTGGCACTCGTGGGGGACCTGACTGACCGGACCGACAGCGAGATCGTATCGCTCTTCAGACAGCGCTTCGGCGAGAAGCTGCCCGACTGGGCACTCATTGCCCTTGGCGGGTATGGAAGGCGCGACCTCTGTCCACACTCCGATCTCGATCTCCTCCTGCTCGTCGAGAACCGGACTACCCGCACAGAGATCGAGGGGGTTCTCGAGGAGCTTTTCTATCCGCTCTGGGACAGGGGATTCCATGTGAGCTACAGTGTCAGGACAACAAAGGAGACTCTGCACGATGCCAGGGCCGATTTCTTCTTCAGGACCTCGCTCATCGACGCCAGGCTCATCTGCGGCTCCCAGTCCCTGCACGGGAACCTGATCACTGCACTCGGCAGGGACCGGGTCTTGAAAAAAGTGGCCAAATTTGTATCAGACCTCCTGGACCATACCGGGAAGCGGCATGAAAGATATGGCGACACCTCCTATATCCTGGAGCCGGATCTCAAGGAAGGTCATGGAGGACTGAGAGATTATCAGGGCATCGTGTGGGCCATCAGGGTATTGACCGGGCATAACAGCGCTGAGCTGTCTGACCTCGTGAGCCACACAGACTTCACCGAGCTCGATAAGGCGTACGACAATATCTTAAAGATCAGGTTTGCCCTCCATGAACTCTCCGGAAGAAAGAACGACCGGCTCTATCTCGAATATCAGGAACCACTGGCAGAGGAGCTCGGTATCCAGGGAAGCGACCTCGAAACCCCTGCCGAGGTCCTCATGAAGCACTTTCACCGAAGCGCCCTGACCATCAGGTCTGTCAGCGACACCTTCATGTTCTGCCTGGCACAGGCCTTGAAGCTCACCAGGAGTCCTGCCGACCGGGTTCTCGATGAACATTTTCACGTGGCGGCAGGGCAGCTTGCCTTCAGGAACCCGGATGCGATCCAACGCCATCCCGGCCTCATCATGAAGGCGTTCGAACACCGCGGTGAGACCGGTTATCCGCTCGCACCGGCTGCCCGCTCACGCATCAGGAACTCTCTCCACCACGTCGATGAGCTTCGCGGCAGCTCCACGGCCGGGGAAATCTTCCTGAAGATTCTCCGTTCTCCCCATGCCGGCAAAACCCTCACCGCCATGCTCGAGACAGGGGTGCTCGAGCGCCTCATCCCCGAGTTCGAGGCCATAAAAGGCCGTACCATCTTCGACCTGTACCACACCTACACCGTAGACCTGCACAGCATCAACACGGTTGCCGAGATCAGGGACCTGGAAACGAGCCAGCCCGAGGTCTTCAGCAGAATCCGCGACAGGGATGTCCTGTACCTGAGCGCACTTCTCCACGATATCGGCAAGGGTTACGGGCACAGCCACGAGAGCGTGGGCGCACGGACAGCAAAACCCATTGCCGCTCGACTCGGACTGTCGGGCGAACAGATCGAACTGGTGAGCTTCCTCATAGAGAACCATATCGTGCTGGCCGACCTCGCCACCAAGCGCGATCTCTCCGAGGAGCGGGTCGCCGTGGAGTTCGCCAGGAGGATGAGAGATCCCCGGAGACTCTCCATGCTGTACCTGCTCACCGTTGCCGACTCCAAGGCAACCGGGCCGCTGGCCTGGAACGAGTGGAAGGAAGCTCTCCTGCGGGAGCTCTATGCCAAGGCCCTCCATGTCCTGGAAAAAGGCATCTTCAAGGATCCCGAAAACACGGTGCGCTTCGAGCACAAATGGGAGCAGCTCATAGCAGACATCCCCAAGGAACTGGGCGTGAAACAGGCCGGACGCCTCTGGGCGCTCCCCCAGGCCTATGTCCTCTCATCTGACACCAATGACATCAAGAGGCACCTGACCCTCAGGGACAGGCTGCACGCACCGGCAGACATCCAGATAGACGTCATGGCCGGGACAAACCAGGTCACGCTCACCATAATCACCCATGACCGGCCGGGGCTCTTTGCCCTGCTCACGGGTATCCTCGCCCTGAACCACCTGGAGATCATCTCGGCAAAGGTGTTCACCTGGCTGGACGGGGTTGCCGTGGACGTCTTCAAGGTGATCCCTCCCTGGCAGGACTTTCACGAGTGGGCAAGGATCGCCGACCAGTTCAGGGCCGCAACATCGGGGAACATGGATATCCCGGCACGGCTTAGCGCGACCAGGGCGCTGAAAACCGGCGATCAGGCACTGACGAACCAGGCGCAGGAGCCGACTGTCCGCATAGACAACGACACCTCCGATTTCTTTACCCTCATAGAAGTGCGTGCACAAAACAGGCTCGGTATGCTATACCATGTGGCGCGCATCATCAGCGGCTTCGGTCTGAATATCCATCGGGCCTTTGTGTCCCGGAACGAGGATCTCTGCTCCGACGTTTTTTATGTGGTGGATGCCCTCGGAGAAAAGATCGAGGACGGATCGCTCAAACAAAGGTTTGCACAGGAGATGCACAAGGTGATAACGGGTTTTCCTGCAGGAGTTGAGGCCCTTGCAAGAAAAAACAGGATGAACGACCATGACGTACGCAGTTCGGAATAGGATGAACCGGGAACGCAAAGAATGCTGAGCAAGAGGATTATCATCTGTCTCGATGTCCGTGAGGGCAAGACCACCAAGGGGATCAAGTTCATGGGGAATGTGGATATCGGCGATCCGGTCTCCATGGCGAAGCAGTACTACGAACAGGGCGTGGACGAACTCGTGTTTTACGATATCACGGCCTCGCACGAGAAGAGAGACATCATGATCGACGTTGTGGACAAGGTGGCTCAGAACATCTTTATCCCGTTCTCCGTGGGCGGCGGCATACGGAGCCTCGACGACATGTACCGGGCGCTCGATGCCGGCGCGGAAAAGATCAGCGTCAATTCTGCCGCCGTGCTCAACCCGGACATCATCGCCCAGGGCGCCAGGCAGTTCGGCAACCAGTGCATCGTCCTGGGCATGGACGCAAAGCAGGTGGAAAAATCCCGCAAAATCCCATCGGGTTACGAGGTCGTCATCAACGGCGGACGGACCCCCATGGGGATCGACGCCCTTGCATGGGCACTCGAGGCACAGGATCTCGGTGCCGGGGAGATCTGTCTGAATTCCATCGATGCAGACGGCACCAACGAAGGGTACGAACTGAGGCTTACGGCACTCATTTCCCACAGCGTGGGCATCCCGGTCATTGCCTCGGGCGGGGCGGGAAAACCCGAGCACCTGCGCGACGTCTTCATCGAGGCCGATGCCGATGCAGCGCTCATTGCATCCATGGTCCACTACGGCTGGTATACCTTAAAGGATATCAAGACCTACCTCAAGGCCCAGGGCATCCCGGTACGGGACGTGATCTAGCACCTGCAGCACCCTGACCCTGAACAAAAATGGCCTTCCCAGCCCGGGTACAGGGATGGGGAGGCCGGTGATAAACGGGGTATTCGGGGGGTCAGAAGAGGAAGATCGGATATGAATCCGGGTTCTTTCCGAAACAGGTGATGTCGTCTATCTTCTCGATCTTTGGTCCCTTGAGAAGCGAGTAGAGCGTACGTTCCACGCCGAGCCCGCCGCCGAAGGTATCCGGGAAATACGGCCTTCCCGCCTGGTCCTTCAGGGAAACCGCGGTCAGAAACGGCCCATACCCGTCCATGATGGAGATATTGTCCAGGACGCCGTCTTCAAACTTGGGCTCTTCGGGGATGATCTTGTTGTCGATGAGTCTCTGCACAATGGGCTCGTAGAGCCATTCCCTGATCGCCCCGGAAAGGATCTCCAGTGCCGGGGTGAATTTCCCGGTCTCCCGCACCAGGGACTTGGCACAGATATCGTAGTTGTAGATCATGTCGGAGTTGAACGACGACAGCGGCAGCTTGCTTCCGTCCGCCTGGAGGTAGGGGTAGATGAGGTCGTAGTTCTCACGCATGAGGCCTGTTATCCAGAAGAACTGCGATGAGACGTCTTCGCCCGCCTTGACATCGATACCCATCTTGCCGTACTTCGCTATTGCCTCGTCGTGCTTGATGCGCGGGAACGGAGAGGAGGGTACCTCAATAGCCACACCGAGATGCCTGAGCTCGTCTTCGTTGCGCTCCACGACAGAGGTCATGGCCGCAGTGATCATCCTCTCGAAAAAGTCTATGGCCTTTTCAAAATCCTCGGCGAGGATCTTCTTCACCTTTTCAGGGGAATTCTTGTACTCTTCCAAACCGATACCCCGGTTGCGCCGCAGCTCGATATCGATCTGCGAGAAATCGATGAGGTACTTGCCCCGCTGTTTCCGCTGGGGGCTCTCGATCTCGAGACGGATATTGGGCGAATCGACGAAGATGCCCTTGATCCGCGGATTGAAGCATGCGAGAAACTTCGCATAAATCATGGAATGCGTGGCAACATAGGGCATCCCCTTGTAGTGTATGGTGGGAACATGCTCCACGTCATGCGCCAGCGGGTCGGTAACCGGGCTCATCTGAACGCGTTCGAGATTCACCAGTCCTTCGTTTATGAGAAAGTTCTGCACCGCAGCCACCAGGGTCGTCCTGACCGCCATGGCAGCGCACAGTTCTTCATTCACCCATTTATCGATGTAATTCTCCTTGATAAAATCTTCAAAGGTAGTTCCTGATTGAATGAGCGATGCCTGGAAATGGAAGAGATCTTCACCGATAAATCCCATGTCAGCCTCCTTGAATGTTTTCCTTGTTTATGACCGTCTCGTCATGAAGGACGCGGCGTTCTCTCTCCCCGTGCTCCCCATACAGACGGCCTGGTGTATCTTAAAAGCAACGTCTGTGCCAAAATCCGTCCGTAGGGTCGATCCCGGTGTTCGTACCTGGGCCGTATCCCCCAGAGAGGTGGTGCGCTGCGGCTGGAGGCCCGGTGATGAAAACGACGGTCCTGTGCATGAATAGCCGTGCAGGCCGCGCACGGGCCTGCCTGGACGGCTGCGGCGGTATTCATGCATCCATGCCTGCAGGTGCGGGACAGCACGATAGGTGTCTCTCGACATCTTTCCGGATTGCAGGAAATGGGTTGTCCGGGTGCACCCCAAGAGGGGTGCAGGATGGGTTTATTCTGAAAGGCTCATTGATACATTATTGTGTCGGGGCAGCTATCTGCTTCATTTTTGTCTCCCCATGTTGGCAACAGCACCCGCGTCTGCAGTGAGTTGCGGGGTGCTGCTGCGCAGGGGATCTACTCGGATCAGAAGCAGTACTTGTCGAACTCGAGCGGTACCGGGGTGGGGTATTTCCCGTCGAAGCAGGCGGTACAGTACTGTGCCGGTTCCTGCACCGTGCTGAGCATCCCCTCGATGGTCAGGTAGGCGAGAGAGTCCGCCTCGATGTAGGCCTGTATATCCGAGACCTGCTGAGCGCTGGCGATGAGCTCTGCCTTGTTCGATATGTCTATGCCGTAGTAGCAGGGGCAGGTGATGGGCGGGGAACTGATCCTCACATGCACCTCTTTTGCACCCTTGCTCCGCAGGAGATGCACGATCTGCCGCATGGTGGTGCCCCGGACAATGGAGTCATCGATGAGGACCACCCTCCTGTCCCTCAGCACGCCGCTTACCGGATTGAGCTTCACCTTGACGTCGAGCTTCCTCTTGTCCTGGTGGGGTGCGATAAAGGTGCGGCCGACATAATGATTCCGGATGAGCCCGATCTCGTACTTGATGCCGGATGCCCGGGCATATCCCAGCGCCGCGGTATTGCCCGAGTCGGGCACGGATATGGTTATGTCCGCATCGACGGGTGCCTCTCGCGCAAGCTGTTTACCCAGCGACCGCCGCACCTTGTCCACCTTCTCGCCGAAGACGAAACTGTCAGGCCTGGAGAAATAGATGTGTTCGAATATGCAGAAGCTCTTTCTCTGTACTGGCGGCAGGGTGAGCGAGGTGAGCCCCTTGGAGTCGATGACCACGATCTCGCCCGGAGCGATCGTCCTGAGGTACTCGGCCCCGATAATATCGAAGGCACAGCTCTCGGATGCCACGACGTAGGCATTACCGATCTTCCCCAGGGACAGGGGTCTGAACCCATGGGGATCCCGGGCTGCAATCAGCTTGTCCGGGGTCAGCAGCAGGAAACAGTAGGCCCCGACGATCTTTTTCAGGCCGCCCCTGAGCATGTCTTCGACCGCTGATTCCTGTGATCGCGCGATGAGGTGCAGGATGATCTCGCTGTCCGAGGTCGTCTGGAAGATGGAACCCTTGTCCTGCATGTCCCGTCTGAACTCCAGGGCATTGGTCAGGGTTCCGTTATGCGCCACGGCCATCTTGCCTGCCTTGCATTCGATGGAGATGGGCTGTGCGTTGACAAGGTCGCTCGCACCCTTGGTGGAATAGCGGTTGTGGCCGATGGCAGCCATGCCTCTCAGTGACGGCATGGTCAGCGGATCCGAGAACACGGACCAGACGAGCCCGAGGCCCTTGTGCAGGCGCACATCTTCTCCGTCCGAACTGGCTATGCCTGCGCTCTCCTGCCCCCGGTGCTGAAGGGCGTAGAGCCCCAGGTAGGCCTTCTCAGCCGCCTCGTTGTCGCCGAAAATGCCGAACACCCCGCACTCTTCGTGGAGGCGGTCATCATCTGTCACTATCATGGCTATCCTCTTTCATGTTCTCGTTGAGATGATCCCTTATGGTGTATGGATTCTTTTTTTATCATGGCATGTGCTACTATCTCCCAGCCTCAGGGACAATTCTCGTCGCGCAGGTGTACTACCGCCCGTGCCATTGAGCAAGAGAAAAGCAAAAATGAGACCAGCCTGTTCAACCGGGGGTATTCAGCTAATTCCCTGCATCCCGGCCGTGGATAAGGGTTCGGGGCAGCAGGTCAAGGAGGAACATATTCGTTGAACAAGCCTCTGCCTGAACATTTTTGTTCAGAATATCGAGGGACCTCAGATTTGTTATGCGCAGTTCGTCTGCGCAGGGGGTTATCCCCCTCCGGGCTGCTGCGGCCTGATGACTATCCTGCCGGCAGGCAGAGCCCGGAGAAGGTTTTCAGCGCCTGTGACCTACGCGGTAAACGTCAGTGTTGTTCCAGACATATTGAGGATGAACTGATCGGGCATTTCCTGCTCGATATGCATGATTGCCCTGCGTCCGGTACAGTGCGTGGGTATGACGTACTGAGGGTCGAGCTTCTTCAGTTCCTGGGTCGTCCTCTGGATAATCGGTTCAAAAAGAGGCCCGCCGAGATGAAAACCTCCCATGACGGCATGCACCTGGTCGATTCCCGTTACGTCTCTTGCCTGGCAGACCGTGTTGATGATGCCGGCATGCGCACAGCCCGAGAGGATGACAAGCCCCTTGCCCCTGAGATTCATGACCACAGCCGTATCATCCTCGATCGGGTCCCACTGTTCTTCACCGTCTTCCTCGAAATGCGCGATGGGAAATCCAGTCTCGAAATCCGTCCGTCTGGGGATTTCCCCGAGGAACAGGACCCTCCCGCCCAGCAGGGGGTATGGTTCCCGTGTCTCCACAAGCTTCACACCGCTTGCCTGTACCGTCTCCCGAGAGAACCGGGGGAAGAAGATCCTGAGATCCTCGCCATACTTCAGATACCTGGGCGAGACGAAAACCTTCGGATGGACGACAAACTCGATGCCCTTTTTTCCCACCAGATCGACCAGCGCACTGAAGCCTCCGGTGTGATCCGAATGACCGTGTGAAAGCGCAAACGCCTCCACACGGCCCAGATCGGCCCCGAGAACACGGGCATTATATGCGGCGCCGTGTTCGGAAAACCCGAAATCAAAGATCATTTCCCGTGTCACCTCACCGGCCGTGGTGCGTATAAGCGTGGAGAAACCGTGCTCCGACAGCACCGATTTCCTGATCTCCAGATCTTCGAGCGGAACAGCCCTTGATACAATGGGGTTGCCCGACAGATCGGTCATGTCGATGTAGTTGTCCTGCAGGGTGACTATCTCGACCTTGTCCACCTCGTTTATCTTCATGTGCCCTCCCCTATTTCTACAGGTCTTCACACCTGCGCATGATCAGGCGCCTCAATGGTCACAACGGTTTTCCCGGGTCTCCAGGGTATCCTGCAGGTACAACTCGACCACCCTTTGCGGTTCCATTTCCGGCGCGCCCACGATGACCTCGATTCCCTGGTCCGCGAACAACCCCTGTGCACGCGAGCCCATGCCGCCTGCAATGATGACATTGGCGCCCTTTTCCTTCAGCCACCCCGGAAGCAGCCCCGGTTCGTGGGGCGGAGGAGTTATGGTCTCGGTGGTGACGACCTTCCCGGTTTCACAATCCACATCAAAAAGGGCAAATACCTCACAGTGCCCGAAATGAGAGCTGAGGACGCCCTGGGTAACCGGTATCGCTATCCGTTTATGGTTCATTGCCTTCTCCTTGGGTAAAGATTCATGGTCGCCCGTGTCATCATCCAGGGCCAGCAGCGGCTGGATCGCCTTCACGAAGGCCTTGGCGACCTCGGTTTTTGAATAGTGGTAAACAAAGGGATTGCCGTTGTCCGAGGCCTCGACAATAAGCGGGTCGAGGGGAATCCTCCCGAGAAAGGGAACCCCCATCTCGGAGGCCATCTTTTCCCCTCCGCCTGTCTTGAATATATCGAGAACCGTGTGGCACTCGGGGCAGACAAACCCGCTCATGTTCTCGATGACACCGATCACAGGGACATTGAGCTTCCGACAGAAACTGATGGACTTGCGCACATCGAGGGTGGAAAGGTTCTGCGGGGTGGTGACGATGACCGCGCCATTGCTGTCGGGTATGAGCTGTGCCACGGAAAGTGGCTCGTCGCCGGTACCCGGAGGAAAATCCATGATGAGGTAGTCGAGCTCCCCCCATTTCACCTCTGCGATCAGCTGTTTGATAACATTCATCTTCATGGGGCCCCGCCAGATGACGGCATCCTCCCTATCCTTGAGGAAAAAGCCCAGGGAGATGACCTTGACCCCCTCCGAGAGCTCTGCCGGGATAAGCGCCTCACCGTCGTGCTGAATCTGTCTCCCCTCAAGATTCAGCAGCGTGGGGATACTGGGGCCGTGGAAGTCGATATCCAGGATCCCCACCTTCTTCCCTTCCATGGCCAGGGCTACCGCGATATTGGCTGCAACCGTGCTCTTGCCGACGCCTCCCTTGCCGGAAAGCACCATGATCTTGTGCTTTATGATCGACAACCTGTTTTTCAGGGCCTGGTCCTCGGTAATATCCCGGAGCTTCTGAGCCGAATCAGGTGACTTATCATGGCATCCCTTTGAGCTGCAACCCGTGTCCTTATTCTTTCCTTCCATGTTCTTCCTTCTCCTTATCGTTGATTCATACAGGTATTCCGTACTGCATAGAGCACGATTTCTTTCGACCGTTTCATTGTTATCAGATCCTTTTCCTTTAAAGCGCTTACATGCTTTATTGCTTCATTCCTGTGGATCTTCAAACCTGATGAAATATCGTCTATTGTACATGGTCGTCGCCTGAGGAGATTTATTATGTCCTCTTGCTGTACCTCATGGCAAGACTCTTCATGCTCTTTATCGCCATGAGAGATTATCTCTGCATTATTGCCTATTAATCCACAAATCTCTTCCATCTCCTGATTGCTTACTGCCGCCACATACTCCTCGGCCGCACCCCTTACAGCGGTATTGAGCTGAACTCGATCAGGCCCTATGCGTTCAATGATGGACTTTATTCTGAGTAACTGTTCCTGTCTGGTTGTTATGTTGTTTACAATAAAGACCTCAAGCCAGAAAAGTCCTGAGAACTCGCTACGCAACGCACACAAACCCCGGATCATTTTTTCAAAGGTGATCTCGGGATGAGGCCTGTTGATCTTCTCAAAGGTCTCTTCATCCCCTGCATCCAATGAGGGGATAACAAGGTCCGCCTCCATAACCGCTCTGCGGACATCACCGTGGAAAAACAGCGAGCCATTGGTCAGAACAGCCAGCTTGATGTCAGTGATCTTCTTTATCCCGCTTATGATGTCCTTAAGGTTTCTGTACAGTGTCGGCTCACCCGAACCGGAAAGGGTGATATAGTCCGGGGCAGCCATATGTGTAAGTCTTTCAGAGAGTTCTTCCAGTATTTCTTCTACAGGGTAGAACACCTGGCGATTACAGGTCTTATGGGTTGTCTTTCCAAGCTGACAATACACGCAGTCATAGGTGCATGTCTTAAAAGGGACAATATCTACGCCCAGTGAACTACCCAGACGCCTCGACGGTACAGGCCCGAACAGAAACCGGCATGAATGATCAGGACTCATACGCAAGGCACCTCTTGAGATACTGCATGACTTATCACATACCCCTTTTTTTTGGAGAAATGGCTTTGCGCAGGTATAAGTGCAGGCATTATTAACCCAGTGCATAGGTGATGTTTCTCCAAACCTGTTTAATGTCCTCGGATACAGCCCCGCCAGTGTATTCCACGACACTGGTCTTCATGATCTGGGCCTTTGTCACTGCAGGGTCATACCGGACCCTGCCGACGGTCGGAATGTTCTGTTCGGCTGCCTGCGATTCTATCCGCTGCGCAATGGCCGGGTTCAGATCCCACTTGTTGATGCACACGGTGGTCGGGATGCCGAAATGCTTTGTCAGCGAGGCCACCCGCTCGAGATCATGCTCTCCGGACAGGGTAGGTTCGGTGACGACCAGCACCAGGTCGGCCCCGGTTATGGACGAGATCACCGGGCAACCGATACCGGGCGACCCGTCAACGATGATACGGTCCAGATTCTCTTGCCCGGCAATTTTCCGGGCCTCCTTCCGTATCAGGGCAACGAGTTTTCCGGAATTGCCCTCGGCGATCCCGAGCCTGGCATGTACCATGGGGCCGTAACGGGTTGCCGATACATACCACTGCCCGTTTATGGCCGGTTCAAACGCGATGGCATCATCCTCACAGACACGCATGCAGACACCGCACCCCTCGCAGAATATGGGATTGATCCGGGGAACGCTCCCGGTGGTACGGCCTGCGGGAGGAGGGTAAGCGATTGCTTCAGAGCGACATGAAAGCACACACTTTCCGCAGGCCGTACATTTTTCATCCAGAATCACTGCCTTCTTTCCGCCGGAGAAATCATGCCTGGAGAGCACCTGTGGATCGAGGACCAGATGAAGGTCTGCTGCATCCACATCGCAGTCCGCCAGCACCTTGTTCTTGCACAACGCTGCGAACGAGGCCACGATGCTCGTCTTCCCGGTGCCGCCCTTGCCGCTGATAATGACGATTTCTTTAATCATACCATTTCTCTCGATGGAGTTTCCTGCTCCTGATCACGGCAATGACGGTTCGAGATGGTCTGCCAGAGCTCCTCGAACAGGCCCTTGTATTCCTCCACGGCATCGATGATCATCTCTCCTCTGGAATATGCCTCGGCGATCCTGCGATCGTCCGGTATATTCAGGACAATTGCTATGCCTTCATCCCTGCAATATCCCCGCACCGCCTCATCCCCAATGTCACAGCGGTTGACCGCCACGCTAAAGGGAATCCCCAGAGCGCGCACCATCTCCACAGCGATCTTGAGATCATTGAGACCAAAGGGCGTCGGCTCGGTGACAAGCAGGACAAAGTCTGCATCCTTGACCGATTCGATCACCGGGCACGAGGTGCCCGGCGGCGAATCGACGATCACGATATCCGACTCGCCGACCGATCTCTTGACCTCGCGGATAACTGCAGGGGTCGCAAGCTCACCGATATCGAGCAGGCCGTGAACAAATCCGAGGGTGCCCGCCACCCCCTGTTCGACAATACCCACACTCCGCCCGGCTTCTTCCAGAGCCTTTTCCGGGCAGAACAGCGAACATCCGCCACAGCCATGGCACAGTTCGGGAAAGATGAGCACCTTGCCCTTGACCACTATTATGGCGGAATATTCACACACCGAAGCGCACACGCCGCAGCCGGTACATCGCTCCTCGATCACCCGCGGAAACCGCACATCGACCTTTCTGCTCGAGTGTATCTCGGGCCGGACAAAGATATGACAGTTGGGCTCTTCCACATCACAGTCGAGCAGTTGGACCGATCTCCCCTGCCGTGCGAGGGTGAGCGCAAGGTTGGTTGAGATGGTGGTCTTGCCGGTGCCGCCCTTGCCGCTTGCTATGGCTATAATCACGCTGTCCTGCTCCTACACTATCTTCGGCCCATGCCGCCGCCGCCACATCCGCCACCACCTCTGCCCATGCCTCCCCCACCACATCCGCCGCCGCCTCTCATGCCGGAATGAACTGCTACATTGGGCTGCTGGGCGTGGGCAAAGTTTCCTGTCTTGAACATCTCCACAGCGGCGCGGATTGTCCCGCTCACACCGATGATCACCCTGATCTCTGCAGCAGCAAAGACCTGGAAGGCATTCGGTCCGCAGTTTCCGGTAAGAACCGCCTTCACGTCCTGCTGGGCCAGCATCTGAGCCGTCTGAATACCGGCACCGCCTCCGGCGTTCGCACTTGAATTCTCCAGGGCTTTGAACTCCATGGTATCCGTATCCACTATGAGAAAATACGCGGCCCGCCCGAGTCTGGCATCTACCTGATCGTCCAGTGTTGTACCTGTTGCACTGATTGCTATCTTCATATCTGTTCACCTCATTATTGGTTACAGGTAACGGCAACTCGGTTGCCGTTACCTGCTCGTTTGTTATTCAGCCTCCGGAACCGTTTCCAGGGCATCTATCCGTTTCCTGATTTCGTGGAGCATCTCCTCTAAGGTTGCGGCATGCTGCTTGAGATCGCTGAGCTGATCCTTTCTTGTATGGGGCCCAAACCCGTATGGGGCTGAATACGGCAGGTCATACACTCCGGAAAACCGGCTTGGCCGCATACACGGATCCCCGTACCCGCTCCTCTGCCAGCCCGTAAGACCGGTCGCACGGAACCACCGTCTGTGGCCCCTCCCTCCACCGCTGCCGAAGCCGGTCCCCTGGAACCCCCTTGGGGGTTGAGGATACATATATCCAGGCACCGTATACCCGGCACAATAACCTGCTGCTCTTCCTGTCATAGGGCCCATTCCTGCCGGTCCTCTTCCGTCACCAAATGGCATAGTTTTTTCTCCTTTCTTCAATTATTTTTTCTCTGCCTCTGTGCGCCTGTCTTCAATCTGTTCGCACGAGGCATCGACGATTGTGATGGCGGGCTTTCTGCGTATGAGTTTCTTGAATAACAGCCGCAGATAGCCATCAGGATTTGCGACGTCGCGGATCAGTGCCGCGGCGATCGGGATGCCGAAACCCAGGAGCCCCCTTCCCATTCCCCTCTGGCTGCCCACACCCGCACTGCTCATGAGGCCCCTTGTCCCACCACGGAGCCTCAGCCTGAATAACCCTGATCCACTACCTCTTGGCATCGGGCTCATCTCCTTTTAAGGTTTTCTTCGTTCCTCCCCCTGAAGCAGCATCCTGCTGCCGGCACCGCCATCGTCTCCTGCTGCACTGCGCCCTGGGCACCCACTCCATCGCTCTCGTGCACCCCGGCATGAGAAACCGCTGATCACCGAGTTCGCCGCTCATGTACGCCTCGAGAACATCCTCGATACTCCCCGAGATAAAGGGGATCAGTTCGATGCCGGAATGAACGGTCATGGCCGCCAAGGGCCGGGAAAGGGCGCCGCATATGAGGACATCCACCTTGAAATTCACCAGCGACGTCACCTTTGCAGGGAGCAGCTTGCCGGCAAAATTCTCTCCCCTGAACTCGGGGGGTCTGCCGGGGGAAACATCAACGAGCAGAAGCCTGTCCGCAAAGTCAGCCACGGTAGCGACGTTATTCTCATGAACCGGTATGGCTATCTTCATTGCTCGACCTTTCACCCTTGGTAAGGCAATGGTTGTGCCACGATTGATATAAGTACATAACCTATTGATTTATTGAATTAATGTGGATGTGCCCAGAGGCTGCGACCCGCCCGATGGTCGCATTTGAGAGACTCTTATAGAGCCCTCTGGTCGCACATTAGCGACTGCTACCAAACTGCCAGGACCTGATGGACACGGAGAAGCCCGGAGGGAAACACCTGATCGTTCGAGGCAAGGCCAGTGTCCTGAATTCCACCGCCCCTCACCAGCATGCCTGACCGGCTCAGCCCCCTTTTCTTGAGGGAGGGAGCTCGAGCCCGAGAGACTTTATCTTCCGAAACAGGGTGCTCTTGTGGATACCGAGCTCCTGCGCCGTCTTGAGCCGATTCCAGTTGTTCCGCTTCAGCGCCTTCATGAGAAATGCAGCCTCCACTTTTTTTAGCGAACCGGCATGCTCGGTGTCTTCGGCATCACCGCCGGCATCGTCTTCGAAGAGCCTGGGAAGGTGCGCCTGCGTTATCTGCCCTGCCCGGCAGATGAGAAAGGCCCTTTCAACGATATTCTCGAGCTCCCTGACATTTCCGGGAAAGTCGTATCTCATCAGGTGTGCCAATGCGTTCTCTGACATGCCCTGGATATTCCGTTTCTGGAGGACATTGAACCGGGCGATGAAGTGGTCGGCAAGGAGCGGAATGTCTTCTTTCCGTTCCCTCAGCGGAGGGATATCGATCCTGATAACATTGAGCCGGTAGTACAGATCGTCACGAAACTGCTTTTCCCTCACCAGTGCCGCCAGGTCTTTGTTCGTGGCCGCAATGACCCGGACATCCGCCTTCACCGGGTGGATCCCGCCGAGGGGTTCATACGTCCTCTCCTGGAGAACCCTCAGCAGGCGGACCTGGAGCGCCGGGGAGATATCGCCGATCTCATCGAGAAAGATCGTCCCCCCCTCGGCCAGCGCGAACCTTCCGGGCTTGTCCCTCTTTGCGTCGGTGAAGGCACCTGCCTTGTACCCGAACAGCTCGGATTCCAGGAGCGTGTCCGGCAGCGCACCGCAGTTGACCGCGATGAACGGTTTCGTCCGCCGTGGGCTCAGGTTGTGGAGTGCCCTGGCAAAGAGCTCTTTTCCGGTTCCGGTCTCTCCCTCTATCACGACAGTGCTTGTGCTCTCTGCGTAAACCGGCAGCAGGTCAAAGAGATTTCTCATCTCGTGGTTGACACTCAGGATGTCCTGGCAGGCGTATTCCCTGCCGATCTCATCGCGGACCCTCTCAATGGAGCCGATGTCCCTGAAGGTCTCCACCCCGCCGGTGATCCTCCCGCCCGTATCCCTGATGGGGGCCGCAGAGATACTGATGGACCGCTTCTGGCCGTGGGCGTCGATGACAGACACCACCCGGTTCACCACCGGGTTGCCTGTCTTCATGGCCTCGTCGAGCGGGCAGTTTGTCTCACAGCAGCTCGCCCGCAAGACCTCCCGGCACGTCCGCCCCAGTGCCTCGGATTTTTTGATGCCGGTAATCTCCTGGGCAGCCAGGTTGAACGACGCGACCTTCCAGTCGAGTCCTACCGTGAATATGCCGTCGGCAATGGATTCGATGACGAGGTCTGTAAAGTTCTTTGTGTCTTCGTTCTGCGCCATATGTGCTCAGCCCTTGGGGCTACAGATCAACCACATTTTATCTGCCTTCATTTTCAGAATATATCATATTAAAGTGCTTTTATCCAAAATACCAGATAACAATTATTCATTAAAATGTTTTCCAGTACTTCTCGCCAAATAATGATGTTCCAACTGAGGGGTTGGATTCTTATCAGGAAATTACACCATAGACCCAAAAAGCCCCTTATCAAACAAAAAAAACGCCCCGGTACTTCCGGGGCGTCTCATATCTGATAATGATTATTGCCTTAGGTTTGTCTTATATATCGATAACCCTTTTGAGATCTTTGCATATTCTCATCATCTTTTATGGTGAATCATAGACCCACTGTGTGTGGGCTATATCCAAAACAAACTTTAGCACTTGCCTTTGTGAGAAGATACAGTACCGATGCAATATCAAGTATCTCTAATTCAACGGGATTACTTAATCCGGCAATGCGGATTCGCAATCACAGCATTATTCTTTATTTATTCGAGCGTATTGCTAAATCCCTTTATTATGGATTTTGTCTCCTTGTCTTTGTTCGAAAAGTCTACATTCTAACGGCCTGTCATCCCTATTCACGGCTCTGCTGAATACATTCGAGATTGCTTCGCTGCGCTCGCAATGACTGCAGTTTATTCCATTCTGGCTCCTATCATCTTGTCTCATGACTCTTTTCTGTTGTCTTTCCCTAACAGCCTAAACCCCTTCAGTCTATCAGCCTTCTATCATTCCCCCGTCACCAAACTCCAGCTTGCCTCATAAAACTCAGCCCCGCCAAACAGGTCCGGGGCATTTGCCTGAATCGATATACCGCGGCATTGGGCAGCCAGATCCTGTTCAGTACCGCTGAAACCGCGCAGCCCGCTGCCTATGGATCTGGTATTCACCTCGCCAAGGGGTGAGCAACTGGCATAGACCATGATACGGTCTTCGCCGAAAGGCGGGGTAACTGCCAGGTCGAAACTGTCTTCCTTATCTGGTATGCGATACACCTGCCCTGCCTGGAAGAAATTGAGCCTGCGCACATCATTGGGCAGGAGTTGAATGATGTCCCCCAAAGGGGTTATATCGACGATACGGGCATAAAAATCACGGTTTCCCTGAACAAAGACCATGATCTTTTCGCCTGTCTTGTACTTCTTCTGATCTGTCCACACCTTCACGGTGAGCGGCGCATCCTCGTCCATGATGATCTCTTCTTGTGGATTCTCCTGGGTCTTTTTTTGCTTGAGGTCAAAGCTCACCTCGGCCTTGACCCAGACATGGTAGCGGGTGTTGTCTTCCACTCCGTGGTCCTTCTGCTCCAGGATCTTGATAGCGCCTTCGGCCTCTGACCAGATGATGTCGTATTCCAGCTTGAAGTTTTTCACCTTGGTCTTGGTCTGCATGTAGGTCTTCACCGATTCCAGGGCCTGCTTCTTTGCATTGGCAGATGCCACAGCCCGGCACTGGGACAGCGTCATATCTTCCGAGAGGTAGGCATAGCCGTCCGCGCACTGGATGCAGGAGCGGACTTCCTTGTCGGGAGGAAAACTTGGTACATGCTGTTCAATGCAATGGCCTATCCGGTATAAACTCAGAATAAAAATGATTGTAACAGATACTATTCCAAATTCTCGTTTGATCATTCTCTTACTCCAGCATTTCTCTACAGAGTATATTTTCTCAATGCATTTACCCGGAAATAAAGAAGTGAGAACATGGGCCAACGGTGATGAAGATGATTAACCACCGACTGCAGTTTATAGACTGGATACAAATCGCAACAGCCCATGTTCCACTGGTCAGTCTTTAGGTACTTGTCTCTGGTACTGATACAACTGCTTTTGCACCTGATACGCCGATAATCATTGCACACAGATGCATCGCTGTGGGAACCAGGGGAATCAGGCTGAGGCCAGGCACCAGGTCAAAAACAGTGGCCAGGACAGGAAAAATAACCAACCATTTCTTATCGATCAAAACACTCCTGAACCAGATAACCACCATCAATACAATCAATGCACCTAAATGAAGCCAGAATGCTGGATTCATGCCAGCGTCAACAGCCATCCCCGCCGTGTTCAGAACTGCCGAATTCGAACCAAGATATGGCAGATAGTACGTGGGCAACATGAAGAGTATGTACAGAAGAACAAACACTACTGAGTTACCAAATATTTTCATTTTTCCCTCCTTTATTTAGCTAGATATTGCATGAATTACAATACACAATGTAATTGTTAATGCGATCAGACTATTCCTTCTACCCCCCCTGAACCTTAAGGTTTCTGCTTTATCTGATACTTCAACCATTCTCACCTGCAAACATCCAAGCCAGTGGAATAATTTCATTGCAAATCCCATCAGCCATACTTTATCATGAAATCTGCGTCAGACATGGTGAGATAGATGACCCCCTCAACAAATCCAACTATCACCGGTATTACAGACCAGAAGAAGATCAGATACACTATGCCCATCCCCACCTGGCCCAGATAAAACTTGTGAATCCCCAATCCACCGAGAAAAATTGCAAAAAGAGCTGCAGCAACTCTGTTTTTCTCTCCCTGTCCGTTCTTGCCCAGTTGCCGTACCCCACATTTAGGACATATCTCAGCACGAGGGTCCAGCTGGTTTCCACAAGCATGGCAAAACCTGTTTGTTAATTGTCCTTCCATTTTACAAACCTCCTTCTCATCATTAAAATAGACCCTAACTGGATATTCCGCTCTTCTGTCTGTTCTGATGAATCAACCAAATACCCGTGAATATCCCAATCAAAGCTATCAGCCACAACACATAAAAAGCCCCCTCGCTGAGTTGAATGCCCTGAGCATTCAAAAGATTACTGCCAGACAAGATCAAGAACTTCTGGCCTAAAAATGATTGAACCCGCAACATCAGAAACAAAGCATACGCAATTGACACAAAAAGAGTTATTAACCCGGCTTTCATGATACCCTCCTCAAATTTTAATTTTTTACTGATAACTGCAAAAGTTCTCATGCTATCTCATGACTCCTGTCTTATCTTCTCATCCCTTCATTTCCAGACTTCTCTCCATAACCCAGGGATAGCTTCGCTATGCTTGCCATGACAGAATCTTTCCCCTTCAGCATCCTGAATACTGGTACCTGACTTCTTCTCTTTATCCCTAACAGCCTAAAAGCCTATTGCCTTTCTTCAATACATCCTCCCATACATCTGTCTGCGCTCGGTTACTTTCTTGAGGTAGTTGCTCGTCTCTTCAGGTGCATGTGCCCTGAGGAAGGTGTAGAGCTGATCTGACGAAACTCTGTTTACATCTATACCGTATTTGGATAATGACCGTTTGACTGCACCAGGCCCCCAGTTGTAGCTGCAGATGGAGAGATAAGAATTCTTTGCATCGTCCTTCACATCACCGTAGTACTTGTCCTTGAGGATATGCAGATACGCACTGCCCAACTCGATATTGTTTTCCGGGACATAGAGATATTCGGGAGCAAGGAGCTTCTCCTCCTTATAAAGAAATCCGTATGCCTCCCTGGCCCCGTATTTGGGGATCAGCTGCATGAGACCGTAAGCCCCTGCATGGGATTTTGCCATGGGATTGAAATAGGACTCGGTGTGGATGACAGCAAGAATGAGCTCCGGTTCTATCTTCATCTTCTGTGCCTGCACATGGACCGGGTCGATAAATTTCTCTGCCCGCACCTGAATATGATTGGGAACGAGGTTTAGGTTTACAGTCAGCTTTTGCCTCTCGAGTCCATCTTTTGCCTTGTACGGAGTTTGTCCAACCTGAATGTTCGGGACGATCTCTTTCTTAATATAGCTGTCAAGGTTTTCCGGAGTGACCACCTTGCCTTTTTTATTCCTGAGCTGGTCTTGAAGAACCGTCTTACCTGCAGGATTCTGGGTTGAGAACATCTTCTTCACCTGGGAATAGATTTGTTCTTTACCCTGTTTCATCGCATCTGTGCTGTCTGTCGGTACAATTGCAGTCACCTCGATTGAGCCGTTTTCGAAATCGACAAGACTCCTGGCATCGAGGTCTTTGTTGTAGTCTACCCAGGTCTTCTTGGTGGAATCCATGAAGGTGTCCCACTTTCTTTCAACAGAGGCCTTGAACTCCTCCCACTGCCGCTGCTGTTTCTGCTCGTATGCATCCCACTGGGCATTGCTGACTGTGTTGAAATCTTCCCACTGCTCGTCGAACGATGACCATACATCATCGCTCGAATCCTGACCCGCAACTGAAATAGGAATTACCGTCAGGGCAAGCAAAAGAGCAAGACATAAACATTTCAGAAAATGATTCTTCATATTCTGACTCCTGTCTCCTTAAATTATTTGGCACGCATTTCTCGGATTACATTATTTTTCTCAGTCATTGCGAGAAATCCACCACAGCGGACGACGAAGCAATCTCATGATTATACAGCAGAGCCATTACTAGGAGCCTTGTCCGGTGCCAAGCACCTTGAGATTGCTTCGCTTCGCTCGCAATGACAGCAGATTATCTCATTCTGTCTCCTGACTCCTGGGACCTATCTTTTTCTTCTGACTCCTGCCTTTCATCTTTCCTAACAGTCTAACTGTCTTCAGCCTAACTGCCTAAAACTAGCTTCCACAGACCACAACCACCTTAAGGTCTTTCAGGAAGGAGCCCTGAAGGTTCTCAGAGTATATCCTTGCAGCATCTTCTTTGGAGACACTCAAATCGGTGTTTCTGTCTCCTGATGCTTCCACAGCCTGTATGATCAAGGGGTTCTTGCCGATGCGTCTATTCTTTTGGGCTTGTTCCACCGAACCTGCATAGCCCGCCATTCCGCCTTTGCTGATAACCGTCTGCCTCTCGCAGGTGCTCATCCCGTACAGGATCTCGCTTGAGTCTTCCACCATCACGTTCAGGCCCAGGCTTGGGGTTACATCGAAGCCATTCGCATCGATGATCAGTCCGGTATACGGTGTTGCTGCAGGAGTCTGCTGGACAGGTTCACTCACCGGGGTATAGGTAGTTTCCCCCGGCTCGAGACCAAAGTACTTCTCCGGCATAATCTCTTTCATGAGATCCGGACTGATCTTTTTGTATGCAACCACACAGGACATACCGTTGGCTGCCCTTGTCATCTCACCCACAAAAGATCCGCTCAAGATCCCCTGAACAGTCTGCTGGTTGATGTCTTCTTCAAGAATGCCCTTTTTTACTATCATACCTCTCTTTATGTTGATCTCTCCCAGCATCATCACGAGATTTGCCCTTGCACTTGCCTCTGCTGCCACCTGCTGTGCGTATACGGATTGATTGGGATCCGCATAACCTATTGCACTTACAATACCCTTTGACCAGTTGATCTCTCCCTGGCCTGATTTCTGGATGATCTCGCCGTTTTCATTGAGGCTGATGCCGAAGGCAAAAGCCTGGGATAGTGTCATGACGAAAAACATAATTCCTGCTACTAAGATCTTGACTCTCATTGTATACACCTCCTGTTTTCTATTGTATCAATCATAAATGCACGTCATTGCGAGCCCCCGAAGGGGGCGTGGCAATCTCATGATATTCAGCAGTGCCGTAGACTGTAGCTGTATCTCGTTCCAAACACCTTGAGATTGCTTCGTCGTTCCACTTCTCGCAATGACAGCCTGTCTGAAGGCTATTAGACTGTAGGATGTTAGACAGTTAAATAAAAACACATGTGCTAAACACCTCATTATTTCTCCTGTATCTTCATCTTTTGCTAACAGCCTGAATGCCTACAGCCTATCAGCCTAAATTTAATATCTCAGCGCCTCGTTCAGCCGCCTGATGATAAGCAGCGCATCGGCACCGGAAACCGCTTCGTCGCCCTTGAAGTATCCATAGAGGTCTGCCTTCATGATGCCCCTGGTGGTAGCGGTCATGATAGCGTTCTTTGCATAGTAGCTGTCATCAACATCCTTGAAGGGAGACGCTGAACCAATATACCGAGTAGGCAGGTCGTCCTCGCGGGTCACCTTGACCAGAATATCCTCAATCATCATGGCGAAATTTGCCCGCGCGATCTGTGCATCCGGGTCAAACCGGTGGCCTATGATCTCCAGGCCTTTTATGTTCAAGGCATTCACGGCTTCGATATCAGCCTTGAGCACGTGGGCTGAATAATCGTTGGGTGCACTGTCTCTCTGATCCTTTTTCAATGGCACATTGTGCTTCATGAATACCTTGTCCAGTTTCATCTCCTCGACAAACAGTGCCGCAACATCCGCACGGGTGATCTTTTCCAGCTTGGCTATGTCTCTGCCGACCTTTGTCCCGGGCATGGCCCGCAGAATTCTCTGGACAGATTCCCACCCAACATCTGCCTGCTGAACATATTCCCTGTCGAGGTCTATGACCTTGCGGAACAGGAACGATGCATTCTCATAATCCCCGGCCTTTTTATAGGCAACAGCCATGAAGTAGCAGGGCGCAGGGTCCATGCTGTCTATCTTTGATGCCTTTTTAAAGTGTGACTCAGCCTCTTTCAGCCATTTTTCCTGACCCGATTTTGTATAGATACGGATCATGCCGGTATGGTAGAGCACCTTGTGTGAATCAGTTTTTGCAAAATCCTCGGCCTGATCCATTGCCGCAAACGCCTCGTCAAAATTGCCCTTCTCAGCCATTACAAGGCCGGTACCGACATAAGCCGGGGAAAACTTTGGGCTCAGGGCCTTTGCCCGCTCAAACTCTCTGAGAGCGCCATCCACATCACCCTTTTCCAGGAGATTGCTGCCCACCAGGTAATGATGCTCCGGTGTGTCCATCTGCGCCTCTTTCATCACACCCTTGTGTGCACAGCCGGACATGAAGAATACTGCCAGAAGACTCACCAGCAGCCACAATACTCGGTCCCATCTGAATCTTTCCATTTATTCCTCCTCCAAACAGGTTTTGATTTCCTGTGTATTTCTTATTTCAATAAAATATGACGTATCATATCAAAAAGTTTTGCAAAAATTAGCACTTTGTCAAAGCGAAGGGGAATAGGGTAACTGTTCAAGGAGGAAATCGGGGCTGTGTTTACATCTCCTCAATCTCAATATAACTTAATCTGAATCCGTTCAAGATATCAGGAAGTTCTTTATCGCTATTTAGTTTCTACTCCCATCTTCTAGGGAACTTGATCATTTTACGAGATTCCTGTTCAGACATACCTACGGTTACAGCAGAACAATCGGTGTAGCATACAGGTGTTGTAATCCTTAAATAGCAGAACGCAACTGGAGAAAGTAATTTTAATACATGGATAGTATCGTCTTTCCCTCTTCGATTTGAATTTTTATGTTCACCAATTTTGGTCCATGGCCCCTTCACATTATTCGCAACTTCTATAATAGTAACTGAGCCCTTACAGATCCCCCCCGGTGTACCTGCTGCATAAAAAACCAGAAGATTTGTATTAGGAAGATATGTTGTTTCTAGTTTATGCACTCGTGTTTTAACAAAATCCATGCACTCTTGTGAAATAGATCTGACCATCGGTAAAGGTAAAATTGGGGTTGGTTCTTCCTTCTTTTTCAGTTCAATCATGATTCGCTTATCTTTAGTTTCAAGTTCTACCCACTGCTCTTGATTAATATACCCTTCTTCTGTTACTTCAATATGGTATCTCCCTGGTTTTAGCTCCATGCCTTGTTGGAAAATATGATCTACATTAAGAATTCGCACCTTGGCATTCAATGGTTTTGTATCAACAAAGAACCGGAATTTCTTTTCATTTATAAAGAAATCGAGATCTTCTTCAACATAAGCAAATATACTCCTAGCTAAGATCATAAAGATCAATAATCCCAGTATGATACTAGGGTTTATGAACCGAGGTTTTTCATTCCCAGTTTTTATCGAATTATGCATATTATACCTCACTTCTGTCCGGATAATTTTTCAAGGAACCTTATAGCTCATATCACTCTTGTCCAAGATGAGACCTTTGCGTAATCCATCAAAGAGCATTTATCTGGGATTGATTGGTATTTTTTCATCAAAATCTCAAGAAAAAGGTCTCAATTTCCTGTCCAAATCATCCCCAATCCCCTCATGCCCGGCAGCATTTCCATGCCCCAGACACACCGGACCCTATGTTGCCATCGCATGAGCTGGTTCCTTCAACCCTGCACGGTAAGACCGCTTCAGGTTAAATGCTATCACCTGACAAATACGATCCCACCCCTCCCTGGCAAGGGTTGTAAACCGGGCACGGGAGGCACCCTGGTGAAGCGCTGTCACCCCAAAGTACTGCTCGATCTTATAGCGGACCTTCGAGATCATCTTGTTGCGCTGTATCTCCAGCTCGGTGAGCTTGTGTCCTTGAAGACCCCAATGTCTTGCACAGCTCAAGATCCAAAAAGCTCATGTTCCTCTCATACTCCTTGAATCCCATCTCCCCCCTCCATTCGAATTACAAGATGGAGAGATCATGCCATTATTTGCCTATAATATCGTCATATTGAATGATTTGATTGCTGGAAACTAGATCCCTGACAGACCCTGCTGGCTGCTGAATTGTGCAAAGGTTTCTAAATGAGATGATCTCCAGATATCAACTCCAAGACTAACTCTGCCGGCTGAGGAATTGTGCAAAGGTCTAACTACTTCTCTTGTCAGGTCTTCAAATACACTTTCTATATCCCAGTTGATACTGGGTCAGGCGCAATGTGCTCATCTTAAGATTAAGGCGTGTGAAACTTGAGTAATACATCTAATGGCTTAACTCTCCACGCACAGGCCAAATGGTTAGATGAGGAGAAGAAAAGCCACATAGTCTATTCCCTTTGCCAGTGTTAACTTCATATACAGTATATCCATCTATGGTTCCACCGCTATCAAAAGAGTCCTTCTTGACTAAAAATCCACGATCACTACAACCGGAAGTTGAGATTCTAACATTTTCAACATTGATGAAAGGATGGATCTTGTTCTTTAACGATGACATGCTATCTATTTCTTTGTGATTAGGAATCCTCCATCCTTTTAAACCTGAAATAGCTGTTTCCGACATTGTTCTTTCCAGATCTTCATGAAAAGTTGCCATATAATTCTCCCTTGAATTCTTGAACTTAGCAACTTGTGCATTTTTTGACCACAAGAGTTTTGTCTGCGTATCAAAAACAATCCCATTTCCAAGGTCCACAAATTGTGAAGCAGACATGTCATATTTCTTATTCGTTGCATCATCGATAACATAGGCAGGCCCTGATATATATGTCTCCAGCACAGGCCAAATGGTTATATTAGGAGAAGAAAAGCCACACAATCTATTCCCTTTGCCGGTGTTAACTTCATATACGATATATCCATCTATGGTTCCACCACTATTATAAGAATCCTTCTTGACTAAAAATCCATGATCACTACAACCGGAAGTTGAGATTCTAACATTTTCAACATTAATGAAAGGATGTGTTTTGTTTTTCAAAGATGACATCTTATGTATTTCTTTGTGATTAGGAATCCTCCAGCCTTTCAAGCCTGAAATAGCTGTTTCAGACATTGTTTTTTTCAGATCTTCATGAAAAGTTGCCTTACAATTCTCCCTGGAATTCTTGAATTTAGCAATTTGAGCATTTTTTGACCACAAGAGTTTTGTCTGCGTATCTAAAACAACCCCATTCCCAAGGTCCACAAATTCTGAAATAAACAAATTATATTTTTTATTTGTTGCATCATCAATTACATGTGCCTTTGCCACCCTGAAAAATTCTATTGACTGGAAGTTGCCTGATATCTCCGGTCTGAGAATATTATTCACAAAGTGTTGTTTGAATACCCGAGCTTCTTCTCTAGGAATCGGTAGATCGGCGCTACAGGCTACAAACACTCCATCCATCGGAGCTTTTGATTTAATGGTAACCGGATAGGTATCAAATTTTGCATTGTATTGGCCCAGTTCCAGGATCAGATCCTGGGCCATTAGAGTAAATTCCTTTCCGGATAGTTTTTTCAGTTCTTCAATAAATGGTTTTACCTCATTATTATAGGCTGACTCTACTTTATCACTTGCTTGTACAAAAAGCCTGGTTTGTTCCTCACCGGCCTCCTTTTTCATCCTATCTACCCTAGCAGCAAATTCTTCTTTGGATTCAAATTCATCCTGCCCGGAGTTGACTATTTTTTCGAACTTTGGATTTAATTGTTGACTGATAGAGGATATTGAACTTGCCAGTTCCCTGCGATAGTTTTCCTTGATCTCCTTGATCTTCGCATCTATGCCCTTCATTTCTTTGATTGTTGCTTCCGGGGAAAGAGACTGCAGTGTTGTGGTTCCAATTGCCTGTCGCTTTACCTCGACCTCCTTCTGTAGGGCTGTTAACCTTACTTCGGACTCTTTTTTCTTGCGTGCAAGGTTTTCTTCATATGCACGCAGGGCAGCAGCTTCTTCCTCCCTGCGTTTCTGCTCTGCAGCCAATCGTTCGTTTTTCAGCTGTTCAGCTCTCAACTGTGCATCAAGTGCTTTTTTTTCAAGCTCAGCCATACGCCTAGCCTGTTCGTCCTTGGCTGCAACTGCTGCTTTCTCAAGATCTTCCAGCCTGTTTTTCTCCGCCTGCAAAGCTGCAAGACGAGTCTGAGTATCTTCAACCTTCCGTTCCAGGGAAGGGACAAACACATAATCCCCAAGGCCGAATAATTCACCATACTTTGGGGTTTGAACATGGCTACGCGAGCCGGCATCAGAGTATACCTTTTCTTTTACCAAGCTGCTCAGTTCCGTGGCGGTAATAAAGTCATCAGTATTTTCCAATGCTTCAATGAATCGGCCAGTAAACACAGAATGTCCCATGGGTCCACCGTCAAGAACTTGCTGATCCTTACTGCCCGCAGTAAGAACCTGCCTTACTTTCTCCCTGGTGATTTCCTGGAGATAGCCCAGGTTTCTTAAGGTCTTCCGTTCTTCAGATCCCCTCGTGGCAACCAACAGCCCGGAGTAACAGGCATCCATCACATAAAAAACATGTTTTGCAGGGATGCGCTTGGATATATCATCCTTGAGGGTGGTCATGGATATATTCTTGTATAGTTGAGACTGTTCAAAAGTTCCATCAAACGGGAGAAGATATCCCAGATCGCCATAAGAGGTCTTCTCTGTGTAACCATGGCCGGCCCAGAAAATAAAGACGGAATCCTCCTCAGAGATCTTGCTGAGATCACCGGAAAGTACCTTCATAATATTGTCCTTTGTAGCCTCTTTATTGTAGAGGGTTATGATCTTGTCAAATTTGAAGTGTTTCTTGAGGGTTGTCTCAATCCCTTTAGCATCTTTCACTGCATAGGAAAGCTGCTTATCAAAGGGCAGATTTTTGTACTGATCGATGCCGATTATTACTGCATAGGATTTGTTGTAAAGCGTAATCTCTTTTTGTTCGCCTGTGGTCTGATCTGATGACACCACACTAATGCCCCGGGTATTTGTCTGTGAACTCGCTATTACCGGTGCTACCCCTATCGAGAAAATAATACACAGCAATATCAGCATTCCAATTCTCTTCATAAGAACCCCCAAATCATCTTGGTCACAATCTTTGAATCACAAAATTCACTTAAGCAAACGAACAGATTCAGCCTCTTATCATGAGATTGCCGCGTCGTCGGCCTCCGGCCTCCTTCTCGCA
Source organism: Deltaproteobacteria bacterium (assembly GCA_018434685.1). Classification (GTDB taxonomy): domain Bacteria; phylum Desulfobacterota; class Desulfomonilia; order UBA1062; family UBA1062; genus DSAD01. The sequence goes on from JAHDOV010000001.1 coordinate 47,100, forward strand.
ATGACAGCAGTGTTTTCGCACTTACTCCTGAATTCTGGCTCCTGTCTTCTTTTTCTAGCTTTTCCTAACAGCCTAAAAGCGCCCCAAGGGCATTTCTTTCAAGGCACCTACAGTCTAACAGTCTGTCTTTCCTGACTCCTGTCTTCTCTCTTCCTTTTCCCTCACATCACCCTCCCTACGATCACCTGACCTTCAGCCTGGCCCTTTTTCACCGGGTGCTGGGCGCCGTTGGTACGTTTTGGGACCCATTGGTTGAGATAGCGATAGATCTCGTCGGCATCGATGAGCTTGTCGCCATCGAGATCGGCCGCACCGTTAAGGCCTTCGATCAGGCAGTGGGTGAAATAGCCGTGGCCGATCTTGTCGGATTCCTGGCTGGTTTCATTTGCACTGCTGGAGGTGAGGATGATACGCCCTTTTCCCTGGGCCAGTCGGTCAAGAAAGGCATCGGAAATATTGGCACGTCTTCCTTCGGCCAGGATTGTTCGGCCTCCGCTGGAGCCGCTGTAGCAGCTGTCGGCAATAAATATCACCCGCTCGGCTCGGAGGCGGCTGAATATCCTGGCGATCTCGTCCATGGGAAGGGCCGTGCTGTAAAAATCCGCCGGATCCGAGTCATAGCCAAGCACATACTTGGTGATACCATCACCGTCTTTGCTCAGTGAATCCTCTTCCGGGGCGCCGTGGCCGGCAAGAAAAATATACACGGTGTCTTCAGGCTTGTCCGCACATTTCCTCAGGCTTGTCCCCAATATCGATCGGATCTGCCTCAAGGTGGCATCGCTGTCATAGAGTTCAAAGATGTGGTCTTTTTCTATCCCCATGTTGTCCCTGAGATAGCGGGCAAAGGCCTGTGCGTCATTCTTTGCATATTTCAACCTCGGTATAGAAGAATTCTGGTATTGATTCAGACCGATTACCACGGCCCATATCTCTCCTCGGGCTGATTCGCGGTAAATGGTTATGGTCTTTGAGCTTGCAAGATTTTCGATATCGAGTGCTGTTACCGTAATCTCGTTCCTGCCAGCCTTAAGCGGAACATTGATTCTAAAATCCCGCTCCTTGTCGCTCTGGCCTGGTTTGAGGGCCACGGCAATCCCCCTTGTGGCATCCAGTTTCTGCCCGTTTATCATTACCTCTATACTCGCTACCCCCTGATCATCAACCACGGTACCTGCAAGCATTTCATTGGCTGATGCAACCCTTCTGTTGTCTTTGGGTGTTGCAATAGCGATTACCGGCGGGGAATTGGCTGATGAAAATGCCACCTGGGAAGACCCGAGCGCGTTTACCTTGCCGGCAACCGTGATGACCTCTGCCTTTTCAGGGGCAATACTGAGGGCAACCGGCAGGGACTTGCCCTTGAATTCCTTCTGCTCTATAGCAAAGGAGATGGGCAGATCACCGATCTTCGCCCTGCGCTGCACATGCATGGTAATCCGCTGGGGATCACTCATTGCGTCTGCAGCCAGCATGCCGAGAGTAAATTTCTTTGCTCCCGGAACAACAATTCCCTCCTGGCTGCAGTTCATGGAAAGAACCACATTATCTGCATCGAGTCCGCCGGTATTCTTTACTCTGACGATAAGATCAACTGTCTCACCCTGCTCTATGATGCCGTTGCCATTAGGATCGAGTATCTGGTGAGAAATTTCGAAATCAGGCACAACGATCCTTATAGGTATATTGATCGTATCCGTTCTTCCGGCAAAGTCTTTTTGTTTGATCTCTATCTTCAGATCCACTGATTCTTTCTCAAGCGTCCGTGGAACCGCAAAGGCAAACCGCAGGGGCACCCATTGCGAACTGGCTGAAATGCAGTCTATCCGTGCTTGAGGTGATGATATGTTTACTTCTTGCGATCCAAGGGAAATCTGAACTTCACGTGCATTGAGTTTCCCATTGTTAAGAGGAATAATTTCTATGTGCCCGTCTTCTCCGTTTCTCACACTTGATATCTCCTGGCCGCTCCGGTCAAGGAGCTTGTAGGTATATGCCAGGGAAGGCCTGGATATTTCAGTACTGAGTGCATACTGCTGGGATGCATCAGATGCACCCCTGACATCCTTCGCTGAAAGGTTCACCTCGATGCTGTCATCGGAGAAGGTTGGAGGGATGGAAAAGGCCAGTTTTGCCATGGCGGTCTTTCCCGGCATGATCGTTGGAATGACCATGCTGTCATGTGTTATCGCGAGATCATTGTTAATTGAATCAATCGCAGTCTTTACCTGGTAAGCAGGCCCAACACCACTATTCTTTACAAAGGCGATAAGTTCGATTATCTCACCGTTTTCCGGTATACCGTTGCCGTTTCCGCTGGCCAGGCCTGTCTTGCCGTCGTTTATCTTGTAATTGGATATATCAATAATAGGTTTTTCCAGTTTTAAAGTTGGAACGTTCAACACTACTTTCTTGGCATCATAACCACGCTTTTCCATCGTGTTTATTACAAATGTGGCGATGTCGGTTTCTAGTTCAAGATTTGCCTTAATTGGGATGATTATTTCTTTCACCTTTCCAGGTTTAATTTCTCCCAAAGATATTACTTTTTCAAATAGTATGTCCTTATTCTCTGTTTCCATTTTAACTATGACTTCGTAAGCAGGTCCTCCTCCTTTATTTGATATTTCAACAATAACACTGGAAACTTCACCTGCATCAATCATATTGTTTTTGTTGATCGAATCTTCTTCTGAGTATCTGATGGTTGTTATTAAATCCGGATTTGGCATACCTTTTGTTGAAACAAGTTGAGCATAATCATTTAATTTTGATGATTCATTGATCTGATTCACCAGCTGATAAAGTGTCCCACTTATAGATTTCTTAAAGCTCTTTTTAAATTCTCTTTCTTCCGACCAAACAGACGCAATGCATGCAGTATGAACTTCATTCCCCTTGGTATTTAGTATCTCAATTATTTCATTTGTATTACTTAAGAAAGTAGTTTGAAATTCTAGTGAACTTGTATATCGATCATACCTCCATCCATCTTCGGCTATATCAATCGTTCCATTTATACTACTTGTCATACTCGTTTTTATTATTAAGTCATATTCGCTTCTATCGATATTACCTGAATAATAAAAATCACAGGATTGAAATACAGATTTATAAAAATTCTTTAATTGATCTTTGACCATTTTACCTGTTTTCAATTTTACATCCCAACCCAAATAATTTTTTGAGATTTTAGACATTTTTCTTACAGATGATTTAGCAACTTCGTTTTCAATATCTATAATAACAGCTGCTCTTAGTGGCATTTTTTCGGGGATGACATGTTTTACAATGGGATAACTTGCACATGAAGCCACACTTAATATACAAAATAAAGTTATGCACATAAAAGCTATCCTTTTTCTTATGATCTGCTTTTTCATAATTTTTAACCTCTTATTCATTAACTACCATTTTTTATAATATCATTTCACACGGTAAAGACTCTTGAACGGCAATTACAGCTGAATTCTTATTCTGACTCCGTTATATTCTCAGACAATATGAGTAGAAACAGCCCCTGATGTATGTATATACTTACCGGTTCCATCAACGTACAACTCAAGAACGTCCCCTTCTCCATTTTTCCATTTCCCTACAGGCCAGCCATCGGAATACAGTTACGGTGGTGTTTCCGGCCGGTGAAAACCGGTTAAACCTGCTGCACAAGACGTACAACTTATAAGGACAATCAAAATTATCAGGTTCTTTTGAAAAGTCATTTATAAATCCTCCTATAATAGCCAGGGATATTATTGAGAGACTAGTTGTGGACTGGTTCTCAGTATTTTATCTTTGAAATTTTCTGCCCGCTTTTTTGATCTCATATTTACGACTCAAAAATGTATTCCGCCATTTTCTGACTAAAAAAAAGGCAAGTATTGGTGTGGAAATCGTACATCTTCTGGTTGCAACCTATCTAACTGCCCTTTATTTATTTAAGAGCTTGCTTCGTCACTGCCGTTCCTCGCAATGACAAACAGTTTTCATTTCGGATATAACCCGCGCCAGAGCGGATCAGTCGCACGCAATGACAGCCATGTTTCTTCATTCTGACTTCTGTCTTCTCGCTTCTGTCTTCTGGCTCCTGTCTTCTTTTTCTAGCTTTCCCAAACAATCTAAATTCTTACAGTCTAACAGCCTAAATCTCCTACCTCTTCATCCCCAGAATAATCGGTCGTTCTTCATCGCCTTTTTTCACAGGGTGTTGCTGGTTTTTTGTGTGTCTGGTAACGCTGCTGTAGACATATTCATAGACCTCGCCCGTGGTGATGAGCCCGTCGCGGTCGCTGTCGGCTGCTCCTGCCAAGCCTTCAAGCAGGTAGTAGGTAAATACCCCGTGTCCGCCGCCGAGTTTCTTGTCTTCCCTAGCCAACTCGCCCGGGCCTGATGCTGTCATGATCACGCGGCCTCTGCCTGCTGAGAGCCGGTCGAGGAATGAATCACTGAGCGTTGCCCTGGTGGCGCTGGACAGGGTTCTGCCGCCTGAGGCACCGCTGTAGCAGGTGTCTGCCAGGAACACGACCCTCTCTGAAGAAAGCCGTGAGAAGATCTGCCGTAACCGCTCCATGGGCAAGGCTGTCGACCACAGGCTGGAAGGATCGGTATCGCAGGTGAGTAGATATTTTGAGATATTGTCGCCGTCTGCGCTGGCGGCATCCTGCTCCGGTGCCCCGTGGCCGGAATAATAGATAATCACCGTATCCTGGGGCTTCACCTTTTTGGGAAGCACATCTCCAAGGATGCGCTCCACGTTCTTCTTGTCTGCCTGTTCGTCATAGAGATTGAAGATATGGTCACGCGGCATATTCATCCTTGAGAGCAGATAGTCGTACACGGCACTGGCATCGCTAACCGCATAGTTGAGGTCCGGTATTGCATCGTTTTGATAGTCGTTGATCCCAATGACTGCGGCCCATATCTCTGATTTAACCTGAGAGCGAGAGACCGTGATGGTTTCCTTTGCCTCCAGGTTATCCGAATCCCATGCAGAGACCTCTATGGTGTTATTGCCAGGACTCAACGGCAGCCGGTGTGTGAATACAAAACGGTTGTCTGCAGACACGGGTGTATTCTTCTTCTGCTGCACCTGAATGCCGCGGGAAGAGTCATTGAAGACCAGTTCATCGTTGAGCCGAACTTCTATCCTGGTTACGCCCCTGTCGTCATGGGCATAGCCCTGCAGGGTAATTACATCATCATGAATGGTCATGCCTGCTGCCGGGTAGCTCACCCACACCATGGGAGGGCTGCAGAGCGTTGCAACCCCGGAATAGGACTTTTGTTGTTGGGCCGCGATTTGTTCAAAATTCTCGGAATCCACAGTGGAAAAGGCTATGGTGTGGCTTGTTTGCGCAAAGTCCTTTTGCACAGCCTTCACACTGATCTGATGCTCTCCCAGTTTTGCATCTTTTATCTTTTTCTGCATGACAAGAAAATCCTGTTCCATGGAACTGTGAGGCGGCAGGGTCTTGAGGTTTATTTTCTGGCTGCCCTCTGGAAAATGTGGGGATATTGTCGGGTCGTCGCTGGCAAGGCTCAGCACCACTCCTTCTGCTGGGATCTCTCCCTGGTTTTCTATCACGGCTTTGAAGCGGGAGGCCCTGCCGATGGGCATGGAATTCTGAGCCATGCCCGAGAGCACCTGCCAGCTGATCTTCAGCTGCGGCCGGGACGGATTGACGCTCACTACCGCGATGTCATCCACTGCCTCGAATTCCTGCTGGGTGAGCCTGACATTGAGCGAGATTCCCTTTCCCTGATAGGTCCGCGGGATTGCGATCCTGATGCGATGAGGATTCGTCTCTTCATTCGACGATATATCACCAAGGGTGATAGATGTGTCTCCCTGGATCGATGGTCCGTCTTCAGCTATGTCTAGGCCCATGTTCACCCCGCGTGCAGCTATCCCTGCACGGTTGGCTATGGACAAGTCGACAAAGGCCGTGTCACCGTTGCGGATCACTGCACCGTTCGACCCGCTTATGCGCGAGTTCATGGTGAGCAGGGGTTTCTGGATACGGACAGGTATGTCAAAGGTCTTCCTGTGAGTATCCAGATTGAAACAGTCTGCAGTCGTAAGATCAAGCTTAAATGCAGGGTCTGCAAACTGCCTGTCGAGCTTTGCAACGAGCTTTGCAGTGATAGTCTGGCCGGGTGCGATGTCGCCCAGCACAGCGCTGTCGCGCTCCAGACTTGCCGAAGCCTGGGACTCGGCAGCCGAGAGGGTAACGCCACGGGCATCGCCCTTGCCGGTGTTGCGCACAAAGACCTCCAACTCAAAGGTCTCCCCGTTTTCCGGTATGCCGTTGCCGTTGCCCTTTGCATGCCCTGCTGTGGTATCCAGAATACGGTGCGACACGATCTCCAGTCCGGTGGGCGCCATGGCAATGGTCTTGACCTGGCGTATCTCGGTATTCGACCCATACCCCCGTTCCTCCTCGGCATAGAATTTGAGCTTTACAATGCCGTCTTTGGTCTTCACATCGCCTTTAATCTTTATTGGTACTTCTTTTGATTTTCCCGGATCGATATCACCCACAAGGGTACGGTCCGGCATACGAATATCTTCGTTATCGCTCTGCCCCACAAGAACGACGGAATATGCCGCACCCTGGCCGGTATTCTTGATGGTCACCTTCGCAATTGACTCTTCCGCAGCATCTATGGCGCCGTTCGGGATGATACCTGCATCGTCGCTGAATTCAAGGGATGCGGCAAGCTCACACGGCTGTGCGCACTTTTTTACCGCATGTGCATAGACGTAATAGGGAATGGTCGATTCGGCTGTGGCATCCTTGTATGAGTATATGATATCAAGGTCCCGGCCTTTGTCGATCTTTATGGGGTAAAGGCCGGGATTGTACGTTGCAATGCCATAATGGATTGGAATGTCTGCTGTGTGCTCACCATTGATAGATACAGCAACGCTTCCTGATGTTATAATATTTTGTTCATATGTAATATTTTCATGTTCAGTACATCTTCCAAGATCTTCTTTAAGGGTTTTTACAACTAAATCATCTGGATCCAAGAAATTTCTTCCTAGATAAACAAGATCGCTTTTGGGGATATCAATTTCTATTTTTTTATCAGGATAGTTAAAATCGGATTTAAGATTCAATGATTTTTTTTTGGATTTATCATCTAATGATTGTATGAGAAATACTGGTAAAAGCGCTACAATAACTGCAAGAAGAGCCGTAAAGATAATCGATTCTCCAATTATTCGAGGTGCACTTGCCCTTGCTTTTTTAGTGACTCTAAACTTATTATACTTCACCTCAAATGCCTTAGTTACTTCAGAGGCCACCTGCACGGATGTTGGTGAGATCAATTTCAAAGAATATGTTCTACCAACTTCCACCTTTTCTGGGGATCTGGAGATTTCATACCATTCCTCTCTTGCGGAGATAGGTTTATAGATCGCGCACCCCTGAACTACAAAGGCCGCAATGGTTATAAGTGTGACAAGATTGAAAAATGACTTCCTATACATGGTAACCCCCAACTTTAAATCACAAGATATTGTATGTTGGCATTATAACCTAATCGTCATAGCGATCGAATCGAAGCGAACCCGCTTTTTTCTAGTAAACTAATCGTGAGATTGATTTGGGACATCCTTGTCCCTCACCCTTCGGGCGCACATTCGGGTGCGTCCAATTCGACTATCCTGCCGAAGTGTGTCCGCGTCGCAATGACAGGAAAATACCAGGCCAGTGCTTCGCTTCGACGACAATGAAAAAAATCCATAACGTGTCACTGTTTTGAATTGCCGGTTAAAGTGAATGTTTCCTGCTCTCATCAATCATTTCAAACACGCTTGCTGACATAGTCGATATTGATTGCTGCAAAAAGACAGACTCCGTCCCTTGCAGGTGAGACTGGAGGGATTTGAGAAGCCCATTCCACATATTTTCATCGCAATAACTGGCATCAATTCAAAAGGTTACATTCTGATGCATAACAAACACTGCAAGAGGTTGGTATTAATTCGTAGGAGTATTATCTTATTACCAAAAAGAAGTGTAACCTGTCAATTTCCTTATTTGTTCTGTCTTATGACGATTCACCTCATGTTTCCTTAACTGTCAAATCAAATGCGGCGGGCGATGGGAGGGCATCATCACCCGCCTGATTGTAGGGGGAGGTTGACCTACATGAAACGTTTATGCGGCAATTTCCGCAGTGTTGTCTGACCAGCCCTCGCTCAGATTTGTTCATCTTCATCTTTTTCACTATCCTGTTCTTTCCATACGGTTCTTCTTGCCTCTATCTGTGCATCCACTTCTTCAACATTCAGCCCATAGCGAATTTTCGACAGCTCTCTGATGCTCTGCGCACACTGTTCATTATGTTTGGTAGGATCGAGATATGAGGTGAAGCTGAATGGCGGCATGGAATCGTTCGAGATCTGCATCCGGGCATAACCCTTCCAGTTGGATAATCCAATGATGTCGAGGGAAGTAAAGTATGGGTACAAAACCGGTTCGAGCAGCTTGGCATCCTCACGGCCGAGCCTGAACAGGACTATTGTGCCTACGTTGCCCAGCACTGCAGAGAGCAGATTGTTTCTTCTGCTTCCCTTGTCGCTTAGCTGAGACGCATACTGGGTGACAAGGATAAGGCCCAGCCGGAATTTTCTTGCCTCGCTCAAGAGCTGCATCAGGTCTTCACCCGGCAGGTTGTGCGCTTCATCGACATAAAGAAAGAAGTCCCTCCTGTCTGAAGGCTTCATTTCCCCTCGCTTCATGGCGGCCATTTTAAAGCGCGACACCAGCTGATTGGCCAGCAGGGCGCTGACAACAGAACCGAACCGCCCCTTGTTCAGTTTCACCAGGAATATCTTCCCTTCATTCATAATCTTCTCGATATCAAAGGATGTTTTATCCTGTCCGATGATCCGCTTCAGGTTCGTATCGTGAATGAAACGACTGAACTTTGAAGTGATATAAGGGGAGAGATTCCGCAGACTCACATCACCTCCGGTACGTTCAAGCTCATCTATAAAATCTTTCACCTGGGAGTCATTATTGGTCTTGTAAAGCCAATTTCTGAACTGTCTGCTGACATAGCACAGGGGAAAATCGAGCAGTGTCGGAGAGAACCCTTCCCTTGGCTCGCTGGACAGGAGCAGTTTCATCATTCCGCGGTAGTTGCTTTCGAATATTGGCCCACCGGTAGCATGCATATCATAGATCTGGTCAAGCGTAAGGTAGAGCTCATCGATTATCAGGTCCCGTTCTTCCACGGTTCGGTAGTCCAGGATGTTGAAGCCGAGGGGGCGATCCCTGTCGCATGTATCGAAAAGCACGACATCGTCATGTCGCTCCTTGGGTATCTTCCCCAGGATAGAATCAACAAGATCTCCATGGGGGTCGATGAGGGCAACCCCTCTTCCAGCTCGGATATCCTGAAGGAGGAGCGACTCCATCAGGGTTGACTTCCCTGTGCCGGTCTGGCCGATCATGAAGGTATGTCTCATACGGTCTGTCACATCTATGTTTACCGGCTGTCTCATACCTGCATGCTCGTTGAAAAAGAGCTGCGTTGCTCCATTTCTGTTTGATTGGAGATAGGGAAAGATTGCAAGCCGAGTCCTCGACCTTCGAACCTTGAGCCCGGGCTGTTTATGAAAAGGCGGATAAGGTAGCCTGAAGGCACAGGCTGCCTCACTGGTTGTCATAGGGGTCTTCTCATGGAAGTAATCAGCATCTCGAACATCGTGGCTATGAACCCCAGAGCATACATAATCGCCGAAAAACAGACGCATCTCGTTCGAAGATGAGCTCATTGCAGTTATGGACTGGCCAAGGATATTGCCCAGAGTCGAATCCAGCGGATACGGGGAGAGAAGAAATACCCCGACCCGGAAGCATGCCTGAACCATTCCGTTCATACGGTACAGGGCTGCATCCCGCAGGGATGTGACCTGCCGGGAAAAGGTGATTTCGAACTCCCGCCCCCCGGAAAGGTACTCCTCGCACATGCTGATTGTCTTTAAAAGACTGTCACGGAGATTATCTTCAAATGCACACGGTTTCAACCGGATGATCACCTGGATAGAGTCCAGGCACCCCATAATGGTATCCAGCAGGGTCGACCAGTTATCATATGAGGGAAGCCAAGGGCTGGTGTGCCGTACACAAAACGCACCATCGGAGGCGTGTAACTCCCTGCTTCCGAATCCGGCTTTCTTCCGGAGGATCGGTACTGCAAGGGAGATGTCATCCTCTTTCCGGTGAACACACATCGAATATGCGGCAGTAAAAGGCTGCCTTCTCGATAGCAAGTCTTCACAGCTTGCAACCGGAACAAATTCCGCATCAGGCATATGCGTGCCAAGCAGTGTCTTCAGGGCAAGGTATTTCTGTGCGGTTATCTCTCTGGCCACGTCGGCTTCAAGAGACTTTACCAAAAGGATTATCGTTATGAACAGCCTTCCCTGTGCACGATATTTAAGATCGGGCATGGCTGAAAGGTGTATCTCCAGGGTAATATCTTCCGACCAGGATCTGATTGAATTCAGCAGCAACTCCATACGCTGCTGTAAACGCTGTGCAACATGAGATCCAGATGATTCACCATCATTTTCCCCCATTTTATAATGTTCACAGGCAAGGCTGCCATGGAGGATCGAATTCATGGCCAATGCACAGGAAGCCTGAAACCCCTGGGAGGTTTCGGTTACCTCGATAAAGGGGAAAGATCTACTCATGATCAAACCCTCCCTTTTCCTTTAACTGGTTCAATGAACTTCCTGGCTTTCCGTAATCCACTCCCAGGTGCAGAATCCGGCTCACTGCGCCGGGGGAAAATCCCATTGAAGCAAGTTCGGTTGCCATACTATCCTTCATTTCCGAGTTTCTTCTCAATCTTTCCGCCTGTTCAGTTGTTATTTCGGTTTTTTCCTGCTGACCCTGCCTGATTTTTTTAGCCTCTCCTCTCTCCTTTGCAGCCTTTACTGAAGAGCTCTCACTAACCGGCATGGGCATACCTTTTTCCTGATTCTTCCATGTATTCACCCTCCCCTCCTCATGTGTTATTTTAATGAACACGTATATACAGACGGGGCTGATGATAATCTTTTGCACCTTTTGATGGTTTCGCAATAAGGTCAACCAGGTTGTCATTGTGAGTCCGTCGCGGCGGACACCTCGCCTCCTCTCTTGCCTACTCATCAGACATACTGTTAGCAGTATCCCTGTAACCTGGATTCCCGCCACCTCATAACGATGAAGGGGGATGGACGCCAAGGATTTCGTAGAGATCCTGTTGTTTCTTGGTGACTTCGCCGACGCGCAAGTCTTTGCCGGGTCTGCCAAAGCATTCGATCACATCGAATTGATC
>JAHDOV010000031.1 GCA_018434685.1 Deltaproteobacteria bacterium
CGCTTGTAGCGCAGGGAGTACCTGCTGGAAAGCTTCCGGGCGAGCCTTGAGATAGCCCGCCTCATCTGCTCCAGTTCCAGAAAGTTCATGTCCTCAACGCTCAGGTGATACATGTTCATCTCGGCAGGATCGCTGTTGTCGAGAAACTCCTCGGTCTTGTCCTGGGTCTGGTTTTCGTTGAACAGCTCTGCCACGAGCTTGATTATGGTATCTTCGACATACTTGAACCGTTTATAATACTCGGGGAACAGCGATGCACGATTCTGTTCCTCACACTTGTTACAACCCATGTCTGCTCCTTCACCTGTACAGGTGCTCCCGGCACTACTCCCCGTTAGAAAAACATGGCCCGGGAAGACAAAATCCCCTCGAAGACCTCATCCATGGCCTTCTCCCATCCTATGGAGTTCTGTGCCCGCTTCACCAGTTCCCGTGCATTGTCGATGCCGAACTGCTGGTTTCCCTTGATGTTCTGCACGGCCTGGTGCGCAAGCTCCTGAAGCATGTCATAGTCGCCTTCCCTGACTGCCTTAATGAGCAGCACATAGGATTCGCCTTCGATCCGGGACTTCATCCGCTGTTCGGTCACGACCCCCGGGGCCTTCCCTGCCTCTACCCTGCCGCTCTCCCTGCCGTCGTATCCATCGTTGTTCACGTCTTCAAAGGGATCGCCGGAATCCTCCTCGGGCGCCTTTTTGGATTTGACATTGAAATAGATGCGGAACAGGCTGTGGAAAATGGGCAGGTCGGTCTTCTCCTTGACCAGGGTGCATGCCAGTGCAGGATAGAAATCATCATACTCCAGCCCCACCAGGGACACAGCCCTGAGGGCATCAACGATCTGGGAGTGCGTCACGTTGATCCTGAACCTGCGCAGGCGGTGACAGAAATCGATTATCCGTTCCTCAAGAGGCTTCATCCGGTCCTCCAGCCGTCAAGAAAGATGCGGTCCCTGGGCGGCAATCTGTTCGATGTCGCTCTTGTACTTGAGCAGAACACCCGCGGTATTCTGAAATACCTCGCTGTCGAGCTCGGTGACATCGAGAGCCAGAAGCGCCTCGGCCCAGTTGAGCGTCTCTGCGATGCTCGGTGCCTTCTTGAGCTTGATCTGCCGGATGGCCTGGACAAATTCCACGATCTTCTGTGCGAGATCCTGCTGAATGCCCGGCACCTTGAGCCCGACGATCTTGAGTTCCTGCTCAAAGGTGGGATAATCCAGGTACAGGTGGATGCATCTTCTCTTGAGTGCGTCGCCGAATTCTCTGAAATTATTGCTGGTGAGAACCACAATCGGGATATGCCTGGCCGAGATGGTTGCAAGTTCCGGGATGCTGATCTGGTAATCCGAGAGGATCTCCAGGAGAAAGCTCTCGAACTCTTCATCGCTCTTGTCCACCTCGTCGATGAGGAGCACGGTCTTGTCCTCGGCCATGAGGGCCTTGAGCAGCGGCCGCTGGAGGAGAAACTCCCGGGTATAGATGGTCTCCTGTATCTCTTCCCAGCTCTTGTGCTGGCTCTGGTCCATATAGATCCTCAGGAGCTGTTTCTGGTAGTTCCATTCGTACAGCGACTTGCTCTCATCGAGCCCCTCGTAGCACTGCAGGCGTATGAGCTCCCGGCTGGAAATCAGGGACAGTACCCGGGCAAGCTCGGTCTTGCCGACCCCGGCAGGCCCCTCCACCAGGAGCGGTCTTCCGAGTTTTATCGCCAGGTACACCACGGTACTCACTGAACGGTCTACAATGAAATTGTGCTGAGCGAATCTGCTGCGAATCTCTTCGGGTGACGAAAACATCTTTTTGCTCCTTCCTGACTTTACGTCATGAGATATATTCAGGTCGGTCAGACCGGTGTGTCAGGGTGTCGCAGTATCCCGCCGGTTATCGTCAGGGATACCTCGACACCCGGAACTGTATCACATTCTCATACAGGATGCTCTGCCTTTTGTGGGCTCACGAACATAATGAGTACTGCGGCCATGAGGTAAAATACCCCAAGATAACTGAACACCACGGTGAAGTTCCCCTGGGTCAGATCGAGGATCTTTCCCCCGAGCCAGGGCCCGAGCGGCCCTGCAAAAAAGCCGTAGGCAGTGAAGATCAGCCCGAATATTACCCCGAAATGCTTCATCCCGAAGCAGTCGGTCGCCATGGCAGCTGAAACCGCAAAGAGTGTGCCGAATGCAAAGGCAACACATGCAGCCATAACAGCCCACAGCACAATCCCATTAAGATGCGGCATGAGGATGTAGGCACACCCTCCGATAAAAAAGGCCATGCACATGGTCGCCTTGCGGCCGATATGATCCGAAAGGTAGCCGCTGATAATCCTGCTCAAGCCATTCATGAGTCCGTAGGCTGCCAGTATGATTACGGCCTGATCCATCGAAAGCCCCATACGCAGTCCGAACAGCGTGGACAGCGTCACCATGGCGAATCCGGCCCCGCCTGCCAATGCCCAACTGCTCCACATAAGCCAGAAATTTCTTGTCCTGAGAGCCTCAGCCACGGTCAGTGATCTGCCAAGAGCCGTCTGCTGAGATGACTGGCCTGCAGTCTGGGAAACCTGCTCTTCGGGAACACGCATGAACGGGGCAACAATAAGTCCGGTAATGAGCGCAAGCACACCCAGAATAGTTGTCATGGTGACCGGCCCCATGGAGGAGAGCATCTTATTCAGGATCGGAGACATGGGAGAAGCGGACAGACCGAATATCAGGTTCACGAGTCCTGTCACGAGCCCCCTGCGGTGGGGATACCAGCGCTGAACCACCGTAAGCGATGGTATATAGAGGAAGGTGGAGGCAACACCCATGGTGAAGGCCCAGAAATACACCCAGGCGATGGAATGATAATGCCCAAGCATTATTGTGCTCAGTCCCATGATCACGGCGCCCAGAGCTGCCATGCGCGCATGCCCGAATATCTCCTGGTATTTCCCGGATACATACATGAAAACACCCAGCGCCAGCATCACCCACAAGGGCATCTGGCTCACAGCACCACGGCCGACACCGAAGGACTCCTGCCAATAAGGCGCCATAACGCCCGGAAGTCCGAACACGAAGGTCCCGATCCAGAACATAGCTGCGCAGCTTGCAATGAGTGCAGCCCTACTTTTATTCGCTATCTGCATAATCCCCCTCTTTCGCATGACCAGGTCATTGATTTTGTAGTTGCCCGACTGCATCAAAAAAGAAAGGGGGGCATCATCATCGCTGACAATGCCCCCCTGTTTAGTTCACCAGGTATTGAGAAAACTTAATACTAGTAGCCTTCCTCGTCAGTTACCCAGTCTGCGATGGTTCCGCGGCCGTCCCAGACTTCTTCGCCTGTTTCGGCTTTGATCATCTTGACAGCCCACTGCGGGCAGTGACCCACGCACCAGCCACAGCCGTAGCAGATGTCTCTGTCAAAGGTCGGCTTCTCGCCGGAGGCCTTGTCGATGGAGATGGCGCCGTAGGGGCACAGGCCTTCGCAGATGCCGCAACGGTTGCACTTCTCGTCGTCGAACTCGGGAATAACCGGGGTGACTTCCTGCATGTAGGGGCCTTCGCGCTTCCAGTCTCTGAGGTACATGAACTGGTCGGTGATGACCGGGATGTCTTTGATGGTCTTGTAGCCCTTCTTCTCGCAGAATGCATCGAGTTCTTTGATGATCTTCGGGATGACAGCGATACCGCGTGAGTACACGGAAGAGCACAGTCCGACGAGGTCGCAGCCGCCCATGAGGTGACGTGCAACGTCATCATAGGTGAATACGCCGCCGCCGCCGAGGAACGGCATCTCGGGGATGGTTGCGGTTGTCTCGAGGATCTTCGCAAGAGAGAAGATCTGCCACTGACGTCCGATGAGTCCGCCCATGGAACCGGGCACGCCGTAGAACTCTGCCTTCTCATGGTCAATCCATGCGCCGTAGAATGCGTTGTTGCCGCTGATGGCATGGCCGCCGGCCTTCTGAATGGCAAGAGCCAGAGCTGCTGCGTTTACGCACTGCGGGGTTGTCTTGAAGATTATCGGAACCTTGGCGATATCGACACATGCCTTGGTAACCTTGTAAGCAGTGTCAGGATCCAGTGCCAGAGGTGCGCCGCAGTCTTTGTGAGCGTCGACAGCGCCGAACGTTGCATGGGGGCCGCCTGTGTCGAGCTCGATGATCTGTACGCCGCGCTCCTGAAGGTCCTGAATGAAGGGCACCCAGGTCTCGGGGACCGGGCCGATACCGGACACGGAACCGATGTAGAGCACGTCATGATCTTTGGCAACCTTGAGGCTCTTGGGGAGCTCTTCGTCGAGCCACTGCTCGTAGGGCATGTTGTGGAACATCTGCGAGCAGATCCACACGTCCTTCATATCGTTGCCGAAATGGCGCAGAGAGTAGAAGAACGGTCTGGGCCAGCGGTGTACGCCGTCAATCTTGTGAACGGTCTTGCCAATGATCCAGCCAATGCCTGTCTTGCTGTATCTCTCGATAAGCTTCGCAGTCCCGCCGAAATCACAAGAAGTGATTCCAACCGGATGCTTTACAGGTAAGCCACAAAAACTTGTTCTTAAATCAGCCATGTTTCCTCCTAGTTATGGTGTTAATTTTTTTTTGTTTTATTGTTCCCGCTACATCATCCGCCCGACCGTGACCTTCAGGCCAAAGCCCTTGACGATGTCACGTGCCTGGTACACATCCTGCTTCTCAATGGTTCCGAGAGCCTCATATGGGGACACCAGTCCCAGGCAGGTGTATTTGTCCTGGCCGAGGCCATGCAGCGGGTTGATATCTATATGGTCCACTCCCAGGGAAAGCGCGAATTGTGCAGTCTCCGACAGGTTTTTTTCGCTATCGTTGTAGTCAGGGATCAATGGCACCGATATCCTCACCCGCGTCATCGAAGCCATGATCCGGGCATTTTCCAGGATCAGTGCGTTGTCAACTCCTGTTCCCTGTCTGTGCAGTTCAGTATCCATGTGTTTGATATCCAGCAGGACCATATCCGTGTAACCAAGTACTTCCCTTACGATTTCCGTATCCGCGAAACCTGATGTGTCCAGTACGGTGGATATCCCCAGCTCCCGGCTTTTTTTAAAGATCGCCAGGGTAAATCCGGGCTGATACAGGGGTTCTCCCCCGCTCAGAGTGACCCCGCCGTCTTTTCCATAGAAGGGTATATCCTTTGCAATCTCTTTCATGATCCCATCAAGACTCATGAGCTCGCCGATCTGTCTGAACGCACCATTGGGACACTCGTCGATGCATTTCATGCACAGCGTACACTTCGCGCGTTCGATCTTTGCAATCATGTCCATGCTGATTGCACCCTCAGGGCAGCTCTCGACGCAACCCCCATAACTCTTGCAGCGCTTTGGCAGAAAATACAGCTGAGCGTGCGGCGCAATGGTCTCGGGGTTCGAACACCACCTGCAGTGCAGCGGACAACCCTTGAGAAAGACCGTGGTCCTGATGCCGGGACCATCATGGGTGGCGAATTTCTTGATCTCGGTCACCATCCCTTTGTCTGCCATCTCGATTCCCATGGTTCAGTTGTCCTCTCTGCACGCAGAGCATGCGTTATTTTTCGCTTTAGCTTCTTGATTCATGAAAGAAACGTTTCCCTCTTCCCTTTAGAGACCCTGCTCAGGATGTATACAGGTGTTCTACATCCTGAGCAGGTTAGAGACTTATTATGCGTAGATAAGTTTGGCAGGTACTTCTTTTGCCATAACGTTGATCATCTCTTCACTGATGCCCTGTGCGAGACAGTACTTGATGAACATCTTCCAACCAGGAACCGGCTTGTTGCCCGGCTGTCCGGCGTCGGTGATGAGGACGAGCTGATCCGGTCCCTTCTCTTTGATCAGTTCCTTGATCAGGTTGAAGGAGTAGTCGTATGCAACGACCCAGTCAGCCATTCCCGGCCACGGGATACATGAGCACTCTGCGAACTCGAGGTAGCCACCGAGGTCGATCATTTCCTTGGCTTCCTGCGGGGTCAGAATGGTCATCTCCTGGGTTACATGGTCGAGGAGCACCTTCACGTTGACGCCCTTCTTCTTGATGTACTTCAGTATTGCAACCTTCTCTTCGTTTGACACGTGGCATGCTGACAGCACGGTCACGTCGCCCTTGGTGTTGTTGTTGAAGTCTGCCATCACGTCGAGCACTTCGATCATCTCGTCGGTAAGCTCTTCACCACCAATGCCGCCCTTGGTGACACAGATACCCTTCTTTTCCCACTCCTCTTTGGGCCATCCCTGTGCCTGCCTCTGGTGCATGGCATCCAATGAAGGGAGCCACACCTCTTTGCACCTGCCGTAGCCAAGCGCTACTTTGACAGCATGGGCATTCATTCCGCCGACTGTATGGTTCAGGGTGATACCACCGTAAACCTCTACCGGGGTGAATTCGATACCGTCTTTGGCCTTTTCCTTGGCCATTCTCTCCAGGAAATCCTGGATGACGATGCAGGCGTTGTTGCACATGGTGTTGTGATCTTTGAATACCAGGGCCCTCATGCCGGCCTCACTGGCTTCGATACAGGTCTCGACCATGGTGGGTCTGCCCGGCAACCAACCTCCGAGAGGTGCACCGTGGATATGTACGTCGATACATCCCTTTAAAAGTTCATCCACCTTTGCCGGATCAACCGGTTTGCCGGGGTTGAAGTAATTGTAGGGCCATGCCGGATGTAACCTTTTGTGAAGTTCATCTGCTGTGACTGCCCTTCCAAAGGGCATTTTGGCCCAATCATCCATCGCTTTGCTCATTGAATCTCTCCTTTCGTTGATTAATTCCGAGCCAGGATATATTTTCTCAATCTGTAAAAAGTAAATTAACCCTGGAGCGGTCTATATGGCTTTCCAAGAGGAATGACCTGCTTGCCCCAGAAGGTGTTCAGTACGACACCGCTGACCAGCCAGATGATGGAGATGACAACCAGGGGAAGATCCCAGCCAGCAATGACCCAGAATATCTTCTGTCCGGTAAGGAAGAAGAGTCCGGCAGGTACGAAGAACAGGTCGGTGAAGACCATGAACCAGAAGGCAACCTTTGGTGCTGCGAGGTGAGGATGCGTAAAGAACACCATGAAGATGCCCATGATAAGGAAGACCCAGCCGTCAACCACCATGGTGTTTGCCGGGATCCAGCCAAGAGCTTTTCCGAGATGCTCTATGCATCCGAGCCACATGAAGGCGCTGAATGCGCACAGGATGTTGCCGTTGAGAACCTCACCCTTGTGGAGGGCGATGACACCGCATACGATCTGGGTGATCGCACCGGCAAATCCGAGTGCTATGAGTACCATGCCCTGCTCGTGAGGTGCCTGGTGGGTGGCTACCGGCCACAAACAACCCAGGTAAAAAGCAAGAACCATCAGTCCGGCTGGGCCGGGGTTTGCAAATTTGCTGCCATTATCGTGCGCCATACTCTCTCTCCTCCTAGTATTTTTGTGATATTTTTTTATGCCTTACTGTGCAGCTCTATATTCTTACGTCCTGCCGGGATCGAAGAGACTGGTAAGAGACTCTATGCGATCCGCCCAGAACCTATTTCAGGATAGCCTTTACACGATCCGAGCCCTTTGTTCCCTTTGCATCGAGGGCACTCAGTCCGAGCAGCTGGCCGAGCTTTCTGGCCTGCCAGGGGTACGGAGAACCCAGTGCAGCGATAGCGGGCCAGTTCTCACGGAATTCGTGCAGATCGTCGCCACGCCACATGCAGCCCATAAGCAACCCGGTATAATCCGCCACCTTGCCGATAGCCTGGCCGCCGATGATCTTCCCGTCTTTCAGGAGAACTCGCAGATAGCCGTTCATGTTGCGGCGCTCGATTGCTTCCACCTCATCCAGCGAGCATATTCTTTCGGCACCCTTCATGGTCTTGCCGAAGGTAACTGCGTGGGTATCGAAATAATGCGCCCGTGCAAACGGGTATGCCCCGGTATATTCGACCTTTTCTCCCAGTATGTTCCTGGCTACGATTCTCGCCTGTTCGATGGCATTGTGTTTGAGCTGATACATGCAGCCTTCACCGGTGCAGGCATCGTATGTCTGTACGCAATCTCCGCAGGCATAGATATCCTCAACGTTGGTGAGCATGTAGTTATTCACGAGGATCCCGCGCTCACAGGCAACTCCGCCGGTTTCCGCCAGGGGTCTTCCGGGTACGACACCGGTGGCGACCACGACCGTATCGCAGGGAATCTCGCGCTTATCGGTCTTGACCAACTCAACGGAGCCGTCGCCTTCTATGCTGAGGACCTTTTCAGAGGTGAAGACCTCGATGCCGTATCCGCGCATTTCGTCTTCGAGGAATCGTGAAGCTCCCTCGCAGAACAGGGTTGGCATGATCCAGCCGAGCAACTCGATGATGGTGACCTGGTACCCCTTTAATTTGAGTGCCTCAGCTGCCTCGATACCGATAGCACCGGAACCGATGACCACTGCCTTGGTACCCTTGTGCTTCGCAAGCTTGTCGGCTTCGGCAAGTACCTTGCAGCTGAAAATTCCCTCGAGGTTGACCCCGGGAATCGGCGGGATGAACAGCGAACCGCCATGGCCCAGTACCAGGCTGTCATAGGGGAATACATCGCCTTTCTCGGTCGTTACCTTCTTTGCTTTCGAATCGATGGAAACAGCCTTGTTGTCGAGGACCAGGTTTATATTGCTGTCTTTGTAATAATCGAGAGTCTTCCTGAAGACTACATCCCGGTCCACCTCTCCCCCGACAAAGTACGGGAGTGAACAGGGGTCGTATTCCGGAAACTTCTCGGCGGATATTATGGTAATATCGATTTCTTTATCTGTGCCGTGTTCCCTCAGAAATGAGGCAACCTCGTTTCCTGCTATTCCGTTTCCAACAATTACTACCTTCACGGAGATTACTCCTTCATTATTGTCTTCAGAGCGGCCCCGGCTTAACACCGGGGCCGCTCGTTTTTATGGTGCTTACAGCCCCTACTTTCTGAATGTTTCTGGTATGAACACCGGGGTTGTTGGCGTTTTGCCGCTCTTGAGCCAGTCTATGCAGATCTTCTTACCCTTTTCCATATCCGGGATGATCTCTTCGATACCCAGCTCTTTTGCCTTCTCAGGAGATATGAATCCATAGTTGTCCCAGCCGTGGCACTTGTAGTATTCCTGCTGAGCCCAGGCCCATTTCTCTCTGTCGATCTTCTTGCCCTTGTACGGACCGTCAACAACGCCTTCGTCGAAGAATCTGTCGACATGCGTGTCGTCCTGGATACCGCTGCCGTTTCTGAGCCATATTGCGCGTTCCGTGTTGATAACGCGCTCTGCAGCCTTGAAGAGCTCATCGTCGGTCATATCGGTACCGGTGATTATTTTGAACAGTGGGTAGTAAGCCTCTTTCCAGCTACCAGCTCCGCCCCAGGAACCAATGGCCTGGCAGCAGCAGCTCACGAGGTCGGCCACGCACTTGTTCTTTTCAGACCAGGTGCACAGGACCGGCTTGGTGTCGAGCTCTGTCATCTCTTTGGGGAAGTCTTCCCAGAATTTCTTGGAGCCTTCAGGACCAAAGATCTCGTCGATCTGGTATGCACGGCTTCTGGCGCAACCAGGGAACTCGAGGCAGGAGTAGTTCTTGAGGTGGTCGGAACCACGGGTTGACATGGCATAACCAAGGCTGAAGCCCATGGTGATACGGGGGTCAACGCTGATGTGCTCGAGGCCGCGGCAATGAGGAACGCAGTCGAGGCCCTTGCCGAGCTTGTTGGCAACTCTGACATTACCCTCGGCAAGTATATCGCCGAAGCCCTGTCTGTGTGCGATCATATCTGCAACCTTCAGAGAGGTTTCGATATCTGCCCACTCGAGTCTGATGCCACCGGTATCTTCTTCGGTGAGGTAGCCCTTCTCGAAGCATTCCATGGTCCATGAAAGTGCTGCGCCGCAGGAGATACTGTCCATACCGAGGTCATTGACAACGCCGCAGAGCACGTTGACGCCGGCCAGGTCATAAGAGGCGATACGGCAACCGAGGTTACAGTTGCTTTCCATCTCTGGGCCGCCGCAGTGATAACCGGCCCACTTGCCTTCTTTGATCAGGGTGTATCTGCCGCAGGAAACCGGACAGGACCAGCAGCCCTTCCGCCTGAACAGAAACTGCTCTGCCCACTGCATGCCGCCGTAGACCTTCTCGATGTTAGGCATGTAACCGGCAAATGCGTTCTTGTATGCATTGATACCGATGGCGTTACCTACGTCGAACAGGTCCATGGAGCCTTCTGCGCGGCGTCTGATGGCTGAGGGTGAAGTGTGGATTCTTTCTCTCAAGTCCCATGCCTGCTTCGCGAATTTGTCGGGATCTGCAGCGGTAATAGGCTTTGTACCATTGATTGCAATGGCTTTCAGGTTCTTGGAACCCATTACGCAGCCCATGCCGGTTCTTCCACCTGAAGCGCTCATGTTATTGATGACGCAGGAGAATTTCACAAGATTCTCACCTGCTGGACCGATGCAGCTAACGCGAATATCAGGATCGCCCAGTTCTTCTACTATTTTGATGGTGGTTTTCTTTGATCCGAGGCCCCAGAGATGGCCGGCATCACGGAATTCCACTTTGTCATCATATATATACACCCAGGTTGGCTTCGCAGCCTTGCCTTTGACGATGATCTGGTCGTAGCCGGCATACTTCATGGCAGGTCCGAAGGCGCCGCCCATGTTCGTGTCGCCATGACCATGAATCTCTGTTCCCATGACCGAGCTGGTCATCGGGGATACTGCGCTGACCGTGGTACGACCTGAAAGCGGTGCAAAGGTACCTGCAAGCGGGCCGCTGCCAAAACAGAGGGGAGCTGCCGGATCGAGAGGATCCATTCCCTGCCATGTCTCGTGATAGCAGACGTCTGTATTGAATCCGCGTCCACCGACCCATTTCTTGTAGTATTCCATCGGGAGCTTCTCTATTTCATATGTTAAGTTGGTCATATCGAGTCTGAGTCTTTGACCTCTCCAACCGTGAAAATCTGCCATTTCTTTCCTCCTTGTCCTTATTTTTGCTTACACGTGTCTTTTACGATCTGACCGGAATTAAACGCTGAAACTGAATGCAAATTCATCGCTATCCTGCTTCGGCGGCATGTAATCTTCCGCAATAATTCTGGCCATATCTCTGCCCTTTGCCCTGGCTGCATCCCGAGCGTTGACAAACTTGAGCGCCTGCTGAAGCGTACAGGCCTTGACACACCATGGGCCCATCTCGTCTTCCATGCAGAGGTCGCAGCTCATGGTCTTGCCGTTGTCCGGGTTGACAACCGGTGCTCCGAATGGGCAGGCGTAAACGCATGCGCGGCAGCCGATGCACTTGTCTTCGTTGGTCACGACAGCGCCGCTCTCGAGCCTGATACGTGCGTTCATCGGGCACACCTTGATACACGGTGCATCTTCACATGCCTGGCATGTGACCGGGATAAACGTGTTCACTTCCCGGAATTCCTGGATCCTGATACGTGAGAAGTGCGAATGAGTTTTACCAAAGTGCTTCATGGAACAAGCCATCTCGCAGCTGTGGCAACCAGTACACTTGTCAGGATCAATTACGATTACTTTTTCTTCTTTTAAAGCCATAACGTATTCTTCCTCCCCTTGTTGCTTTGTTTTTAGACTTTCGTCTCGTTCAGGAGCCTTGTGGCGAGCCCCTGAAGGCTCGCCGCCTTATTCCTGTGCTACCTACACCTCAGAGAACTGCGTTCTCTCAATGACCTGTCTCTGAACTTCAGGTCCGAGATCTATGAAGCGCGCCGTGAATCCTGCTACCCGGACCATCAGGTCGGAATATTTCTCAGGATTTTTCTGGGCATCGATGAGCATATTACGATCAACGATATTGTACTGAACCTGATAGCCGCCCAGATTGAAGTACGCATCGTTGAGTTTGATGAACTTATCCGCACCTGCACGTCCCTCGATGGCCGAGGGGTTGAACTTCATGTTGAACAGCGTTGACTGGAGGTTACAAGCATCGATCTTGGTGGCGGATTTAATGAGGCTTGTGGGTCCGTTCACGTCGGTACCGGGGAATGCGGACAGGGCTCCGTCGGCAACGAAGTCACCGGAGAGTCTTCCGTCGGGTGTTGCGCCGCAGGCCTTGCCATGAAGCACCTGGGTGGTAACTGACAGGGTGCTCGGTCTCCACGGCTCACCGACCCAGTTCTTCACGCTTTGGGACGAATCTGCCCATGCAACGTAAAGATCGGCCAGGATGAGGTCTACGTAGTCTTCATCGTTGCCGTATTTCGGCGAATCGAGCAGCATCTTCCTGAGCTTCTCCTTGCCCTCGAAGTTGTTTTTGAGTGCGTCGAGCAGCTCGGCCATGGTGGCCTTCTTATCTTCGAATACGACCTTCTTCATGGCAGCCAGCGAGTTGGCAACACTCACCACGCCGCAGGAGATGACATAGGCAGGGTCATTGTAGCGGCATCCGCCCTCGTAGGCATCCAGACCCTTGTCGATACAGTCATCGAGCAGGGCGGTCATGATGGGATGCACGAGTCCGAGGTCGTTGTGAACGAGCATGATGGTGTTCCAGTACTCTTCCTCGCGCTTGATGATGATGTCCTGCACGCGATTGTACTCATCCACGATCTGGTCGAAGGTCGCGGTGTTCATATCGATCTTGACATCCAGGAGCTTGTCGCCGGTGACCGGATTCACACCGTGATTGAGAACGAGCTCGAAGATCTTCAGATTATTGGTATGGGGGACAGCATACATGGGCATACGCTTGCCGCAGATCTGCATGTCCACACAGCCGCACGGAGCCCAGTCGCGTGCGTCCTCGAGGTTGGCGCCGGTCACCTTGATGAATCGCTCGGTGGCGAGCGTGTCGTTGAAGAGCGCCGGATAACCCGAACCGGCCTTGATGCACTCGATGGCCTTGTGCTTGAACTCCTCGTTCATATCGTCGCGCCAGCGGACC
>JAHDOV010000020.1 GCA_018434685.1 Deltaproteobacteria bacterium
CGCTTCCTGAGGATCTGCCGCGGGTGGTAGTGGAGCATGACCTGAGCGAGGAAGAGAAGGTCTGCGCATGCGGGAGCACGATGGAGCGCATCGGGCAGGAGGTCAGCGAACAGCTCGAGATCATCCCCGCGAAGATGCAGGTGATCAGGTATATCCGCTACAAGTATGCGTGCAAGGTCTGCGAAGGGGTACAGGGCGAGGGTCCCACGATCAAGATAGCCCCTGTCCCCGAGCAGATCATCCCAAAGAGCATAGCCACCCCCGGGTTGCTGGCATACATCTTTACCGCGAAGTTCGTGGACGCGGTGCCGTTTTACCGGCAGGAGAAACAGTTTGGGCGGATCGGGGTGGAGCTGAGCCGGACGAACATGTGTACGTGGGCCATGAAGGTGGCAAGCCGGTGCGGGCCTCTGCTGGAGATGCTGCACGCCGAGATTCTTTCGGGTCCGCTGATCAACGCTGACGAGACCACGGTCCAAGTACTCGATGAGCCGGGAAGATCGAGCACGAGCAAGTCGTACATGTGGGTCTACCGGGGAGGACCCCCAGGCAAGCCCGGATTGATCTACCAGTATCATCCCAGCCGTGCCGGAGAGGTGGCGAGGTCCTTCCTTGAAGGGTATCAGGGCTATGTGCAGACTGACGGGTACAAGGGCTATAATTTCCTGCAGGGGCTCGATGGGATAACGCACGTGGGGTGCTGGGCGCATGCGAGGCGTAAGTTTGTGGAAGTCATCCAGGCTAGGGGGAAGAAGGGCAAGGCCGGCAGTGCGGATGTTGCCCTTGCGTACATCCAGAAGCTCTATAGGATAGAGAGTGAAGCCAGGAACAGGGACCTGAAAGAAGAGGAACTGAGCCAGGAGCGAGAGCTCAAGGCCAGGCCGGTCATGGTCGAATTCAAGGACTGGCTGGACAAGAAGGTCGTACAGACCCCGCCCAAGAGCCTGCTGGGGCAGGCGATAGCCTATACCTTGGGGCAGTGGAGCTCCTTGATCAGATATATTGATTCTCCCCATCTCACACCGGACAACAACCTGGCGGAGAATGCCATCCGGCCATTCGTGGTGGGAAGAAAGAACTGGCTGTTTTCCGGGAACCCGGAAGGGGCCAGGGCAAGCGCGGTCCTGTACTCCCTGATCGAGACAGCCAAGGCGAACGGCTTGGAGCCCTACAGCTATCTGCGCTACCTGCTCGAACGCCTTCCTCATGCGTACACCAAAGAAGAGTACAAAGCCCTGCTACCTCAATACCTCAACCCGGCAGATCTCGTGGCTGCACAGTAAAAATACTCGCCCTTGTTCATGCGCAAATACATTCTCTCGTCAACGTGCGGTTTACTTGGCGGTTACAATAGTGTGAAGCCATTAACCTTTAACAGCTCAAGACAAAATGCCCCTACTTGTCCACAAGTAGTAACAATATGTCTGATCCCTTCAAAAATCAGGCTTCACGTGAAAAATGACAGCGTTGACTGTAGCTAAAATGTAACCACGACCTCTTTAAAAACCCATTTCTTACCCCACAAAACCAAAAGTTCTGCACATTCAAAATGGGGGTTGAATATCTCCTGGATCATGGAATAGAGGGGGTTTACAGCCCCCTCTATCTAATTCTTGGCATGAACTTCAAATCCGGTATGGGGTGCGACGAGCGTCCTTGGTGGGTTCGATTCCCATGCGCTTCCGCCAACATTATCCTTATTATTATAGAGTTATAAGCATGAACCAGCTCCTGGATACTGCAACCAACAGCAAACAAACCTAGAGATTACAGGGCATATCTTCCACGTCCAGTGGCTGTTAGTATTGGTTAAGATTGAGCATTATGAGATCCCTCGACAACTGGTGGAGATGATGAAATTGCCCCCCTGCCCTGTTCACAAAGATTTTATTCAGCCGGGCTTGGTTTCAGGCCAATCATCTGGGCTTTGGCTCAAGAAGCCTTGCATTTGACCTCATGATGGGCTATCCAGTCCGGATTCCAAAATAAGAAGAGAGGGTGAAACATGAGTGCACATATCGGAACACCACTGACCAGCGGCGCCCTGCGGGTACTGCTCCTGGGCTCGGGCGAACTGGGCAAGGAAGTGGCTATCGAACTGCAGCGCTTCGGCATTGAGGTTATCGCCGTGGACCGTTATGCCAACGCCCCGGCCATGCAGGTTGCTCATCGCAGCCACGTAATCTCCATGCTCGACGCACAGGCCCTGCGCCGTGTCGTCGAGGCCGAACAGCCGCACCTCATCGTGCCCGAGGTTGAGGCCATCGCCACCGAAACGCTCCTGGAACTGGAGAGTGAGGGGTTCCAGGTCATCCCCACGGCCCGCGCCACCCGGCTGACCATGGACCGTGAAGGAATCCGCCGCCTGGCGGCCGAGGAACTGGGGCTCACAACCTCGCCCTACCGCTTTGCCGACACGCGTGAGGAGTTTGCAGCCGCCATCGATGACCTGGGCCTGCCCTGTGTCATCAAACCGGTCATGAGCTCGTCGGGCCACGGCCAGTCCCTGGTCCGTACCCCTGCTGACATCGAGGCCGCCTGGCACTATGCCCGCGAAGGCGGCCGCGCCGGCGCCGGCCGCGTCATTATCGAGGGTTTTGTGGACTTCGACTATGAAATCACCCTGCTGACCGTGCGCCACACCGGCGGCACCAGCTTCCTCGAACCCATCGGCCATCGCCAGGAAGGCGGCGACTACCGAGAATCCTGGCAGCCCCAGCCCATGAGCGACAGCGCGCTGAGAGAGGCACGTCGAATGGCAATGGCCATCACCGATGCCCTGGGCGGCCGGGGCATCTTCGGGGTGGAACTCTTCATCCGCGGTGACGAGGTCCTCTTCAGCGAGGTCTCCCCGCGCCCCCATGACACCGGCCTGGTGACCCTCATCTCCCAGGATCTCTCCGAATTCGCCCTGCACGCCCGCGCTATCCTGGGCCTGCCGATACCCGCCATCCGCCAGTTCGGCGCTGCCGCCTCCTGCGCCCTGGTGGCCGAAGGTGACTCGCAGAACGTGGTTTTTGAAAACGTTGCCCAGGCCCTGGCCGAACCCGACACTCAACTGCGCCTCTTCGGCAAGCCCGAGATTCACGGGCACCGCCGCCTGGGTGTGGTGGTGGCCCTGGACGAATCGATCGCCAAGGCACGCGCCAAGGCCACCCGTGCCTGCCAGAGCATCAAGGTGAGGCTCTAATGTTACCCATAAGTCCATAATATTTAAAGGCTGCAGTAAGGGGATCACGAACTTGAGTACGCTATCTGACGAGAATATTTTTTTGAACAGGGATCAACACCGATCAACCTTCTCACGTGAGACCATGAAATCCTGTGCAACAGCCCTAGCCAGAACGGTTATTGTTAATATGTTATGCAAAGGGTGAATCGCTGTTGGATTAAGGAAGAGAGAAGTTGACGACTTCCTCTATTTAATTCTGGCAATGAACTTCAAATCCGGTGTGGGGTGCGATGAGCGACCTTGAAAGGGTGTGTTTCCCATCCGATGCCCCCTGTGTTCCCTTGAACACGCCTGCTCCTCACTGGTCTTTCTTGAAATACAGGTGTTCCATAGCAGTGTAGGCCTCCTGGTAATAGTTCCCCGGGCTCCACAGGAGCCAGCCGATGCCCCCGGAATCCGTCGATGCCGTGATCTGGCTCTCGATGAATTTCGGCCCGTATCCGATGGTCACCTTCAAGGGGAACGACTGCAGCCACGGCCGGATGATCACCCCATCCCCCACAATCTCCTTGAGCCTGGCAATCCCGTCATTCACAAAGAAATAGGGTTCATCGGCAGGGTTCTTGACCCCGGCAAAGTCTTTTCCGAAATGCGAGGGGTAGAGCATGGGGGAGATGATATCCACATGCTGCTTTATCTTCTCGATGTCCTGGCCCACGATGAGAATATCCTGGTCCTGTTTCCATATGACAATCCCGAACATGTCCAGAGAGAGGAGAATCCCGCGGGATGACGTGACCCTGTGCATGCGCTCTAGGAATTCCGCGATGATGTCAGCGCGCGTCTTTCCTTCGACGCCGGTGGTGAATTTACCGTCAGCAGGGTACCGGCAGTAGTCCAGCTGGATCTCATCCACACCGTAGCCGATCAGCTCGTTCACAATGGCCTCGATGTAGGCCTGCACCTCGGGATTCGCGGGGTTGAGCCACTCCGTGTCTATCCTCCAGTGATGCATCGCCCCTGCAACGAGCACGTCCCTGAACACGCACACCCGTGCCACGACATGAATATCCATGAGGTGCAGGTAGGCTACGAGCTTGCTCATATCCTCTATGCCATGGGCATATGAGGACACCGGCGTGAACTCGCCTGGGATTCCGCTCCCGTAGGAGAGCCCGCCCCGGACATCCTTGGCATCGAACACAATGGTATTCGCGCCGTATACCTTCAGCCGGTCGGCAATGGCAAAGATCTGCCTGGAACCCGCGTTCCACTGATTGACATAGACCCCCTTTGCCGCAAAGCTTTTTGCGTGTTTCAAACTCTGTGATTGCACCGCCCTGTCCCGGATAACCGGGATTAACAGCTCCTGACCGATCTTGAGGCTCTGTTTTTCGATCCCGTTGATTTCAATGATATCCTCAACGAGCTCCTGCTTCGTGTACGATGCCGTGTAGGGAAAATACTCTCCGGCAATCTTCGAGATGTTGTCGCCTTTCTTTACCTTGTGATAGGTCGCTGCCTGAACAGGGGGACTCAGGAGGAAGATGAAGACCACCAGGCATCCGGTAAGAAGATACTTTCTATAAGACATACTCTCTCTTGGTCGGCTTATTTGGAGTAAAGGTTAATCGTTCTGAAGACCGAAGGCAAGAGCGGAAACTCGCCTCACCCCCGCGAGGGCACCGGGATCGAGTGCCTGCAACCCTACTTCTGCGTGATCCCCATGATGGCACGGGCCTCATCAGGGGTTGCAACCTCTCTCCCGAGTGACTCGGCTATCCTGACCGCCCAGAGCACCTGCTCATAGCTGCCTTTGGCCAGCTCTCCGTTCGGGACCCTGATATTGTCTTCCAGACCCACCCGCATATGACCTCCCATGAGACATGACATGGTCACCGCTGGGAACTGGTCAAGACCCACACCGCAGGCAGTAAAGTTTGCCCCCCTGGGTAATGCGTTCACCATGGTGATGAAGGCCTCGGGCCGAAACCGCTGTCCGCCGGCAACACCCCACACAAAATTAAAATTCATGGGATCAGTGAATATGCCCTGTCTGGCAATGAGAAGCGTGTTGTCAATGCCACCGATATCATAGCATTCGATCTCGGGTTTGACACCTTG
Organism: Deltaproteobacteria bacterium; assembly: GCA_018434685.1. Lineage (GTDB taxonomy): Bacteria > Desulfobacterota > Desulfomonilia > UBA1062 > UBA1062 > DSAD01. The sequence goes on from JAHDOV010000020.1 coordinate 5,297, forward strand.
CTGCTCCATGGCCCTGCCGAAATCCTGAAGCATGGTAAAAGTGTTCTCAAAGACGTTGTCAAAGATTATCTCTCCGGTCGTCCGGTCAATGAAGCTGAAGTTCATGGTATTCGTGTTGAGCGATGCCATTGCCGGCCTTATGGCCATGATCTGGGCGAGCCGCTGCACGGGTGTTTTCCCGAGGCCGACAGCGGAGCTGAGATTCACGATCAGCTCGGGCGTCCTGTCCTTGATGGCATCATGGGTTGCCCTGATCCGGTCGATCTCATGGGTGGGCATCCCATCGTCACCCCGGGCATGCACATGAACCATGGCTGCGCCCGCATCAAGGCACCTGGCGGCCTCTTCGGCAAATTCTTCGGGGGTGTACGGAACTGCCGGATTCTGGTTCTTCATGGTTGCTGCACCGGCAAGCGCAGCGCAGATGATAACCCTTTGTCGGTCGTTTGCCATTGTCTTCTTTCTCACACGCCAGCGATGATCATCCCGGGATGAACCGTCTCCTGTCCAGAAGTCGTGCATCCGTGCCGGAACAGCCGCAGTTATTTCGCCTGCGCCTTTGCCCCGTCTATGAATACCTGCAGGATGGCACTGGTGGCGCGCTCCTGCCTTTTTCTGGTGAGCGGCTCCCTGCCGAGAACCATGACGGAGATAAACGTCTCAATGGCCCCGTAGAAAATGTATGTGAGGTGATGGGGCGAGATCTCCCTGTTGAGGAAGCCTTTCTCCTGGCCTTCGACCATGATCTCCTCACAGAGGCTGAAAAACTTCAGGAATTTCGAGAGCCCTTCTTTGGTATGATAGACCGAGCTCCGGCAAACCTCGCTCACGAATATCGACATGAGGTTCGGTCTCTTCACATACGTATCAAGAAAGAACTGGATGATATTGACGAGCTTCTCGCGAAACTGCGCAGTCGACGCCTTTTCCCTCTCCATCATGGAGTAGAGATCGCTCCACCACGTTTCCACAATGAGGTCGAAGAGCACCTCCTTGCTTCCGAAATAGTGGTAGACAAGGCCGTAGGAAACACCTGCCCTCCTGGCAATGTCCGCCATCCGGGCATTGGCATAGCCCTTGTCGCGAAACACCTCGAGAGCGGCATCTATGATCATCTCCTGTTTATCGTTCTTCGCCATACACTACCCTTATATATGATATTATATAAGAAATTATTTTGCCTGCTTCACCCTGCATAGTCAAGGGATTAATAATGCTCGGAAATATTTGCACCAGTGCTGCCTTTTTCTACAGGATATGGTATTATGTGTGAACTGATACGATGACAGGGGAGCCAGTATGCATACCGAACTCAGAGATGTCACACCGGGCTGTAACATACGGATAGACAAGGAGGGTCGCTGGTTTTACGAGAACCAGGAGATTATCAACGAGAATATTCTCTCTGCCTTCTGCAACGCCCTGGAAAAGGATGGCGACGGCCGGTACCGCATCGTGATCGAACCCGAGGTCTGCTATGTGGAGGTGGAGGACACGCCGTTTGTCGTTGCTTCTATTCGAGGAGACACCAAGAATGGCTTGTCCGTGCTCCTCAACACCTCAGCGGTCCATGAACTGGACCCATCAACCCTGAGCATCGGCGAGAGCAATGTCCTCTACTGCACGCTCCCAGACGGGATGAGGGTGCGGTTCTCGCGTGCAGCCTATTATGCCCTGGCACTCATGATGGAGGAGGATGAAGCAGGGAGCATCGTGCTCAAAACAGGTAATGCGGTCCACATGATCCATCAGACAAAAGCATGATCTGCTCAGAAATTCAGGGTGCCGAAGAAATTCACAGTGAAAGAGGCGATTACAAAACCCCCATGAAATGTAACCCCATAAAGGGGTCGAAAACTTATTGCTAATACTGGATTCCCGCATAGGATGGGATGACGGTCGTGGACTTTTTCAATTTGCTCCAATTATATCAATACAGGTACTGTACGCTGAACAGGGGATATAATAAAAGATAAAAATTCCGATATTATTCAATCTTCTCAGTACATCAGCTAGAAATCATTCCCAGCCCGAACTCAAGGTATCGATCTGGCTGGTGAGCCAACTCTGCTGGGACTGCAGGGTGCTCAACATCGACTCCATGGTCGAGAACTTGGCGATCAGGGTTTTCTGGTACATGGTCAGACGTACTTCCATTGCATCGATCTTTTCGTCAATATTGTCTATCTGGTTCTGCAGCGAGTCCTGCTTGTTCGCCACATAGCCGTCGATGCTGTCAGTCATGGTATACAGAGCCTGGTCAAGCTTCTCACCGATACCCTTGGTGAATGTGAAGTCCAGGGTTCCGGTAGTGGTCCCGGTATATTTGATAACCAGGCCGTCTACCCCCTGGTCGTCATCGCCGGTAAGGGTCTGACCCTTGCCGGTCATGGTCATCCATTCGGAAGCCCCCTGCTCCCTTATCCTGCCGGCCACATCGATCCCTGTGTACGTGCTGTCCGCAATGCCGAGTTCCGCACTGATACCGGCTACGGTAAAATTTCCGGAACTCCCGTAGGAACCGCTCGATAAGCTGAGCTGGCCGCTATCGTTCTGCGCGGTGATGCCCAAAGTATTGCCCGCGTTGATGGCAGCTACGATGGCATCCATGTCCATCCCCGCAGTCAGCGAAATGTTCTCTTCGGTCCCGCCGGAGCCGGTCAGTATCAGGGTGGTGTCACTGCCGAGCGTTCCGGAGAACCCGCTGCCCACAGTACCGGCCTTGGTGGCGGTCTGGGTGATCTCCACCTCGTAGTCACCTTCCATCGTGGTGCTGTCGGTTGAGTAGATGTAGGTAAGGTCGCTGCTCGTGCTCGACCCTTGGGCCACGAAGAGATTCACGACATCTTCGAAATTAGTCTGCAGGAATCCGTCCAGTTCGTCATCATCGATAGATAGCTGGCCATACCTATCGATATTGATGCCGATGAAGCTCAGGTGATCGAGGGTGGAATTCAGACCGCTGACTTCAGACAGGATGACGTCTCTCAGCGTCGTCTTTACAGACCGGAGAGATGAATCGGCAAAGAGTGTCCCCGTGGTTTCGCCGTCTCCGGATGCGGTGTTCTGTTTGTCTATGTAACTCATCAGCTCGTTGTAACTGTCCACGAACTCCTGGATTTTCTCCTTGATACCGTCATTGTCCCGGTTGACATTGAGGGTTATAGTCGCACCTGTATCCTCTCCGACAAGGTCCAGGGTCACACCGCTGATCACATCGGTTATAGTATTCGTACTCCTGGTGATGGTGAAACCGTCAACAATGATCTCGGCATCCTGCCCGGCCACAAGTTCAGTCAGCCCCAAGGCCCCGGTGCCGTCGGTTATGGACATGCCATCCGCACCGGTGTTCTTTGATGTCAGGGTCAGATGGTATTCACTGTCAGAGATGGCAATGATCGATGCCGTGACGTCTGCAGGGTTGTCTCCGGAGTTCAGGGCATTGATCTTTGTCTGGATGTCCGACAGGCTGTCCGTTGCGGCGATGCTGACCTCCCGGTCGTTGATGGTGATATCGCCGGAAATCCCCAGGGCCTCGCTTGACGAACTGAGGCTGCCGCTGACAAGCTTCTGGGCGGTCGCAAGATGGTTGATGGTAATACTGTAGGATCCTTCTGATGCATTCGAGCCAACGGCATAGCCCAGGAGGTCTTCCACATCGGTGCCCGTTCCGATGACGGTGGCGGATGGTGTAAAGACATCAAAGTCTTCAAGAGAGGAAAGGGAACCGGCAGCGGTTTTCAGGGAAGCAAGCATGGTATTCACTTCATTCCAGGCAGACTTTTCCTCGCTGAGGGTAGTTTGTCTCTCCTCCAGCAGTGTGATGGGCTTGCGCTCAACCGCTACCAGCTGGGTGATCATGCTGTTCCAGTCCAAGCCGGATGCCAGTCCTGAAATAGAAAACGTTGACATAAATCCCTGCCTTTTAAATGAAGTAGCGGCCCACGCTGTTCAATGCCGGGGCCTGCTCCTGTCTCTACACTTCCTCTTCAACAATCAGCCCGGATACCTCCGCCATGTGCTCGCGGAGCCGAAGCACACTTTCCGGCGGCAACTGCCTGATGACCTTACCGCTTTCCTTGTCCACCAAACTCACCACGATATCGTGGGTGTCATCGTCGACGCTGAACTGTATGGACCGGTTCATGATCTTGAGCTGATTGTTAATCACGTCGAGATCCTTCCTGATCTTTTCGGCAGATCGTGTTTCTTTCTGAAGAACATTATGAGGTTGAGTAACTTCTCTTTTCTGGCTGGTCGATGTCTGGGTAATGGCCTTCAGTTCCACTCCGATTCTTTCGATCCGGACAGGATCAATCTGTATGGAGCTTGTACTTTCAATCTTCATGGCCACACTCACCTTTCAGTCATTGATAATGGGGGAGGAGACCTCCCCCATTATCTTTCTGACTGGTATTAGCCGAACAGGGAGAGAACACCCTGAGAGGACATGTTGGCCTGGGCCAGCATTGCGGTACCGGCCTGGAGCATGATCTGGTTCTTGGTGAAGTTCACCATCTCCGCGGCCATGTCAACATCCCTGATGGCCGATTCCGATGCGGAGAAGTTCTCGATCTTCGTCTGGAGGTTTGCATAGGTGTATTCGAGGCGGTTCATGGCGGCACCCATATCACCCAATATACCGCCTACCTCCGCTATAGCTGCATCGACGGCAGCGATGCCACTAGAATCGGCAGTTACTGTAGCGACGTCAAGAGAGGTGGCAGTCAAAGAGAAGGTGGCGACGGTTATCACGGAATTTGAGGTGGCGTCAATACCTACCTGGATGTCCCCACCTGTGTATGTATTACTAGCAGCAATACGGTCGATCTCTTCTATCAGTGTATCCATCTCTGCCTGAGTTGTCGATCCACCACCTTTGACGCACAGTTCCTTCATCCTCTCGAGGATGCCTTCAATCGTGTTGGCGTCACCTTCTGAGATCGACAGCTGGGCCTTGCCCTGGACGGTGTTCTGGGCGGCAACATTGAGGCCCCGGATATCGGCGCGGAGCGCGTTTGCCTGGACCAGACCTGACGCATCGTCGCCTGCGCGGTTGATGCGGTAGCCGCTGGAGAGTTTCTCCATGCTGGAGTTGAGTTTTGCTTCGGTTCCGAGTAACTGCCTGTGTGCGTTGAGTGCTGCTACGTTGGTGTTAATACGAAGTGCCATAATTTGAATCCTCCTTGATTTTTTAGGTTTCCGACCATCCTTGGTCGTTTTTTTTGTTGATCAGTGTTAAAGGTCCTGATCAAAACCTGGGTTCCCCTCTACCTCCCTTCACAGATTTTCACTTCCAATGTCTCTGATCGGCGATGATAAAAAATACTTTAATATTTTTTTCACCATCAACACCTATTAAGTATTGAGTATATTGGCTGCGTGAAGAATGTATTACAACAATAGACACCAGCGTATTGCCTGTAATTTTCCAAGATGCTGTTTTTCTGTCGTCAAGTCAATAATTTGACTTACTCACAAACAGCCAATTATCACAATGTCCCGAATATATTATATATCTTACAGACCACACTCTAGGCATATATCTTGCTTTCCTTCATACCTGAATGATCAATATATCCATAATCATAAATAAGCTGAGGTCGGGAAAGTTAATCAATCGTACTTTCTCTGGGCAATATGAGACAAATGGACAGTGAATGGGGTACATATATGAAAGTGGCTGCACTCTTGCCGGTAAAAGGAAGTAACGATCGAACACCCAACAAGAATACCATGCTTGACGGTGAACCTCTATTTCTGAGATGGTTGAAGAAATTCATGAACTGCATCTCCATAGACGAGTTCTTCCATAGTTTCAGTATACTCCTTCATCACAAAAAGGAATTTTTCTCAAATACAACGATCATCCGAGGAGAATAGTTTATGGAGACAAGCCAGCCTTCTAAAAATTGGCACAATTCATCTATACATCCTGGTGCCATATTCGTTCAGCTTACAACAGCATGTAATGCCAAATGTATTAATTGTCCTCATCCTTTTACCTATGGACGAAAGGGTACTCATCCAAAGGGGGTTATGGCAGACAATATTTGGGACAAAATTATCCAAGACATTCAGGCAATGGGATATCGGAATCAAATCGGGCTCTATCTTCACCATGAACCGCTTCTTGAAAGGACCCTTTTCAGAAAAATCAGACAAATAAACGATGAAACTGAAGCTTTTGCGGTAATCTCGACGAACGGCTCACTTCTTAATGAAAAGAATCGAAAGGCATTGATAGATGCCACACCCCGTATTGTACATATCAATATCAACTCTGCAGACAAAAGACAGTACGAAAGAATGACGGGGCTTAATTTTGAAACAACGATCAATAATGCAAAGCGATTCATTGTTGAAGCATCTAGGCAGATTCATATTGAGATAAACTGCCCTATACTGCCGGAAGTTGATATCGAAAAGTTGATCCATTTGTTTCCCGATGTAAAGGTCAACGCAGAATACTGGGCAAACAGTCGTGGTGGATTGCTTGAGGGAATCACCAGCGATAATCGTGGAAGTCGGTTTAAGCTATCTGACTATTGTCTCCAGCCAGAGCAGAATTTCAATATTCTCTTTGATGGCAGCGTGGTTCTCTGCTGCCTCGATTGGGCACACGAATCAAGAATGGATTTCCCGAATGTCGGGAACAGCTCCATTCTGGAGATATACAACTCCGATTTAATGCAAAAAATCATACATGAATTCAAAAAGGGGAACTACAGTCGCTATCAAATGTGTAAACACTGCTCAGAGGAAATGGGATTTATCAATAAGGACACGCCTGTCGTCAGTCCTGAAAAGCAGTGTCATCTCTCAAAGAACAACAACATAGAAAACACCGATACGCCAGTGATCGCAGAGTCAGACAATAAGATTAGCCATTGGGGGAAAACCTATGAACCCGATTCTGCAATTCAGACACATGGCGGAGAAGTGAATAGAAAAGAGAAACGTCATTTGAACATATTGTTAACCAATCACCATCTTTTGGACTTTACAGGCAGTGAAGTATTCACCTTCACCATTGCTGATTTTCTGAAAAGGAATGGGCATAAAGTCACCATCTACTCCAACTATATTGATAGAATCCGCAAGTATTTTGACTTGAGGGGTATACCCATCACGAATAACCTTGCTACACTCAAAGGAAGCCATTTTGATGTAGCACATGTCCATCACAACATCAATGCCCTAGAAGTACGATATTTTTTTCCTAGACTACCGATAGTTTTTTTATCGCATGGAGTACTACCTTTTTTAGAACAGCCACCCCAGATTGATATTCGAATCTCAAAATTTCTTGCTGTAAGCGAAGAAGTGAAAAACAATCTTATTACCAAGGTGGCAGATAAGGATACTGTTGATATCTATCGAAACATAGTGGACTCAGACATATTCAGGCCAAGATCCAAGATAAACAACAAACCTCGTAATGCCCTCATCTTAAGCAACAGAATCGACACATCAACCGAGCATACCATTCGGGAGGCGTGTAATCTATTAAATATTGAGTGTACTTTTATAGGTTCGCGGTTTAGCGAAATCGATTATTTTCAAGTCCCCAACGTTATGAATCAGGCAGATATCGTATTCAGTCTGGGGCGTGGAGCAGTTGAAGCAGCGATGTGTGCCAGAATACCTATAGTGTATGACTATCAGGGAGGAGATGGACTTGTAAGGCCTGGTGATCTTCAGGATATTATGAAATGTAACTTTTCAGGGAGAAGCAAAGGAATTAATTTCTCTGTCAAAACTCTAGTGGATGAAATCCGCAAGTATAAAGCAGAATATGGCGAAGAATTACGAGAAATTGCCTGTCAATATTTTAATGCTGAATTTAAAATAAATGAACTGATTGAAATCTACCACGCTGCAATAAAAGATGATATCCGTCCATTAACTTCTCAGAATCAGGCTCTTTTAAATTACATTATATCAAGTATAATTGAATCACGTTCATATACTCAAAACTATCTGAAAAGAAAGAACGTCAGAACACCAGTCTATAATGCCACTAATCGGATCGAATCATTCAAACACATTTGCTCAATCATTATACCAGTATTCAATAAAGTTGAATTTACTAGAAAGTGTCTTGAGGCCCTTATTGAGAACACCCCGGACGGTTTGTATGAGGTCATAATTGTCGATAATGCTTCAAGTGATGGAACTCATGAATTTCTCACCTGCCTGGAAGGCGATGTAAAAATCATTACAAATGAAACCAATCTAGGCTTTGCCAAGGCATGTAATCAGGGCGCGCATGCAGCTTCAGGAAAATATCTGGTATTCTTGAATAATGATACTATTCCTCTTCCTGGTTGGCTCAGTGAGTTAGTGAGTGTTGCTGATAAACATGATGACATAGGCATTGTAGGCAGCAAACTGTTATTTCCTGACGGAACGTTACAACATGCGGGTGTGGTTCTCGTTGAAACACCTTCAGGCAAGCTTGGTAATCATCTCTACTGGGGTTATCCTGGCGATTTTCCACCAGCAAACAAAGCAAGAGACTTCCAGGTGGTGACTGCGGCATGCATGCTTATGCCGGGAGATTTGTTCTTCAATGCTGGTGGGTTTGATGAAAGATATATTAATGGGATGGAGGATGTCGATCTCTGCTTAAGAATAAAGAGATCGGGGAAAAGGGTCTTTTATTGCCCAAACAGTGTATTGACCCATTTTGAAAGCAAAACAGAGGGAAGATTTGATAGAGTTAATGATAACGAAAAACTTTTTGTGCAGTTATGGGACGACAAAATACAAGCAGATAAAAGCAAATATCTCATCGAAGATGGATTCAGAATAGAACAGGTCAATGGCAAGGTATCCTGGATATATCATGAAGAATTATCAAACAAATTACTGAGTGTCATTATAAACACTTATAATTCTCTTCCAGCGATTCAAAGGTCTATTGAAAATATTATTTCTTGTACCTCAATGCCCGTTGAGATCATAATTGTGGATAATCATTCAACAGATGGCACGAAAGATTATCTGAAAACACTTTGTGATATCAATACAATATCCCTGAATGAAAAAACCAATTCTGATGAATGTTTCTATATGGGCCTTAAAGAAGCTAGGGGCGATTATATCGCATTCTTGAGTCCCGAGGTCATATTATCTACAGGGTGGGACACACAATTTATCCTCAGTTTCAAGGAAACTGCTGGCGCGGTGAGTGCATTTATTTACAAATATGATGAACTGCTGAACTTTAAGGATCTTATCACAAACCCTTTGAACGGAGAGATCGACCTCAACTACTTCGCATCCATGATCGCAAGATGGAATAAAAACAAATGCGAAGAGAAGGGAATTCTTGATCCTCAATGCTATATGATAAAAAAGAGTCTTATTGAAAGAATAGATATGCTTGATAGCGGCTTAAAGAACAACTTTGATAAGGATCTTTCCCTTAGAATGAATGAAGCAGGTTATGAAATTATTCGGGCAACCGGCGCCCTAGTATATACTCATGAGCCTTCTCAACCTTATGCACATCAGAATTCATCGTTCTGGGAAAACAAGAATAGTATTTCACAATCCATTGGAATACCATTGACATCAATAGTAATACTTACTTTCAATCAGATCAATATCACTAAGAAGTGCCTAAACAGCATCCTCGAATATACAAATATACCGTATGAGCTAATACTCGTAGATAACGGGTCAACCGATGGCACGAAAGATTATCTCAGAGAATTTGCTCGGGTTCATAAAAATGTAGAGTTAATCTCAAATAAAAAAAACCTCGGATTTGCTGCAGGAAATAATCAGGGCATTGAGAAAGCACATGGCGATTATATACTTCTCCTGAATAACGACGTCGTTGTTGCACAAGGCTGGCTCGAAAGAATGATCTCCCATCTTGAGCAATCACCAGACATCGGCATGGTCGGACCCATGAGCAATTCAGTTTCCGGGGCTCAACTTGTGAAGAATGTACCATACAAGAACAAGTTGAATGCCATGCAGAACTTTGCCCAAGAGTTCGCAAAGAATAACCAAGGAAAAACCACCGAGGTTATGCGTCTCGTAGGCTTCTGCCTTCTCATCAGAAAAGAGGTTCTCGAGGTCATCGGAGGTCTTGATGAAAACTACGGCAGTGGCAATTTCGAGGACGACGATCTCTGTCTGAGGTCATGCATCGCCGGGTATAAAAATATCATTGCGGGAGATGTGTTCATCCACCACTTTGGCAGTATGACCTTCAAAGGAAACTCCATAGATTATGCAGCTACGATGAAAAAAAACCTCTCTTACTTTGGGGAAAAATGGAAAGATATCATAGAAATCAATAATGATACCGGCTACAGGATTCATGCCACAAAAGAACAACAGATCCAAAAGCTTATATGCTGGGGAGAGGAAAAATATGCATCGGGTGATCTGAGATCAGCTGTTAAACTTTTTAGGAGAGTTCTCATGCTTGACAGAAGAAACTCCCAGGCCCTGAGCAACCTCGGCGTGATACAATGGCAGCTCGGCGAGACCACATCGGCTGTGGACATCTTTCAGAAAGCGCTCTTCCTTGATCCGAACGACACTGATGCCCTGGCGAATCTTGTTCAGGCAGTCGAAGAGATCAAAAGAGCCGACCTGGTTCAGAATAACCTTATTGATCTGCTGCGGCAGTCTCAGCCTGCAAATCCAGACCTCGGGAGGCTCATTGACGGGCTCCAGGGAAATGTATGAATGAACGCAATACACTGAAAAAACACCGCAAGAGACTGCATAGGATCGCCCAGGAACCAACCATTGGTGTGATCATGATCGTGAAGAACGAGGAAGCGAGGTTGGGGAATATCCTTGCGGATATCAAAGGTGTGGTGGATGAAATTGTGGTTATTGATACCGGTTCGTCTGATGCTACGGTATCGATCGCCCGGGAGCATGGTGCCAAGGTGGGTTTTTTCTCCTGGTGTAATGATTTCTCAGCCGCACGGAACGCCTCCATATCCCTGGCCACATCCGATTATTTATTATGGTTTGACGCCGATGACCGGCTTGACCCCGGCGAGGGCCGGAAACTGGCCGCCCTCAAGAAGCACCTTCGTCCTGCAAAGGACCGTGCCTACATGCTCAAGATCAACAATGTAACGAGTCAAACTGGTGATAGGCTATGCTTCCAGGTCCGTATCTTCCCCAACCTGCCGGGGCTCCATTTTGAAAACAGGATCCATGAGCAGATCGCACCCTCCATCGAGCGTGCCGGCATTGTAATAGAACGTGTGGATATCCTCATCCGTCATACGGGGTATCATGCAATAGACGACACTCATGTCAAGTTCAGGCGCAACCTTTCCATTCTCCTCGAGGAACTGGAAGCGGGCAACATTTCGTCATCACAGCGCTTCTTCATTGCCTCGACCTATTTCGGGCTGGGTGAATACGAACAGTGCATCGACCATATTAAGGCTGCCCGAGCCATGGGGGATTCCCAGAGTTGGCTTAAAAACAGCTATTCCCTGGCATCAGAGAGCTACCTCAATCTTGATCGGACCGAAGATGCCCTGGCTGAGCTCGAGCAGGGGGTTGCCGTCTTTCCGGATATGGGGCTCATGCATTACCTGTTGGGCACTGCATATCTTAGGGCCAATAAGATTGAAGCCGCCACCACCGCCCTGGCAAGGGCGATGCATTTGGGGATCAAGGTGGAGACCTTTTCCTTCCCATCTCAAATCTACGAACTGCTCCCGTACTTTTATGGTATGGCCCTGGAAAAGGCCGGCCGGCTGCAGGAGGCCGCCGAAGCGTATAAGGCTTCACTTGCAGTCAAACCAGCGGGTTTGCAAGCGGTCATGGCGCTGGGCAATGTCCTGCTCCAGGCCGGAAAGATCGACGAAGCCCTGCTCCATCTCACTACAGCCAAGGACATGTCCGATACGGTCAACGTTCCCGTGTGGTTGAGTCTTGCAAAGATCCACAGCTACAGAAAAAGCCCTGAAAACGCTCACGCACTCTACCTTGACATCCTCAATGAAGCACCTTCGAACCTGCAGTGTCTCGCCAGCATTCTGGATACGAGCATCGAGCTGGACGATATCGAGACCTTCCTCCGTGCGCTCGAACAACTCCTGCTCACCCTCGACATACCCACACCGGAAGCAACCATCGACTCCCTTGCCGAATGTGCCGACCTGTGCTTGAAAACAGCGTTTAGGCTCAAGGAAACCGGGGAACATGCCCTGGCCCAGCATCTCGCCGAAATCGCAGTCCGCTTGGATGGGTCAAGTCCCGGCGCCCATCTTTTCCTGGCCGATCTGTCTGCCGAGAAGGGAGACACCCCCCGGATGATTGCGAGTCTCGAGACGGCACTAAAAAGCGGGGCTGATCCACAGGAAGTGCTCACGAGAATCAACAGTATAGAGCAGTCAAAGCTCTCTCCATGATCCTGCCAGGCAGCCCCACATTACACAGTCAGTTGATGTTTCGATAGATATTCTGAACTTGGTAAAGGATTCAACAATTCATCAGGATACTGATTAATCGTATCTTCCTCTTACTTCCTCGGTCTCCATTCACCGGCCATTCTCTTGGCCTCGGCAATCTCAGCCGGACTCATCCTGGCCGCCACCGTCCTCTTCAGATCCCTCGCATTGCTGTTGCCGCCTTTTGCCGCAAGGGAAAACCACATGTAGGCAAGTATGTAATTCTGGGGGACCCCCTTGCCCAGCAGGTACATGTTGCCGAGCTGCGACTGCGCAATAGTGTTTCCCTGTTCGGCAGCCTTCTGGTACCATTGCGCCGCCTTGGTATAGTTCTGGGTGACCGTCTGGCCGGTCTCGTAGAGGTAGCCGACGAACACCTGCGCCTGGGGGTCTCCCTGCTGTGCGGGCAGCAGGTTCTCCTGGAAGACCGTATCGGATTCTTCTGACTGGGCGCACAACGCAACACAAGGACAAAAACCGGACACAAGGCATGCACAGACACACAACAACCCTACCCAAAAAGGCGCACGCCTTTTCATGGAACCCCCCGCCTCAAAACTGCAAAATCATGCATCAATAAAATTCAAGAACTACCATAAAACCATCTCGTTCATAAGTCAATACCCGCAACTTTCACTTCAGACTCGGCCCCTGCCCATTATGCTTTCCATCAACTCATGGGCAATGTTGGAGCTGACGAGCCGCATCATGCTTTCTTCCGCACTCCCGAAGCTTAACAGGTTGATGCTTCCATACCAGACGATCCTCCTGTCCAGTACAGCGAACTTCTGGTGGATATTGGGTCTGAACACCACGCGGACAGCGGATTTCTTCAACAGATCCAGCGTTGCCTCCAGGGCCGGCCGGTCACTGTTTTTACAATCGGTTGCCGGTCTTGTCACGACAACCACCCTGACCCCTCTTCCCAATGCAGCGTTCATATACTCCAGCATCTGCATACTGCGTCTCTTTGCAACGAATGGGCTGACGATCACGATCTCTCTCGATGCATTCATCATGTCATTACTATATACGGGAAGAAAATTGCTCTTATCGAATATGCTGTCCACGGGTTCATCGGCAATGCTTTCCGCTTTTGCCCGGTAGCCGATGGCAGCATATCCGGCAAGCCGTTTGCCGTACATTTTCTCAAGCATCCTTACCTGGATATCGACATAGTCGTAAATCCGGACCTCCTTCTTGTTTCCGGACAGTCGGTGCAGCCTGCCTGCATATTGCTGCAGGGTCCCTTTCCACGATATGGGCATTGCCAGAAACAGGGTGTCCAGGCGGGGCTCGTCAAATCCCTCGCCGATGTACTTGCCCGTGGCAATCAGTGTTAATTGCCTGCCGTCGGGCATATTCCGTATCCTTGCAAGGACATCTTTCGTTTCTTTCGTGCCCCTGCCGCCGATCAGGGTGATCGCATCCGGTATTTTTTCACGCAACATCTTTGAGAGCGATGCGACATGGGCTGTTCTCTCGGTCAGAACGAGTGAGTGCCTGCCCTCCTGATAATTTTTTATCACGTCCTGGACAAGCAGTTGATTCCTCAGTTCATCGCCGGCAATTTCAGTGTACAGTTCCTGGATCGTCAGATCCTTCTCATCCTGTGCAAACGGTATTCTGAGTCCGGTAAATCTCGGGATAACGTAATGTGCGAACGGTCTTTTTTCTGCCTGGGTCTTTGCATCAACCTTGTATCTGACCGGCCCGCAATGCATGAAGATAATCGGATGATGTCCGTCCGACCTTACCGGTGTGGCCGTCAACCCATACACGTATCTTGCATGCACGTGCTTTAGTATCTGCTCGAAGCTGAAGGCCGGAACATGGTGGCATTCATCCACAATCACCATGCCGTAGTTCCTGATAAGGTCCTTCACCTCGCCCCTGCAGTTTAAAGACTGCATGATCGCAACATCGATGATGCCGCTCGGGTTTTCCTTTCCCGCACCTATCTGTCCGATCAGGCTTTGCCTCTTCTTCCGCCCCCTCTTTTTCTCCGGTGCCGGCAGTTCCTCATCAATACTCAGGAACTCCGACAGCCTTGTTATCCATTGCGCAAGGAGCTGCTTCCTGTGCGTCAATATCAGCGTGTTTGTCTTTCGCTGCGCAATCAGCTTTGCCGCAATGACCGTTTTCCCGAAGGCAGGTGCGGCCGAGAGGACGCCATGATCGTGTTTCATCATTTCGTTCAGTGCCTGCCGCTGTTCTTCCCGCAGGTCCCCTGTGAACACAACCTTAATGCACCTTCCGGGATTTGTATGGTCGCACCAGATTGCCTCAGCACCAGCGTCGGCAAGCAAGCCTGCAACATCGGCATCGCACCCCCTGGGCAGGCACAGGTATTCCGTTGTTTCGTCGGAGCAGGAAATGATCCTCGGCTTGTTGAACGTCGGCATTCGAAGGGCCTGGGCTTTATAAAAATCCGGGTTTTTAAAGGCGGCAAGCCTTTTGACTTCGTTCAATGCCCGCTCGGAAAGATTCGATTTTCTGACATAGATCATATTCGCCCGTATCAGTTCGACCCTTTTCGGAAAGTCCTGCTCTGTCCATCTGATTCGGCTCGTCAACCATGGTTTCGCCTCATCTTCCTGGTCTGACTTGAGGACGCCAAGCCCGTCTCCATGGCAGATCCTTGATATCAGCATGGCGATATCGGCTTCGGTCAGTTTTACTATTCCAGCCAGGAATCCCCATTGGTCTTCATAAGGATGGAGCTTCTCGTCGATGAAAACGCTGTTGCCGCCTTCCCGCGCCTTCTTCTGCAGCGGCAGCGCAATCAGGTTGCCGAGACCGCCTTTCGGCATGGTATCCTGGTTGGGAAGGAGTCGGTCATAGGAGCTGAATTCGAGTTCATGACGACTGTTCATCGACGAGGTCAGCAGGGTCGTGCCCAACTTCCGAGCAAGGCTCGCTTTTATCGGATCCGTAAAGAAAAACCAGGCATGGGCGCCATTACCTGAACGCGAACGTTCTACTGCCACCGGGATATTGAAGTCTGTGCAGACATCCCTGAGTGTGGATACATCCTTCTGCCAACCCTGACCGTCCAGATCGATTGCCAGAAAGTGACACGTCTCATCGTGCAGCAAAGGATACATCCCGACAACGATATTCCCCCTCAAATGATTCTCTATGACCTTCTCATCGGGCGCAGCATATGATTTATGCCTGCATGCAGAGCATTTGGCCCCCGGCTTCCCGCAGATGCCCGATTTCCATTCATTCAGACAGACCGGCGCATAGCCGGACCTGCCTTCCCGATTCTCCCACCTCCTGGCATACACATCATCGCGCCCCCTGAACAGAGACATGAAAAGCCTGATCTTCGCTGAGGCTTCAAAGCTACCGTCAATCTGAACCGGGGAGCTAACACCGAGCCTCGCCTTCAGCAGATCGTTCTCCTCCCTCAAGGCACTGTTTTGAGCAAGCAACGCCTGATACTTTTCCAACAGTTCTTCAAAATCAATCATAACAGCCTGCTGTCCGGGATAGATCGGAGAGAATGTATCAGTCCTCTTTATACGCTCATCGCGGTTGAAGAGAAACCGGAAATCGGCTATAGATTCCTGCCAGGTGTTATACCCGCTGTTGGAAGAGGATGGAACGTGCCTGAAGACAACCTGCCTGACGTTACACAAGATGATCTCCATTGCATCGAGTTCCACCGCCATGCGATCGCACTGCTCCCACAGGCAGACGACAAACGGCCCGGGGTAGCCTTTTTTATAAAGACAGACTCCCTTGTCTCTGACCAGCGCTTCTGCACCTGTGCCACTTCGAAGAAAAGAACCTGCCAGCACATCCTCAGGCTTACCCGGGTGCTCCGGCATCTCAGGTCAGAGCTCGGCAGAAAGAGCATCGACGAGCATTTCAGGTCAGGCATTTTCTATACCATAGCCTCGATCCTGGCCCAGGAGTCACCCCTGGCCCCTGAAAATATCCGCTGGAAACACGCCTCGATTCAGAAAAAGCCCTCAATCCTGGGCATCGATGAACAGGGGGCCACTGTTTTAACCTACCTTGCACCAGATGACAGCGCGACGAGACTTCTCGAGCGCCTTGACCAGGGGGGAGACAACGAGCAGTTCCTTCTGAGCCGGCGAGGGGTTCTCTTGCAGCTCTCCCTGCACACCTTAAGCCCGAATGAGCGAGCACTCATGGGTGCCGGAATGAAGTCCAGGCGCATGGCGATAGAAGAGAGTTTCTGGTACAGGCTCTTCTATCATGCATACCTGGAATTCGGCGGCACCTGCCATCTCTCACCTGCTATCGACATAGAAACCGGGGCGTTTACCGTCACCTGCAGCAATGACCAGGAACAGGTCCTCTTCCGCATGGAGATCCCGAGAAACAGCGTAAAGAGGTTTATCGTGGAAATGGGGGCTCACCTGCCTGCACATCACCACCTCTCCATCTCGCCCGTCCCTTTGCGGAGCATCTTCCTGGCAAACCAGAATACCGGGCTTGATCTGGAGGTGCGGCCCGCCATCGAGCTTATTCAACAAAGCGGCGAGAAACAATATTACGAAGAACATGAGCTGGCAAGATACCGCTACGGAAACCTTGTCTACCTCAGAGAGCTGGAAATCATGGCCGAGCTCGAAGACGCGGGAAGAAAGAACCGGAAATTCACCACCCCCGGAAAGCTCGTGTTGAAAAAGGCCCAGATTCCAGGCTTCCTCAATGATAACAGGGTGGAGATTGCCGACGGAACCATTGTCCTGGATGAAAAGGCAAGGGACATGCATATATTCAGGGAATACGACAGGCTGGACATCACCCTGTCCGCCCTTGACAGGGACTGGTGCTGGCTGAGCCTGAACTATGGTTTCGGCAGCAGCGAGATATCGCTTGCCGAGATCATTCAGGCCAGAAAGACCGGTCAACGCTACATCGCCACCGTCGAAGGATGGATCGACTGTGCATCACCCACCCTCGATCACCTCGACCAGTTTTCAAAAGACAACAGCCCTGCCGATGATCATGCAGAGAAGGATTACTTCAGGCTCAGGAAGATCGATCTGTTCAGGATGCAGGCCCTTTCCGGCTCGGCGCCAATGCATATTCACGGACATGATGACAAGGTGGTGCACCTGGAACGGGTACTCGAACTCAAACCGGCCGATCCCTTCCCTGATCTTGAAGGAAAGATCTCTCTGCTGAGGCAGTACCAGGTCAACGGGGTACAATGGATACGATTCCTCCATGAGAATGGGCTCGGCGGACTGCTCTGTGATGATATGGGGCTCGGGAAGACCCACCAGGTCATGGCCTTCATGGTGTGGCTGAAGCAGGAGCACAAGGGTCGGTTCCTCGTTGTGTGCCCCACGACCGTCATGAGCCACTGGGAAGATAAGATCAGGAAGCATGCGCCGGCGCTCAATGCCTGCCTGTACCACGGCATCGACCGCAGCATCGAAGCAGCACTTGACGGTAACGACGTGATCATAACATCATACGGCATACTCCGGCGGGATGAGGATATTCTTGGTAGAATACCCTGGAGTCTCGCGGTGTTTGACGAGGCGCAGCACATAAAGAATCCCCATACCAGGGCATATCGATGCGCATATAATCTCGGGGCCGGCATGAAGATCGGGGTGACAGGCACCCCCATCGAAAACAGGCTCGAAGAACTCAAGGCACTCTTCGATCTGGTGCTCCCGGGCTATCTCGGGTCTGATGCACATTTCTCCTCCCGGTACGCCGAGCCCATCGAGCATGATCACGAGGCCCCGGCTCGCCAGGAGCTGGAACGGCTCATCTCCCCGTTCATACTCAGGCGGCTCAAACAAAGTGTGCTTGAGGAGCTCCCGCCGAAGATCGAGGATATACGCACCTGCCTGCTTAGCGATGACCAGATCGTGCTCTACCGTGATGCCATCGATTCCCGGGCGCCTGCCCTCATGGATGAGCTTGGAGATGCCGGCAGGATGGTCCCCTACATGCACATCTTTGCCCTGCTGAACCTCCTGAAGCAGATCTGCAACCATCCCGCCCTGGTGGACGGGGGTGTGAAGAACTACGAAAACTATGGCTCCGGCAAGTGGGACCTGTTCACCGAGTTGCTCTCAGAGTCTTTGGACAGCGGCCAGAAGGTGGTTGTATACTCCCAGTACCTCGGCATGATCGAGATCATATCCAGGCATCTTGAACAATCAGGCATCGGCCATGTCACCCTCACCGGAGCAAGCCGCAACCGGGGCCACCTCATCGACCGGTTCAACACCGATGAGGGCTGCCGTGTCTTTGTCGGGAGCCTCAAGGCAGGGGGTACAGGCATCGATCTGATCGCTGCCTCGGTGGTCATCCATTACGACAGGTGGTGGAATGCAGCAAAAGAAGACCAGGCAACAGACCGGGTCCATCGCATCGGTCAGACACGGGGAGTGCAGGTGTTCAAGCTGGTGACCCAGGGAACGCTCGAGGAAAAGATCGCGGCATTAATCGAGAAGAAGCGTTCGCTTGCAGGAAGCGTAATAGCAGAAGACGACCCCGGCCTGCTCAAGACATTTACCCGTCAGGAACTCATGGACATCCTCTCGGCACCCGGGGCGAGAACTTCCACAACACAGCTGGATAGTATCCACATCCCCGGACAGCAGAACATGTGAGGAGATGGACAGTCATCCACTCCGGAATCCGGCTTACTCCCGGGGTGTTGCACCGGGCCTCGCCTGAACAGGAATTCTCGTGATCAACAGCATGCCGTCATCAGCAGGCCTGCTGATTGTAACATAATTCTGCGCAATCTTTTCAACTCTCCACCCGGCGATCACGTCTCCTGCGGCTGCAGCATATTCTTCCCCGGTATCCTGATCGAGCAGCACGACCAGGGAATGATCTCCCTGCATTTCTATCACCTCAAGACCCTGGCCATACGCCGAAGAAAAAACCATTGCCGCAACAAGGACCACCAGGAAAACAAACTTGCCCATCGGATTCCCTCCTGTGTTTCAAGCCTGTCTAGTCGACCGATTCAAAGTTTACATCGATATCAGTGTCAGAACAGCCCAAGCAGTCATCAAGGTTACAGAGACATCCAAACCAATAATCATAGATCTTACCTCCCCACATTTCAATTCCCCTGACACTTCTGAAAATGGAATATTCCTTTACCATACAACCATGTTCAGGGTCATACCTGAGCTGATTGGAAATCCCCATGAATGGATTTGTGTATATTGGGTATAAACCTAATTCTTCATAGATACTGGAATAAAAATCATAATCACTGAGCAGATATGTTCTCTTATATTTCCCAGCAGCCAGCGGAGGCATCAGATAGAGGCAGCCACCCACCTCTTTTGAAGCATCCAGTTTATTCACAAGAGGAGAAAACCTGATATAAATACGATCGAGTGGTCTGGGTTCAATTTCACCTTTAAAGTATTTATGGGCTTGCTCTTTCGCCTCGGCCAATTCTTGGGGGTCTGTTGTCTGATACAGAATATCATCTATGCAAACAAAATCCAGACCATTACATATGGTAAACGGGGTAGGCTCACAGATATCTTTAAACCCCACACGGATGGCATTTGACTCCACGGAGCCATCTTCATGGAGGATATCACCTCGATAGACAAGATACAAATAAACATCGGTGGCCCACAGGGGGATCTCCCTATCAAGGTCAAAAGAAAGCTCCACAGGATTGTCCGATGGGATCGAATAATTATCGGCCACGCCAAGACACTTGTGACTGAAATGCATTTCGGAAGCGGTCGGCGGATACGGGTCGTAATTTTTAAAGGGATCCACCTCCGAGATGCGGTATTCCGCTACAAGGTCTATCCTGCCATTGATCAGTTGTTCTCCTGAGGCAGAGTTGTTCCGCACCAGGAGCTTTATCTGATCGAATCCTTGCGTTGCCGGGTCTTCAGGAGGTGAAGGGATGAAAGAATACACCCCTTCGTCCGGCAATGACACCTCGATGGTGTCAAGGTGTTTTGCGGCGCCGATACACACCGCCTCTGTCTCATCACCAAGTCTTCCCTGAAATACGAGGAATACCGTACTCCCACAGGAATAGATGGGAACGTAGCGTTCCAGGTCGAAATCAAAACAGGTGTGGTAATCATGAGAAATTGACAAGACCTCCCGGGGTTCAGAGACCATGTATTGATACTCTTTATCTACGGCAGACTTGTATTTGATCACGAGCCGCACTGTCCCACTTCCCATAGCTTCAGTGCCGGCATCGTTATCCGAGGAATTCCTGGCACACACCCTGACCCTGAAATAGTCAGTCGATTCGGATACCGAATAATGAATATCCATCGTGCCGCGGAAGAAGTATTTCAGCAAGCCTGCAGAATAACTGACAGCCCTGGGGATCAGTCTCTTTGCGTAGTCTTCATAAACATAATTATCCAGGCGGGAAGCCATCGTTGTCCATTCATCATACACCGGCACCGTACAGAGCCGGTATCCCGTATCCCCGTGGCGTGCTTTGGTATAGAATTGCCTATACACCATCCTCGAGGGGTCTCTCGGATCCGGGATCGGCACATCATCTGCCTTCTCAATACTGTCTAAATTAGGAAATGGAAAATCCGTTGTTTTGAACATGGTATCCTTGCTGAAAAAATTGGCATTGGAATACTCTGCAAGCCCTATGGCCTGATCCATCGTCGCATCAGGGTCTGGCGGGCTTGAAGGGGTTGTGGTGTAATCCCATTCATACCTGTCCGTATCTACGAGCCGGGCTATGGGAAGCAGATCAGAAGGAATCGGGGTTCTATCCAGGACAGAGTCATGATACGTATATCTCGACTCATCAGAAAGCCACCCGGCGTATGTATCATCTATCGAATCACTGTATTTGTCACCGACATTTTGCACGTAGCTCTCATAGTTATACACCATGTGGAAATCATTCCGCGTATGCGAGGGTACCGACGAGTCCTGGACCATGTGCATGAGCCGTCCCAGGCCTTCAAATGTCTTCACAAAATTCCGCGATCTCACACTCGGATCAGTCGATATCAGCGCCTGATAGAAGTATGAGCGCACATCGTTCCAACTGTATTTTCCATATGGCTGATTTTCGAACTGGGCCCAGAGTATCGAAGAAAAAGCTGTCCCTTTAAAGCCGGCCTCGAGCCAGGGCTTGAGAGGATCATGGAAATGACTTGCCGAACGCATGCGCGGGCTGTCTTCATACTTGCCTCCATTGGCCAGGCATTTGAATACGGGCAGATCTTCGGGGATGCCGATATGAAACTCATATCCAGAGAAGTTTATCCACCCTATACGGCCAATGACTTCCTTTCTTCCTTCTTCAAATCCTAGAAATGATTTAAGATAAGTATCAAAGGAAAAACCATCGATTATATGTTCTGAAATGTATTTGTTAATCCTATAATGATCTGATCCCTCATATGAAAACCCGGGAAGACTGAATACAGATATCATAAAAGTCAGAATTACAATTAAATTTACAAAATATATCTTCCTAATCATCTGATCTTACCTCCCTTAAATAATCATCCTCTCCTTGAATCATTTTTCTTAATAATGGAGGTGTCCTTGGAGTATATGTATCATATGATGTAGCCTGTCTTCGCTCCTCCCACGTTTCAGCCTTCTTCAGGCCTAAAACCCAGAAGGGTCTATCCAGGTCTTGTCTTGGTATCCTCATGAAATCCTCAGAGTACTGGAAAGAGAATTCCGATGACTTGAGCAGTGCTATTGGATCTTCAACCGGAACAAACGGCATCTCATATTCATAGTCTTTCAAGAACTTCTTTACCTCTTCCCGTGTGTTTCCTGGGCGCCACAGGACAATCCCTTCCATCCCCCTCTTTTCATCCCTGTATGCATGGGCAGTGAATCCACCCGGCTTCTGTGGCGGCCGGCAATAGCCGGGTTTATAAAAGATAAAAGACGGCTTTTTCGTGTAATAAATATAGGTGATCAGGTAGAACACCTCCATCCACTCGTTCTCTCTCGATAGCTGTCTCCCCCTCGGCCCCTTTATGCTCCACTCGCCGTTTGCATCCGTGAGGACCTCTCTGGCCATCTTGAATTTCGTTTCCGTCCCTGCCCCGATGCCTGGCCAGCTCTTGTTCCAGACCGCCACCACCACAGCACCCTCGATCGGCTCGAGGGTATCCGCATCGATGACCCTGCCGCTGTATGTCCGGTTGCCCCAGAAGGTACAGCTCACTACGATCCGGGGAACAACAATTATCAACAGAATCCAGATGACAACCTTGTTCGACCGCTTCATTATCTATATTTCTCCCATAGTCATTCACACCAAGGCCCTGTGATGCCAGGCATCTTCTCATTGCACCTTCGGGCCGGAGCAACTTATCGAGAAAAGATCAGAACCCGACAATCTTCCACAGCCCGTCCTCATCCATCTCAAACAACAGGTAGAAGGAATACTCCCTCTCGTCTCTGAATATCCTGATGTCGTATTCAACAGATCTTCCCATCATGCTGATAAACTGAACATCTTCCAGTTCCTGGGCCAGGTGTATTCTCTGTGATTCTGATAACGAGCTGAATGCATTATATTTGAGTTCTCTTTTCCTGTTGCAGAAACAGCTGGCCGCAGCAACCACGTCATTCTGCACCAGCGCTGTCCTCATCCGTTCCCACTTCGTGTCGAGCAGTGCTTCCAGATCGCCTTTGTCCAGGGCCTGAACAGTAACGACATCAAGAAATTCACCGCTGTCGGTCATCACCTGTGCCGTGAAACTGTAGACGCCTTGTGAATCGATCCTCACTCTATACTCGCCATCTTCCCCGTTTTCGAGAAACTCAATCTGTCCTGAACCCATAGGGGTAATCGTTGCGATATCAGGGCTGAATGCCGGCTCCAGCCGTAAGGTGATCTCCAGCGGGCAGACCCCGATCTCGTCACTGGCTGACAAGGTAATGTAGGGACCGGCAACCTCGGAATATACGATGACCCGTGCTCCTGCCGTATGCCCATAAGCATCTGTTGCCTGCACGATGATGGAATTATCTCCTTCAGTCAGGTCAATGTGATTCGCCACGAACTGATCTTGATAAACCAGGGCAGGCACACCATTTACCGTTACGCCGACCTCGCCGGTCAAGGTATGGTTTATGGTACCCCTCACCAGGGTATCCGGCCGGAAGATGCTGGAACCTTCTGCCGGGTAGGTAACCGTGATAAGGGGGTCCATTACCGTGATGGTTACCGAGTCCGATACTGAACCACCAGGGCCTGTTGCGGTAATGGTGTAGGTGGTTGTCTCGGTTGGGGAGACAACAGCAGACCCATTCGCACTGACGGTTCCCACTGAGTTGTCTATGCTTATGCTCTGGCCGTTCTCAGAGGTCCAGTGCAGTTCTGCTGTTTCTCCTGTGATGATCTCCGATACATCAGACGAGATATTTACCGAAGGTCTCTGATACACTGTAACGGTGACTTCTTCCGAAACCGTCCCGCCGGGCCCTGCAGCCGTGACGGTGTATGTCGTGGTAACATCAGGCGAGAGGCTCACCAGTCCGTTTGCCTCGACAGTTCCGATACCGGGTTCAATGGATACGGTCTCAGCATTATTCGATGTCCAGCTCAGGCCCGCAGCCTCGCCCATGATTATCACAGCAGGTTCCAGTGAGAGTTCAACCTCAGGAGGCTGATGCACCGTTATGGAAACCGACGCTGTCTCAGTTCCACCGAGGCCTGTTGCCGTGATTGTATAGCTCGTTGTTTCAGAAGGTGAAACAACCATGGATCCTACTGGAACGACCCTGCCGATGCTGTTGTCTATCCACGCATGGTAAGTGTCGGAACATTCCCACAGGAGCTCACAGGTACCTCCGGCAGCAATCTCGAGATGATCCACCGAAAAATCTATGCCCGGCGGCTGAAAGACAACGAGCGTCTGGCTCGAAGAAACTCTCTGGCCATCGCTGCTGGTCCCCGTGATCGTATAGACTGTTGTCTCTTCAGAAAACACCTCTATGGATCCGCTTTCAGTTACAGAACCAATGCCGTTATCGATCGACAGAGATGATGCATTGGTCGAATCCCAGCTCAGGACGAAGGATTCTCCGGAAACTACGGCATCGACGCTGGTTGAGATATCAACACCCAGATACGTATCGATGTCCTGAACGGTCGCACCTCCTGACCCAATCTGTATCGAAACTGTTTCCGGAGAAAAGACATACCCTTCTCTCGATGCACCGATGGAATACTCCCCTTCAGGAACAAACAGCGTATACCTGCCCTGCTGGTCGGTCAGGGTTGTCCTAGCGAGAGCCTCTCCTCGAATAGTGACCTTGACCCCTTCAATCCCGGTGCCATTCGATATGACTCTCCCGGAGACCTTACTGTTCATTGCGGCGATAAAATGGCCGCACGTATAGGGCCAGTTCATCTCACCCTGGACAGTGTCGACGACTGTATTCGTCAGGGTTTCGATGACATGGACACTGTTGGAGAGTGCATCGGGGGCATAGAGATATGTCCCATCGGGGGTAAAAGACATGCCCGAGAGAACTTCACCGAGGGACATCATCGCTGCCACCTCGTTGGTTGCAGTATCGATGGTGAAAAGATAACCCATCTCGGTCGAAACATATGCCCTGGACCCATCGGGGCTGATTGCAAAAGACCGTGGAGAAGCACTCATCCCCGGCAGGAAGAATATATCGATAGTGTCGATTATTGTGTTTGTGGCTGTATCAACAACCCAGACGCAGTCATACGAGGTGACATACAGAACCGAGCCGTCGGGCGACACCTCGACCTCGAGAGGAGAGGACCCCTCTGCGAGCGATATATTGTCAATGACATCAAGGCTGGTTGCATCTAAAACAGAGACACAACCACTGCGTATTTTTGCCAGATACACACGAGAGCCGTCCGGACTCACGGCAATGCCGTGAGGATAATATTCAGCCTCAATGCCGGCCCTGATTTCATTCGAAAGGGTATCGATCACGCTAAGCTCGTTTTCATACATGGACGCGGCATACAGGGTTGAACCGTCAGGACTCACTGCAACAGTTGTGGCAGGCACCTCGATGGTTCCAACTACCGTATTGTCGGCCGCATCGATGATGTAAACCCCTCCTCCCATGCATGCCACATACACCTGTGTGCCGTCCGGGCTGACCGCGACACCGTAGGGTTCTGAACCGACCTCCACCCCTGCAACAACCGTGTTTGAGGACAGATCTATCACCGACACATCGGTGCCCTGGTTATTGGTGATGTATGCATATGAAGAGCCGGCTACAGACGCTTCATTCACCACCACGATCACACTGTCTGTAGCTGTCCCTCCGGGGCCGGTAACGGTAATGGTATACGTTGTTGTCCCTGATGGAGAAATCTCTTGTGTATCGATGACATTCACATATCCGATACCCCGGTCAATGACTGCAGTATCAGCGTTGGTCGAAGTCCATGCCAGGCTTGTAGCTTCACCCGCAACAATCGGATTCGGGTCGGCTGAAATGCTGACTGTCGGCGGCTCATAGACCGTTACGGTAACACTGTCGGTGACAGCACCTCCCGGTCCTGATGCCGAGATGGTATATGTTGTGGTGCTCTCCGGCGATACCGGGCTCGATCCGCCCGGTTCGACCGGGCCGATACCATTATCGATTTCCAGGGTCTCGGCATGAGTTGATGTCCAGCTCAGGGAGCTCGACGTCCCTGCTATGATAGCATCCGGGGCAGCCGTTATACTCACGGCAGGGGCCTGATATACGGTGATCGTTACGCTGTCTGTCGCCGATCCGCCATCGCCGGAGGCGGTTATCGTATATGTTGTTGTACGCGTTGGGGAAACCAGGGATGTTCCGCTGACATCAACACTCCCCACTCCGTTATCAATAAACACTTCTGATGCGTTTTCCGTTATCCACGAGAGAGAAGATGCTCCTCCGGAGACAATTGCCTCGGGATCGGCCGATAGAGTGACAGTGGGCACTGGCAAGACAATAACCGTCACGTCGTCGGTCGCCGTTCCTGCCTGCCCGTGAGCCACGACTGTGTATGTTGTTGTTACAGCAGGGCTTACCACTGAGGAGCCGTTTAAACCAACTGTCCCAATCCTATTATCAATGCTCACACTATCCGCATCTGTGGAAGACCATGAAAGGATCGTTGGTTCACCGGCAATTATAGTGTTCGGGTCTGCCCAGATACTCACGGTGGGGGGCTGAATCACCGTGACGGTCACGCTGTCAACTGCCGATCCATCAGGTGTTACTGTTGTGGCCCTATAGGTGGTGGTCATGGCAGGAGAAACACTGAGCATGCCTTCGGGACCGACATTTCCTACACCATTGTCAATAGCCACGGCATCGGTATTCTCTGAAGCCCAGGTAAGCACCGATGAATCTCCCGCTGCTATCGTCATGGGTTCGGCCGAGATATCAACAACAGGCGGGTGCAGAACCACAACCGTGACGCTGTCGTATACCGTCATGCCCGGTCCGTGCGCAGAACCAGTATACGTTGTTGTGATCAGGGGGGATACAATTGTGGATCCCTGCGGTTCAACGGTTCCAATGCCATTGTCGATGCTTACAGACTCTGCATTCTCAGATGTCCAGGATACAGCGGATGATGATCCTACTATTATGGTGACCGGATCTGCTGAGATGGCAATGTGGGGAACAGGTTCAACCGCAACAGTCACACTGTCTGTGGCTGTTCCGCATGGTCCTGTTGCCGTGATCGTGTAGGTAGTCGTGCTCGATGGCGATATCGCTGTCGCTCCGTTCGGCTCTGCGCTGATATCCCCGATGCCGTTATCAATAGTCAGGGCAAGGACGTTCGAGGACGTCCAGGTGAGTAAGGTATCCACGCCATCGACAATGGTATCCTGCAGTGCATATATCTTGACGCTTGGAGGATAACACACCGTGACCGTACAGCTGTCGGTCGATGTCCCGCCAGGTCCCACGGCACTGATTGTATAGGTAGTTGTGACACCAGGACTTGTACTGGTCGATCCATTGAGTTCTACTGAACCGATATCATTATCAATGCTCACCGTATCTGCATCCGAAGAGGTCCAGGCCAGTATCGAGGCATCGCCTGCGAGTATCATACTGGGGTCAGCCGAAATACTCACCGTGGGCAGCTTGTGTATGGTTGCAGAGGTGCTGTCTTCAGCAAAGCCTCCCCGGCCGTCGCTTACTGTCAGCATCACGGTGTAGGTATCTGCCTCGGCATAGGCATGAACCGGTGTTGAGCCGGTCCCGGTGGCACCGTCTCCAAAATCCCATAGAAAACTCAACCCGTCGCTGTCAGGGTCAGCAGACAATGTGCCATCAAACTGGATCTCATGGCCGGTAAGTCCTGTGTACGGACCGCCCGCATCGGCAACAGGCGGCTGATTCAACGGTGGAAGCTCTCCCACCACCAGGGAGTAACCCTGGTCGGCAGTGCCGCCGCTTCCATCGGAAACATGAACTTCAACGTCATATGACCCTGGCTGTGAAGGCGTCCAGGCGATCAGCCCGGTAGAGCTGTTTATCTCCATGCCGGGTGGAGCCGCCACGAGGCTATAGGTCAAGGCATTGCCGTTCGGATCTGTAGCATTGACATCGTAGTTGTACACGATGCCTGCCATGCCGTGCTCAATGGGTGAGGAATAGATCACCGGTGCATAGTTCACCAGGCTGCGTGTCCTGACCGCGGTCGGGTGAGAACTCACCACGTTCGAGTAGCACCAGGTTCCGCCGGAGAGTGCACCGACCACGTACAGGTAGGTATTCTCGTTCGTTACGGTATCGTCGAGGTGGGTGGAGTACGTGGATGTTGTTTCCGCAATCTTGACAAAGGCTCCGGGGTCTGACTCGTGAGAACGGTATACATCGTACCGCTCTGTTCCCTCGATATTTGTCCAGACAAGCTGAACCAGGCCTCCCTTTGCCCTGGGAGTGATGGAAAAACACGGGGTGACGGTAACGAGTGCTGTATCCACCACGGAGCGGGCAGTCTCATCACTGACGATGAGCGATGCCCTATACGAACCCTCGGGAACAGCAACCAGGGGACCTGCCCCCTGGGCTTCCGGGAACGGGCCAAACCACTGGTAGATTATCGAATCCCCGTCAGGATCTGATGAGAGCGTTCCGTCGAGAACCAGCTGCCCGCAGAGAAGCTCGTCCTTGGAAACTGTTACATCCGCTCCGGCATCTGCAACTGGCATTTCAGCCCGGGCAACCCCGGCAAGACAGGCCAGGAAAAGGAAAAATGCCACCAGGGTACCAGGGAAAAACCGGAATCCGGACGCAGATATACCTCTAGACTGCTTACAAGTGTCATTCATTACACTAACCTCCTCAAGTCAGTGTTCATCAACAAATTACAATTATCAAAAATAGTAAGAAGCAGAGGCGGGGTTTGCAACCCTGCTTCTGTAAAAAATATTCAAATTCACTTATTAGTTTTCCACTATACGCCGCATTGAACTCATCACTTTTTTGCGTACCGTCACCATACCCACAAGACCGGAACCGAGAAGGAGCATGGTAGCAGGCTCGGGAACCGGAGCAGGAGGTACACCGCCGTCCTGAATATCCAGTGTGCTAAAGAAGAAGACCTGCTCCAGACTGTCCGGATCAATCTGGGTGAGGTAGAACTCAGTGTAACCCGCCAGGAAGGAATTGTCCTCGGTATAGTAATAGAAGATCGAGGCGCTCTGGTCAGCCGCAAGGGTGAAATCCCAGGCAAGGGCCATGGAAACATCGTCCGGCCCTGTGGAATCCACGCTGTTGGTATTGTCCAGCGTACCACCCTCGAAATTACCGTAGATGTCACCGAATACATAGCCGGGCTCATCGATCTCCCAGGACTGCCCTGCTGCAAGCAACCCGCCTGTCTCCCCATACTCGTTGAAAAAGGTATTTACTTCTGAACTGAACTCAAGGTCCAGAAAGAGACTCACGTGATGGCCGCCTGCACCTGTAACGGTAACCGGAAGAAACCCCGCATCGAAATCGATATCCAAGGTGGTGCCTGTTATCGCGCCGTCGACATTTAAGGCCGAATCATATACCGCCGGCACTGCCCAGAGACTCATACCCCACACCATACAAGCGACGAACGCAAGTGTGGCCCTGACTGTTTTATTCATAGATTGTACCTCCTCACCGTATCACAATGTAAAACAATTTCATGTGTTCGGAACCGCTCATGCAAAAACTATGCACTAACCTGCGTTGTTAAATTTCAAAAGGTTATCGTTTGCGCGCAAGGTATTCTCTTGGAACAACAGAACTATGTTTCCTCTTGAAGGAGAAAATAAATTCACACTGTGGTGTACTCAGCGGAGATGTCAAGCAGCTCTCCGCAGCGGCGGATCGCAGCCAGACCTACAATCTCGGTCCCAAGTAACAGGATTATCAAAATCACCCAGATTGTAGGGCAGGTTGTGAGTTCGCCCCTGGCGGACGAATTACCTGCCGATCCTGTGCCTATGTCTTCTTCTCTAGCCCTGTGTCAAGCAGCTCTCCGCCGCGGCGGATCGCAGCATGACCTACAATCTCGGTCCCACGTAACAGGATTTTCAAAATCACCCAAATTGTAGGGCAGGTTGTGAGTTCACCTTTGGCGGACGAATTACCTGCCGCTCCTGTGCCCATGTCTTCTTCTCTAGCCCTGTGTCAAGCAGCTCTCCGCCGCGGCGGATCGCAGCATGACCTACAATCATGGTCCCACGCAACAGGATTAACAAAATCATCCAAATTGTAGGGCAGGTTGTGAGTTCGCCTCTGGCGGACGAATTACCTGCCGCTCCTGTCCGCATTTCCTGGTGCCTAGCACCCCTCGCCCAGGGGCCAGCGCCTCTCTTTTACCGTTCTATCTCCTCGAGTGCCGCATCCTGATACGCATGGAAGAGTTCGTGGCAGAAGGTATCCCAGCGCCGGCACACCTCCATGGTTTTATCGTCCATGGTGAAGAGGCTCGGGTGGGCAATGAGCTCGTCCATCTCGGCTCCGAGCGAGCTGATCCGTTTCTCGGCAGTTCCGTGCAGGATGTTCCTGACGAACTGCGATGGTGTGTACCAGCTGGAGGCACGCTGGAAGTCGCGGTGCATCTGGGTGAGGAGCACATTTCTCGGGCCTTCCCACAGCTCGTTGATGGCAGAATCGCGGAAGAGCCTCGGCAGGGACGAGAAATCCTCCATGACGCCGTGGCCGCCGAATATCGACATGGCCGTCCGTATGACATCGGTGCAGTCCCACGACGCCGCGATCTTCTGCAGCATGATGAGTTCCCTCACATCGAACCGTTTTCTCTTCGCCTCTTCGGTCTCATCGGTTGCCAGCCCTCCCTTCAGGCCTCCGGGAAGGGTGAGGAATTCTTGGTAGAGCTTGAAGGTAGCGGCAATGGTCCTTCTGGAGACATGCTCGATCGTTCGTATCTGGCCTTCCAGCATGGGAAATTGGCCGACCTTCAGGCCGAAGGCATCCCTGAACTGCGCGTACTGCCGGGCCTCCCTGACGGCGCGGGCCATGAATGCCGCGGCAGACAGACCTACGGTGAGCCGCGAGTAGGTGAGCACGATGCCCACAACATTGGCCACGCCGCGGTCCAGAGGGCCAACGGGATAGGCCTCTGCGCCGTCAAACGTGATCTCTGCGGTTGTCAGCTCGGAGGTGCCCATCTTCCACTTGATACGGTCGATCCTGTAGCCGTTTCTGATCTCCTTTTCCTTGTTCCCCGGCAGCCACGACGGCACTACAAAGAGCGCCACCGTCTCGGATCCTGCGGGCTTTGCAGTCACAACCGCGTAGTCCGCATGGGTTGCCGAGCAGAAGAACTTGGTGCCGTAGAGGCGCCACGCATCACCATCGCGGACCGCCTTCAGCACATTTGCCGGCACATCGGAACCGCCCTGGATCTCGGAGAGATACTGCGCGCCGATGGCAAATCCTCCAGCAATGCCTTCCTTCGTGTGCTCGAGGATGTGACGGGTCTCCGGGGTATCGGCATATTTCTCCAGCAGGGCGACGAGCCCCTCGGTACAGGTGAGCGGGCAGGCAATACAGGCCTCGCCGTTCTGGTAGATGAGGTACATCTTTGCGAGCCTGAGCCAGGGGGATGTCCTGTCGGAAAAGAGGCCTTCGGAGAAGATCTCCTGCTCCATGATCTCGGTCTCTCTCGGCCGGACGATCCGGTCGATGCGGTGATTATGACCGTCAAAGTGCATCATGTACGGCCGCTTTTCCGGCCATGCGATCGCCTCGGCAAAGTCGCGCCACCGGTACGATGCCTTTTCCGAGATCCGCACGAGCTCGCCGTGGACAGCCTCCCACTGCGCTCCTGCAAATTGCCTCACCACCTTCTGGCAAAAGGGATCATCGAGGTAGTAGTTGACCGTTTGCCGCCACTGAAGAAACTCGTCAAACTCATAGGGGTTATTCCTGTTTGCCACTGACATTATGCACCCTCCTGCGAATAGAATATATAACCATAGCGGCTCACTGACAGGCATGAGCCTCAATGACAGAGAATAATTGTTTTATTACTGGTTGTAAACCATGTTTGCCGGATCAATTCCGGAAAGATGAAAATCATAGGATCTTGCAGACACGGTTGGATTTGTTCTGCAGGAGCATCTTCAGGTGCGTCATTTTTCGAGAGCCGGCCTGGCTTCGGTCGCGGCTGGAAGCCGCTCCTACAGTGACATCAGGCACATCACGATGTAGGAGCCGGTTCAGCGGCGACCGGAATCTCCTCCAAACGAAACATCACGCATAATCAGCTGTAGACTGTAGGTCATGCTGCGATCCGCCGCGGCGGAGAGCTGCTTGACATTCCAGGTGCGAAACAGGCACCTCCGCCCGAAATGTCGCGGCTGAGAGCCGCTCCTACAGCGTTATCAGCTACACATCCTCTGTAGGAGCCGGTTCAGCGGCGACCGGAATCTCCCCCAAACGCAACATCACGGATAATCATATGCTTGCGGGCCTCCATCATTACAGATCAGCGCAACCTCTCTCCGTCATTTTCAAGGAACAGGGCTACTTCTTCCCGGTCATTCCTTGTTTTCATCGATCCATTTGATCAGCTCGTCCTGCATGGGGGTGAGGTACTGGACGGGATAAGGCTTATCCATGGCCGAACTCGAGAGAAGCTCTGAATACCACTGCCTTTGTGCGGGGATTAACCTGTCGAGGATCAGGTCATCGTCCATGTTCAGCCGCTTGGCCAGTTCCACCTGAGTGATGAAGATCTGCTTGTCGCTGAGCCCCTTGACCAGGTAGCTGAACATGGTGGCCTTCACGAGCTCGATCTTCTGCCTGCAGATCTTCCCGCTCCACGCAGTAGTATAACCTTTCCCCGACAAGACCTGTGCCCTGAGCGCTTCCAGATCCGCGCCGGTGATGTTCGTGCAGAAGTCGAACACCTCAGGTCTGGTCAGGTTGCGCGTCTGCAGCTGGATCTCCCGGTACGGCCTCATGAGGAACATGACATCGTTGTAATCCTTGAGGATCTGGACCGAGGGCCGGACGCCCAGTTCGAGAAAATGGCCGTTCACCTTGATACCCCGCATATTCTCCCGGGGCGAGCTCAGGAAGTCTTCAAGACCGCGCGGAGTCTTGGCACTGACATAGGTAAGGGGCAGAAGCCCCATCATGGAAAAAATCCAGAAAACACATATCGCCACGAATCCTATTGCCAGCACCCACATCACCTGGGCCATTTTTTCTGATTTTTCAGCCATTATCATCCCCTTGTATCTCAACCAGTTCCTGTAGCACGCTTCTGAGCTGCGGGTCTGCGATCTTTTCGATATCCCCGGGGTCGATATCAAGCCTTCCGATCTTCGGCCTGACGCGCACCTTCTCACTCGGCTTATACCCCATGCCGAACGTGCCGGAAACCTTATCCACACGGATACCTGCTATCGTTTTTATCCTCGGCTGGAGCGTGGGCCCAAGGATGCCGACCTGTTGCACCCAGACAGGTGAATCACACAGCACATAGAGGGTCTTTCCCTTGAGCTGCACCGGCTCGGTGTGAGAGGCCAGGACATCGCCTGCTATCTCATCCCACTTATGGCGTATCCTGATAACATTTGTGAGTATGCCGTGGTTTTTTGCGAGTATCTGACCCACCCTGTTCATGACCTTATAATCAACTATGGCATGCATATTTGTCAAACAGTAATAAACAAGGCCTGGGATAGAGCTCCGTTCAAGATGCTCGGGATTGCAGGCGCAAGGCTGGGGCTGTCAAGCAGCTCTCCGCCGCGGCGGATCGCAGCGTGACCTACAATCTCGATTTCGGATGTCAAGATTATCAAGATTACCATAACCGTAGGGCAGGTTGTGAGTTCGCCCCTGGCGGACGAATTACCTGCCGCTCCTGTGCCTATGTCTTCGTCTCCAGCCCGGTGTCAAGCAGCTCTCCGCCGCGGCGGATCGCAGCATGACCTACAATCTCGATCCCATAGGACAAGATTACCAAGATGACCAAAACTGTAGGGCAGGTTGTGAGTTCGCCTTGGCGGATGAATTACCTGCCGCATTCAAGCACTCAACCAGATTATTCAAAATTCATCCCGTAAATATCACCGGGCTCTTCTATTGATGCCCATTCCTTTGGATAATAGCCCCGGTCCACATATGTTCTGAATGATGACCACTGATAATCAAACGGTGACTTGAGGCGTCCGTGCTTTACCGGGTTATAATGAATATACTCGATATGCCGCTGCATATCCTCGTGATCACGAATAACATGATCCCAGAACCGTTGCTGCCAGATCCTGGTTTCTGATTCTATCCCATTATTCCTCTTGTAACGATCTGTGAATCTCACTTTTACTGCCTGCATAATCTGTGAGAAATCATGAGTGGGGCCAGGGACAATTATCCAGTGGAAATGGTTGTCCATAATGGCATATGCAACCATTGAAAATGGTTTTGAGCCCTTTACCTCCCGCATGACCTCAAGGAGCACCTGTTTGTCTTGTTCGTCTTGAAGAAAAGGCTTGCGATTATAGCAAACAGCGGTGATGAACACAGGAGCATCGGGAATGTAAAACCTTATGATATTGCTCATGATCTCCTTTACAATACATTGTATATAAAAATAGCACTAACAACTATCTCAACTGATATAATTATAATCTCCAAAAAGTATTGTGGTAGATCCTTGCCACACAGACAGTTCTAAAATGTCAAGCAGCTCGTTTCACTCGCAGCATGACCTACGATCTCGGTTCCAGATGTCAAGATTTTACAAAATTACCAGAATTGTAGGGCAGGTTGTGAGTTCGCCTTGGCGGACGAATTACCTGCCGCTCCAGCACCATTCCTGTGTCTTCGTATCAAGCCCGGTGTCAGGCAGTTTCTGTCCTGTTCCTACGTCTTCTTCTCAATCCCTGCGTCAAGCAGCTCTCCGCCGCGGCGGATCGCAGCATGACCTACGAACTCGATCCCAGGTAACAAGATTATCAAAATCATCCAAATTGTAGGGCAGGTTGTGAGTTCGCTTCAGCGGACGAATTACCTGCCGCTCCTGTGCCTATGTCTTCGTCTCCAGCCCTGTGTCAAGCAACTCTCCGCCGCGGCGGATCGCAGCATGACCTACATCTTACTCCAATATTGATACCCGGTCATTTCCTAGTGCCCAGTGCCCAGCGCCTAGCGCCTCAAACACTCGCATCGAGCAAATCGATGAGCCCCTGCATATCTTCGGGAATGGGTGAGGTGAATTCCATCAACTGCCCGGTTACCGGATGGGTGATGCCCAGGAGGCAGGCATGGAGCATCTGCCGTTCCTGGGATTTTACGTGTGCCCTGATCTGCGGGTCGATTATGCTGTTTGCCCGACCTCTTCCGCCGTATTCAGGGTCTGCCACAACAGGGTGGCCCATGTCGGAGAGATGGACCCGGATCTGGTGGGTCCGCCCGGTCTCGAGGCTCAGCTTCAGGAGGGAAAACTGCGGCCACTGTGCCAGCACCTCCCAGTTGGTGATCGCCTCCCTGCCCTGGTCCACCTTTGAGCTCATCTTCTTCCTGTTTTTGGGATGCCGGTCCATGAAGGTCTCTATACGGCCGGTGGCCTGCTCCAGGTGGCCATAGCACAGAGCCTGGTAAACCCGGGTGTGCCGGTGTTCCTTGAATGCCTGAATAAGATTGTGGTAGGCATCCTCTGTGCGGGCAACGACCATGACGCCAGATGTCAGCTTGTCGAGCCGGTGCACGATGCCGGGGCGTTCCTCACTGCCCACCCCTGCGATCTCAGGATAGTGCTGGATGAGGGCATTCACCAGGGTCTGGTCACGGTTGCCTGCCCCGGGGTGCACGACGAGCCCGGCAGGCTTGTCGATCACGATGATCGATGCATCCTCATAGATGATATCCAGAGGGATATCGTACGGATTGAGCGTACCCGGCGCCTGCTCCTCTTTCCTGCGGACACTGACGGTCATAGCCTCTGCAAGCTTGAACGAGGGTTTTCTCGGCCTGCCGTCCACGAGCACGTCTCCCTCTGAGATCAGGAGAGCAGCTGCACTGCGAGTGGTCTGCAGATGCTGAGAGACAACAATATCGAGACGCAGGCCTGCATCTGCCTCACCGGCGATAAACTCTATCGTTTCGGCCACAGGAGTGCCCTGACCTTTCTGAACCGCAACGCCTTTTTCAGGTCT
The DNA here is from genome assembly GCA_018434685.1 of Deltaproteobacteria bacterium. Taxonomy (GTDB): domain Bacteria; phylum Desulfobacterota; class Desulfomonilia; order UBA1062; family UBA1062; genus DSAD01. The sequence continues at coordinate 41,385 of JAHDOV010000020.1, forward strand.
TTTATGCTGTCTTTTGCTGCCCGGTAGCCGGAAGCTATATAATCGTCCAGGTTGTCGAAATCAGACCAGTCGGCACTGCCGACCTGCGGGTGAATGATAAAATCGGCCTCCCGCGTGCGCAGCGTGTTCATCATGGAACGTGCGATATCGTCTGCCCGGAAGATGATATCCATGCTGTTCTTGATGTCGTCCTTGAAGTCAATCGTCTCTATGTCCCGTGACACATCGACACCCACGACAAAGCCGGCGCCGAGGGCCCTGGCAGCCGATACCGGCACGGTCTCCACCCATCCCCCGTCCACGTACATCCTATTGTCGATCCTGACAGGCGGCAGCATCCCGGGAACCGAGCTCGATGCCCGTACCGCCTGTCTGATGGAACCGGAGTGGAGGATCTCCGGGTAGCCCGAAACAATATCCAGGGCGACGCAGGCGAACCGTATCTTCAACTGCGAGAAGTCCTTATCCGGGATAAACCGGTCCATCTCCAGAAAAAAGAGCTCCGGCGAGATCACCGATTTACGGAAGAGAAACCGGTAGAAAAAATAGCCCTTCTTGGCAGTGCCGTAGATCCTGTCGAGGAAACCCCGGTCCATATCGGACGAGAACGAGAGCTTGTGGGCCTTGTGCACGAACTCCTCGGAACTCAGGAATTTCTTGATTATCGCCTGGACTGTGGCAACATCGAGCGTGTCGGCATAGATGGACCCGACAATGGCGCCCATGCTCGTGCCGGTGACGATGTCCGGCACTATACCAGCCTCTTCCAGGGCACGAAGCACCCCGATATTCGCGAGTCCCCGTACGCCCCCGCCGCCGAGGGCAAGTGCAAGCCTGTTCGCCATCTATTTGAGCGCCTTGTTGATCGTATCCGCGAGCACCTCGATCTGCGATGCCTCCACGGTCTTCATATCGAATATGAGCCTGTCTTCCTCGATGCGGGAAACCACTGCCGGCTCGCCTCTGCGCAACCGGGCATGGACCGTGCTCGCATTCTTCACTTGGACGACAACCCCGCACGAGGGGAAACTCTTGGTCGGTGCAGAGCCGCCGCCGATAACCGCCCGAGTGGGTATGATCTCGGCCTGTGCTCTGGTGATGAGCCCCTTGAGCTTCTCGGCCCGTTCCTTCACTTCGTCCACACCCTCACAGATCATCTTGAGGACCGGGATCTCCATATGCCTTCCCCTGGCCAGGAGCCGCAGCGTGGTGCTCAGGGCTGCGATCCCGAGCTTGTCGATCCGCAGGGCCCGGTGCAGGGGGTTCTTTGCCATCCTTTCGACCAGGTCTGCCCTGCCCAGAATGATGCCCGCCTGGGGACCGCCGAGCACCTTGTCTCCGCTGAAGGAGAGCACGTCCGCATATTCGAGGCACCCCGGGATGGTCCATTCATCAGAAATGCCGTAAGGCCCCAGGTCAAAGGGAATTCCGGAGCCCATGTCCACATACAGCGGAATGCCGAATTCGTGCGAAAGATCGGCAAGTTCTTTGATCTCAACTTCTTCGGCAAAACCCACGATGGAAAAATTGCTCCGGTGCACCTTGATAATGAGCCCGGTATTGTCGGTTATGGCCCCCCGGTAGTCGGATATCCTGGTCTTGTTGGTAGCGCCCACCTCTTTCATGATGGCGCCGCTCATGGTCATCACCTCCGGCATCCTGAACGACCCGCCGATCTCCACGAGCTCTCCCCGTGACACGATCACCTCTTTGCCCTGTGCAAGGGTGGAAAGTATCAGCAGCACGGCAGCGGCATTGTTGTTGACCACCAGGGCATCTTCAGCCCCGAAGGCACACCGCGTGATGGGCCGGATATGGTTCTGGCGCGACCCCCTTTTGCCCTGCCCCAGATCATACTCCAGGTCGGAATACCCCTTCGCCGTCATGACCATGGCCTCTATTGCCTCGGCGCAGAGCGGAGCCCTGCCTAGATTCGTGTAGACCACCACGCCGGCGGCATTTATCACGCTTCTCAGCCCTGACTCCAGAACCGATGTCAATTCCCCGGCCACCCGCGCTGCCACCGCAGCGGCATCAGGGCTCTCCTGAACCTCACCTGCTGCAATAGATGCCCTGATCTTCTCGATTGCCTCCTGCACGGCCCTCTTGATAAGCTCGGGGGAATAGGAAAGCCCCCGCACCACAGGTTCGTTCAAGATAACATCAACTTTCGGAATCGTTCGGTATGCTTTATTCACCATGCATCTCCCTGTTATTCATATATAATAAGGCAGTTGTAACTCCCGATGTCGGTACCAGAATTGTCATTCCAGCGGAACCGGGAATTCAGCAATTACAGAGAATTCTAAATCCCAGTCGTCGCAGAGTCCACAATATAAAAGTAATTCTGCAATTTGCTTTAATATAATAAACATATTTTGATAATATTTTACAAGACCTGCCTTGATCAACCCCTCTTATCCGGTCAAAACCTTTGAGTAGCCCTGGAGAAACCTTCAACTGCTTATAGCACATTCTGCGTCTGATATTGCTTTACCCTTGTAGGAGCGGGTTCAGCCGCGACCTCAGCAGAGCCGTGTTCAGGAGGAGACCGGGTAGCGCCTGAAGTCGCTCCTACAGAACAGGGCCATGCCCGGTTTATTTCCCTCCAGAAGCATCTCTAACGGCCGTAAAATCAACCTTGTCAATATTGAGCACATAGCTTTCTTCTTCAACACCATGGTACTTCAAATTGGATCCGATCAACCAAGCAGTCCTGACACCGCCGAACCATGAACAACTTATTCCCTTCGCCTCAAATCATGCCAGATATATTATCGCAGAGAATTGACAATGTGCTTCCACCCGCACATATTTATCAGTATAATAACAATATAGGGATGGTGTATGATCTTTCTTCTTTTCCCGTACCATCATCCTTGAGAGGCCAGTGGGTTAAAGTACCAAGTCGAAGCATGGCAAGTTCTTAAAAACAGAGTGGTTATGAGCATACTGAGAATACAAAAAACAGATTCCCGCATTGAACATAATCCCCCTGCCCCGGAGTGTTACCATGCCAAAACCTGAAACCATCGACCGCAAAAGATGCCACGGAAAAGACAAGGAAGAGAAGTATAAGGACCTCACCGCCCTTGATTACTGGTGGGGTCTTCGCGAGCTGGCCGCAGATTTCGATATTACCAACTATGAAACACTAACCGGGGAAGAACTCACCCAAAAGCAGCAGAACGAAATCGCTTACATCCAGCTTCTTCATTACACAGTGGAAGTTAAGCTCTCAGGAGCTTATTACCAGATGGACAACATGGAGAAATTGTTCTCTTCTCCGCTTGATGAGAACTCGAGCCTGGATCTGAGAGTATTCGAAGCCAAAGAGGCATTCGATGCATTGCACGAGGATCTGTACCAGGCATCCTGCGCCATTGCAAATCAGCTCTATATGCTTATGAACAGGTCATATTACACCCCAGTAAAAGTTGATCCGAGAAAACCCGTTGCCATGAGTCCATCTGACCTGAGATACTGGCTGAAAACGAATAAACACCCTGACTTTAAATTGTTGAGCAGATTACTCACTGACTGTGACAATCAGTTAGACATCAGGCATCATGCCACTCACTATGGTGCTGTCCCGGTATTCGCTAATAAAGAAACCGGGGTCCTATATATTCAGCGAGATTTCAGGATCGGCGATCTTCTCACCAAGTATGATGTGGGCCGGCATATGAAAACCGGTGGGAAAATGGTGAACCTCGTAGAATCTTCAAAACCCCGGGCAAAAGAACTCTGCAAACAAATCAATAAAACATACAAATATATCTACCTAAATAATATTCTTGATCAATTTATGAAAGATCATTCGCTTAATATAAAGGAAAGCTACAAAACTTATTGGGAGAAAGAAAACCAGTAGCGCGATATCCGACTATCTCAGCAACCAGTTCTATTCGGGAATATTAATATTATCATTTAATGAAAAGAACGTGTCCTGTGGCATAGGAGTTACAGTTTTACATTAACACAGGAGGTACGTTTCAATTATTCATCCTCATCATATCCCAATACAAAATTAATGACCATGTGCCCCCATCCTTTATTGTACATGGAATCAATGAATTTACATTTTTCTTCATATGCTAGTTTGTTAAAATATTTGCTGTGTTCCATGAAAATTATATCTGTACCACCATGTTCCATCAGGTCAGTCCATATCTTTTGAGCCTCATTATAGTTGTAGCCCATACATTCAATGCAAATTGGCGTATATATGGCCAGATATTTTCTAAACTCATACTCATCACCACCATAGTGCTTCGTAAATGTGACCTGATCTGGTTTTCTAAATACATAAGGAACTATCATTATGAGTTTGTTTCTTTCTAGGTCATGAATCCAATTGTTGATCTCTTTTGCAGCATTTTCATTTCTCGTAAATAATGTGAGTCTAACTGCACTGGGATGATATTTTGATCTGTTTAAATAGTATCCAGTTGACCCTGGGATATTCCCCTTATATTTACTTAATATCATTCCAAAATAATAAACTGACTTATGGTAATCCATATCTTGAGAACCAGAGGGAAGGATGTGATAGACAGTATATAAATCATCAAGACTTGGATCTGGTTTATAATCAGAGAAATCGAATTGTGCGTTTCCAAACAGATCTTCAGCACGACTATCATCAGCATTGCATGTCATGGGCAATAAGAATATCGCAAAGCCCAGCATAGCGAAGATAATTTTTTTATAACATTTATTAATTATCATTCCTTCCCCCAATCCTCTCTATACAGAACACCTATTAACATACCTTCTTTGATCGACGAAGACTATCTTTTCCATACAGGCTGTGTTGACATATTATTTGTTATCAACTAGTGTCAATTCACAGAAAATATTAACAGGAGCGGCTTTAGCCATCATATGGAACAGTTAAGTCGCGGCTTTAGCCGCTTTTTGAGCATTTACACAAAATTGATTAATTATTTTTATCTGCCCACTCATGAGAATAGAAAAATCAATAAAGAGATGAGTCAGTTGCATAATTATAACTATCTTGTTGTCCCCGCCTTCGCGGGAATGACAACGGAAAAGTTATACAATTACCGCTGATGAGTTGTTATTAATTTACTATGATATCGTTTAATAAAAAGACTGTCTTTTCTTTGATCATAGGCCTTTTGTTCTCAGGCATAGCTCTTTACTTCACTTTCATCAACATCCCTCTGGGTGGTCTCACCGGTTATATAAAGACTATAAACTACTGGTGGATCTTTCCATCACTACTATCTGCACTTCTGAGTTATGTATTTCGTGTAGTCAGATGGCAACTTATCCTGAAACCGGTTAAAGAAACTCAATTCTGGCAGGCATTCCACCCACTCGTGATCGGATTTATGGTCAATTGCGTCTTTCCTGGACGCATTGGTGAGATTGCCCGGCCGGCCATCTTCTATAAGAGAGAAAAGGTTGAGTTCTCGAAAGTTCTCGCTACGGTAGCGGTTGAAAGAATCTTCGATCTAATCACAATGCTCGTCTTCTTTATCATCACCCTAACCTTCATCGAGATCGATCCAGCCATCGATATCACCTTCGGAGGATACCACCTCACTTCTTCGACACTCAATACGATCTGGAAAACAACCCTCAAGATAAGTATTGTTCTGGTGGCATTGCTCGTTCTCATAAGCGTTTCAAGTACACGTGCTCTCTTCAGCAGGGTCATCATGAAATCGCCGGACATACTCTTTTTCACCTGCAGCCATCTCAGAGAAAACCTCAGACACGGCATATGCAAAAAGGTCATCCATGTCCTCGATAACATTGCAGTAGGCTTCGAGGTGGTAAAAAGCCCCAGGAACATCATTGTCTGTCTGATTCAGTCTTTCCTTATGTGGGGGCTGATTGCACTGTCTCTCTACTTCCTCGCATTCGGATTTCCTGGAATAAGTATTACGTTTCTCCAGGCCTTTGCCGTCGAGATCATCATCTGCTTTTTCATTATGCTGCCGTCTGTTCCTGGCTTCTGGGGATTGTGGGAGGCAGGGGGCGTTTTCGGGCTTATGATCTTCGGCATACCGGCAACAGAATCTGCCGGTTTAACGCTGATCTACCATTTCCTCCACGTCGTTCCTATTGTTATAATCGGGATTGTCTCTGCCATGATCATCAGCGTGAACCTTATCCAGTCCAGCCGGAATGGAGAAGCAGCACTACGCATGCAGGAAGAGCACGAAAGATGCGAATAAGAACCATAAGAGAATCTTCAGATGCGATAAAACACAACCATCGTTGGTCAAGCAACTCCTACAAAGTTCAAACCATAGCAGTCAGGCCCTCTGTTTTCTGTAAATTGTATGATAAGTCTTTGAATTAATGATTATTGATAAGTTCTTGATAGTATGAGGATGACCTGATATTATCAAGATCCTTGTCTGTTCTTATATGATTCCAATCATTAAAACCTCGTCTTATAGATTCATTTAGTAACCGGATGGTCTCTTCAATATTATCCTGCAATGAATAAATGCACGCCATATTATAATATACTCCGGGATTATCCGGATCTATATCAACCAACTTTTTCAAATATATAAGAGCATCAACATATTGCTTCTTCATTGAGTATACAATGGCAAGGCTATGTAATGCTCTGAATGAGTCAGGAGAAATTGAAAGAGCCTTTTTGTATGAGGAAATAGCTGAATCCAGGTCACCTTTCCGTTGATATAATTGCCCAAGCTGATAATGAAGAGCATCATCTTTGGGGTGGATACTCAAAGAATCTTTCAACTTTACAATTTCAGAACCAATTTTTTCTTGCATATGCACAGCCATGATGAGATTATTTTTAACTTCCTGATTACAAGGATTTATGCGAAGCGTTTCTTTATAATGATAAATTGCCTTGTCCAACCGACCCATTCTGGCCAATAGATTCCCAAGGTTAAGATGTACCTGCTCTGAATCAGGAATTCTTGATAGGGCTTTCATAAGATGATAAAGAGCCTTATCATCCTCGTTGATTCTGGAATACGCAATACCTAGATTCAAATAAGCATCAGCATAATCAGGATTTATCTTCAACTCTTCTTTATATTGAAAAATCGCATCTTCGGTTTTTCCTTCAAGAAGAAACGTATTCCCCAGATTATTATGTGCCTTCTTAAAAAAAGGATCTAATCTCAAGCATTGTTCAAAGTGATGAATAGCATCGTCAATCTTACCTTTCTTCGCCAGTATTATTCCTAAATTATTATAAGCATCGGGAAAGTACGGATCACTATCCAGAGCCTCTTTATAATGAAACATGGCTTTATCGATTTCATCTGATTTTTCTAATGCTGTAGCAATATTATAGTGAAGATATTTATCTTTCGGGTCTATTTTCAATCCTGCATCATACTGTTTGATCGCGTCATTAGCTCTATTATTATGTAGTAAAGCAAGTCCAAGGTTATTGTATGGCCTAGCCTTAGTGGGGGATTTTTTTATGCAGTCTCTCCAGAGGGACTCCTCGCTGGCCCAGACACTATTTCTCTGATACGTCCAAAGCGAGCACACAGATACCAAAACACAAATGGTGGTAATACCCACCCACTTGGGCTTCACGTACCTAATC
>JAHDOV010000030.1 GCA_018434685.1 Deltaproteobacteria bacterium
AGATCGTCTCGGGAATATTCTGCTTGATTCCAAAACCAGATGCCTTGCCTGGGTATTGATGAGCAACCATGTTCACCTGTTGTTGCAGACCGGCAGAGAACCCATTGCCACGGTAATGAGGAGACTGCTGACCGGTTATGCTCAGCAGTTCAACCGGCGGTATGCCCGTCATGGTCAGTTGTTTCAAAACCGTTATAAATCGATCTTGTGCGAAGAGGAGCCATATTTACTTCAGATGGTGCGATATATCCATCTGAATCCGGTACGTGCAGGTATGGTGGAGGATGTGCAGGCATTGAAGGGGTACAGGTACAGCGGTCATAGTGTGCTGATGGGGAAGAATGAGTATGCATGGCAGGATACCCGGGCAGTACTCACACTCTTTGCACCGACTATGCGACAGGCCAGGAGGAGGTATGAATCCTTTGTTGCAGAGGGAGTCGCGCTGGGCAGGCAGCCGGAACTCACGGGTGGCGGTCTTCTGAGATCAGCGGGAGGATGGTCAGGGCTGAAGGCCCATCGAAGAGACGGTATGAGGATAAAGGGGGATGAGAGGATACTGGGAAGTTCAGAATTTGTTGAGAATGTGATCAGGCAGACAGAAGAAGATTTTGAACAGAGGACGCGTCTTGCAAACCAGGGGCTTGATATGGAATCTCTCCTGGAGAGGACGGCAGAGTATTATGGAGTATCAGGGGGAGATCTCGGGAGCAGGAGTAAAGAGAGGAAGGTGTCCCGAGCCCGGTCGGTTTTCTGTTATCTTGCAGTAAGGAAATTACAGTTGAGTTGTGTCGATGTCGGAGTGAGGTTGAATCTTACGCAATCGACTATCAGCAAGGCAGTGGTGAGAGGGCAGGCGGTTGTGATGGAAGACAGGAATGAAGAGGTACTGCTTGCATGATATTTTATCGCCAACCAAATGGTTCAAGTTTCACAAATGTCAATATTTCATGGACGTCCCCCTTTTCTACGAGTTGATCCGTGGCTGCAAGCGCCTCATCGGTCTCCTGGGAAGACCAGCCCGGATCCAGGTTATAGAGCAATAAAACCGGCATGGTGGCAGGATCGATATCTACGGGCATCCATTCCCTCCTGATGCTGATGTCTTCCAACCAACGGATCAGCCGGGTGATATCGCACTTGATATATAAAGAAAAAATCGATTGTCACCAACATGATATAGGGCATCCATGATTTTTGTGGAGGTGTCTGTCAGGGGTTCTGTACGGGCCCACTGCCCTGGCACTGTGTAAATTATGTGCAAACAGTATGTAATTCAAATGTGAAAACATATAATTAGATTGTTAACATCCTCTGGTCTGTATTATCTGGTCCACACTACTGTTCCATCAAGGAGATCTACAATGACTGCAGCTGCCCCGGTACATCCACTCGGATCACGAGCAAATATCCTGTTAACGAGCGTGTTCGGCCCGTATGCCCAGGATGACGAGTATGGGAGCAGGAAGATAAACCCCATGGAGCTCTACCACAATCAGGTCACCAGGGAGCAGGGCCCTTTCTCGCTGCGCATGTTTCACCGATCCTTCGGGCTCATGCTGCTCAAGGAGAATATCGATGCGCCGTGCACGCTGCTGGACTTTCCTGACCAGCAACGCTTTATCGATGAGATTGCAGGCCAGGCCTACGATATCGTCGGCATCAGCGCGATCACACCCAATATCGGCAAGGTGAAGAGGATGTGCGAACTGATCCGAACCTATCAGCCCCGGGCCACCATTGTCGTGGGCGGGCACATCGCGAACGTGCCGGGTCTGAAGAACAGGATCGAGGTCGATCATATCTGCCGGGGTGACGGGGTTCGCTGGTTCAGAAAATTTCTGGGGATGGACGAACATGCCCCGATAAAACACCCCTATGTGTATTCCGGCTTTGGTACCCGCATCCTCGGCATCAACCCGCCCGAGAAGCCAGGGGAAACCGCCGCGATGCTGATCCCCTCGGTCGGGTGTCCACTGGGGTGTAATTTCTGCTCCACCTCGAGCCTCTTCGGGGGCAAGGGGAAGTTCGTCGACTTTTATAAATCAGGCGATGATCTCTTCAGGGTCATGGTCGACATTGAACAAAGGCTCAAGGTGAGCTCGTTTTTTGTCATGGACGAGAACTTTCTCCTCCACCGAGAGCGTGCCATACGTCTCCTGGAGCTTATGAAGGAGAACGGCAAATCGTGGTCACTGTATGTCTTCTCCTCGGCCGGGATCCTGAAGTCCTACACCATGGAACAACTGGTCCGTCTGGGGATATCCTGGGTGTGGATGGGCCTGGAGGGGGAAAACAGCTCGTATTCGAAGCTCAGCGGGGTGGACACGAGGGAGTTGGTGAACGAACTGCAGTCCCACGGAATTCGCGTGCTGGGATCCACCATCATCGGCCTGGAGAATCATACCCCGGATAATATCGATACGGTCATCGATTATGCGGTGAGTCACAATACGGTGTTCCACCAGTTCATGCTCTATACCCCGGTCCCGGGCACCCCGCTCTATGAGCAGCATGTTGCAGACGGGACGATCCTGGGAGGGGATGAGCGACCCTTCGCGGACAATCATGGCCAGTACCGGTTCAATTATCGCCATGAGCACATCACTAACGGCGAGGAAACCGGCTATCTCAGAGGTGCATTCCAAAGGGATTTCCAGATGAACGGACCGAGCCTGGCCAGGATGATGCGGGTCGTTCTTGCGGGCTGGAAGCGATACAAGAACCATCCCGACCCCTGTGTCAGGAGGCGTTACAGCCGGGAGATACAATCCCTGAAGACCACCTATGCCGCTGCTTTATGGGCAATGAAGAGATGGTACCGTGACGAGAAGCGGATGCACGGGGAAATCGCATCGATACTGCATGAGGTCTACCGGGAATTCGGGTGGAAGACCAGGCTCATTGCCCCGATACTCGGGATGTTTATCCACGCCGCAACAAAGAGAGAGCAGAAACGGCTCGAGAGCGGCTGGACCTGCGAACCCGCCTCGTTCTATGAGAAGAACGCGCAGGCCCTGGCGCTGGAGCATGTTGCATATGCCGCCGAGAAGGCATACACGCCTGCGCAGGGAGCCTGCGTGCCCCCCTGCTGCACGCAGTTGAAGACAGCCGAGCAACGGGTTCGTATCTCGTGATTGCCCTTGACGCGGTAACTTGCTAGGATATGGGCTATGGATCGTCCCAGAACACAAGACAAGGCCGTGATAGAATATCCCTGCAGATGGGTCTATAAGATCTTCGGCACGGACCGGGCACGGTTGCGCGATGCCGTGATGCAGCTCATCCCCGGTGATGATTACACGCTCAGCCCGTCGCACAGCAGCACGACCGGGAAGTATCACTGCATGAACCTCGAGATCACGGTGATGTGCGAGGAAGACCGGAAGGGGATCTATGAGGCATTAAGGGAGCATCACACAATCGTGCTGGTGCTCTAGGCTGGGCAGTGTTGTAATCAGGCCGAAGCTGTTTAGGCTGAAGTCTAAAGGAACCCGAAAAGCACTACCACGCACCTTGGCCAAGAAACAGCAAATTTTCGCACCAACCAAGTCTTCAAAGTGTGCCATTTCCCCTCTTTTCCTAACAGTCTTCAGTCTTTCTCCCTGAGTATTTACACAATGTTTTGACCTACCGCTAAAGACTTATCCTGAAGGAACGCAGATAAAAATATCCGGTGGCACCGCAGATGAGATGCCACCGGATCGCTCAAACGTTTAGGAGGAACGTCTTTGAGTTCTGTTATGAAATCCAGGGCTTGCCCACGGGGAGGACATCCCTGCCGAATACGTCGGCAAATATCGCATGCGCCATCACGTACCACGCGCTCAGCGCACAGACCATAAGCTCGTAGCCGGCGACCTTGTTCATTGCCGGATATCCGAAGTGCCCGATATCCAGGAGCAAAAACCCGATCAGGAGCAGGGTAAAGGTGAATGCAAGGGCGCCGTTTATTCGCATGGACCCGACCCACATGATCGCGGTATAGAGTGTCCAGCCCACGAGATACCAACCCAGATCGGTTGTGCTTGTCTTGTATATCTCGAAATGGTTGCACAGGAAGATGAGCGCGAGGCCTATCCAGAACGCGCCATAGGCGGTAAACGCGCTGTACCCGAAGTTGTTGCCGGTCCTGATCTCCTGCAGGCCTGCAATCATCTGTGCAAGGCCTCCGAAGATAAGGCCCAGTACCAGTACCGGACCGATACCGCACCATCCGACATTGTGAAACTGCAGCACCAGGGTAGTCATGCCGAATCCTGCCAGACCGACCACAGCAGGATTTCCGATTTTCTGTTCACTCATGATTCTGTCCTTTCATATGTACCTACTCAGGTTGTTGAGACTGTAGGTGCCCTGAAAGAAATGCCCTTGGGGCACTGAAGGCTGTCAGCGGCAGGTAGGCTGCAGACTGTTTACCTAAAGCCTACAGCCTAACAACCTACTGCCTATCCATCTACAGCCTATCCACCTTCAGCCTAATTTCACCTCGGGTAGCCGATCTCCTTGAGAGCCGCTCCTATTTCCTCCAGGACCACCGGATCTTCGATGGTGGAGGGGACCTTGAATTCCATTCCGTCGGCAAGCTTCCTCATGGTAGCGCGAAGAATCTTGCCGCTGCGGGTCTTCGGCAGGCGAGCCACCACGGTGACATCCTTCAGGCAGGCGAGTGCCCCGATGTCGTTGCGCACCATGGCCACCACCTCTTTCTGGACATCGTCCCTGCTCTTGAGCGCACCTGCTTTCAGGACCACGAAACCCACGGGCACCTGGCCCTTGAGCTTGTCCTCGACACCGATGACCGCGCACTCTGCCACGTCCGGATGCCTGGCGACCACCTCCTCCATCCCCCCGGTGGAGAGCCTGTGGCCGGCCACATTGATGATGTCGTCCACCCTGCCCATGATGTAGATGTAGCCGTCCTCGTCCTTGTAGCCGCCGTCGCCGGTGGCATAGTACCCGGGGTAATCGCTCAGGTATGACGAGACAAAGGCGCTGTCTTTCTGCCACAGGGTGGGCAGACAGCCCGGAGGCAGCGGCAGTCTGATCCCGATGACGCCCTCGCGGCCATCGGCCACCTCTTTGGCGCCCTCATCGATGATCCTGACATCATAGCCCGGGGCCGGCTTGGTGGGAGATCCTGCCTTTATGGGGAGTTCCTCGATCCCCATACAGTTGGCTGCAATGGCCCAGCCGGTCTCTGTCTGCCACCAGTGATCCACTACCGGGATAGCAAGCAGGTCGCTTGCCCAGTGGTAGGTGTCCGGGTCGAGCCGTTCTCCTGCAAGGAAGAGATACTTCAACGACGAGATGTCGTACTTCTTCACAAAGCTTCCGGTGGGGTCTTCCTTCTTGATGGCCCTGAATGCTGTCGGCGCAGTGAAGAGCACCTTCACCTTGTGTTCGGAGATCACCCGCCAGAATGCCCCCGGGTCCGGGGTTCCCACGGGCTTGCCCTCGTACATGATCGTGGTGCACCCGTACAGGAGCGGGGCATAGATGATGTAGGAATGGCCGACAACCCAGCCCACATCGGACGCGGCCCAGTACACGTCGCCCGGCTCAACGCCGTAGATGTACTGCATCGACCACTTCAGGGCGACGGCATGCCCGCCGTTGTCCCGCACCACGCCCTTGGGTATGCCGGTGGTGCCGGAGGTATAGAGGATGTAGAGCGGGTCTGTCGCCTCCACCGTGACGCACGGTGCAGGGGAGACACCGCCCAAGGCCTCGGTCCAGTCGAGATCACGTCCCGGTACAAGGGCCGCCTTCACCTGGGGGCGCTGGAAGATCACGCATTTCTCCGGCTTGTGCTTCGACAGGTCGATCGCCCTGTCCAGTAAAGGTTTGTAGGGGATCGGCCCCTTGGGCTCGATGCCGCATGATGCGGAAAGGATCACCTTTGGTTTTGCATCATCTATCCTCACGGCCAGCTCGTTGGGTGCAAATCCGCCGAACACCAGCGAATGAATCGCCCCGATGCGTGCGCACGCCAGCATGCTTATTGCCGCCTCGGGTATCATGGGCATATAGATGATTACCCGGTCTCCCTTGTCGACGCCGAGTGATTTGAGCACGCCTGCAAAGCGGGAGACCTCGTCGAGGAGCTCCTTGTACGTGATCTTCCGGATGGTGCCGGTGACCGGGCTGTCATAGATGATGGCCGCCTGGTCGCCCCTGCCTTTTTCCACGTGGAAATCGAGGGCATTGTAGCAGGTGTTCATCCTGCCGCCTGCGAACCACTGGTAAAAGGGGGCCCTGCTGTCATCGAGCACCTTGTCCCACTTTTTCTCCCACTGTATCGCTCCGCCCGCGATACTCCAGAACCCTTCCCTGTCTTCCAGGGAACGCCGGTAGGCTTCCTCATACGACTTGTACATACATGAACCCTCCTGTGTTTGCCCTCACGGGCACTCTAGATTGTTTTCCCACACCTAAAAAATAACAATTGAATGGACTGGAGACAGCAATGAACATGCCATGGGAAAATGCCTTTCAAAAACAGGCAGATACTTGCGGCTAGACCCTGCCGATGTGTCCGGGAAACCGTAAATGTGTCAGCCGGCCCGGACAGGTGAACAGGCTGTAGGTAGAGAGGCTGTAGACTGTAGACTGTTAGGCTGTAGGGAGAGAGGCGGGATGAAGGTTGTTAGACTGTAGACTGTTAGGCTATAGGGCAAGAGGCTGTATGAAGGCTGTTAGGCTGTAGGGATATAGAGGTTAGGTAAGTGGATTTGATCAATGCACAGGAAACTAACAGTCTATAGCCTATAGCCTACAGTCTAAAGGGGTTCTTTCTTTGCAGGAAGTCCCATCTTCGTCATCTTTTCATAGAGCCACGACCTGCTGATGCCCAGGATCCTGGCCGCCTCGGCCTTGTTTCCACCCGAGCGCTTCAACGCGTCGATGATGAGCGCCTGCTCGTGGTCGTCGCGGCTCGGCTTGAGCTTCTGATTCTTCTGCACAGGGGACTGGTTCCGGTACGAAGGAGGCGACGTATCCCGCAGGTAATGTGGTAGGTCCTGCTTCTCTATGAGCCTCCCGCGGGCAAAATTGATGGCACGTTCGATCACGTTTTCCAGCTCCCTGACATTGCCGGGCCAGGAATGATCGAGGAATATCTCACGCACCTCCCGGGAGAGATCGTGGATGTGGGTGTTGAAGACGTGGTTGTATTTTTCCAGGAAGAACTGCACGAGCAGATTGATGTCCTGCCGTCGTTCGCGCAGCGGCGGGATGTGGATGGGGATGACATTGAGGCGGTAGTACAGGTCGGACCGGAAACTCCCCTCGTGCACCATGTCCTCAAGTGCCCGGTTCGTCGCGGCGATGAACCTCACGTCGACCTTCTGGGACACGTTCGAGCCGATGGGTTCGAAACACTTGTCCTGGATCACCCGCAGCAGCTTGCTCTGGAGAGCCAGGGGCATGTCTCCGATCTCGTCGAGAAACAGGGTGCCTCCGTCAGCCAGCGACAGTTTGCCTTTTTTGCCCGAGCGCTGGGCACCGGTAAATGCGCCTGCCACGTAGCCGAAAAATTCCGACTCCATGAGGCTGGCAGGTATGGCGGCGCAGTTCACCTTGACGAGCGGTCCGGTCCTGGCAGTGTTGCTCTTGTGGATCGCCTGGGCGATCAATTCCTTGCCGGTGCCGCTTTCGCCGGTGATGAGGATATTCGAGGTGCCGTGCGAGACGATCTCTGCCTCTTCGATCACCTGTCTGAAGGCCGGATCGGCCGTGACGATCTGGTCGAACCCGGTGCCGGACTGGACAGGTACCCGGCTGGCAGACCCCAGGTTCCCGACCTGGCGGTCAACCTCTGCAAGCTTCCTGGCAAGCTCCTGGATCTCGTGGAGGTTGCGGAACAGGATCCTGCCGACGGCCCCGACCACCTGGCCCTTGCGGATGATGGGCTGCGAGGACACCACGTAGGGGACACGGTTGATGAACTGCAGCTGGTTGATCTCGGGCAGACCGGTCTTGAGAACCCTGGGGAGCGTTGTGTTCTCGATCACCTCTTCCACCGGGCAGCCTGCGATCTCGTCTGCCTGCCTGCGCAGGAAGCGCTCGGCAGCCTTGTTGATCATGGAAATGCATCCCTTCTCATCCACGACGACGATTCCGTCATAGGTGAACTCCATCACCGATTGGAGGGTGCGGTAGAGTTTCGTGACGCTCTCGAGTTCCGTGACAATGCGCATGAGATCGGTGAGGTCCTGGAACACGATTATCGCCCCGGTGGTGCGGTCCTCCCGTGTCACGGGCGTGACATTGCACAGGAGGTTCAGTTCGTTGACGATGTGCAGCATCCCGATAGAGGGGTTCCCGCGGGTGAGGACATCGTCGAGATTCAGGCCGGGCAGGAGGGTGCTCACGGGGTTCCCGATCGCTGCCGAGGCCCTGGTGGAAAGGATATTTTCCGCAGCCCTGTTGATCTCGATGATGGACCCGGTTTCGTCTAGTGCAATCAGTCCGTTGTGCATGGTCTGGAGAATGGCGCTGAGCTGGGTGTTCAGCTGGGTCTCGTTTCTGAGCATGGCCATGATCCAGCCGGTCTTGGTGAAGATGCCGCTGAGCTGATCGTTGTCATCCACCACGATGGCATTGCCGGCCCTGCTGGTGCGCACGATCTGTTTCACCTCTTCGTAGGGGATATGCTCGTGGAGGGTCATGACCTCGGTGGTGAAGAGATCCCTGATGTGCATATCCGGCAGCATGCCTTGTGCAACGGCATCGAAGAGGTTCGCCTTGGACATGATGCCGATGAAGCGGCCGCCGTCCTCTGTGACCGGCAGTGCCTCGAGATGGGTCTTGCGGAACAGGCTGGCGACCTTCTGCAGGGTATCCTCCGCGCAGAGGGTCTCGAAAGAGCGGGTCATCATGTCTTTCATCAACATGGTGTCAAAAAATCCTTTATTATAAATACATAGTATATACCCTTCATATACCATAATGACTGTTTGTTGAATGGAATTTTTTAATCACCGTAATCATTTTTCGCCCTTTATACGAAAAGAGGGGTAAAACGCTGGAGGCGTGTTGTGATATATCCCGCCAGGATCCTTGTATGAACTGTCCGAAATGCGGGTGTCCTCAACCAGACGGGGCAAAGGAATGCCTGCAGTGCGGGGTCATCTTTGAGAAGATCCCCCGGCACCGGAGACTGCCTGCAGAATTCATGAGGCCTGAAGGGTCGCAGGCCGGGGAGGATCCCGCTGCAGGGGATGGGTCCCTGCCGGTGGGAACACTCCTGTTCCGCGTGGAAGACACGACCGATCCCCTCGTCTTCGCAGGGAGGGTGCTGCTGTTCCTCGTCCTGTTCCTGTGGGGGTGGAGGGTCATGCTCACCTCACCCCAGGACGCTTCTGCCACAGCGGGCTTTCTCCACCTCGTCAATCTCCCGTTTCATGAGGCCGGCCATGTCCTGCTGCGTCCGTTCGGCCATTTTATTGCCTCGCTCGGCGGGACCCTCGGACAGCTGATCATGCCGCTTGTCTGCATGATCACCCTGCTCTTAAGGACGTCAGACCCCTTCGGGGCAGCGGTTGCCCTGTGGTGGTTCGGGGAGAATTTCCTGGATATCGCCCCCTATATCAACGACGCAAACCGCCTGGTACTCCCGTTATTGGGGGGCAACACCGGACAGGGCTCCCCGTACGGGTTCCATGACTGGGAATATCTCCTCACGGAAACCGGGATGCTCGGCCACGCACAGGCAGCGGCATACACGGCACATGGCTTGGGCGTGCTCATCATGATCCTCTCGTTGTTCTGGGCCGGGTATGTTCTCTTCAGGCAGTACCGGCACCTGGACGGCAGGGGCACGGGGAAAAGGCCCGGCAGCCTCTCAGGCGAGTTCCCCTCCTGAATCCGGGGAAGTATCCCTTTTTCCCATTCCAATTCAGGAGAAACTCTGGCAGCATGATCCGATAAGCAAACTCGTGGATTGTGGAGGCAGCGTTCCATGGAAACCCGATTTGTAGACAGCCACTGCCACCTGGACATTATCGCGACGTGCAACCCAAAGAGTGTGGCGTGGATGAGGGAGCGAGGATATCTGCCGGTCTCGTGGAGCTACGGCGGACAGATCAAGGCGGCAGGTGATGTGCCAATGTATCTCAGCACCAAGAAGGCCCTGATCCATCGGCTCAATCAGGAGGGCCTGGTGTGCCGCTACCTGGCAGGCATCCACCCGCGCACCATTACCCCGGACCTCACCGCAGATATGGTTTACGAAATGCTTGCCCCGTACCTCGACGACCCCTTTTGCCTCGGCATCGGGGAGATGGGCCTGGAGACGGGCAGCGACCGGGAGAAGGAGATCCTTGAGGCGCACCTCGTACTGGCATGCGAAGCGGCACAGCGGGGCAAGATCATGGGCATCCATACCCCGAGGAAGAACAAGGCTGCAATCACTGTTGAGATCCTCGATATGCTCGAGGGCTACCGGGTGTACGGTGACTCCATGGTCGTGGATCACTGCACGCCCCACACCATCGCGTCGGTGCTCGAGAAGGGATTCTGGGCCGGTGTCACCATGAGCCCGGAGAAAAATCAGGCTGCGGATCTTCTGGACATCATAGTCGCCCGGGCAGGTGATCTCTCTCGGATCATGCTCAACACCGATTCAAGCATTGTGCTCCACCGGGATCTCCTTGAGATTTCCGATCTCGGCTCCATCGAAGAGGAGGTGCGGACCCGCCTTCTCAGGGACAATGCCCTGAAATTCTATAATCTCACGGGGCGGTCCGATGTGCCCCTTTAGCTGACCCCGGCCTTTTCGAGAGCGCTTCGGTAGGCATCGAAGCACTGGTGCTCGATGGACGAGAGCCGCTCGAAGGCACCGTGAAATGATCCTGAACAAGATGCGAAGGTGCCGTGGCCGTACACGACTGCCGCGTGGTGCCCGGCCATGGCTGCCGGCAGGGTATGCATGAGGCCGTGTCTGCCTGCCCCAACTTCTCCTGCAACAACCGGGATGTCTTCGATGTGCCGCGTCTCGGTAAAGCCCAGGGGCTCGCCGAACATGGACATGATCACCGAAAACCTCGGGTGGCCGTGGAGGATGGCTGAATCGTCCGTGATCTCGTAGGTCTTCAGGTGGGCCAGGAGCTCGGACGACGAGGTGAGATCGCAGGTGGAGGAGCCGTCTATGGGGATGCAGTCGATGCAGCCGGGGAGCTCGTCGAGCGATGATCCGGTCTGGGAGATGTAGATCAGGTCACCTTTGCGGCAGGAGATGTTGCCGAAGAACGAGTCCACGAGGTGTGCCGATACGATGGCCTTTCCGGCCGCGTCCATGGCCTGGATGATCTCGGCCTCGGTGCCGGGGGTTTCCCTGGAAAGCGGATTGTAAAAAGCCGCCGGGGCAGCGGGGGCAAGGATCCTACGGGCTGCATCGAGCCGGGCGGTGCCGGGCTTCGGGGTCGCAGCGAATCCGTACAGCCCGTTGAGCACGTCGGCGAAATACTTGACGAACGTGGCGAAACAGATCGAGCTCAGCGAGATGAACGCCTGCTCCAGCGAGACCGTGCCGGTGGTGATGATGCCCGTATCTGCAATGATCAAGCCCTTTCTGCCGCTCAGTGCGCGCGCAGCCGCCTCCACGTCGAACGTCCTCAGCACCGGGATATCGTGGATAAAGGTGAGGCTCTCGCAGTCGCACGGGCAGATGAGCGAGGGATCGTCACGGATCAGATCACCCATGATCGACCAGTGGAGAGGTTCGGGCCGGGCGATGATGAGGCTGTTGATGTTGAGGAGGTCGAACAGGGCGCGCACCTCGGGCGCAACGGTGTGCCTGTTCGTATAGAGCTCATCGTCAAGGCCGTAGAGCGCTGCATCGTCCGGGCCTTGAACGAGGCCGTGACGTATGAGCTTGGAGAGATATTTTTCTACCTGTTCCTGCATGGATTGAGCTCCCGCAAACGTTCGGCGGTGACGGTGCCGTCTTCATTACAGCCCCTGATTTTGTAGTAGCGGTCAAGGGTGGCCTCGAAGGCGGTCTTGTCGATGGGTCTGACCTCGATGCCCGGGCCGTGCGTGCCGGGCTCGGTGAAGAACCGTTCGGGCAGCAGGTCGTCTGTCCTGCGGAATCCCCGCAGCGTGTTGATATACCGTTCCAGGGTGTAGATATGATCGCCGAGCCTGAGCAGGTCGTGGGTATCGTATGCCAGGCCCGTGACCGCAGCGAGGCCCTTTGCATACTCCTCGAGCGTGGCGCCGAGGAAGGCGAACTTGCACCCGCCGATGGAATCGATGACCGCATTGAGGTCTTCGGCAATCTTGATGATCCTGGCCTTGCCCGAGAACGAGAAGCGGTCCGTGGCCACGGGCTTGCGCAGGATCTCGTGGGCGATGGGGTAGGCACGCAAGTGGCAGGCACCCCTCGTGGAGGTGCCGTATGCCAGGGCCATGCCGTACACCCCGCGGGGATCGTATGCGGGCAGTTCCAGGGATTTCACGCTCATGGATTTCTCCGGCGCGCCGAGCTCCCGGGCAAGGACCGCGGAGCCGAGGCGGAGCAGTTCCCCGTCACCCCGGGCACCGGCGATCTCCCGCACCTTGTCCACGAGTGTGGTCCCGGTGTACCGCAGCCCCCTGATCTCGGCAAGGCAGGCGATGGAGGCGGCCGCGGTGACGGTATCCATGCCGGCCTCGTTGCAGAGCCTGTTCGCCTCGATGATGGCAGCGAGGTCCGCATTCTCGTTGAGTGCCCCGAAGTGGGACAGCGTCTCATACTCGGGAATCTCGCTGTGTGCCTTCTTTTTGCAGGCAATGGGACACCCATGGCAGGCATGCTGTCTCGGGCCTTGTTCTTCCCTGATCCTGCCGGCCGAGAATGCCCGGTAGTCTTCAAAGTAGGTCCTGCGGAAGTTGGCGGTGGGCATCATCCTTCTGGCGGCCATGAGGTCCACCAGGGCTGCTGTGCCGCAGAGGCTGATGCCGGACCTGCCCATGATGGCCGGGGACGCATCGAAGAGTCTGATGATGTCTGCCCTGGCAGTCTCTTCGCCGTCTGGGTCACAGGCCATGACAGTGTGTTCGCTGCCGCGGATTGCGATGGCCCTGAGATTCTTCGACGCCATGACCGAGCCGAGTCCGCCCCTGCCGCAGGCAAAGCTTCCATCCACCATGATCGAGGCATAGGTGCAATCCGAAAAGGCAGCCGGGCCAACGGCAGCTACCGAACCCCGGAAGGAACGGTATGCGTCGAACACGCTGCTCAGCGGCAGGTCGACCGGCATGTCCTCATCGACAAACCGTACGCGAGCGTTGTCGATCTCCAGGATGAGGCGGAGCCTTGACCTGCCGGTAATGATGATGAGGTCGAAACCGGCGCGTTTCATCTGGATGGCAAGGCTTCCCCCCACCGAGCAGCTGCCGATGGTGCCCGTGAGCGGAGAGAAGGCAGAGATCATCATACGCGACGATGCCGGGATGCGCGACCCGGTGAGTGGTCCCGTGGACAGGATCAGCGGGGCATCTTCGGAGAGGGCGTCCACCATCGGCCGAGAGCTGAGAAGCCAGGTCCCGATCCCGCGGCCTCCCAGGAATGTCTTGCCCGCCTCCGGGTCAATGGTGCTCCGCACTGCATCCCTGGTGCTCAGGTCGATGGACAGGGCGCTCAGCGTAAAATCGCCTCTTTTCTTCTGCATGGTTCATTCTTATGTAATGGAAACAGGGTGCAAGCTCAATGGAAAACAATTCAGAGCGCTGTTTCTTGAATTACGCACAGGAGCGCTTATATATTTCTTAGAGGGATACGCCGATACCATGCTTCGGCAAGGGGGTACTGGTGATGGGTGCCGGCCTGGAAAAATCGAATCCGCCTGTCTTAGCCAGGATGTCAGACACGGAGATTGATCGTTACGTGGAAAACATGAACCCTGACAATATCATCGAGGCTTGTCTCCAGATCCGGATGTATTGCGAGCATATCCAGCGGATCGCCAGGAACAGGAGCGACCTGCCTGTTGAGGCCCGGATCATGATCGAGAACCTGGCAAAACTGAGCAAGGCGATCGCTGATCTCGAGCTGATATCCTCCCTGGAAATGAACCGTGCATAGTGCTTGCTGCAGTGTCCGGCCTGAAGTTGCCCGAGATCTCGTGTCAGGGAGGCCTCCTCATCCCCCCGCCGCTTCGGGGGACACGTAAAAATTTGCCCGGTCCTTGTCGACGGCCCAATATTCCGTATTATTCTGATTAGAGGAAAGATGTTCGCCGGGCAGATACCTGAACGCCAGGGCAGAGACAAAATAAACAGATCACGAGGAGGATGAATATGGAAGGATGGTGGGTTAGGTTGCAGGAACTGGTAACCTTTTACGGAATAAAGATTGTTGCGGCACTGGTTATCCTGGTTGTGGGACGATGGATAGCCAAGGCCCTTGCTCGGCTGACCGAACGGCTCATGAACAGCAGGAAGGTGGATCCGACCATCGTGTCCTTTGTCGAACACCTGATATATATCGCCCTGATGACGTTTGTCATCCTCGCGGCACTTGCCCAGCTGGGGATTCAGACCACCTCGTTCATTGCGGTCATCGGTGCTGCAGGCCTGGCGATCGGTCTGGCCCTGCAGGGATCGCTGGCGAATTTCGCCGCCGGGTTTCTCCTGATCATATTCAAGCCGTTCAAGGCAGGGGATTTTATCGAGGGCGGCGGGGCAACAGGCACGGTCGAGAAGATTCAGGTCTTTACCACGAGCCTGAAGACCGTCGACAACAAGACCGTCATTATCCCCAATGCAAAGATGATGGGAGACAATATCGTCAATTATTCCGCCAAGGAGACCAGGCGGGTGGACCTGCTCTTCGGGGTGAGCTACGGCGATGATATCGACAAGGTGCGGAAGATCCTCCAGGAACTCGTCAATGGCGACCAGCGGATTCTCAAGGACCCGGAATCCATGATCATCGTCAAGGAACTTGCAGACAGCAGCGTGAATTTCGAGGTGAGGGTCTGGGTGAAGACTGCGGACTACTGGGGGGTCTACTTCGACACCGTAGAAAAGGCAAAGAAGCAGTTCGATGCCCAGGGTGTCTCCATCCCGTTCCCTCAGCGGGACGTTCACGTATACGAGCACAAATAGGATCGTGGCCAGGGGAGCCTCGCTTGTGGAACGTTGGCTGTATGCTGCACAGGCTCTGCTATCCGGCCTGTTTCGTATGACCCTTGTATTGCCGGCGGCTCACCTGCTGCGAGGTGGTGAAGAAAGGAGGATGCATGGACAAGAAACAGCGGCTCAATGCCCTGGAAGTGGCCCTGAACAATGAGATGAGGGAGCGTGAGTTCTACCTCAAGCATGCGGGGCGGACCTCGAACCCGGTGGGCAAGGCCATGTTCAAGGAGATCGCGGATGATGAGTTGGAGCACTACGAGCGACTCAAACAGCTGCACGAGAAGTGGGAAAAAACCGAGAAGTGGCCCGAGACCCTCCCCTTGAGCGTGAAGCAGACAAACATCAAGAATATCCTGAAGAGCACCGTGAAGAAGGTTGACGAAATGCACGAGGCCGACAATGACGATCTCAAGGCCATCGAGATCGCCATAGAGTTCGAGGCGAAGGGGACCGAGTTCTATCAGGGGCTCAGGGATGCCTGCACCGATCCGAGAGAGAAGGCCTTCTTCGGGCTTCTTGCCGGAATCGAGCGGGAACACTACCTCTCGCTCAAGGATGCCGAGGAATACCTGCAGGACCCGGAATCGTGGTTTACCAAGTCTGAACGTCATGGATTGGATGGTGCCTAGAAAGGTTTGGTCCTCACCGGGAGGCTGCACAGAATTCTTCGTCGTTCATGCACCGGTTGACCGGCCAGGGCGTTGCCCGACCGGGACGGCATCCGGCTGCCAGTGCCATCGGTTTGGGGGCATGAATGGCGGATGACGGCAATGCAGCCCGGCCAGGGGATGTCGCCCCTGTCTATATCGTGTCCGGAGGGGCTGGTGCCAGTGCCGAACAGGTGGTGCATACGGTTCTGGCGCAGTTTCCCTCGGCCCAGGTCCCGGTAGTCAAGATCGCCCACGTGCACTCGGCCGAACAGATCAGGCAGGTTGCGGGCCGTGTCCGGGTTCATGGCGGGATCATCGTGCACACCCTCGTGGACAAGAGCTTGAGAGACGCCATGAAGGCCATCGGAGCAGAGGCCGGCGTGGTGACGATCGATCTCATGGGCGAGCTGATCGGGGCCTTGAGCACCGGCCTGGGACAGGAGCCGGTCGGGAAACCGGGTTTGTACCGGCAGCTGAACAGGGATTATTTCGAGCGGGTTGAGGCCATCGAATTTGCCATGACGCACGACGACGGGAGGAGTCCTCACGAACTTCACGATGCCGATATCGTTCTGCTCGGGGTGTCGCGTGTGGGCAAGACCCCGCTGAGCATGTACCTCTCCGTACTCGGCTGGAAGGTGGCAAATGTACCGTTCATCAAGGATCAGCCGCTCCCGGACGAGGTCTTTCAGATCGAAAAAGGACGCGTCACAGGGTTGGTCATCGACCCCCAGCGCCTCATGATCCACCGCAGGATCCGCCAGGAGCGTATTGCCGGCATGCAGCCGTCGTCCTATACGGACCCGGAGGCGGTGTTCGAAGAGCTGGAAGAATCGCGCCGGCTCTTCAGGAGAGGCGGGTTTTCCGTAATCGATATCACCGATAAACCCATGGAAACCAGTGCCGATGAGATCATCAAGCTCATAACAAACCGGTTCGGCCACAGGCGGCCAGGGTAAGTATCGGTTCTGAGCTCGGCGCTCATCGCACATGGTATATCGCCCCCTTCCCGGCAAATCATCGGCCGGGGAATAAAACGCGGGTCAGGCAGGGGCGAGCGGTAATTTCACACCGGTATGCCGGATGCCTAGTCCCGTCGTGCTCCAGTGCCTCTGCTCCGGGGTGATTCCGGCCTGGTAATTATCCTAAAGATTCAATCATTTTATTGACATGGTGGGTGTGTCATGATAATTTATTCCGTACAGGGAGTTGAAGACCGGGGCCCGCCGACACGAGTTGTTACCTGCCACAGCCGCTATGAAGCGCCTGCTTCTGCAAACCGCCCAGGCCCCGGACCTGCCGAGCCGGATTTTTTTCTGCACCTTGTGTTTGTATTCATAGTGGATTTACGCTCCCGGTGTATTGGGACACCGGGGGGATAGATTACATAAGGGGGGGTTCTTATGAGAGCAATCGCTGTAATTAACCAAAAGGGCGGATGTGGCAAAACCACGACGGCTATCAATCTTGCAGCATGTCTTGCATACCAGAAGAAAAAGGTCCTGCTGGCGGATATGGACCCCCAGGCCCATGCGACCCTGGGCCTGGGATGTGCTCCGGGTGAATATTCAAGGAGCATGTACGATCTCCTCATCGGCAGGGACGAGGGGGTGATTTCCGCCCGGGATGTCATCCTGGAGGTTTCTCCGGGTCTCCACCTGCTCCCTTCGGATGTCATGCTCAGTGCGGCAGAACCCATTCTCCTCCAGCGTGACTACCGGGAATATTGCCTGGCAGACATCCTCTCACCCCTTGCAGCGAGCTATGACTTTATCCTCATCGATTGTCCGCCCAATATCGGGATACTCACCTTCAATGCCCTGTTTGCGTGCACGGAAGCGATCATTCCCATCGAGAGCGGGCTGTTCGCCCTGCAGGGCCTTTCGAAGCTGCTGGAGACCATAGACCTCGTCAACATCAAGAGGTCGCAGAAGATCACGGTCAATGCCCTTGCCACCCTGTTTGACCGCAGGACCAGGATCGCGCACGAATCTCTGGAGGAGATGAGAAAGATCATGGGAGGCAATGTCCTGGCCACGGTGATTAACCAGAACGTCAAGCTGAAAGAGGCCGTGGGTCACGGGAAGAGCATTATTTCCTATGCGGCTGATTCGAGCGGTTTCCGTGATTACCTTTCGCTCGCAAAGGAACTGTTGAAGATGAAGGTGGCCAAACTCCAGAAGACCCAGAGAATCGAGATGCGCAATCCCACCGTGACCGATAACGGTGTGCTCTTCTCCTATTACGCGCCCGATGCCACGAGTGTCTCCCTGGCTGCGGATTTCAACGAATGGAAACAGGACCACACGCCGCTGAAAAACATCGAGGGCACGGGTGTCTGGCAGAAACTCGTACCCCTGGAAAAGGGACGATACGAGTATAAATTCTTCGTGGACGGCAGGTGGGTTAATGATCCCGACAACCCCAACAGGGCTGTAACGGAATTCGGGGAGAATTCGCTTCTGGAAATCAACTGAGCATGGAAAAACCGACCACGCACGGCAGGGGCCTGGAAGAGGTTTCGCGGTATTACCTCTCCGGCGGCACCAGGGAAGAACAGGGACCGTCCAACCGGCCCCGCCGGGTGTGCGGTTCGGGGAGAATCGTGAGGGTCTGCCATCCGGGCTCCGGCCTCATGCAGTCCTGCATTGTGGCCAACCTGGCACTGGAACTTGCGAGAAACCGGTCTTCCGTTGTTGTCTGGGACTGTCCCAGCCCTGACGGTGCGGGTCTTGAATCCTTCATGGAGAGTCTCGACCTCGATCAGCAAGAGCCTGCCAGTGCCACGGTGAGGTTATACGGCCTGCCGGATATCGTCATCCACCGGGGCAACGGCGCAGACAGCGACAAACTCTCGGATCTCGTGAGCGAAGTGAGCGCATCGAAGGACGACCGCTGCCTCCTCGTGAACAGCCACGCC
Source organism: Deltaproteobacteria bacterium (assembly GCA_018434685.1). GTDB lineage: Bacteria > Desulfobacterota > Desulfomonilia > UBA1062 > UBA1062 > DSAD01. The sequence goes on from JAHDOV010000030.1 coordinate 18,697, forward strand.
TCGCTGGAGTCTTTCCGCACAGTCGATCTTTCGGGAGAGTGGATCCTCCTGGCCAGGCCGGACGAGAAGGAACTGCTGCGCTGCTATGCCTACATCAGGGTCATCCATGAGCAGGAGCCGTCCTGCACGATCTCCCTGGTCCTCGATGATGTCGGCCAGGACCAGGACATTTCGGGCATGGCCGAGCGTTTTACGGTCTTCATCGAGGATAGGCTCCGTGTGAGCGTGCGCTTTCTTGGCGCATTGCGCCATGACGGGTACCTGAGGCGATCCATCCGGGAGAAGAGGCCCCTGGTGCTGTGGCAGGGACAATCCGGGACAAAGGATGACCTCACCTCCATCAGCGCGGGTTTTCTCGGCCTCGGACAGGGCTGGCCCAACAGGATGGATCTCCATGAGTAGAATACTCAAGCCGGTCTGTGCCCGGAACGTCGAGTACGTGCACCAGGTCGTTGCCCGGTATTTTATCGACGAACATGAGTTCAGGATCGTGGAGTACAACCTCGGCAATGCCTTTACCGGGAACATCGATATCCTGGCGGCCGACACTGTCTCCCTGTTTCTCGTGACCATCAACCGGGCCGATTTTGCCGGAGCACTCCTGCGTTCACTCACGGGGTACCGGTGGTTCTGCGAAAACCGGGACTTCTTGAGGAGGGTCTACCCCCCCGAAGATGTGAATATCGATCTGCCCGTGGAGCTGATCATACTGTCTGAAGAGTTTCCGCCGGAGATACCTTCGGTCCTGGGAGAGGTATGTTCGGTGCCGCTTAGGCTCTACCGCTACCGGCTCTTCGGGCAGGAAGAAGATCCGGATATCTTTGTCGAAGAGATCTGCAGCGAGGGCACTGTCGATCACGGTCCGTCCCGGGACCTCGATGCCCTGAGAAAGGAACTGGCCATAGAGCCCGCGGGCCTGAGCGATGAGGACATCCGGGATTTTTTAAAGGCCATGAAGGTGTGAAGAGACAGGACTGAGCCCAGGCAGAACGGACAGGTTGTCCCTTCAACCTCATACCCGGTTTTTCCATTACTCAAGCATGGTAAGTATTTTTCCCGGCGGTTCATTTTCATGTTCTCATCATTATTATAGGTCCTATGTTCCGGGCTGCGTATCCGCATACAGGTACGGTATCGGTCAACAGGTCGCATGGGATATTCTGCCTGTTCGTTTGCCTTGTCCTCTTTGCCCCCGGCCCGGGTAGTGCTGATGAAGAATATTCCAGGCAAAGGGCAGAGATGGTAAGAAACCAGATCGAGGGCCGCGGGGTGTCGGACGCGGCTGTGCTCGATGCCATGCGGAAAGTACCCAGGCATCTGTTTGTCCCGGAATCCCTGCGCTCGGTCGCCTATGATGACTCTCCTGTGCCCATCGGGTCCGGGCAGACCATATCCCAGCCCTATATCGTCGCCTACATGACAGAGGCCGTCCGTCCCAGTGCAGGCCAGAAGGTGCTCGAGGTCGGTACCGGGTCCGGGTATCAGGCCGCTGTGCTGGCCGGGATCGTGGAGAGGGTGTATACCATCGAGATCATCAGGGAACTCGGTCAATCCGCTGCTCAGAGGCTGGAGAACCTGGGGTACCCCAACGTCGAGGTGAAGGTCGGCGACGGGTATTTCGGCTGGGAAGAGGCCGGCCCGTTCGATGCGATCGTGGTCACTGCAGCGGCGGAATATATCCCGCCCCCGCTCGTGGATCAGTTGAAAGACGGCGGCAGGATGATCATCCCCGTAGGCTCTCCGTTCATGGTCCAGATGCTCATGCTCGTGGAGAAGAGGGGGGACGAGGTTACCACGAAGAGTCTCCTGCCGGTCCGGTTCGTCCCGTTTCGGAGAAACCCTTGACCCGGGAGCCCCTCAGGTGGTGGACGCTGAGCTGTGCGCTCGGGGTCCTGTCTGCATCGATCATCGCCTTTGAGCTGGTCCTCATGCAGATCCTCTCCATCGTCCAGTGGTACCACTTTGCCTACATGATCATTTCAGTCGCCCTCCTCGGCTTCGGTGCGTCGGGCACCATCCTGGCCTTTTCATCGGCGTGGCTCGTCAACAGGTTCGATCGTGTGCTGCCTGTTCTCCTGATCGCAACCGGGCTTGCCATGCCCGCTGCCCTGTGGTGCTCTCAGATCGAGGGCATCCGTTTCGATTCGTACCTCGTCTTTGCACGTACCGGCCACCTCTGGCGACTCGGCCTGACGTACCTGATATTGTTCGTGCCCTTTGTCCTGGGTGCGCTGGCAATCGGGTTGATCTTCGTGAAATATTCGAGGCACATCGGCAGGCTCTACGGTGCGAACCTCGTGGGTTCCGGTGCCGGTGGCATGATCCTCGTCCTGCTCCTGTGGCTGTTTTTTCCCGGGAGGCTCGTGGCGGTGATTTCCCTTGCCTGTATCGTATCCGGCCTGCTCACGGTGCGGAGGTGGTCTGCCTGGGCGGTGGCAGGCGCTGGAATCGCCGTGATGCTTCCCGCCCTGTTCTTCGTGTATCCGCCAGGGCTTCACCTGTCAGAATTCAAGGACCTCCGCAGGGCGCTGGATCTGCCCGGCGCCGTCTCCAGGCTCGAGCAGAATTCCCCGTTCGGCCTCTTTGAGATCGTTTCCTCGCCGGCACTGAGGTATGCGCCCGGGATCTCCCTGAGGTATGATCGTCGGATCGTCTCCACTGATGCGGTTTTCATCAACGGCGACTGGCGCGGTCCTGTGGGAGGAAAGGAGACCCTCGAGGTGCTGGGTTTCACCACAGGCGCTGTGGCGTATGAACTGAGACGGCCGGAAAGCCCGCTCGTCCTCGATGCAGGTACGGGTCAGGACGTGTTGTTCGCCCTGGGCCGGGGGGCTCCACACGTCATTGCCGTGGAGCCCAACCCCCTGGTTGTGCAGGTGCTGGAAACCTCCATGGAGGCCCTTGGGTATTCACCGGTGCCTGACGGGTCTGTGCGTCTGGTCACCATGAATTCCCGCACGTATCTGGACGAGGGCAGTGACCTGCACGATCTCATCGTGCTCCCGCAGGTGGGTTCCTTCGGCGGCACCTCCGGGTTGTTTGCCCTGAAGGAACAGTATCTCCTCACCCGGGAGGCCTTTTCCCGGGTATGGGACAGGCTCAGCGGGGAAGGCCTCATGAGCATCACGTGCTGGATGGACTATCCGAGCAGAAATCCCCTGAGGATTCTTGCCACCATTACCTCGGTGCTCCGTGACAAGGGGGTCTTCGATCCGGTGGACCATGTTGCAGCCATCAGGGGGTGGGGCACCATGACCTTTGTCATCAAGCGTTCCCCGATCACCAGCGGGGAAGGTGAGCGCATCCGGGACTTCTGCTCGCGGATGCTGTTCGACCCGGTATTGCTCCCGGACATATCGCCACAGGAGCGGGTTCGCTATAACCGGCTCGAAGACCGGCACTTCTTTGACCTCATCGACGGGATCATGGCCGGGCAGACCGCACGAATCTCCGCCTCCTATGATTTCGCCATCGCTCCTGCCACGGATAACCGTCCGTACTTCTCCCAGTTTCTCAAAATCAGGAGTATCCCGCGCCTGGCCCGTATTTTCGGGGCGGGGAATATCCCGTTCATGGAGGTCGGCTATGTCCTCGTGTTCCTGACCCTGTTCCAGATCGTCTTTTTAGCGGTTGTGCTCATCGTAGCCCCCCTGACGGCCCTCGGGTGGAGGAACCCTCACAGGGCCGGTGTCCTGGTCTATTTCGGCGGCATCGGGATCGGGTACATGTTTGTGGAGATCGTCTTCATACAGCGGTTCATCCTCTATTTCAGCACGCCGATATACTCGGCAGCGGCAATACTCTCGGTCATGCTCGTCTGCTCCGGCATCGGCAGCTATCTCTCGTCGCGGTGGCACGTGCTCGAACGATCTCTCCCGCAGGTCGTCGCTGCGATCGTCTGTTATGTTCTCGTCGCCGCAGTCGCCCTCCCTGCAGTCATCCGGTCGACCATAGCCGTACCCGGGGCAGTCAAGGTCGTCTTGGCCCTGCTCTGCATCGCCCCGCTTTCCGTGATCATGGGCGTGCCGTTTCCTGCCGGGATCTCTGCTGTGCGGAAAAAGGAGGAGCGCCTCGTGGCGTGGGCGTGGGGAATAAACGGGTGTTTTTCCGTCATGAGCACGGTGCTGGCCACCATCGTCGCAGCGGAGCTCGGGTTCGCAGGGGTGATGGTCTGTGCCGCTGCGGCCTACGGTCTTGCACTGGTCGCGAGCCTGCGCCTGCTTGGTGGAGGCGGGGTTCATGCATGAGGGACCGGGGAAGAACAGGAGCCAGGAGCTCAGGAGCCGGAAGCGAGGCCTTGCCATACTCCGTGAATCCCCCCTGCGGGGTCCGGGTGGCGCTGGAGGTATGAAAATTCCGGCCCGGGTCTACAAAACAGGGTCAATCGAACCTATTATGTAAGGATAGTGTGCAAGAGGAAAAGGAAGGGGTGATCAACAGTGGATAGCAGGAGTCTTTTCCAGGCATTGTTCAGGGCAGAGGATACATTCAGAAAGGGCCTTACCCGCAGGGAGTTCATAACGTCCCAGGCAAGGGGTGCGCTGCTGTTCGCGGCGGGGGCCTCCGGGCTCGTTATCCCCTCGCGGGTCCTTGCCGCCGGCGAAACGGATATCGCGATTGCCCGGGGCGGACCGGGTCCTGCCACCCGTGCTGCTGTAGGGCTCCTGGGCGGCATGGGTGCCTTTGTCAAGCCGGGCAGCAAGGTGGTTATCAAGCCGAACATGAGCTTTGCCCGGGGCCCTGAGAGCGCCACCAACACCGATCCCGAGGTGGTCCGTGAGCTTGTGGCCATGTGCAGGGAGGCCGGGGCGTCCAGGGTCAGGGTGTTGGACCACCCCCTTCGCCCCAACGAGCAGTGCATCGAGGGGGTAAGTGAGGCCTGCCGGGTCTTTGGCGATGATCTTGTGCAGGCCCTCGAAGACGAAGATTTCTACCGTGAGATCACGCTGCCCCAGGCGGAGAAATTCAGGAAGACCGAGGTCATGAAGGAGGTGCTCGACGCCGATGTGCTCATTGCCGCCCCGGTGGCGAAGGCGCATTCGAGCACCGGGGTGAGCCTTTCCCTCAAGGGGATGATGGGGCTCATCCGGAACCGCACCATCATGCACTGGAGATACGACCTCAGCTCGGCGATCGTGGACCTCTGCACCTTTCTCAGGCCGCAGCTCGTGGTGATCGACGGAACCAGGGTCCTCACCACGAACGGTCCGGGCGGTCCCGGCAAGGTCCTGAAGATGGATACGATCATCGCATCGAGGGATATGGTCGCGGCGGATGCCCAGGCAATAGAGCTGTTCGAATGGTATGGCCGCAAGATGCAGCCCCGCCAGGTCAAGCACATCAGCATCGCCCATGAGCGCGGGCTCGGCCGGATGGATATTCACAACCTCATTACCAGGAAAGTTCAGGTCTGATGACATTTCACCGGGTCCTCCAGGCCTTCATGCTTGTACTCTTTCTCGTACTGCTCTACCTGGCTGCCTTTCCTCTTGTTTCACCGCTGCCGGTGGACCTCTTCCTGCGGATGGACCCGCTCATCCTCGTTGGCACCATCATCAGTGCCCGCAGCCTTGTTCCGGCGCTGCTGCTGGCAGCCTTCCTGCTCGTGACCACGTTCTTCCTGGGCCGTTTTTTCTGTTCCTACCTCTGTCCCATGGGAACCACCATCGATATGGCCGACAGGGTTGTTCGCCGGGGTATCACGGGAGGCAGCCCCCTTCCGTCATCCCTCAGAACGCTCAAGTACCTGGTCCTCTTCTTCGTGCTGGGCGCCGCCCTCCTGGGGGTCTCGCTCGTGTTTCTCGTCTCGCCCCTGTCTCTGATCACCCGGTTCTATGCCGTGGTCATATTCCCGGTGGCGGCCCTGATCGCAGATACGGGTTTGAACGCCCTGCGCGGTGCAGCTGATATCTTTGGTCTCACCATCCTTCCCGCTGCAGCCATAGAGGCGCCCCGGTATGTCCTGGTGTGGTTCGTGGTGGCTGTCTTCGCCGTGGTGTTCGGGTGTGCCGCGATCTCCCCGCGCTTCTGGTGCCGGTACCTCTGCCCGGCAGGGGCCCTGTTCGCGCTGTGCTCGAGACGGCCTGTTGTCCGGCGGGTGGTTGACGACAGGTGTATCCTCTGCGGCCTGTGCCGGCAGCAATGTCCCATGGACGCCATCTGCGAAGATCCCATGAAAACCCGCTTTGGTGAATGCATCGCGTGCGAGGAGTGCGTCCGGGTCTGCCCTGTGGATGCTGTCAGGTTTACATATCCGGTCCACGACCAGGGAGACGGCGAGACGCTGTTTTCAGGGCGCAGGAGACAGCTGGTGTGGTCGGGCCTCTTTGGCATCGGGGCTGCGCTGGTTTCCCTGGCCGGTCTTCACCGGGTACAGGGGCAGACAATCCTCGGCCAGATTATCCCCCCAAGCCTGATACGGCCGCCGGGTGCCCTGCCTGAGCAGGACTTTCTTGCCCGGTGCATGCGGTGCGGTGAGTGCATGAAGGCGTGCCCCACGAATACCCTGCAGCCCATCGGTCTGATCACCGGTTTTCCCGCCCTGGCCTCTCCGGTCATTACCCCGCGCAGGGGGCCATGCGAGCCCCTGTGCAATGTGTGCGGGCAGGTGTGTCCCACCGGTGCCCTCAGGGACCTGTCCCCCGGAGAGAAAATCTGGGCCAAGGTGGGCACTGCCTACGTCATCAGGCACAAGTGCCTGGCGTGGGAATTCGATTCCGAGTGCCTGATCTGCGACGAGGTGTGTCCCTTTGATGCCGTGACCTTGAAACGGGTGCCCGAGATCGGGGTTGTAGTGCCCTTTGTGGACGAAAAGAAGTGCAACGGGTGCGGGTTCTGTGAATATCAGTGCCCGGTCCAGGGTCAGTCCGCCATCGTGGTGGAACCCATGGATGCACTGAGGCTCGAGGCCGGGTCGTACAAGCAGCAGGCAACAGAGCTGGGGTTTTCCTTCGAGATGAAACAGAAGGCAGACTTCGAACCCGGTCAAGGCGATGCAGGGTTTGAAGACACGCTTCCGCCCGGTTTTACCGAGTAAAAAAGCGTTGCGGGCCGGGCAGGTGGAGACGCAATCTTTATCTCGCGCCGCCGGTGCAAACCTGTTATGGGTACAACCTGCCGGACAGGTGCGATTGCTGTTGAGTCCTCATATAAATCCGGTATTATAGGGGGGTATAATTCACAGGGATGAGCCGGAAGGAGATTGAGAATGAAGGTGGAAGTTGATCAGGTGCGATGTTCGACCGCAGGCATGTGTGTGAAGATTTGTCCGGAGGTCTTCCGCTTCCAGGAAGGGAGCAAGAAGGCCATAGCCATTCCGGGTGATATCCCGCCCGAGCTTGTTCAGAAGTGCATCAAGGCGGCAACATCATGTCCCAACGAGGCGATCGTCATAAAAGATTGAATGCAGCCGGGCGCACCGGCAGGGCAGCGGGTTTTTTTCAGGGTGATAACGAACGAGTAAAATCCGGGACCTTTCAATAACAGGGAGAGATGGTGCTCATGGAGAATACAGTGAAAAACAACTACGACGTGATGGTGATCGGTATGGGACCTGCCGGGATGGCGGTGGCAGGAATGGCATCGGAGATGGGGCTCAAGGTCTGCGCTGTCGAGAAGCATATGCTCGGCGGAGAATGTATGAATGTAGGCTGCATTCCCAGTAAGGCCCTGCTGAGGATGGCAAGGACCAGGAACGTCTTTGCGGCCCTGTCGGGCATGGAGCTTGAAGAGGTGGAAGCCCCCGGAGTGAAGAAACCGTTCGAAAAGATCCGGGAACACCTGGCATATATCAATGACAAAAAGACCGTGAACATGTTCGCAAAGGTGGACCTGCTCCTGGGCGAAGGAGAGGCATCTTTCGTGGATGAGAACACGGTGCGGGAGGGAGAGAAGACGCTCAGTGCACGCAAGATATTCATCTGCACCGGTACGAAGCCCGCCGTGCCCCCGGTGGAAGGCATCAGGGATATCGACATACTCACCAACGAAAACGTGTTCAGCCTCAAGGGGATCCCGGAAAGCATGATCATACTGGGCGGCGGGGCCATCGGGTGCGAGCTCGCCCAGGCCTTTAACAGGCTCGGGTGCAGGACATACATCGTGCACATGGACCCGCAGCTGATCCCAGCGGGCGGGGGCGATCAGGAAAGCTCCGATCTCCTGGAGAAGGTCTTTAAGGAAGAAGGGATCGAGGTGTATAACGCGCGCCGGATAGACAAGGTGGAACAGCGGGAAAACGCTGTGGCATTGTACACGGACAAGGGCGAGACGATCCAGGCGGAGCGGCTCATGGTCGCTGCCGGGAGGAGGATAGACCTGTCGGGGCTGAAGCTTGAGAACGCCGGTGTGGCCTATACAAAGAAGGGCATCACCGTGAACAGATTCCTGCAGACATCCAGGGACCATATCTATGCCCCGGGTGACTGCAACGGCTATGCGCTGTTCTCCCATGCGGCCATGCACCAGGGCATGATAGCGCTGATGAATTCCATGGCCCCGAGGCTTTTCCGGAGAGATTATCGCACGTATGTCGTGCCGTGGACCGTCTTTACCGAACCGCAGATATCCCACGTGGGGAAGATGGAGTCCCAGCTCAAAAACGAGGGGGTTTCCTACGAGGTGATTCGTGCCCGGTATGAGGACTACGGCGCTGCCATAGCAGAGGGGGTCGGTGTCGGGTTTGTGAAGGCTTTCCTCGGCAGGACCGGCAAGATCCTCGGCGTGAGGATCGCAGGCGAGGGATCGGGCGAGATGATCAACGAGTGGGGTCTGGCCATACAGAAGGGGCTCAGGATCTCCGATATCCTCATGCTCCAGCACTCGTTTCCCACCATGGCATTTCTCAACAAGCGCATCGGTGAGCTGTGGGCCATGAACCGGATGAAATCGCCGCTTCTCAGGCGCCTGGTCAGGCTGCTCTTCTGAAGGAGGATCATGGCGCCGCTCAAAAGAACCGATGAAACACGGTAGCGGGTGAATATGATGTACTGGCAGGTATTCTCCAAGAGAATTCTTTTCTGCGTCTTCGTCCTGTTCGTGGTGTGCTCGGGAGGCTGTGCCTCTCACGAGGGGCTCTATCCCGTAGCACCCGCACTGACCGAGGGCACCGCCCCGGAGATGAATACCCCGGGATACTGGACCGGTCTGCTTGACGACCCCGATGAGATAATCATTCCGGCAGCCGGGATTGCACCGTTCAACGAGGCGGTCCGGAAAGAGACCGGGAAGATCAAGGATATCGCTCACTACCCTGCCACCTATAAGGGGCAGTGGCTCAGGGAAACCTTTGCTGCCGGCCTGCAGTCCCATGCTGCCAGACGCTATTTCACCCTGGACGGGAAACGGGTGCGGGCCGATTTCTTCGAGGAGATCTCTGCCCGGATGAATGTCGAAATAGTGCCGGAAGAGGTGACGGTCCGGTTCGGGTGTGTCGTGGCCTATGCCAACCAGCGGATCCTGCCGACAGGGTCGGGCCTGTACTCGGGAAAGAACAACCATAATTTCGACCGACTGCAGAACAGCGCCCTGGATATCGGGACACCGCTTGCCATCCTGCACGAAAGCACGGACGGGAAATGGCTCTATGCAGACTCGCCGCTCAGCGCAGGATGGGTCAGGGCAGAGGATGTGGGCCTCTGCTCTCGGGAGCAGCTGCTCCATTACACCTCGGCAGAGCCCTTTGTGGTGACGCTGCGCGCCAAGACCGATATCTTCCTCGATGAGAACCTGAGAAAGCACCACGCCTATGTGCGTATGGGAACACGCTTTGTATGCCGTCCGTCCGGAGGCGCCCAGGGGGTGGTCGAGATTCTCATCCCCAGGCGGGTCCCGGACGGCACGTGCCTCTTCACGAGCGGCTTTGTTGCCGTGCGTGACATACACCCCGGCTATCTGCCGTATACCCGGCGCAACGTTATCACTCAGGCATTCCAGCTGCTCAATGCCCCGTACGGATGGGGGGGCATGTTCGGCGAGCAGGACTGTTCACGCTTTGTCCAGGAGATCTTTGCCACCGTGGGGATACAGTTCCCGAGGAATTCCTCCCAGCAGGCACGTGTCGGCCGGCTCGTGGGGAGTTTCGATGAGGGCACCAGCGAGCAGGCACGGCTGCAGACGATAGTCCGGGATGCACAGGCAGGCATAAGCCTGCTCCAGATGAACGGACATATCATGCTCTATCTCGGCCTGGTCGACGGGCGGCCCTACGCGATCCACGACATGTGGGGCTATGCCGAGCACGATCGTGGCAGACAACGGCTCAGGGTGGTCAATCGTGTCGTGGTGACTCACGTGCTCCTGGGCAGCGGTTCGAACTCGGGGTCACTGCTCGAGAGGTTGATCACGATCAGGGTGGTGGACGCGGAATAACCCTGTCTCGCACAGGGATTTGAGCCTTCCGGTTTGTCCCCTGCCATGGTATACTGCTCGCATTACCAAAATGCGGTATTTACATATGCTTATGTGATGTAACACCTTACAAAAAGGAGAGTACTCTCGGTGAAGAATTTCCTGCAGGCGCTCAGCGCCAGGATAATCAGGCATCGCTGGTTTCTGCTCATCGTGTTTTCTCTCATCACCGTGATGATGGCGTACGGTGCCACGAGGCTCAAGGTAAACAATGACCATGCAACCTGGCTGCCCAGGCATGATGAGGTGGCCAAGCTGCTGCTCCAGGTGGACGAGGAGTTCTCCTCGAACGTCATGGTCTTCACGGTCATCGATTTCTCCGACCAGGGCGTATTTCATCCCGACTCTCTTGCCCTGATCGAACGCATCACTCTCGAGCTCGAGGGCATGGAAGAGCTCTTCAATGTGACGAGCCTCACCAATGTCATCGATATCAGGAAGACTCCGGACGGGATCGAGGTGGGAGAGCTCATGACCGGGATACCCAGCACCCGGCAGGAGCTCGAGGAACTGAAGCGCTATGTGCTGTCCAAGGAGATGTACGTCAATTCCATTGTCTCGGCCGACTGTACCTACACAGCGCTCATGACCAACATCGAAAGCCGGTATGACGAGGTGGCCATCGCCGAGAAGATCTTCAACAGGGTGGACGAGATCGCCGGTGAGAGGCCGCACTATTTCGGGGGCGATCCGGCGGTGCACTACTTCATGAACGAGTATATGAACCGCGACATGGAGGTGCTGGTCCCGGTCATGCTCGTGGTGATGGTGTTCGTGCTCGCCTTCGGTCTCAGGCGAGTGACCGGCGTGGTATTCCCGCTCACGCTCGTGGGGCTGTCCATTGTCTGGACCTTCGGCCTCATGTCGTTCTTCCTCCTGCCCATCAACATCCTGAGCCCTGCCGTTGCGGTGCTGCTCATCGCGCTCGGTTCCGACTATGCGGTGCACATCTACAACCACTACCTGAAACGCGGAGATGTGGGTGTCTCCACCGCCGAGATCTCGCTGCCGGTGATCATGAGTGCGCTCACTACCATAGCGGGCCTGCTCGCCTTTGCCACCACCAAGATAGAGGTGCTGCAGAACTTCGGCATCGAGCTGGCCTTCGGCCTGGGCTCGGCCTGTATACTCTCCATCACCCTGCTGGCCATCGGCCTGTTCCTGTTCAGGATAAAGACCTCGCCTGGTGAGACCACCGGCAGCCACGACGACCATATCTTCTCCCGCATCATGACCTGGACCGGTGCCCTGGTGCATGACCATGCGCGGTTCATTCTCGTCGTCGTGGTCGCAGGGCTCCTGATCATGGGGTATGGCATCACCCGGATCAGGACGAATGTCGACTTTATCGGCCAGCTCCCCAAGGACAGCCCTCCCCGGCAGGGGTGCAACATCCTCATGGACTACTTCAACGGCATGTACCCCTTCAACCTCTACATACGGGGAGATATCCGGCAGCCGGCCGTGATGAGCCAGATGAACTACCTGGAGAACTATCTGCGCTCCGAGGAGATCGTCCAGGGGTTCACCTCGGTCAATTCCCTCATTGCCGAGGAGAACTGGCTCCTAAACGGTGTGTATGCGATACCCGAGACGAGAGAGGGGATTGCGAACCTCTGGTTCCTGCTGGAAGGCCAGGAGATCCTCAAGACCTTTGTCACCCCGGGCAGGGACAAGGGGCTCGTGAATTCCATCGTCAAGGAATCGGCAACCGGCAAGATGCGGCACCTTGCCGGCCGTCTCGAGATGTTCCTCGACGGGAATGCCTCCGGCACGATCGTGACCGTAGACCCTGGACGCCTGTCCGAACAGGGCCGCCAGGTCTTCGATGAGATCAGGCTCAACCGGGCTGCAAGCCAGCTCGCCTGGCTGTCCGGATTCTATGACAGGCCGAACATCGTCGATGCGGCCATGTTCCATCAGCGGCTGATGCAGGGTATGGCAGCCCTCGACGAGCCCGTTGCAGCAGGGCCGGTGCTGGGCGAGGCGGGGAGGTATCTCCAGGAGGAGACTATCGAGATCCTGCCCGATGCCCTCATCGATGACCTGCTCCTGGTGCTGCGGGAAACCCCGGAACCCGCACGCCGTGCGCAGGTCCAAGGCAGGCTCGAGAAGATGATTGTCGAAAGCGGGGCCATGGGTCCGGGCGATGCGCGGCTGACCGTAGACGGCCTGATGCAGCGCATCGGGTTTTCGGCCAGGCTGCACAAGGTCGATGCCCTGCGGCAGGCCTTCGATGACCTGCTTTCCCCCGGGCTGTCGGGGAGCGATGATTTCCTGAAGCGCTCAAGCGGTGTGCTCTGGGAACTCCTGGCCGAGAGGCCCTCGTTCTTTTCCAGGCAGGTGGAGATGGTTGCCGGGATCGATCATGCCACCGTGGCAACAGACCAGGTGAGCATAGACCAGGCAGGCATGCCCGAGACCATACGCGTGGTGCACAGGCTCCTCATCTCGAGCCAGATCCAGAGCCTGGTGCTGGCCTCCGTGATCGTTCTCGTTCTCGTGTCCCTTACCCAGCGCTCCATCAGGCGCGGTACGATTTCGCTGCTGTCGGTGCTGGTCCCCCTGGAATTCATTCTCGGATTCATGGGGTGGAGGGACATCCCGCTGGATCTCGGCACCGTGCTGTGCGGGGCATTGATTATCGGCCTGGGTATCGATGGCTCTATCCATTTTCTCCACTACTACCAGCACGTGAGCAGGCAGGGCATACAGGGAAAACAGGCCCTGCAGTTGACCATGGGGCATGTGGGCAGGGCCGTGCTCACCGCCAATGCAACGACCTTCTGCGGTTTTGTGGTGCTCCTATTTTCGAAGACCACGGCAGTGAGAAACTTCTCCCTGGTGAACTCCATGGCGATATTCCTGGTCACCCTCTCGGTCCTCACGCTCCTGCCCGCCCTCATAACCGTCTTCCACCTGGGAATGGAAAGACAGGAGGGGCCCTCGCATGAGGAACATGCAGGTGAGAGAGCCGCTCCTGCCCCGGCGAACGTGGAGCCGCTGGTGACGAGGAAAAAAACGGCCTCAGCGGTCGAACAGGTTCAATGCCCGATAAAACAGGGGAGTTCTCGAAAAGAGATTGTACCGTAAGGGTCTCGCCATTATTCTATATCCGTAAGATCCAATCGATCGGAGGTATGTGTCATGAAACACCTGATCGTCTACACGCATCCGAACCCCGGGAGCTTCAATCACGCGATCCTTATGGCGTTCGTGAATGAGCTGGAGCAGCTCGACCAGGAGCTCAGGGTGCGCGATCTCTACGCGCTGGGGTTTGATCCGGTGATAAAGATGAGCGATTACGAGGCCGTCGCACGAGGGGAGGTGCCGGAAGATATCAGGGCCGAACAGGGCCATATCCTCTGGGCAGACCTTATCACCTGCATCTTCCCCATCTTCTGGGCCGGCCTGCCTGCAGTGCTCAAGGGCTATATCGAACGGGTATATTCCCAGGGGTTTGCCTACAGGATCGGAAAGGCAGGGTTCACGGGGCTCCTGAAGGGAAAGAAGGTGGTGATCATCAATACCACGGGCGGTTCGCTCAAGTTGTACGAGTCATCCGGCATGCTCGACAGCATCAGGCAGAGTGTGGATGGCGGCATATTCGGGTTCTGTGCCATGGAGGTCGTGGGGCATAAATTCTTCATGAATGTCCCGGGTGCCACCTTGTCCCAGCGGGAAGAGATGCTCGGCCAGGTGCGGAGCATGGCACGTGCCCTGTGCGATTCGAACGGCCGGCGGATAGAATAACGATCCTGATTCAATTCCTCCATCACCCCCGGTATTCCTGAAGAACACCCTGCCTTTTTTGGACAGCCCGACGAAAGAATGAAATCCCGCCACAGACAGCAGCATGCAGCCGGTATCATTGGCAGATCTTTTATTTGAGGAGTATGGTAAGGCATGTATGGCACCTTGGTCACACTACATACGTGGAGGTGAAATGTTGGTGAAACGGCTTGTCTTCGTTCTCGTTATCATTGTGTGTCTCTATTTTGTCGTCAATTCGGTCCAGCTCGGCCTGAGGGTCTACGAGGGGATGAAACTCGCCGGCGAGAGCAGTGCCTACGAGGTGCGCAACCCCGAGGCCCGCAAGCGAATGCTCATCGTCGGGGACAGCACGGGTGTGGGCACCGGAGCGGATGACCCGGCCGATTCCATTGCAGGCAGGATCGCACACGATTTTCCCGGTATCGAGATCGTCAACAAAAGCGATGACGGGGCACGGGTATCCGATGTGCTGGAACAGCTCAATTCACTGGATGACGGGATCTTTGACCTGGTCCTGGTACAGGCCGGGGGCAACGACATCCTGAGGTTTACCAATCTCGATACGCTTAAGGCCGCACTTGTGGATGTGCTCCACCAGGCATTCCAGGTGGCCCCCGAGGTCATCTTCATGAGTACCGGGAATGTGGGTTCCGCCCCTGCCTTCTTTCCGCCCATAGACTGGCTCTATACCGAGCGTGCGCGAAAGGTCCGCTCCCTGTTTCTCCTCGTGTCCCGGGAAAAGGGCGTGGACTACGTGGACCTCTTCCGCGAGGAGGCCGACGACCCGTTTCTCGAAGATCCGAAGAGATACTTTGCCCCGGACCTGCTCCACCCCGGCAGTGACGGGTACGGGCTCTGGTACGAGGAGCTCAGGGGCCAGACCTCGCTCGTGGAAATCCTGGGGCCCGGGGGCACCTGAGGGGGGCAGGCATAGCCGATGGCACTGATAGACCGGGAAAGGATCTTGCCCCTGAACGACCGGGGGGTGCGGACAGGCCGGTATGTGCTCTACTGGATGCAGCAGTCCCAGCGGGCGGAGCAGAACCATGCGCTCGAGTATGCAGTGGGGGTCGCCAACGAGAAAGACCTGCCGGTCGTGGTGCTCTTCTGTCTCACGGATACCTACCCGGATGCCAACCTGCGGCACTACACCTTCATGCTCGAGGGGCTGGAGGAAACATGTGCAGCCCTTGCCCTGCGGGGGATCAGGATGGTCGTTGCCCGGGGGCATCCACCCGATGTGGCAGTGAAATCGGCCCGGCACGCCGCATGCGTTGTGTGCGACCGGGGGTACCTGCGCCACCAGAAGCTCTGGCGCAGGATCGTGGCAGACAACGTGCCGTGCCTGGCGGTGCAGGTCGAGAGCGATGTGGTGGTGCCGGTCCGCGTCGCCTCTGGAAAGGCCGAGTTCGCAGCCCGCACCATTCGCCCCAGGATCACGAGGAACACGGAGCATTTTCTCCATGATCTCGCAGAGATTCCGGTAAAGAGGCACTCCCTAAACCTCGATATCAGGGAGGTTGACGCTGTCGACCCTGAAACAATCGCAGGGAGAATGGATATCGATCGCTCGGTCTCCCCGGTGACCCGCTTCTTCCGGGGAGGGACCAGCCGTGCCAGGGAGCTCTTCGGTGCCTTTGTCCGGGATAATCTCGTACGGTATGCACAGAACGGCAACCAGCCCCAGACAGATGATATCTCGCACATGAGCCCCTACCTGCACTTCGGGCAGATCTCCCCGGTCTGGCTGGCCAGGGAGGTTCTCAGGTATGAGGGGCAGTATCCGGCAGAGGCTGCGGCCTACCTCGAGCAGCTCATTGTGCGCCGGGAGCTGGCGATGAACTTTGTTGAATATACCCCGGACTATGACTCCCTGACGTGTCTTCCTGCATGGGCACAGAAGACCCTGAACGAGCATGCCCGTGATGTTCGGGAGTACCGGTATACCTTAGACGACCTGGAGCATGCCCGGACCCACGACGACTATTGGAATGCGGCCATGAACGAGATGCGCATCACCGGGTTCATGCACAATTATATGCGGATGTACTGGGGCAAGAAGGTCCTGGAGTGGAGTGCCGGCCCGGAAGAGGCCTTCCGGAGGCTTATTCTCCTCAACAACCGCTACTTCCTCGACGGCCGCGATGCGAATTCCTACACCGGTGTCGCCTGGATCTTCGGTCTCCACGACCGGGCATGGCAGGAACGGCCGGTCTTCGGCAAGGTGCGCTACATGGCTGCATCCGGACTCGAGCGGAAATGCGACATCGCTGCCTATGTCAGGAAGATCGAGACCCTGGAACGAACCGGGGGTTTTCAGGCCGAACCGGAATAATAGAAATCCCATTTATTTTTTATCAGGTACAATCATCAAGATGAGTTGACTCTGGGTTTTCCGCCTTTATTATATAGGATGGTGAATACGTTCACATAATATTCTTAAGACATCTCTGAGAGGAGCAGACATGGATTTCACCCTCAGAAAAGTGGCAATAAGCGAACCAAGAAAGCTGACCGAGCAACTGCACGAGCTCTTTTTTACCCAACCACTGGCCGTACTGTCCACTGCAGGCAACGGGCAGCCCTACTGCAGCCTTATTGCCTTTGCTGCCACGGACGATATCCACAACCTGGTGTTTGCAACAACCCGCTCTACCCGGAAGTATGCGAACATCCAGAACAACGCACGGGTGTCGCTGCTCATCGACAACCGGAGCAACGAGGTGGCGGATTTCCACAATGCCATGGCGGTAACGGCCACCGGCACGGTCGCAGAGATCTCGGACGAGGAGAAGGCTGACCTCCTGGGGATTTACCTTAAGAAGCACCCATACCTCGAGGAATTCGTCATGTCTCCCAGTTGCGCGCTCATGAGTGTCTGGGTGCAGAACTACTATGTCGTGCGGCGTTTCCAGAACGTTATGGTACTCCATGTCGGATGATGAACTACATAATTCCACTCGAGAGCTTCGCCGAACATGATGCGAAGCAGATCGGCGGGAAGGCATACTCGCTCGGGGTCCTTCTTGCCCGCGGCATCACTATTCCTCCCGGGTTGTGCATAACCACCCGGGCATACGATACCTATGTGCGTTCCACGGGCCTTCTGGAGCGCATCTCCATGGAACTCAGCAGGAAAGACTTCGGGGACATGCGCTGGGAGGAGATGTGGGATGCATCGCTCAGAATCCGGAACATGTTCCTCAACACCCCCATGCCGTCTTCCCTGGTAGGGGTGCTCAAAGGCCCCCTCGAAGAGGCCTTCGGCCTGAGACCGGTGGCAGTGAGGTCGTCTGCGCCGGGAGAAGATTCATCGAAGGTGACGTTTGCCGGGCTCCATGAGACCTACATGAATGTGCGCGGCGTCTACTCCATACTCGAGCACATACGGCTCGTGTGGGCGTCGCTGTGGGCAGACGGGGCCCTCCTGTACCGGCAGGAGATGGGGCTCGATGTAACGACGAGCGCCATGGCTGTGGTCGTTCAGGAACTCATCGACGGTGAAAAGTCCGGTGTGGCATTCGGGGAGAATCCCAATGACGAAACCCAGGTCGTGATCGAGGCGGTCCATGGGCTCAACCAGGGGCTCGTTGACGGTACCGTGGAGCCCGACCAGTGGATTCTTGAACGGCGAGGTGGACGGATACTCTCCCACACACCGGTAAAGCGTGAACTGATCGTTGTTCCCGCCACGGTGGGCGTGCATCTCGAGGAACTGGACCCGGGCATGAGAGAGGTGCCACCACTCCAGCCCGATGAGGTCGGCCGGGTGTACGAACTGGCCATGAAGGCCGGGGATGTTTTCGGAAGTCCCCAGGATGTCGAATGGACGTTCCTGCAGGGGGATCTGTTCCTCCTGCAGTCCAGGCCCATTACGACGCTTCCGGACCGGCGGAGTACCGACGACCGTTCCTGGTACCTGACGCTCAGGAGGAGCTTCGGGAATCTCAGGAAACTCAGGGACAAGATCGAGAACGAGCTCCTGCCTGAGATGATCGTCGTTGCACAGGCCCTTTCGGGAAAAGACTGCACCTCTCTGAACGATCACGAACTCGCCGAGGAGATATTGAGGAGCGCAGAAATCTATGATTCATGGGAAAAGCGCTACTGGAGGTATTTCATCCCCTTTGCCCACGGCATGCGTCTGTTCGGCCAGGTGTACAACGATACGGTCCGGCCCGTGGACCCCTACGAGTTCATGGATCTGCTCGTCACCTCCGACCTGCTCAGCGTCAAGAGAAACCGGATGCTCGAGGCCATGGCGGAGCTCGCCAGGAAAGACTACCGGCTTTTAGCTGCCGTGAAGGTCCGGGGAGACACCTCTGAGTTCCGGGAGTTCACAGAATTGATGGACGGATTTATCGATGCCTTCGGGGACCTGTCCTGCGGTGTCTCTTCGTGTTCCTATGACCGCGAATCCATCAAGATCGTCGTGCGGGAACTGGCAACGCGCCCCTCGGGAAGGGAGCAGGGCCGTCCCCGTGATATGGAAAAACTCACCGAGGAATTCCTCTCGCTGTTTCCCGGGGAGATGAGCCTCTTCGCCGCAGAGGTGCTGGATATTGCCCGCGCGAGCTACCGCCTGAGGGACGATGACAACATCTATCTCGGCCGGATCAAGCGGCAGGTTATCCTGGCACGACAGGAGGGGGAAAGGCGACTGGCACTGCGGACAACAGCAGCGCCCGGTACTATCTCCGACCAGGAGCTCGTCAGGGCGCTGCAAGATCCCCGGTACGTGCCGCAGGCCGCTGTTGTCCCGGAGGAGACGGCCGGGGCAAAACCGGTGCGGATCAGGGCCCGGCAGCTTATCGGCCAGCCGGCGAGCCGGGGCATTGTATCCGGGGTGGCCCGGGTGCTGGAAGGAATGGATGATCTGCTCAGTTTCAAGGCAGGCGAGATCCTGGTCTGCGATGCGCTCGATCCCGGTATGACCTTTATCGTGCCGCTGGCGTCGGGCATCGTGGAAAGGAGAGGGGGCATGCTCATCCACGGGGCAATCATCGCCAGGGAATACGGACTGCCGTGCGTGACCGGCGTGCCCGATGCCACCGAACTCATTCAGACCGGATGCCGCATCACGGTCGACGGCTACCTGGGGATCGTCATCCTCTCCTAGGGTTGGTGCGATCGTGCCAGGTATCCCTGCATGAGACTGTTCATGAATTACAAAGAAGAGGTGGGTCATGGAAGAAAAGCATACCTATCCGTTCGAGGTCCTCGGGGAAAGCGGGGTCATCTCTCTGCGGGGCAGGATCTCGTCGGCCGTGATGAATCCGCTCATGGACGCCTATCACCGGGCGAGCGCCGAGGTAACCATTGCGCTGGACGTCTCAGACATGGAGCATATCGATGTCTTGGGCATCAATGCGCTCATAAAGCTCTGTGCCCGTGCGAAGGCCCATCACCGCAAGCTCGTTGCCAGGGGGGTGAGCCCGTATTTTCGGGATATTTTCAGCGCCACCCGGATCGACGAGCTCATCCCGATCGAGACAGCAAGGGATACGGGCGGACCTGTCTCTCCAGGTACAGACGGCCCCTGGGCAAAACCCGTCTCCTCGTTGTGGGTTTGTGGTGAGAGAGGCGGGGGGATAAACCTCAATGTCGACGGACTGCAGGTCGTGGGGCCGGTACAGGGCTTCGGCCAGCTCTGGGAGAAGACCTATTCCGTGCGGCTGACCGGCATCAGCATCACGCCTGCCGAGGTCATCGCGGTTCTCAAGGAACACTTCCCCGGGTTTCAGCCGGAGCAGAACAGTTTCTATCCTTCGGCCGCGGGCATCGTCCCGGGAGAGATCGTGCTCATAAACGCCTCGACGCCGGCAGGGCTCATCGGCACCGGTGTGTGGGTGCTCTATGCGGACGAGGAATCGTTTACCTTCATGACCCCCCAGGGACATCCCGAATCCGGCTGGGTGAGCTTTCTCGCCTTCGAGGAGCAGGGGTGCACCGTGGCCCGGGTGATCGGGTTCGCCAGGGCCAATGATCCGCTCTACGAGCTCGGGTTCCGCCTCGTGGGCTCCCGGGAGCAGGAGAAGATCTGGACGCATGTCCTGAGCTCCCTGGCCAGACACCTCGGCTCGGATGCATGGGTTGATATGCACAAGACGTGCGTGGCTGGCGATCTCCAGTGGAGCCGGGCAGGCAATATCTGGTATAATGCCCAGATAAGGACAATGCTGCATTCTCTGCGGAACGTGGTTTCCCGGTAGAGGGAGAGGAAAGACTGTTATCCAATGTCATTGAAGAGCAGCCACGACTGCGTAGTTATCGGCTCCGGCCCCAACGGCCTTTCTGCTGCAATCACCCTTGCCCGCGCAGGCAGGTCTGTTGTCGTGTTCGAGGCAAAGGCCAGACCCGGCGGGGCAGTGAGCTCGGCTGAGCTTACCCTTTCCGGCTTTGTCCACGATATCGGTTCGGCCATATTCCCCATGGCGGTGGACACGCCGTTTTTCCGGACCGTTGCGCTCGATGCATACGGCCTCGAGTGGATCTTCCCGCCCGCCTCGGTGGCGCATCCGTTCGATGACGGGACAGCCGTGGTCCTCTACCGTTCGCTCGATGAAACGCTTAAGAACCTCGGGGCGGATGCGCGGGCGTACGAGCGGATCATGAGGCCGCTTGCAGACAAATGGCCGGCACTGTCCGGCGATATCCTCCGGCCCCTTCATGTTCCCCGGCACGGTTTGGGTTTTGCCGGGTTCGGTCTCCTGTCCATGTGGCCGCTAAGCATGTTCGCGCGGTGCTGGTTTTCCACCGGAAGGGTCCGGGCGCTCTTTGCCGGTCTCGGTGCGCACTCCATCCTGCCGCTGAACTATCCCTTTACCACGGCGTTTGCCCTGGTCATGGGCATGACCGCACACAACCCCGGCTGGCCCATACCCCGCGGCGGTTCAGGGGTGTTGGCTCGGGCACTCACTTCATACCTGGAATCCCTGGGCGGGGAGGTGGTGACATCGTCCCCGGTGGACAGCCTTGACGCCCTCTCCCCGGGCAGCGTTGTGTTTTTCGACCTCACCCCCCGGCAGATTCTCCGCATCGCTTCATCAAGGCTTCCCGAAGGATACCGGCGTCGCCTGGAGCGGTACCGCTACGGTCCCGGCATATTCAAGGTGGACTGGGCTCTTGACGGGCCCATTCCGTGGAAGGCACCGGAGTGTTCCCTCGCGGGGACGGTTCACCTGGGCGGAACCCTGCAGGAGATCGAGTTTTCCGAGAGTGAGGTGGGCAGGGGGATTCATCCGGCAAGGCCCTTTGTCCTGTGCGCGCAGCAGAGCCTCTTCGACCAGGGCCGTGCGCCGGGCGGAAGACATACGGCCTGGGCATACTGCCATGTGCCTGGTGGGTCGAGCTTCGATATGACCGGGCGCATCGAAGACCAGATCGAGCGCTTTGCCCCGGGGTTCCGCGAGACGATCCTGGCGCGCCGCGTCATGAACACCCATGAACTGGAAACCTTCGATGCGAACCTTGTCGGCGGCGATATCGCAGGCGGTGCCCAGGACTTTTGGCAGCTGTTCGCTCGGCCCGTGGCCAGCCTCAATCCGTATGCCATGCCGGCACAGGGGCTGTATCTCTGCTCGTCATCGACGCCCCCGGGTGCTGGGGTTCACGGCATGTGCGGATACAATGCAGCCATGGCCGCGCTGAAAAGAGAAGGTGAAGCCCTGGCCCGAGCGTCGTTCCGGGGAAGACAGAGTCGCCGCTGGAACCGGCTCCTACAGAGGTGGTGCAGCTGATGACACTGTAGGAGCGGCTTCAGCCGCGACCGGGCAGGGTCGTGGTTTGGGAGGAGATTTAGGTCGCCGCTGAACCGGCTCCTACAGCGTGGTGTGGCTGGTAACACTGTAGGAGCGGCTTCAGCCGCGACCACGGCACGGGATGATTAGTAACTCACTGATATTTCGTTAAATTGTTGTAAGGGGGAGGCCATGAACAACGATTATCGAGATGAGAGATCTGGCCAGTATGCGCTCCGCAAAGGCCGCTGGTCTGAAGCAGGCAGGTATTATGTCGTAACCTCGGTGACGCACCGGTGAACCCCGTTGTTTGAAAATTTCGATATAGCCCGGCTCGTGGTACATGAAATGAAACGCCTGCATGATGATGGTGAGGTGTCATCCCTGGCCTGGGTCTTGATGCCCGACCATCTCCATTGGCTGATAAGTCTGTCTGAAGAGTTCGATCTGCCTCAGGTCATGATGCGTGTAAAAGGCCGATCCGCCCACCAGATAAACACCTTTCGTAAAAAGAAAGGTAAAATCTGGCAGAAGGCCTTCTATGATCGAGCACTGAGGAGGCAAGACGATGTGCGCCACATAGCAAGATACATCGTTGCCAATCCACTGCGAGCAGGTTTGGTTGAGGATATTGGAGAATATCCATTATGGGATGCGATCTGGCTGTGAAGCATGATCGTAGTCAGGGAGGAGATTTGGGTCGCCGGTGAACCGGCTCCTACAGGAGTAGAGCATAAGCGAAGCACGATAATGCTTCCCGCCAACGGCAGGCAGCTCGCTCCGCTCACAGCCTGCCCTACAATCGTGAGATCAAGAGACCGTTTCTAACGGAGAACCTGTTATTTGTCGTCGTCTCCCGACAAATAACAAGATCTTTTCTCTGCGGCCTTGGCGCCTCCGCGGTGAATATTCTTCTTTTGTGTCTTTCACTTCTGCCTGGGGTCATGTTCCCCAAGTCCTGCCCTACCTGACTTCCCGAACCCACCTGCTTGTAGAGGCACGATAATGCTTCCCGCCAACTGTAGGAGCGGCTTCATGCGCGACCGGAGCAGGGCCGTTGTTTGGGAGGATATGGTCGCCGCTGAACCGGCTCCTACAGCGTGGTGTAGCTGATAACACTGTAGGAGCGGCTTCAGCCGCGACCACTGCAAGGCCGTCTTCAGGAGGAGCGCGGGTCGTCGTTGAAGCGGCTTCTGGAGGGGTAACCCATTTTAAACACGCAATCCGGGTTCACGGGTCTTCCTTCGGATTATGTGCAACCGGGGTGCTGCCGCCATGGACTAATTGTTCTGGCTTTCCTTGTACTGGTATTCCAGGTCGTAGATGGTGTTTTTGATCATATAGTTCTGAATGTCCTGGCTGAGGTCGTTGAGCCTGTTCCGGAGAGATTCCTTCACTGAGATTATCTTCACATAGGGAGCGGCAAGGACCGTTTTAATCCTGTCGATAAGGGCCTGATACATCAGTGTTTCGGGGTCAGGGAAGAGGATGCTCTCTTCTTCCATAACGTTCTACCTCTCTGAGCTCTCAACTAACAATATAACAAGAAATCCATAATATCAAAGTTAGCAATCCAAGGTGAGTATTCTTTCTGCCGTAACCAGTGAAGTGAAACCGCAACCATGTGAATATAAGTGATTGTTATTTTTATATGGCACGATAACACTCAACAATCAAGGAATAATTTAATGAAAACGGAAATCGGGAGCCGATATGCCGTATCCGGGACAGAGTGGGCTTAACCGCGGTTTCACATGCTTTCACCGAGGAGACTCTTCATCAGTCGATTCCGGCTGAAACAGCCGGGTTGCATGCGATTATGTCTGCACAACCACTGGTAAATCTTCGGTCAAACAATGCCGGACGCATTGATTTTGCAGGCCCCGGCCTTATTCATGACAGTATAAGGGGAAGCTCCCATGAACAATTCCCAAGGCATGCATATCGCCGTTGTCGGGGCAGGGGTGGCAGGCATCGTGGCTGCCTATCTGCTCCAGAGAAGGCACAATGTCACGCTGTTTGAGAAGAACGATTATATCGGAGGGCACACCCACACCGTTGTCATGGAAGAGGGCCCGGATGCAGGGACGCCCGTGGATACCGGGTTTATCGTGTTCAATGAGAAGACCTACCCGAATTTCATACGGTTCCTTGATCAGCTCCACGTGGAAAAGCAGCCCACCACCATGACGTTCAGCTACTACTCCAGGGAAACCGGCCTGCGCTACGGCAGCGACAACATCAATACCTTCTTTGCCCAGCGCAAAAATATTCTCCGTCCCTCATTCTGGAAGATGTTTCTCGGAATACTCGCCTTTAACCGCATCACGCCCAGGCTCCTGGCAAGTGGCAGGCTCAGGGGCTTTACCATGGGAGAATATCTCAGGAGCCACCGGTTCAATTCCCGGTTCATCGAAGAGTATCTCCTGCCCATCTCGGCGGCAGTATGGTCGACGCCGGACCTCCGGATGCTCGATTTCCCCATGGAGACCTTTGCCCGGTTCTTTGCCAACCACGGCCTGTTCAACATACAGCGGCATCCCCAGTGGTACACGGTCAGCGGGGGCAGCCATGCCTATGTGCAGGCTTTTCTCAGGGGGTTCGAGGGAAAAGCGCACCCTGGCAGGGCCGTGAGAAGTATCAGGAGAACCCCGCACGGAGTCGTGCTGCAGACCATTGACGGTGCAGAAGAGAGCTTCGACCGGGTGGTCATTGCGGTCCACGCGGACGAGGCGCTGTCTCTGCTGGCAGACCCCACTGGCGAGGAGCAGGCCCTCCTGTCAGCGTGGACCTATTCACACAACCGGACGATTCTCCACACCGACACCTCGTTCCTGCCGCCCAGCAAGCGGGTGTGGTCATCGTGGAACTATGTTTGCGCCGCCGGGCCGGAGACGGGCTCTCCGGTCAGCCTGACCTACTACATGAACCGGCTGCAAAGGCTTTCTGCGCAGCGCCACTACTGCGTCACGCTCAACACGGACCGGGAAGTTGCCCGCGAGCACGTGATCAGGAAAATGATGTACACCCATCCCCTGTACACCTTCGATGCCTTTGCGACCCAGGACCGGCTGCGGGCATTGAACGGCACAAGCAACACGTTTTTCTGCGGAAGCTATCTCGGTTATGGCTTTCACGAGGACGCGGTGAATTCGGGGATGGAAGTGGCAAAAAGGTTCGGGATAGAGCTATGAAGTCGAGGATATACGAGGGATATGTCGAACATGTCCGGTATCAGCCCGTGTGGCACCGGCTGAACTATCCCCTCTACTTCTATTGTTTCGACCTGGATGAGCTCGCAGCGCTCGACAAGACCAACGCGCTCTTCGGCTATAACCGCTTCCGGCCGGTAGCTCTGTATGACAGCGATTATCTCGATCAGCGAGCGGGCAGCATCAGGGAAAAGCTCACGGCACACCTCAGGGATGCCGGGTGCCTTGAACCGGTCTCTCGCATCTGCATGATCACCTCTGCCCGGTATTTCTCGCGCGTCTTCAACCCGGTGAGTTTCTACTACTGCTTTGCAGCAGATGAATCCGTGCTGTGCACCGTGGCCGAGGTGAACAACACCTATGGAGAACGGCATATCTATGTGATGAAGAACGGGCAGGGGGAATATCCTCTGAAATTCACCACGGACAAGGCGTTTCATGTATCCCCGTTCAACGATATCAGCGGCTTTTACGAGATGAGCTTCTCGCCCCTGGAACAAGAGATCGAGATACACGTGGACCTCTACCGCTCGGGCGAGAAGGTCTTCGGCGCAACACTGTGGGGGAGGGCAAGGGGGCTTACCCTGAAGAACCACGCCTTCATCCTCCTGAGGCACCCGTTCATTCCGCACCTGACCGTCCCGAGGATCTATCTCGAGGCGGCGAAACTCCACTTCAGGGGAAGGCTTGCCATGTATGACAAGCCGGCACCCATCAGTGCCATGACCATACGGCGGATCCCTCCCACGTTTGTGCAGAGACAGGGCATGAAGGTTATCGAGGACCTGGTTTCACGGATAGAAAAGGGCAGTCTGCAGATTGTCCGGACCGACGGCGTGGTGAAGACCTTCGGCGAGGAGGCATCGCCCCGGGCGGCCTGTGTCATGGTGAACGACAACCGGTTCTATTCCCGGCTCTTGATCGGCGGCGAGGTCGGGTTCGGCGAGGCCTTTGTGGACGGGTTTTGGGACAGTGACGACCTGGTGAAGCTCTTCATGGTCATCATCGAGAACAGGGAGGCCATCTCCGAGGGCAACCCCTCAGCATCACTCGCAAAGAGGATAAAAGACCACGTGGTGCATATCATGCGGCAGAACACCATATTCGGCAGCAGGAAGAACATCGCGGAGCACTATGACCTGAGCAATGACTTCTTCAAGACCTTTCTCGATGCATCCATGTCGTATTCGTGCGCGCTCTTTCTCTCGGAAGAAGACACCCTGGAGCAGGCTCAGAAAAACAAGATGCAATCCATTATCGACAAGGCCGGCATCGAGCCGGGCGACCGTGTCCTGGAGATCGGCTGCGGGTGGGGGAGTTTTGCCGTAGAGGCCGTGAAGCAGACCGGGTGTACCCTTACCGGCATCACCATTTCGCAGCAGCAGTATGACTATGCCCGGCAGAAGGTGCACGAGGAGGGGCTGGATGACAGGATCACGATCCTCCTTCAGGACTACCGTCATGTGCAGGGGGTGTACGACAAGATCGTCTCCATCGAGATGCTCGAGGCCGTGGGACACGAGTACCTGGGCACCTTTTTCGCGTGCTGCGACAGGCTCCTGGCACCGGACGGGCTCGCCGTGATCCAGGTCATCACCATCCCCGACCAGCGCTATGGCGCCCATTTGCGAGAGAGCAACTGGATCCAGAAGCACATCTTCCCGGGCGGGCATCTCCCCTCGCTGGCTGCCATAGTGCAGGCAATGGTTACCCACTCCAGGCTCATGGTAGAAGACGTGGAAAACATCGGAATCCACTATGCAAAGACCCTCAGGCACTGGCGCATGCGCCTTCTCGATGCTGCCCGCAAGATCTCGGCCATGGGGTTTGACCGGCGCTTCCAGCGCAAATGGCTTTATTATTTCTCCATATGCGAGGCGCAGTTTGCCCTGAGGGTTATCTCGGACCTGCAGATCGTGTTCACCCGGGAGAGCAACAGGAGACTGCAGGCAGATGAAGTCGACAGATGGGAACGGGGAGGCGGCATGCCCGTTCCCGGAAAAGGAGGCCGGTCATGACGGCTGGAATGAATGCGGCAATCGTTGCCGGTCTGGCAGCAGCGCTCGTTTGCGGCTGTGCCACCGGGGAGAAACAGGAGGCATACGATATGAAAGAGTATTACCAGGCTCTTGAAAGGACCGCACCGGGAAACATGGAGCTGGTCGAACCTGGCTCCGCTGTCGAAGCAGAGGCCATCGAGCGGTTCAAGGAATTCTATGCCGTCTTTTCCGAAGAGCGGATCAGGGCCTCGGTGCGC
This sequence comes from Deltaproteobacteria bacterium, assembly GCA_018434685.1. Taxonomy (GTDB): domain Bacteria; phylum Desulfobacterota; class Desulfomonilia; order UBA1062; family UBA1062; genus DSAD01. The sequence goes on from JAHDOV010000030.1 coordinate 46,086, forward strand.
GATGTCTATGCCGACGATGCGTATTTCCGTGACGGGTTCAGGCAGGTGCGGGGCAGCGGCAATATCGAGGCATATTTTGTCGACACCACCGAGGCCATCCATGAGTGTATCTTCGACATCCAGGATGTGGCCTGTCACGACGGGAACTGCTACTTCCGGTGGATCATGAAGCTCACCCTCAAGCGTGACCTGGAGCGTCCCCTGGAGGCGGCCGGCATGTCGCATGTCCGGTTTGACAGCGCCGGCAAGGTGATTTTTCACCAGGATTACTGGGAGACCGCAGCCCTGTACGAGCGGTTGCCCGTGATCGGGTCGCTTATCCGCTGGGTGAAGAAACGGATCTGAACAGGGATGAACCAGGCGGCCATACGGCACAGAGCCAGGGAAAAGGGATAAACCGGGAACAACCCGCCGGAGGGTCCCGGTGCCCCCGGGGGTCAGAAACGCCAGACTCCATAACGAAAAGGAGGAGTCATCATGAAAGAGATGGTATGCGGAATATGCGGAGAGATCATCACCAATACCAATGAAAACTGCCCCTACTGCGGTGCGGAGCCCAACCACTTCGTGGAGGCAGGCACGGTTGACCGAGAGCTGCTCCGAAAGATTTACGATGAAGGAGGCTCCACGTACTGAGCGTGGCTGATTCAGTGCCGGGAGATGGGGTTGCCGCTGAACCGGCTCCTATAGCGTGGTGTAGCTAATGACACTGTAGGAGCGGCTTTCAGCCGCGACCTTGGCACGGCCGTTGTTTGGGAGGAGAATTAGGTCGCCGCTGAACCGGCTCCTACAGAGGGGTGTAGCTGAGAACACTGTAGGAGCGGCTTCAGCCGCGACCTCTCTGTGGTTGTTGCCTCCACTGGTGGAATGTCAAGCAGCTCTCCGCCGCGGCGGATCGCAGCATGACCTACAACTACAACTGCAGCCACGACCGGTCAATGACCGTAGTTTGGGGGGAGAATGGGGTCGCCGCTGAACCGGCTCCTACAGAGGGTTTGTAGCTGATAACACTGTAGGAGCGGCTTCAGCCGCGACCGTGCAGTCCCTCCAGGCCCTGCCTGATGGACTGTGCCGAGGCGATGAGCGCCTGCTTCTCTTCGTCGGACAGCGGGATTGTCAGCGTGGATATGATGCCGCTGCCTCCCAGGATGTGGGGGAGCGACAGGGTTATGTCTGCGATCCCCTCCACCTGTTCCTTCGGGGTGCACACGGTGAGGATGGACCGCTGATCGTGGATGATCACGTCCACGATGCGTGCCAGGGCGCTGCCGATGCCGTAATACGTGGCACCCTTGCCGGCGATGATGTGAAAGGCGGCATTGCGCACCTTTTCGTCGATGTCCGCCCGTGCCTCTTCGTTGAGCGAACAGTCCTGCTGGTGGCAGAACTCGTCGAGCGACATGCCCCCGACCCTCACCGCCGACCAGGCCAGCACCTCGGTGTCGCCGTGTTCGCCGATGACATAGCCGTGGATGTGCTGGGAGTCCACGCCGAGGTGGTTGGCGAGCAGGGTCCTGAACCGTGCCGTGTCCAGCGTGGTTCCCGAGCCGATTATTCGGGTGGATGCCACTCCCCTGTTGCGGGCATACTGTGCCGCGATATGGGTCATGATATCCACCGGGTTGGTGGCAACCACGATGACGGCATCCGGGGCATGTTCGAGGATCTGGGGGATGATCGTCTCGAAGACCGCTGCATTGCGGCCCAAGAGCTCTATCCTGGGCTCTCCCGGTTTCTGGCTGACCCCTGCCGACATGATTACCACATGGCTGCCCGACAGATCGGAGAACTCTCCGGGCACTACCCGGAGCGGATGCGCAAAGGGCACGGCATGAAAGATGTCGTTTGCCTGCGCCTCGGAGCGTTTCCGGTCTGCATCCACCAGGACAACCTCGCGGCCGGTACCGCGCATGACCAGGGAATATGCGCAGGTGGCGCCCACGAGCCCGGCCCCGACAATACCGATTTTCATGGTTCGACCTTCCTTTCCGACAAACGTCGACGATCTTCGAAGGGATATCCATATGTAGTAATGGCAGGGAGGTCGAAAGCAAGGCCGGCCAGGACTGAACAGGCTCCTGAAGGGGCTGTGGCTGGTAACGCTGTAGGAGCGGGTTTAAGCCGCGACCGTGGCAGGGCCGGTGTTTTGGGGAGATGGAGTCGCCGCTGAGACGGCTCCTACAGAGGGTGTATAGCTGATAACGCTGTAGGAGCGGGTTTAAGCCGCGACTTTTCGAATTGTGGTGTTTGCCTCCGCTGGTGGAATGTCAAGCAGCTCTCCGCCGCGGCGGATCGCAGCATGACCTACAACTCCTGCAGAGAGGTGTGTAGCTGGTAACACTGTAGGAGCGGCTTCAGCCGCGACCGGAGCACAGACATTGATGTGGCGCAGGTGCCGGTCGCTCCTGCAGGTCACAGCACACCCCTGACGCACAATCCGGATGTATGCCTCATCCCTTTAAGCGGTCATGAGGAATAGACGGGATGGATGCACCGGCAGAGATCAGGCTGTTTTCCCCGGTGCATCGACTGTTCTTTTTGCAGCGGGTTAACCGCTCGGGGCTACTGCTGCGTCAGCGGCACGAGGGTGAGTTCGACTCGGCGGTTGAGTTCTCTTCCCTGCGGGCTGTTGTTGTCTGCAATGGGGCGGAGTTCGCCGTATCCTTTTGTCATCACCCGCATGCCGGGGATGCCCTGGGCGATGAAGTACTGGCCGACACTGCCGGCGCGCCGCTCGGACAGGCTCTGGTTATACTGGTCGCTGCCGGTGGAGTCGGTGTGGCCCGCAACATCGATGATTGTCTTGTCGAATTCCTTCACCACGAGCACTACCGAGTTGAGGACATCGTAGAACGAGGCCCGGATATCGGAGGAATCGGTGTTGAAGGTGACATTGCCCGGCATGTTGAGGATAATGTTGTCGCCTGAGCGGGTAACGCTGACGCCGGTATTCTGGAGGCGGGCCCGCAGCTGCTGCTCCTGGCGGTCCATATAATAGCCCACGCCGCCGCCTGCCAGTGCGCCGACACCGGCCCCGATGAGTGCGCGCTGCCGCCGCTCGCGGCTGTCATCGCCGCTGATCATCCCTGCCGCGGCCCCGACAACGGCGCCGATGGAGGCCCCGGCCGCTGCCTTGCTCATCTTCTGCTCCCCGGTGTAGGGGTCGGTGGCGCAGCCGCCGAGAAAGACGATAAGGAGAACTGCCGCAATCAAACGTACATCGAAACCTTTGAACATAGTGTTTCCTCCTGGTGCGTATCGATCATATGCAACATCGGTACGCCTATAAGCTAGCGTGCAGAATTGACGATGTAAAGCGAAAACAGGCATGCCCTCCGGAGTCATGGCCCCTGATCTCCCCCGATGCCGGTGAGCGCAGTATACCTGAAAACCCCTGTAGGAGCGGCTTCAGCCGCGACCGGGGCAGGGCCGTTGTTTTGGGAAGGATATGGTCGCCGCTGAACCGGCTCCTACAGAGGGTCTGTGGCTGATAACCATGTAGGAGCGGCTTAAGCCGCGACCGGGCACGGCCGGTGTTTGCTGACGAGATCATCTCGCTGCTCTTATTGCGCCAGGTTTCTCCCGAGCGACCGGGCTGCATCCATGAGCGCCTTGTTGTCCTTCACCTCGCCCGGTTCGTGGAGACCCGGTGCAACGAAGACATCCTGGACGGGATTAAACCCGAGGAACTGCATCAACGTCTCCACCGATTTGAAGTACGGGGCGAATATGGCTGCATCGGGCTGGCCCTGGGTGAAGATGAGACCGAGCTTCTTACCCTTGAGGAGGCGGCTCTTCAGACCCGGTTCCAGGTAGGCGAACAGGCGGTCGACCACCAGCTTCATCTGAGCGGTCATGCCCCACATATAGACCGGGGAGGCAAAGACCACGGCATCGGCGCCGGTAATTTCATCATAGAGCGGCTTCATGTCATCGTTCTGTACGCAGGCCCCGGTTTTCTTGCAGGCAAAACAGCTCTGGCACCCCTTCATCTTAAGGTCGTTCGCATAGATGATCCTGGTTTCGGCACCCAGCTCGAAGGCTGCGTTCAGCACCTCCTGCAGCAGGATGTCTGTATTGCTGTTCTTCCGGGGGCTCCCCATAAATCCGATTATCTTCATGATGCATCCTCCTGTTGGTTTGATCGTGTCCGGGCCAGCATCCGACGCCGGCAGGCGAGACAGCGTGCGTTCTCGACCCTGGTCTAGAACACATCCTGAACCCGGGCAAGTGTTTTTTCCACTGCAGGGAGAGAGCAGGTGGGAAAACCGCTTTGTGGTTATCTGGCACAGGCCATTCAATGGAGAGGCTCGTGTTTCGCGGGTTTATCAGGGATTAGTCTCCGAACTGACCTTTTATCTGTTGTGCAGATATGTTTTCTTGATATAACTATTTCAATTTACATATATTCTGATATGATATATTATAATATATGCAATAAACCCTGTTAGGTAAGGGATCTTGAATACATTGGTATTTACTATGCTTATAACCAATATGCGCACAATTTTTAGGTATAGTACTCATTATGTCCAATAAATATTCAACACCTTTTAGAAACGTATTCTCTCAAAGACATTGATGAAAGTGGGAATAGCTTGTATAAGCATATTATTAACATGGGTCAGCAATGACAAAAAACTACAAACATAAAAACATAGTTGCATTTGACTTCTTCTGTGGTTGCGGTGGGACAAGCAGAGGGTTTCAGAAGGCAGGAATAGATATCGTTTTTGCATTGGATATTGATCTGGATGCTAAGAGCACCTTTACCCAAAACTTCCCCGCGGCCATTTTTTGCGACAAGAGCATCACAAAACTCACAGCTTCAGACCTGCAACCGACGATAGATAAATACAAGAATAGTTATAAACTATTCTGCGGATGTGCCCCCTGCCAGCCATTTACCAAACAAAATACGGAAAGCCTTAAAAATGACCCGCGCAAAAGTTTGTTGTCCTATTTTGGTAGTATTATAGAAGAGTTTAAACCGGACTTCGTTTTTGTTGAAAATGTTCCGGGTTTACAGAAAGTCCCCAAACACAAAAGGGGACCATTCCCGGCGTTTAAAGAATTGCTAAAAAAAATGGGCTATCACATCAGCTATGGGGTTGTTGCTGCCCAGGATTATGGGGCACCACAACTGCGTCGACGTTTTGTGTTGTTGGCAAGCATGCATGGAGAGATAAGCATTCCGGCTCCGACCCACGGCAAAGATCGCGACAAGCCTTACAAATCTGTCCGAAAAGCAATTGAAGACCTCCCGGCAATTGCCGCGGGAGAAATATACAAGGATCCCAGTATACCAAACCACCGTGCCGCTAAATTATCCGAACTAAACATGAGGCGGATTAAGGCATCGGATCATGACGGAGGTGGACGCAACAATTGGCCAAAAATACTCTGGCCCGAGTGTTACACCCGGAAAAATGAAAACGGAGAAACGCATTTGGGGCATACTGACTGTTATGGTCGGCTATGGTGGGATAAACCTGCAACTGGGCTGACAACTCGTTGTATCAGCTATTCCAACGGAAGGTTCGGACACCCTGAGCAAGACAGAGCCATAAGTGTTAGAGAAGCAGCGCGCCTTCAGGGATTTGATGACGATTTTGAGTTCAAAGGAAGTCTTAATTCCATGGCAAAGCAAATTGGGAACGCAGTTCCGGTTGACTTGGCCTATGCAATGGGAACTCAATTCATGAAACACATTGAGGCAATCAATGGCTAAATTTAAAGTGCATGCCAGAGTCCTGGATCTCCTAGGCTTTGAACAGATTGCCGATATGCCGACAGCAGTAAACGAACTTTTCAAGAATGCATATGATGCCTACGCCAATAACGTGGTTCTTGAAATGTTCAGGCACAAACAACATGCGATCCTTTGGGATGACGGGGTTGGGATGTCTCTTGACGACATAGAAAGTCGCTGGTTGGTCGTCGGAACCCCTAGCAAGAAGTTATCGCCGCCTTCCGTAAGAAAAGGATATGAGAGTAGACCGGTAATGGGTGAAAAGGGGATCGGTAGATTAGCAATCTCCACACTCGGCGACACACTTCTTTTAATTTCTAAAAAGGATTGTGGACATCCGGATTGCTTCACCGCTTTGTTTCTCAACTGGAAGGTCGTCCGTAACCACAAACTGATGCTTGACGAATTTGAGATCCCGGTATTGCCCTTCAGTTCACTTGATGAATTCACTACCGATATATTCGAGATGTTGGTGGATGAATTTAGACGTCAACTTGACATTACTTTTGAAAGCGGGAAATGGGAAGGATATGAGGATCTTCTGACTCAGATCAGAATAGAAGTAGATTCGTTCAATCCGGACCTAACCCTTTTCCAACGCACCGGCGCCTTGACCGGAAAGAGCGGTACGGCTTTCTATCTCGGGAATATGACTGACGAGGTGCAGTGCCTAACGAAACCTAAAGATCGATTTGATATCACTGATAAGAATGTCTATGACCAGATTGTTCTTTTACTCAGCAACTTCAGCATATCGCGAATAGTTTCTCCGAACATTGACTCAAAGTCAGATTCAATGGATTCCTTTTTTTCTGATGTGCGCATATGGGATGAAGAACTTGTTGCCCCGGTTAGTATTTTTGAGGACAAAGAGCTCTTTCAACCTGATGACCTTGATAAATATGATCACTACTTTGACATTTGTTTTGACAATACCGGTCGCTATTCAGGTACCGCATTCCGTTACGGTGTGAAATTGGATCTTCCCAGTCCCGAGCAACAACCCGTAAATCGTGAATTAAAATGTGGCCCATTTCGTTTTCGTTTTTGGTATTGGCAAGGAAATAGAAAGGAGAGCATGCTTGATGACGATACCTGGGATAGAATCGGTAAGAAACTAAAGTACTCCGGTGGGATAATGCTCTATCGAGATGGTCTTCGAGTGCTTCCCTATGGGATACCTGAGAATGACTGGTTAAATATTGAGGAAAGGAGAAGTAAGGGTTTAGCGTATTATTTCTTCAGCTATCGCCGTATGTTTGGCTATATCACAATTGATGCCAAGAGTAATCCTTCCTTGAGGGATAAGGCCGGTCGTGAAGGAATGATTAAGAATGCAGCATACCGGGATCTTCGGTCAACATTAGAGACATTTCTTGTACAACTATCAACACAGTATTTCCATGAAAACGAAGAATTTCGTGACCAACAGAATAAAATCAAAGAAGCAAACAAAACTTTGGAAGACCATAAGAAAACCCTTAATGCAAAGAGAAAAGAGCTGCTTGATAAATTGAGGAAGGCACTTTCCCAGATAGAACGACAGAGATCTCTCATCGTTTCACTTCGAGATGAAATTTTGGAGAAACTTAACACTGCAACTCTCTCCAATGAAGAAATGGAAGAGACGGTGAGTTCTTTTGAAAAAAGGGTGCAACAATTGTTAGGTGAATCCAAGGTGGTAATCCCTAAAAATCTATCTCTCGGCCGAGGACGTGAACTCAACGAGCTCGCCTTTGATTATAATAACTCATTCAAATCGTTGCAGGAAGAAGCTGGAGCAGCTCGAGAAATTATCCTGATAAAAGTGGAAAAGGAATGTCCAACCATTGAAAAACGTTTGGCACGTAGAAGGCTGCTGGAGAATGCACTGGCGACAGGGAAGATGCGTGTTGGCAAAGCGTTTGCAGAATTAACAGGTAGTTATGAGAAACATATTGCTACTATCAGTTCGCATATTGAGAATATAAAGAAAGACGCATTAACCCGGGTTGAAGAAGCATTACTCAGTGCCACCGGTACAACTTCAATTGAGGATGCGCTTTGCGCAGAACATGGTGTGGAGGGGGCGGTAACGCTTACTGTGGAGGCTGCAAATTCTGGAGAGAACACATGTATGGAATTGCAGGAACGGCTATCACAGGCACACGAAAGTATCTTCTCTGAAAATAATATATTGGTCATGTCTCTTCAGGATGATCGCATCGAGGAGCTTGAGAAAAAGGTTCAGGAAACAGTGGAATTGGCTCAGATTGGCCTTTCGGTTGAGATGATCCATCACGAACTCCATAACATGTTTAGGGGGATTTCCGGTTCTATCAGTACTTTAAGACACATGTTCTCAAATGTCCCGCAAGCAATATCGCAGGTTAACTCCCTGCAGTCTACATTTCAGCATCTGGAACTTCGTTACCGTCAGTTGGAACCCCTATATCGCGCAAGCTATCGCACCAAGAAACTGATTTCCGGGAATGACATCTTGAACTTTGTGAAACAATTTCTGTCTCATGATCTGGATGTAGTTGGGGTATCGATGGAACCATCCAAGCTTTTTCTCGAGTACAGTATTTTGGAGTCCCCTGCATTAATTCACCCGGCATTTGTAAATCTTGTAGACAACGCTATATATTGGCTTCGTTCAGTAGAAAGGCGGATAATTCGTTTTGACGTAGTGCATGATGCGGTTGTTGTGAATGATAGCGGTCCGGGAATACACGAAACGATGCTAGAGAGAATTTTTGAGGCCTTTACTACAACAAAACAAGATGGACGAGGATTAGGCCTCTACATAGCTAGACAGAGCCTTTCATTAGCAAGTCACGAGATTTGGGCAACAAATGATCCTGCATACAAAGTTGAACCGGGAGCATGTTTTTGCCTAAAATTTAGTGAAAAGGCACGTAATCCCGGGGAAGAGGATAGTAATGACACAAATGAACTATGAAGAGATTGCCGACCGAACGATCAGAAATTTTATCAAGGCAGTTGTACTCATAGATGATCATTGGTCGGAAGGGAAGAGTGTGCCAATTCCTGAGAAGATAGATTCTTCCCAATTAAATCTTGGCCCACAAACGTTTTCACCCAAAGGAGATGTTGACTCTGCTATTGTATCCAGAGATGAAGAAAATTCCTTATCCTCACCGATTGACACTGAGCCGGCCTATCTCCAAGAAATTAAACAAGAAGTCACTAACCAGGGATTTTTATTTACGGGCATAAAATATACAGATGCCTTTAAAGAAACCGCATTCAAGGTTGCATCAAAATCTGATATCTTGATTCTCGATTGGTTCCTTGGCGCTGCAGATTCTAGGCCTGCCCTAGATCTCTTGAGAAAACTAAAAAATACAGGCTCTCCGCGATTTATTTTCATTCTAACTGACCAACGTTTGGAGAATGTTCGAAATGAAATCATCGGTGATCTGGGAGAATCAACAGAAGGAACAGACTTTGTTTTTACATGTGGACCTTTTTCATTCTCTCTAAAGAACAAGACTCAAACAGGTGGTCAAAATACGGTCCAACCATCTAATGTCCTCAATGAAGCTATCAACGGGATTAAAGAACAATATGGTGGCCTACTGCAATTGGCAACTTTGGAGCTTCTTGCGAATTACAAAGGGAAATTGCATGAGGTTTTAGCTCATTTCAATCGTGAATTGGATACACCGTTTATTGCTGAGTGGCTTGAAGAAGGAAGTCCAATTGGACCTAATAGCTGCTTCAGGAACTTGATGATTGACGAATGGCGTTCGTTAGTTGAAAAAAACCAGTCCTCGGACATTTCGATTTTATCAGAAGAAAGTATATCTGCCTTTATAGTATCAAAAAAAGATATTCCACAGTGGGGTGGTATAAGTGCAGAGATTGTTAAAAAGCGGATCGAGCACAAACAAAAAGATAAATTCCCAACCTCTGAAGATAAGTTGAATGAATTAGAACAAGAGATCCGAGATTGGATGGAATCAGGGGCATGCAATTGGCCGAGCTTGACGAAACCTAGAGGAATATCTTGGAAACAGGAGGTTGCACGGACTATTGTCTGGGGGTACCTTTCCATTGCATGTAGAAATAATCAAAAAGAACTTGATCAACTTGCAACCCTTGATGCATTCTTTCACACTCAATCAACATTACCATCACATCTGGGGCAGGGTACAATTCTTCAAAGAATACAAGATGGTAAGTACCTAATTTGCATAACACCTGCTTGTGACTGTGAGAGGCCAGAGAAACGTATTAATAATCTTTACTCATTTCTTATTGCTGACATGATCGAACTTAAATCCCCCATTGAGTCAGCAGAAGGTGCTGTGGTTGCTGTTCGAACAAAGGAGAAAGCCTCTTTTCTGTTAAAAGTAATATTAAAGCCTAGCTTAAGCTTCAGGATTATGGAAACATCACTAAGTAGTAATCTTAATCTATCTAACCCTTTTGACTCAAGGCGGAGTTTTCGAGCAAAACCCATAGCGCAACTTCGCCCTACACGTGTTCATTCGTTAGTTTCCTTGGCAGCGGGTGAGGCTATAGAGGTTGGTTTAGACAGATCAGAAATCCTCCGTAAGCATTGTAAGTCAAACTAATTTGCTAAGACTTTGAATTAAGGAATAGTGAATTTGAACAGAAACTGGACAGAGCATGAACTGTTGATTGTTATGAACCTTTATTGCCGGTTGCCCTTTGGGCAATGCAACAGTAGAAATAAGCTCGTCAATGAAGTTGCCGGTAAAATGGATAGAACAGCAGGTTCCATTTCTCTGAAGCTCGGAAACATCGCATCACTTGATCCACGTCATCAGGCTCGCGGAGTAGGAGGACTCCCCAATAGCAGCAAACTTGACCGCAAGGTATGGGCGGAATTTCAAAATAACTGGTCGGCTATGGCAAACAAGAGCGAAGCTGCATTTGAGGCCTTGATGCTAGGAACTGTTTCGGAAAAGACTGTTCCCGAGATTGAACAACCAAGTGGCCTTTCCGAGGATGAGCGGATGACAAAAACACGTCGGCTTCAAACCTTCTTTCGCAATGTGGTTTTATCTAGTTATGAAAATCGTTGCGCTTTGACAGGGATAGCTGTCCCCCAGTTGCTGATTGCCAGCCATATAATTCCGTGGAGTGAAAACGAAAATCGTCGCGCCGATCCCACCAACGGACTTTGTCTGAATGCTCTTCACGACAAGGCCTTTGATCGTCACTTGATTACGTTTGATGAAGATTACAGGCTTGTGGTTTCCATTTTCTTGAGGAAGAACGACGTCCCTGAATTCCAGACGGTAAATTTTGCGAAATTCGAAGGTGCGACACTCACGCTTCCCCACCGCTTCGCACCTGACCCCCGTGCATTGGAAGAACATCGCAACGCCTTTGTTGCGTAGCAAGGCATATAAACTCCTGTGCACTTTACAAACAGAGTGGATATTAAAGGAGACAGGCAAATAATACTCCCATGACATAGGGGAAAAGGATGCATTAATCATCATGACTGACTTTATGACTCCCAAGCAACGCAGCCAAGCAATGTCCAAGGTAAGAGGATATAATACTAAACCGGAAAAGCTTATCCGATCATATTTGCACAGGCAGGGCTTTCGATTTAGAATTAATAATCAAAGTCTTCCGGGAAAGCCGGATATCGTGTTAAAAAAATATAAAGCCATCATATTTGTTCACGGTTGTTTCTGGCATCATCATAAAGGATGTAAAAAGTCGAACCTGCCCGACACACGAAATGAATTCTGGAGAAATAAAATCGCAGGTACAGTTATGCGCGATCAAAGGAATATATCCGATCTTATGAAACAAGGATGGCGAATAGCAATAGTCTGGGAATGTGGCACCAAAAAAAAGGATGATTTGGAAAACATCATAAAAAAACTTTCGAAATGGATAATTGAAGGGCAATCAAAGCGAATTGAACTTTCTGGGACAGCAGAGGGATGCCCTTAACTCATTAACGTTCTCCAGAACTTGGGCTCAAATCTTTACGGGCTGTTGCTCGAATAGCTGTTTGAGGAATCTTTATTCTGTGAACGGATTAAGCCAACATTTCTGAATAACTGACATCAACACATCTCCCAGGTAACTTACAATTGCGCAAGAAAGATGAAATACGGCAACAAAGAGAGTTTATTCTACCTGCTGAAGCCTTTATTGGCCTTCGATTAGGCTTAGCATCATTATTTCTCAAAGGTTTTTGCTTAATAAGAATGGAGATATTCTGAATGGCAGCAATGAGGAAGTCCTGGATCTCCATGCGCCACAACCTGCGCCATCGTGCACGTTTATATCCATATCGGGTAGACCATGCAAAGGATCTCTCGGAGAGATCCTGCCGTTTTCTTATATCTCGTTTGGCCTTAAGTGTAGATGCTTCCATACGCAGGTAATCCAGTTCGTCCTGCCGGGGATGTCGCTTTAAGGATCTGCCATCCTTTGCACGAGTACATGCATCTCTCAACGGACACTGTGCACAGACACCTTTATCAGCCCTATACTCATAATGATTCCTTTCCTTGTGATAATGGTGTTTCCTCAATTTGTGCCCGGCAGGGCAGGTATACGTATCTGAGGCAGGATCATATCGAAAAGCTTCTTTCGGGAAAATGCCTTCACGTCGGCCCGATCCTTTCTGTGTTTTCTCAAGCGAAGCCATATGCCCCTTTATCTTGCGGTCATGACAGTATAGATAATTCTCGGTAGTTCCATACTTGCTGTCTCCAACTGCAACAACGATATCCGTCTTAACAATATCCTCATGTTCCTCAACCATCTCAGAGAACATCTTCCCATCGTCCACAGATCCGGGGGTAATCTTTGTGGCGGTAATAATCTCGCTTTTCTGGTCTACACAGCGGTGGGTCTTGTACCTCAGTTTGGGTTTGCCACTCGAATATCTACTTACAGAGGCATCAGGATCAGTCGTAGAGATATACCGGCTATTTACTGGCGTTTTTTTTACGTCTGCATCTTCCAAGGACTCTTCAAGTCTGAGATAACTCTTGTTGAGATACTTCTTCAGGCTATGCCTGTTTACAACCGAATTATTGGATGCATCTGCATCGATGAGACTCGCATCGATAAAAAGCTTGCTCCCCTCTACCAAACCGGCCTCAATACACTGCAAAACAATACGTTCAAAAAACGTTCTGAATGTATCAACTCCCCACCGAGCCCTGGCCTTGCTCAACACACTATGATTGGGAATCTCATCATCCAGACCGTATCCAAGAAACCACAGCCAGTCCAAACGCTCCGGAATCGTTTCCACCAGTTCCCTCTCAGATCTGACATCGTAGTAAAACAGCAGAAACATCATCTTCAGGATCACAGGAGGAGGAACCGATACATTCCCATTGTTGCCGTAGCTATCCTTGACCTCATCATAGAGAAAATCAAAGTTGATGAACTTGACAACCTTTCGAAGCGGGTGATCTTTCCTAACACGATCACTCAGGTTTACATGATAACTGAATATCATCTCCTGGGGGGATTCCTGACGACCCATCATAGGCAATATCCTCAGTGTTTTTATACCTTACAATGACATATATCACTTATAATTACAATGTATTAAATGCTTTTATTACAAGAAGATACCAGATAATCTAAGGATCAATCCTCAAGCAATTGCTATGCCCTACAGTTGTTTGGGCAACAGCCCGTTTATCATTGAATTTCATGGGATTGTATAAACAGCAAGACGCGTACAATATTAAAGAATAAAGATTCGACCCCAAGTACCACTCGATGCCTGTTCCCCACGGGTGTGGGGATGAACCGCCAAATCTCCAACCAGGGGGTTGGAGAAATAAGCTGTTCCCCATGGGTGTGGGGATGAACAATTTGAAATAGCTGTCGCACCCCATAAGGGGACGTGGATTGAAACTATAAAAGGGGTGGCATATTGCCGCCCTTTTTTTTGTTTTATTCCCCAGGACGTAGCTTCAAGCCGTGACATACCGTCATGACTTTCTGTTCTGTGATATTGCCTCCCACGTAGATACTTGAACCCAGAACCAATACCACAGTAGATGTCGACAATCCGTCGACATCTGATAACATGCCTATTCCTACCCTTAAAATCCTATTTCGGCATCAGAAAGGGCGTAACAAGAAATCCTCCAAGAAAAGATTCGCGCCCGAAGGCTCTCCCACAGACAATAAAGGGTTTAAAGATTAAGAAGGGTCAACGGGAAAAGGACGGTTCTCTTTCTGAATCCATCTTCGTGTTAAATTCCGTCTTTGCAAAGGCTACGACGGGCAAGAAGTCCAGGGCTCATTCCTCCTCAGCTTGCTGAGGAACAGGGTTCAGGTCTCGGCGCCGGGGTTCTCGCCACTGATTTTCACCTCCTCCTGTTGACTCTGTTGTCCGGGGGATTACTTTTACTTGTGTTATGGTGTTCAAACCGAGAAACGATTTCTCCATGGTGCTTTCCGGGCAGGCCGGCCAGGGCCTGCAGACCCTGGAATCGCTTCTGGTGAAGATCTTCAAGCTCTCCGGCTACAATGTGTATTCCTACAGCGAGTTCATGTCGCGCATACGCGGCGGCAACAACTCCACGCAGATCCGGGTGTCGTCCCGCAGGGTCAACTCGTATACGAAGAGGATAGACATCTTCGTGCCCATGGGCGAGGGTGCTATGGAGCGGTTCCATGACCGGATCACCCACGAGACCGTGATACTCGGGCCCAGGGAATTCATCGAGAAGCGGTATCTCGACGAGGTCTTCCCCTGTATCGATATCCCCTTGCGCGACCTGTCGGAGAAGGCAGGCGGGGCTGTGTATACAAGCGCCATCATGATCGGGATTCTCTCCGCGCTCTTCTACGTGGACGAACATCTCATGAATGATGAGATCACCCGGTTCTTTTCCCCGGGTGGCGAGTCGCGTCTCCGTAAAAACCTTGCCGCTGCAGGGATAGGCTATGACGCGGGCACCAGGCTTCTGAAACCCGGACAGGCCTCTATCTCGATCGAGAGAAATGAAGACGTGAAACACGAGCTGCTCATGAACGGCATAGATGCCGTGGGCATGGGGGGGCTTGCGGGCGGATGCAACTTCGTCTCCTCGTATCCCATGTCTCCCTCGACCGGCGTGCTCGCATTCTTTGCCCGCAATGCCAAGGAGTTCGGCGTCATCGTGGAACAGGCAGAAGACGAGATAAGCGCGGTGAACATGGCAATCGGGTCGTGGTATGCGGGCGGCAGGGCGCTCGTCACCACATCGGGCGGGGGCTTTGCCCTCATGACCGAGGGGGTGAGCCTTGCCGGGTGCGTCGAGTCGCCCCTGGTCGTTCACCTGGGGCAGCGTCCCGGGCCTGCCACGGGTCTGCCGACCCGTACGGAACAGGCGGATCTCGAGCTGGTGCTCTATGCCGGCCACGGCGAATTTCCCCGGGTGGTCCTGGCGCCCGGGACCATCGAACAGGGTTTCTTCCTTGCCCGGCATGCCTTTTATCTTGCCGAGAAATACCAGGTGCCGGTGTTCATCCTGACAGACCAGCACTATCTCGAGTCGCGGTACAATGTCCAGGACCTGGATGCATCCATGGTGCAGGACCAGCGCTATATCGTGAAGACGGAAAAAGATTACAAGCGCTATGCACTCACCGGAAACGGGATCTCGCCCCGGGGCATTCCCGGGTTCGGCGAGGGGAGGGTGCGCGCCGACAGCGACGAGCACGATGAAGACGGCTTTATCACGGAAGAGGCATCGGTGAGAATCGCCATGGTGGAAAAGAGGCTGAAAAAGCTCGACACCCTGGGCGAGGCGATCCTGCCGCAGGTGCTCATCGGGCCGCAGGACTACCGATACCTGGTCGTGAGCTGGGGTTCCACCTGTCACGCGGTGAACGAGGCACTGGAGACACTCGACCGGGGGGATATCGCTTTTCTGCATTTCTCCCAGGTCTATCCGCTGCCGCACGATATCGCGAAGTATCTCGGCAGGGCACACAAGAAGATCATTATCGAGAACAATGCCACCGCACAGTTCGCCAAGCTCATCAAGCTGAAGACCGGCATGGACTTCGACGAGCAGATCCTCAAATTCGACGGCATGCCCTTCATGCCCGAGGAGATCGTCGATGCGCTCAAGGGGATGCTCTGAAGGAGGGGCTCATGAGCACGGCATATGACTTTGATCACGAGATCGATATTGCCTGGTGCCCGGGCTGCGGCAATTTCAGGATCTTAGAGGCGCTGAAGGCCGCACTCTCGGAGCTCGACCTGAACCCGGCGGGCGTGGTTTTTGTCTCGGGTATCGGCCAGGCGGCCAAGACCCCCCAGTATCTCAACGTCCACTACTTCAACGGTCTTCACGGCAGGAGCCTGCCCGTGGCCACGGCGATCAAGGCAACGAACAGGGAGCTGGTGGTCATTGCGGAAAGCGGCGACGGGTGCATGTATGGCGAGGGCGGCAACCACTTCATGCACGCCATCAGGAGAAACCCGGACATCACGAACATCGTGCACGACAACATGGTCTACGGCCTGACCAAGGGGCAGGCATCGCCCACGAGCGCACGGGGTTTTGTCACGCCGATCCAGACGTTGGGCGTACATATCGAGCCGTTCAATCCCCTGGCGGTTGCCATAGCGCTCAACGCCTCATTCGTGGCCCGGGCCTTTGCCGGCGATGTGGATCAGACAGCGCAGATTATCAAGAGCGCGGTGAACCACAAGGGCTATGCATTGGTCGACATCTTTCACCCCTGTGTCTCGTTCAACAAGGTGAATACCCTCCAGTGGTACAAGGAGCACACCTACTATCTCGACGGCAGCCATAACCCCACTGACCGCGATGCCGCCTTCAAGAAGGCCACCGAGACCGATAAATTCCCGCTGGGCATATTCTACATCAACGGGCAGAGCCCGGTGTTCGAGGAAGACCTGGCTGCCTACGACGGCGATACGGCCCCCCTGTATCAGCGGGGGATCGACCTGAACAGGCTCACGGGGCTGCTGGGGCAGATGAAGACGTAGGTCCGGAGTCAATCGGCAGGATCTCAAGCAGAAGGGAAAGAAAGAAGATATTCACCGCAGAAGCCGCCGAGGCCGCAGAGAAAAGACCCTGTTATGTGTCGGGAGACGACGACAAATAACAAAATCTCTGTTGAACATAATCTTAGCCGCGACCGGGTTGTGGCATGTTTCCGGCGGTTGTGTCGCCGCTGAACCGGCTCCTACAGCGTGGTGCACCTAATAACAGTGTAGGAGCGGCTTCAGCCGCGACTTTGGCTGTGGCCGATGGATTCCCGCAGGCACACGAATTTCTGGCAGAAGTGATAGAAAAAAGAAGATATTCACCGCATCCGGCTTCGCTTTCAGCTACGCCAGGACAAGGAGGCCGCCGAGGTCGCAGAGAAAAGACCTTGTTATGTGTCGGGAGACGACGACACATAACAGAATCTCTGTTAAACATAATCTCAGGGTCCTGAGATGGGATAGTTGATCAAGCTGCCTGCCGCTATTAGAAGGTACGATCAGGTCATTGTCAGGGAGACGCCTTCGGCATCACACCTGCCTATTATTGCATTCCCGGGTTAATGATTCTCCTGCTTAAGTGCGGTCGCCGCTGAAGCGGCTCCTAGTGCGCCTGGAAGCAGGCGAGGTCAGTCGAGTGAGAGTCTCGATCCAGGGGATGTCCGACCCTGGCAGCCGAAGGTAACTGCGTCGCTGTGAAGCGGGGTGGGGAGCAACCGGAGGCGGAGAAGCAGTCCGCAG
>JAHDOV010000039.1 GCA_018434685.1 Deltaproteobacteria bacterium
ATTGTTTGTCGGGAGACGGCGACAAACAATAGAATCTCCATGAGAACATGATTTTCAGCATAGTACCTGTAGGTCGGGTTGGGAGTGCAGCGAGCTACCCGACATCTTGTTTTCCGTGCATGGGAGAACGGGGTGTCAGGCAGGGCAAGACATCGGGTTCAAGATCCCAGGCAGAAGGCAGAACGAGATTGTGGGTTCCAGATCTCTGACAGAAGGAAAGAAACCAAACATCTACAAGCGTGAATGGCAAAACAAGCCCCTGTAGGAGCGGGTTCAGACATTATGTTAAAACTGAGATTGCCATAAAGCACATGGCAACCTCCCTCTTATTATTGAGGTTAGCAGACCAACATAAAAAGAAAGGAGATTGCCATGAACAGTAGTAATAGTAACCGGATCAGTTTCAAGGGCAAGCATTTTTACGTAGGGATAGATGTTCATAAGAAGCGCTGGGTAGTAACCATCCGGCACAACGGAATGGAACTCAAGACCTTTTCCATGGATCCTGACATCGAGGCTCTGAAGAGTTATCTTGAGAAGAACTATCCGGAGGGGATCTATCATCTTGTTTACGAAGCAGGGTTCTCGGGATTCTGGATATGCAGGGGATTCAGAAAACTCGGCATGGACTGCATCGTTGTCAATCCCGCCGATGTCCCGACGAGCCACAAGGAGAAGGACCGGAAACGAGATGTCGTAGACTCCCGCAAGCTCGCCAGAGAGCTTGAGAAAGGAGAGCTCTCTGGCATCTATATACCGGATGAAGAAGATCAGCACCTGAGATCCCTGTGCAGACTTCACCGTCGTATCGTTCAGAACACCACCCGGGTCAAGAACCGCATCAAGGGCCACCTGTATTACAACGGGATCGAACTTCCCCGCCACACATCGAGCTGGTCTGCGGGGTTTATAGCCTATCTGAAGGAGCTCCCCCTCGATAACGGCCCGGCAAAAGACTATCTCGATCTGTGTATTGAAGAACTGGAACAAGACCGGCAGCGCCTGGTCATTGTCTTGAGAAAGCTCCGCACGTATGTCCGGAATCACTCAACCGGAGATGGCATCAGGCTCCTCATGACCATTCCCGGTATCGGTTTCAGGAGTGCCCTTGTCCTCTTCACGGAGTTCATGGATATGAAGCGTTTCTCAAATATCGACAAGCTCAAGTCCTATGTCGGTCTGGTCCCTTCAACTCACTCTTCCGGAGAGAAGGAATCCACCAGTGGAATAACCAGACGAAGGAACGGATACCTCAGGCATATTCTTATCGAATCCGCCTGGGTGGCTGTCCGGAAAGACCCGGCACTGCTTGCGTACTATAATACCCAGAGCTCTCGTATGAAAAAACAGGATGCCATCGTCAGGGTGGCCACGAAACTTCTCAGCCGGATCAGGTGCGTGTGGCTCAATGATCGCCCCTACGTCACGGGTGTGGCATAAGTGATCGAACTGATCTTCTCGCAGAAGTCATGAACCGAAATCGATGTGCGGACCGTTCTGTCGCGGCTGCGGATGCTTCCAGGGATCCGTTTGGTTTAGACTGCGGCCGCACATATGCCTTCTCTAATACATGTGCTGCAGCACTGCATACACCCTCAGTGTCTGTTTATAACAGCATGGTCATGGCTTACTGGCTGATTCATCAGTTCCTTTACAATGACATCTTGCCTCGTTCCTCATCTTTCCCATAACCTTCCCCCCCCCCCCCTCTTGACTTTTACATAACAGCCGCGACTTTTCGAGCGTTAGTGCCGGACTCCGACGCTGGAATGTCAAGCAACTCTCCGCCGCGGCGGATCGCAGCATGACCTACGACTGGATTCCAGCCTGTGCGGGAATGATGGGAGAAACCCCCTGTAGGAGCGGGTTCAGCCGCGACCCTTCGGAGTGTGTGCTTGCCTCCGCTGGTGGAATGCCAGACAGATCAAGACTCGTGGCTCACGACCCCAGGCAGAAGGCAGTTGGTCAAGATAGATCGAGACCTCAGGCAGAAGGAAAAGAACAACCAAAAAAAGAATTCACCGCAGGGACGCAGAGATCGCAGAGAAAGAACCTTATTGTTTGTCGGGAGACGGCGACAAACTATAGAATCTCCGTGAGATACGGATTTTATGCCTCGAACCTGTAGGTCGGGTTGTGAGCGCAGCGAGCTACCCGAGATCTTGGGTTCCGGGAATTTAAGACAGAGCGCTTGTCACCTGTCGTTGCCTCGCACGCCGGTCATTTTGCGCTTTTTTGTTTCGAGATGAACTCTATACCTGTTTATCAGGGCTTTGACACACCGTGCGATCAAGCTTCTACTGACACGGTTCTGCACCAGGGCGCTGTGATACAACATGCCAAGCAGCTTTATCCGCAGCGCATCACCCCGTGTGGCTTGTGGGAGCGGCCTTTGTATATCGACGGGTCTGGGGAAGAATCGCCTGGCGGAAAAGGGCCACTTGAGCATGAGGTTGGTGGTAACGGCAAGAATGTCCCATGCCCGGTGCTCATGCTTGTGAACGGGTGTTTCACCGGCGGCAATCTGAACCAGCTCAAGAGGAAGGTATATGTCCACCGTGGAGTTGGTCAGCACCTTTATCAGCGAGAGGAATGCGCAGCAGCCGGGGCAGGGGACAACCAGGGCGTCGGCGCCTGTTTCCTCGGCCTCCTGCAGCCTTGCTTGCAGGCTCTGCAAAAGGTTGAGCAAGGTGTGGAAAGGGTTGCCCGAAGTCGGCCCGAACAAGGTGGGGACAGTCCCGGCCCAGCCGCAGCACAGTGCATTCTCCCGGATATGCTGCATCTCTACCACCCTGCATCCTATGCGCTCCATGATCTCGCGGGTGGTGTCCTGCAGTACCCCGTCCATGTATCTGCCGCAGCAGTTGTCGTGGACGGTAACATTCATGTTCACTGCATGTTTTACCGGGATCTTCCCGCTCTTGAGCCTGTTCAACAGCCAGGTGTCCAGCAGCTCCACCTCAAAGTCGAAATCGATGCCGAATTTCTTTGGCAGCACATCGGTGAACATCGAGGCCTCGACCACCATAAAACAGTACATCTTCTCGATTCCCATCTCGGAGAACTTCTGTTTCGCGAGCCTGCCCAGCCGCTGTGCCTCCTCAAAAAACCCGATCCTGTAGGCATCTTCCCCGATCCCAAACATGCTGTCACTTCCCACAATGGCAGGCTTCAGCTCGTCAAGGAGTGAGGTCTGGGCGATGTATGGCAAAAGATTATTGTAGAAGCCGGTGAGCAGAACCTCCCTCCTGGGGTTCTTCAGGTTCTCCTCCCAGGAATGCACCAGCGCCAGCTCGTCTTCTCCCATCAACACCCTGGTGGTGGTCCACATGTTCTCCGGTTCATTTGGAAAGATGAACCTGGCTATGTAAGGGAGGCCCTGCGTTCTGCCCTCCAGATTATGACGCTCCAGGATAAGTCCGTAAGGGTTTGCGTGCGTGGGGCAGACAAATTCACAGGCATTGCAGGTGACACAGTGCTGAAGCACCAGGGAGGCACCGGTGTCTCCGTGAATAAGCGCTTGTATTTCCTGCCGTGCCTCATCGTGCCCAAGCTCGAGCACAGGGCAGCGCTCAAAGCAGGCTCCACAGCGATCGCACAGATCTTCCCTGAAGAAACGGAAATTGGATGTTTCATGCATGGTATACCCCCCTCTCTTGACTTTTACATAACAGCAGCCGCGACCTTCCGGACGGTGGTGATTGCCTCCGCTGGTGAAATGTCAAGCAGCTCTCCGCCGCGGCGGATCGCAGCATGACCTACAGTCCTGAGTGAGCAGGCTGGGGTGATGCCGGGCAGGGAAGCTCTTCTGGGATCGAAGCCTGTGTTGAATGTCTTTCCCTGACAAACCGGTGGTATCGGGCCCACCGGGCAAGAACGCGTGTTGCAGGTTCGATGCCCCGGTACACGGGAATGCCGCTGTTCAGAAGGAGCTTTTCGATCTTCATGCCCAGCTCGGGAACTCGCGGATCGTCGCGGTAGGTTCTCCATGTTACCACAAGGGGCTTTCCATGCAGGTAATCACGCGCGTGATTGGCCAGGTACTCGGCTATCCTGGTGATATGCGCCCCGCCGTCAACGTCGAAGATCCAGTCGAGCGAAAGCGAGACGATGAACATATCGATGTTTTGCTGGGATGAGGCAAGATCGAGCATGTGGCGTATGTTGCCAGTGTCGACAAAGATCGGGATGGCATCGACCGGGTTCCTGATCATGTTGCCGCTCGATGGGATGAAGCTCCGGAGCTGCCTCTGCATCTCGGCGCTGAAGGGAGGCATGGTGAGCCCTGCGTTGCTGCAGGCATCGGCAGCAGCTACTGCGATGCCTCCTCCGTGGCCGATAACGGCAACCCGGGTTCCACCGGTTGTGTTCAGATGCCGGAATGCCAGGGCGACGTGGGCCATGTCTTCCACCGAGTATGCGCGAACTGCTCCGCTCATCTTGAAGAAGGCATTCCAGATATGTTCCCCTCCGGCCATTGAGCCGGTGTGAGATGCAACGGCCCTGGTGCCGGCCTCGGTCAGGCCGGCCTTCAATATGATCACGGGCTTGGTCTTGTTGATCCTCCTGACCACATCGAGCAGTTTTCTTCCGTCTTTCACGCCCTCGAGGTACATGGTGATGATCTTTGTGTCGGGATCACCGGCGAGATATTCGAGAAAGTCGGTGCTGTCGAGGGTGAGGGCATTGCCATAGCTGACGACCTTGCTGAAATGGATACCCAGCCCGGAGGCAAACCCTGTGAAATCCTGGGCATGGCCGCCGCTCTGGCTCACGAAGGCTACCGGCCCGTCTTTTTTGGAGGGATTCACCCAGGTAGTCAGCCTCTCTTTGGGGTTGTACACGCCCATGCAGTTGGGCCCGATTACCCGGAGCCCCCCTTTGCGGGCTATCTCCAGGATCTGCCTGTGCAGCTCCAGGTCCTGCTTCTCGCCGGTTTCATTGAACCCGGCGGTAAAGATGTGCACATTCTTGTTGCCCGAGGCAACGCAGTCCAGCAGTGCCGCAGGCACGGCGGCCGCGGGCACGGACATGATCACGAGGTCTATGGGTTCGGGCACGGAAACGAGATCCGGATAGGCCTTGAGCCCTTCGACATGGGTGACGCGGGGATTTATGGGGTAGAGCCGCCCGGCGTATCCGAAATCGCGGATACAGCCGAAAATGCCTGGCCATCCAAGCGGTCTTTCCTGGGGTGCTCCCACAACGGCAAGGGTTTTTGGGTGAAAAATCGCATCAAGGTCTTGTCTTGTTTTCATTTCGTGTTTGCCCTCATTCAATATTCAATTATACGCAGGGATGAGCACTTGACCCGGGGCATCGAAAACATCTGTGATTCAGATCGCAACCGTCAGTTGCATCCTGTCTGAATCCGATCTCCGGTGATTGCCGGACGCCGTGCCTGTGACCTGGACTGCAGCCATCCCCGCTCAACAATGAGTGATATATAGTTGATTTTGCCAAGGAATTCAATAGGATTCTCTGATGGGAGGACGGGCAGGGTGGGCGAGATGCCAGGCAGGGCAAGACTTGGGGTGCAGGACCCCAGGCAGAAGGCAGACCGGGCGGGGTAGCTCAGGAACCTAGGCAGGGCAAGACATCGGGTTCAAGATCCCAGGCAGAAGGCAGAACGAGATTGTGGGTTCCAGATCTCTGGCAGAAGGAAAGAAACCAAACATCTACAAGC
>JAHDOV010000043.1 GCA_018434685.1 Deltaproteobacteria bacterium
ACATGACGGTAAATAATCTTTTAGGGCGCGAATCACTTTGGCGGTCTCCTCGCCGCTGACCGTCGCGCCCTTACGCAGCTTCCCATACAGATATTCTCTTGTCTGCTCAATAAAGCAAAGGATAGGTCGGTAGCCTTTCTTACCCCGGTGCTTCGGATTATGTCCGACCCGCCCGCCGTCCTGGTTGCCGTATATGGTTTCCACTGTTGTATCAATGTCTATGGCAATTCGACTGTGTTGAATTCCACATCGTTTCCATGCCTGTTCTCTTAAACGGCTCATGATTCTCAATAGGGCTTGGGACTGATTGATCCCCATGCTGTCCAGGTACCGCCAATAGGTGCTGGCCGCCGGAAGCTTCGATACTCTGAATATCCCGCAAAGCATGGCTTCTAAACGTATGTAAACAAAATGCCATATCCGGTTAAACCCGATAAACATTAGCATCACAATCCCCATAACCATCGCATAGTCGCCCAGCTTGGTTTCCCGCGACGGTGAAATATAGCCTTCTTCAAAATGCTTCT
Organism: Deltaproteobacteria bacterium; assembly: GCA_018434685.1. Classification (GTDB taxonomy): domain Bacteria; phylum Desulfobacterota; class Desulfomonilia; order UBA1062; family UBA1062; genus DSAD01. The sequence goes on from JAHDOV010000043.1 coordinate 528, forward strand.
CAAAATCAAACAAATCCAAAAACTTGACCAGTCCCAAAAGCCCGCCAAACGGGCTTAATTGTTCGCTACATGTACCATATGCTGTCGAAGCATTGATTTTTCTTGCTCCCGGAAAGTCTTCATTAAACCGTTTACTGCCAAAGCTTTTCCTGCTATCCTTATTTCGCTTTTTTACCATCTGGGTACCTCCTGTTGTTTGGGGTTTATTTGCATATTCCTTTATACAACAGGTTTCCCAGATGGTTCATTCAATATTTAATAAATGCGTGCAAGATTCAGGTATTAACTAATTATTTAAAGAAATTGAATTCTTTGTGTAATTGCTGACTCAGAAATCAAAATAAGCTTAATTTCGATTCTTGCTTTTTGATTGATCAGGCGGATAAGGAGCGTCATGAAATTGATGCTGGGTGTCTGGAAAGACAAATCCTCCAATCAGATGCGTTGTCATAATCCGGCGATGTGAGGTGGTCTTGCCTCTTTGAACAGTTAACATGTAGATGGGGTCAGGTCTTGAATTATCATATTTCTTGTTATGACAGGCTGAACGTTCGAGGATGAGGGAGTCACACATGGCCAGACCTATGAGAATAGAATATCCAGATGCTGTATATCACGCGACCGCAGGCGGAAACGCGAGGAACGACATTTTTCATTTGGATACCGACCGGAATACCTTTTTAAAAATACTTTCAGGTATTCTTCGACGATACAACTGGTTGTGCCATGATTATTGTCTGATGGATAATCATTACCATCTTTTGATAGAGATACAGGACGGAAATTTGTCCGAGGCCCTCGTCAACTCAACGCTACTGTTGACGAAGGGTGCAACGAAATTGAAAAGGGATCAGATAATACATCGAGCACATATTCAGCATGGCTAGGTGATGTCAATTTTTTAGTTGAAACAAAGTCAGCTCCGACGTCATGATGTTATGCGGCATTCACTGTTTCATCGCCAAAATGTTGTTCAATCGTTATAAGCAGGTCAGCAATATAGGCATAACCCTTAATGCGCCTGAATCCTTTTTTGCAGTGTAATAAAACCGCCGCAAGCCAGCGTTGAGACATGGCACTACTTCTGTATCGCTTGATATTGGCCTCACAGTCCCTTACGGTTGAGAACATATTCTCGATGGGATTCGTCGAGGTGAGAGTCTTCCTCAGTAATGCCGACACTTTTAAGCGATGAAGGGTCAAAATGTCTTCCAGGGCCTCCCTGAGGGAATCTCCAGCCGATTCGTTAATGCTTCTGAGCCATTTCTCAAAATCCAAAAGCATCTGCCTGGCATCGGCATAGGAATTTTGCTCCAAAGCAACAGTAAAGTGCCGGTGTGCCATTTTACGATACCGTTTGGGCAAATGCTTCTGAATATTCCGGTCTTTGTGTATCGTGCAACGCTGGTGTAAAAGCTTTGTGCCGAAAGATTCTCTGAGGGCCTTGATGATCCCCTTGCCGCCGTCGGTAACCCAAAGGGTCTTTTTGCCAAAAGTCAGACCACGCGCCTGCATATCCGCAAATAACTCCCGGCAAATGTCGCTGTTTTCCGTAGCACCCTGCCAGAATCCCAGAGGATGCTTTTCTCCAGCACGGTCAATGCCCAAAGCTACAATAAAAGCGTCTTGGGCGCGATGGATGGTGTCAATAAAAATGGAAAAAATGTTGAGCTCCGAAAGGTTACATTCCTTGAATTCCTTAAGCTTACGACTTGTGGCCTCTACGATCCTGTTGGATATCGATGAGGCTGATACGCCAAACGAACGGGCTGCATCTATGACGGTCTCGCCATAGCGCCTACAGGATATGCCACGCAACACCCTGCCGAGCATTTCTTCAGAAAAGGAACCGGGTTGCTTTAATTGTGAGTAGCTGCTCAGCTGAATCTCGCCTTGAGGGCCCCTTAAGCGTGGATGACGAACACGAATCTTTTGATCACCTATATAGACAGAACCGGGCTGGTAGGCCCATTTGTATACCCCTTTACTGCTGGGCGACCAGTCCGGGCCGGAAAGAGCTTCCCTTTCCATGTCCATGATCGTCTCACAAAGCATTACACCAAGTTCCATTTGAAGTGCGTCAAGGCCTTGTTTGCCAGTCTGCAAAATAGTAAACATTCGCTGTGTCAGCTCACGATGTCCATAAACTTGCTCTAATCCTTTTCTTGCTTTTTTACGCTTTTTTGTGTCTAGTTTCATGTGTGGCTCCTTTCTTTAATGGAAATCAGCAATCCGCGGTCACTACCACGGACGGAGCCACACTTCAACTTTCAACTAAAAATTG